>WKFJ01000036.1 GCA_014872785.1 Alteromonadaceae bacterium
AGCCTAGCGTGTAATCACGTTGCGTTCGTTTAGTCTTTGATTTGTATGGAGTAGTCATAATTCGTCCTAAATGTGTAAACACATTTCAGGACGGGACAGGGCAATAATGAAAAAAGCCAGGATAGAACCTGGCTTTTTGGTCATTATGCAATCCAAACCCTTTAGAAAAAACGCTCCTTCAAAAATTTCCACTGGGCGTTAAATCCTTCGGTAGGTCGGTAACTAAACTCAGAACGAACAAACTGGTTGATTCGACCATCTACGAAACTTATCAATATATTGGCGATAAGGGTTTCTTCAGCGGGCAGTGCCTTGCCTTCACGCAATTTGCGCTCGCGTAATACTTGGCGAAGCTGAGTTTCTAAGCGCTCAAACAATTGTGCGATTCGCGTGCGCAATCTTTCCTGCTCTCCCTGCAACGCATCACCGTTCAAAATGCGTGTTATGCCCGGGTTTTTCTCGGCAAAACCGAGAATCAAATGCATGATCAATTGACAGCGATTAGCGGTATCTTTTTCTTCTTCGATGATCTTGTTTATACGAGAGAACAGTGTTGTTTCAATAAATTCGATCAAACCTTCAAACATTCTTGCTTTACTTGGGAAGTGTCTGTAAAGGGCGGCCTCTGAAACTCCCACCTTCTCTGCTAACTTAGCGGTGGTGATACGCTGTCCATGATGCGTTTCCAGCATCACAGCAAGACATTGAAGGATTTGGGCTTTGCGGTTGTTCTTTCTAGTGGAAGGCATAATTGATCCTGACAGTTTAGTGGGTTCCAGATGAGCCAAAGCCACCTTGGCCTCGTTCGCTCTCTGTAAACGCTTCTACAACTTCAAGTTTAGGCTGCAGAACGGGTAAAATAACGAGTTGAGCAACACGTTCACCTGGCTGAATTTGAACCTCTTCATTGGAGCGATTCCACAAAGACACCATTAATGGTCCCTGGTAATCAGAATCGATTAAACCCACCAGATTTCCCAGCACTATTCCTTTTTTATGACCTAATCCTGAGCGTGGGAGAATTGTCGCACACAAGCCAGGGTCAGCAATATATATCGCCAATCCAGTAGGCACTAACTCAGATTGTCCAGGTGCAAGGGTAAGTGCTTCATCAATGCATGCGCGAAGATCCATACCTGCCGATCCTGGAGTGGCATATTCCGGGAGAGGATACTCAGACCCAATTCTCGAGTCTAAGATTTTAACGTCAATTTTGCTCATTGTTGTAACGTTCGATAATTATTTCTAGTAATTGTTTTGCTTGTTCACTTTTACTGGATTTAGGCAGTGATTGCTCGCCATCAGCCCAATAGACGGTGAGCGCGTTTTGGTCACTGTTAAAGCCGATATCCTTTTGCGAAACGTCATTAGCTGCAATTAGCTGGAGTTTCTTACGCTGTAATTTGTCACGCGCATATTGTGCGACATTTTGCGTCTCAGCAGCGAACCCAACGGTGAAGGGAGCGTTCTCATTTGCGGCGACGGTGGCCAGAATGTCGGGATTTCTAACAAAAGTGAGTGTTAACTCAATATTACTTTTTTTAATCTTATGGTCAACTGATTCTGTTGGGCGATAGTCCGCAACAGCGGCACATCCAATGAATATGTCGCAGTCATCTATTTGGTTCATTACCGCATCTAACATTTCTTGTGCGGTGTTCACTTTGTCTATGTGACTGACTTCTGGAAAGTCAATATTTACCGGACCCGATACCAGTTTTACATTGGCTCCCATTTTTTGCGCAACATCTGCAATCGCAAAGCCCATTTTCCCTGAGCTGTGATTACTCATATAGCGCACCGGGTCAATGTGTTCGCGCGTAGGCCCTGCAGTAATAACAACCGTTTTACCTGATAGCGTCTGCTGTATTTGCCGCGTTTCAGCTAAAGCCATAGCGATGTCTTCGGGTTCCATCATACGACCTGGACCAACATCACCACATGCTTGCTCACCTTGGTCTGGACCCAGGAATGATACGCCACGCGCACGCAAAACCTCGAGATTTGCTTGCGTTGCAGAGGCCGCCCACATCTGTTGATTCATCGCGGGGGCTAAAACAATTGGGGCTGAGGTTGCCAGGCATAATGTGGTGAGTAAGTCGTCTGCAAGACCATGAGTTAACTTTGCCATTGTGTTGGCTGTGGCAGGCGCTATTAGCAACAGATCTGCCCAACGTGCCAGCTCAATGTGACCCATTGCTGCTTCTGCTGCAGGGTCGAGAAGATCATCAGAAACTGTATTGCCGGATACCCCTTGCAACGCAAGAGGACTGACAAAGGCCTTTGCAGATTCTGTGACCACAACCCTAACATTTGCACCTTGTGCTTTTAGTTTCCTTACTAAGTCCGGTGTTTTGTAGGCGGCGATACCACCCGTAATCCCCAATAAAATGTTGGTATTGGTCAGTGCTGTCATTCTTTGTTTTTTATTGAAATGATTAACCTGATAGATTAGGTTATCACACAAGCATGGAGCTTGCTGTTAAATTGCGATTAAAAAGCACCGACTTTAGTCTTAATAATTTGTCAAAAGTCAGTGATTTAGAAAAATTAAATATATTCATTACAAGGATTGTATTGATGAAGATAACTGAATGGCCTAGCAAAGATCGGCCGAGAGAAAAATTGATCTTACAAGGAGCCACGGCCTTATCTGACGCTGAGCTTCTTGCCATCTTTCTACGCACCGGTACTGTGCAACATAACGTTGTTGAGCTTGCTAAAACAATACTCACGCACTTCGGTTCCTTGCATGCGTTGTTTGCGTCCAATATTGATGAATTTAGTTTGCTGCCAGGACTGGGCAAAGCCAAATATGCCCAACTGCATGCAGGGCTAGAAATGGCTAAACGGTATTTGCAAGAGCAGTTGAGCGAGCAGCCACATTTTGTTGATTCTGAACAAACTAAACACTTCGTTGCATTACAACTAAGGCGCTACACACGCGAGGTCTTTGCAGCCCTTGCTTTGGATGCCCAGCACCAGTTGCTTCACTTTGAGGTGTTATTTTCGGGGACTATCGATAAAACGGCCGTATACCCTAGGGAAGTCGCGAAATTTGCTTTAGCCCACAATGCGGCAGCTATTATTGTGGCGCATAACCATCCTTCAGGAGTCGCAGAGCCCAGTGTTTCCGATCAACAAATTACTACCGCATTACAAAATGCTTTAAAGTTATTGGATATTCGTTTACTGGATCATTTAGTAGTGGGAATTGGTAGCACAGTATCTCTCGCAGAGAGAGGTTTTATATAGCGCAACGAAGCATCTATCTGGCTCAACAATAGTGATTTTGCAGTAACGACTAAATCGGAAAATGCGATCAAAAAAGCAACTTTTACTTGAATCACATATTTATTTACTGTATAAAGTGCGCCCTCTTGTATGAGCGTCTGCTGATTCCTTAAAAGTTTTTTAAATCAGCAAGTAGTAAAGTATTAAATTTGGAGACAATGACAATGTCCAGAGTATGTCAAGTAACTGGCAAGCGCCCTGCGGTAGGTAACAACCGCTCACACGCGAACAATGCAACGCGTCGTCGCTTCTTGCCAAACCTACACTCTCACCGTTTTTGGGTTGAGACTGAAAATCGTTTCGTGAAACTACGCGTTTCTACCAAAGGTATGCGTATCATCGATAAAAAGGGTATCGACACAGTTCTAGCTGATATGCGTGCCCGCGGCGAAAAAGTATAAGGAATCAGAGTCATGCGCGATAAAATTAAATTAGTATCTACAGCTGGCACTGGCTACTACTACACGACAGACAAAAACAAGCGTAATATGCCGGGCAAAATGGAGATCAAAAAGTTTGATCCTAAAGTTCGCAAACACGTGCTTTTCAAGGAAGCAAAGATTAAGTAAATCTTTTTCGTTTTTGTCTCCCGAAAAACCCGGTGCTTGCCGGGTTTTTTGCGTTAGATCCTCGCAAGACTACCCCCTATCCCGATTTGTGTTAGGGTAAGCGCAATCTTCGAATTTTCTAGAAAGTCAGTTTATCTATGCTTCGACTTAGTCAGCGCGCCTGGAACAATGTTCTGATATTCGCCATGCTATTCATGGTGTATTTGTTTGCGGTAAGTAACAATCTCATTAATAACGATGATGTTAGCCCCCAATCTGAACCATTGCTGCCGCCTTACAGCGTTATTATGAAGTTAGATTATGGATATGTTGCCATCGAACGAATTGGACAAGACTGGCGGATTAGCAGCGAGCGAGAATACTCAGTAGAATCTATCACGCCGTTGGTGTCAACTTGGGAGTCATTACAGGTATTATCTGTATCAGTTGCACCTACATCTAACCCCCATATTGTGGCGATGCTGGTGGCCGGTGAAAGTGCGCCGCGAATCTATCAGGTATTTGAAGAACCTTCAGGCACTATTTTGCGCTACCGAGATACGTTTTTTGCTGTCCAAGGTGTCAATCTAAAACAACTTATCCCGGCTAACTAAGCAGACTATTTTTGACACTGCGGGCAGAACACAGAACTGCGGTTACTAATGCGTTTTTCTTTTAAAGTAGCTTCGCAAGTCGGGCAGGGTTCGCCCTTACGGCCGTATACCAAGAGCTGCTGAGCAAAATAACCGGGTTTGCCGTCGCCTCCAACAAAATCCCGCAAGGTAGTTCCACCTTGTTTAATGGAACGCTCGAGAATTCGTTTGGCGTCTTCGGCAAACAATTGATATTGCTTACGTGTCACTTTTCCCGCTGCTCTATCCGGTCTCACGCCCGCTGTAAAAAGAGCCTCGGAGGCGTAAATATTCCCTATGCCCGTTACCACTTCCTGATCCATTACAAACTGTTTCACGGCACTACTACGTTTGCGTGATTTGGCGAACAGGTAGTCACCATCAAAAGCGTCGGATAGTGGCTCAGGCCCCAAATGTGAGAGGAGTTTGTGCTCGAGAGGGGCTTCGGGCAACCATATTATGCAGCCAAAGCGACGTGGGTCTGAATAACGTAAGCTAATGTCGTTAAACACCAGATCTACGTGGTCGTGTTTAAGCGGTATTTCAGTTCTAGGTACGATACGCAAACTACCTGACATGCCTAAATGAACCAATAACGCTTGATCGGTATTGTCATCAAAATAAAACAAAAGATATTTGGCTCGGCGTTCGACCGAGGTCAATAGCTTACTTTGTAATGTTTCTTTTAAATCTGACGGAACAGGCCAGCGAAGGTTGGGATTCCTAACAATGACATCGTCAACGCGCTTTTGCTGTATATGCGGTGATACACCGTGCTTGGTGGTTTCGACTTCGGGTAATTCAGGCATGTAAAACGCGGGTCTAGTTATTTACCGTGGAATTTTTCTAGCAGAGCTTGTTCTACAATCGGATGGCAAAACTCCTTCACGCCGCCGCGATGTAATGCAACTTCTTTAACGAGTGTGGAAGAAATAAATGAGTTTTCTTCCGCGGGTGTTAAAAACACACTTTCTAGGTTTGGATTAAGGCGTCTATTCATGTTGGCCAATTGAAATTCGTATTCAAAATCAGATACGGCGCGCAAACCGCGTATGAGCACGCTAGCGCCTTGTTGATCGGCAAAGTCAGCCAATAAACCACTAAAACCAATCACTGACACATTGCTTAATCCCGCCGTGACTTGCTCGGCCAGTTCAACCCGCTCTTCTAAACTGAATAACGGCTTTTTACTGGGATTGTTGGCAATAGCAACAGTGACCTTGCTAAACATACTGGCGGCTCGTTCAATGAGATCCGCGTGACCGTTGGTGATAGGGTCAAATGTTCCTGGGTACAGTGCCGAAGTTTTCATGATATGTCCTGTATCAAATAGAGCTAATAGCTTACCGTTACGTTAAGCATATTAAAATAGTTTAGGTTTATTACCTGCACCACTTAATTGCTGTTTATTACCATCTAAAAAAAGCTGAGACGCGGTGGTAGTCATCACCCGCAGCGTCTTTACCATAGGTTCCTTCGACCCCCCAAAATCCATACTGGTTAGCAAAGGAATAACGGGCTTGCACTTGGTAGGTATCTTCAATGCGCCTTTCGGTTAGTTGGTCAACTTCCTGCCCACTTACCCTTAATGCCATTAACTGATTATTTATTAATTCCCAGTCGAGCAGTAAATGGTGAGTCTTTGCGCCTGGTGCGAAGCGAGTGCCAAACTCGTCTGCACTCCAATGCCCCAGAATGTCATTGTCGTTACTGAAACCCTTTTGGTAAAAAGAGGATTGATACCAACCGGCATCTCGGTCTGTGTACTCGTAGCGGAATGAAATATTGTCGAACAAGACTGGCATGAAAAAGCCTACCGAACGCGCATTTGCGGTATAACGCGATCCTAACTCATCTCTACTTTCAGCGGTTGCAAATTCAGCGTATATCGAAATTGGTGTTAGCCAATTGTTGTGAAATTTGGTTGATACTGCGGTTTGCTGGTAGCCTTCATCGCCGTTATCGAAAGCGCCTTTTTGACCCAATTGAGCTGGGGCTGTCCAAGTCAAAAAGGCATTCTGTAAACTCTGTTCTCGCTGCCCTCCACCATAAAGATAGGTTCTGCTTAAACCTACGGACCAACTTTCCAAAGGACTCGCGCTAATGTGCAGTCCAGTAAGCTTTGGGCGTCCCCTTTCAGCGACTCCATCTTTGACAATTCCTGCCACTTTTTTAAGTTCAGAGTAAAACGCTTCGTATCTAAAATCCCAACCACCAATAGGGGTAGAATTGCTAAAGGTCAAAGATGGTGAGTTTTCAGCATTGGTGCTAATTAACATGGCGGAATCTTGAAACGGCGAGAACCAATGCTCTCTAAACCCTAAATCAAGCTGCAAAAATTCAGTTCCCAATCCGATGTGCGTATTGGTGGCAGCGCGCCCACTTTCGTCGCTGTATATGCCGCCGCCAGCAACGTAAAAGTACGGGCTAAAAAACGCATGACCGGCACCAGAAATTTCGACGCGGGTTTGGTGTTCAATGCCTCTGTTATTCTCTAAGGTACGCTTGTTGTCGTCACTGGTGGAGAGCGCAATGCCACGGTGCGTGATGGCCACTTTTTTAGTATATCGAGACAGGTACCCAGATAAGCGCGAATAAAGCAGTGGGTGCGATTCTCTAATTTCCGGAAGACGTAGCAGAAGCTCGGATGCTTTGTAGGGTTTAGCAAGCGGTGTTTGTCCGGTGATAGCAATTAACTTTTGTAATTGCAATTCAACTTCTGGCGCGATGTTGAGAGGTAAATAGGGGGATAAACCCTTCGCATTTGCTGTAAATGACGCAGAAATACACAACGCTAAAACAGTGCGACGCAACACTATACATTCCCTTTTGACCATTGACTCTGGCAGTCTATCAGCTTTAATCCATATAAACAGACCGTTTGTAAAACTTCTTCATATTTTTGTCGTTGTAAAATAAGGATCTTTTAGGCAAAAATACACGTACATTGTTTTTGGAATAAATGTAAGGAACGTCATTAATGTCCACTGCTCAAGAAAGTCCAAGCTTTATAGAACAGTTTTTGAAACAAGAATCTGCGGCGGGTGTTTTGCTGATGTTGGCAGCTATTAGCGCCATTATCATTGCCAATACCCCTTTGTTTGGTTTTTACAACCTACTCATTGATACGCCTGTAGTGATGCAAATTGGGGCGTTAAAGATAGATAAGCCACTGTTATTGTGGATCAACGATGGCTTAATGGCCGTTTTCTTTTTGCTAGTTGGCTTAGAGTTAAAACGCGAGGTGTTGGAAGGCGAGCTATCCAATCCGGCAAATATTATGTTTCCTGCGATAGGCGCTGTGGGTGGAATGGCCGTTCCCGCTGCTGTGTATGCCTATTTCAACTGGGGCGATGACATCGCCATGAAAGGTTGGGCAATCCCTGCTGCAACTGATATTGCGTTCGCTCTGGGTATTTTAGCCTTGCTAGGGTCTAGAGTGCCTGTAAGTTTGAAGATATTCCTAACCTCGCTTGCCATATTCGATGATGTTGGCGCGATCGTCATTATCGCTGTTTTCTACACATCTAAAATTTCACTCACTGCACTTGTGGTTGCGGCAGCGTGCTGTGTCTTATTGTGGTTTATGAACGCGCGTAAAATTTCCAACCTTTGTCGCTATTTACTCATTGGGCTTGTCATGTGGGTGGCCATGCTTAAGTCGGGGGTGCATGCTACGCTTGCGGGGGTAATTCTGGCCATGTTCATTCCTATCAAAGACTATCAAAACCCTGAAAAGTCACCGCTTAAGAGCCTAGAACACGACTTGCATCATGCCGTTGCGTTCATCATTCTTCCTGTGTTTGCTTTTGCTAACGCTGGCATTAATGTCACAGGAATGACCATGGATCAGGTATTTCACCCTGTACCACTTGGCATAGCGCTGGGATTATTCGCCGGTAAGCAAATCGGTATTTTTGGTTTGTGCTGGCTTGGCCTAAAAATGGGTATTGCTAAACTCCCTGACGGTATGAATTTAACTAGACTTTACGGCGTGTCACTGTTGTGTGGTGTTGGTTTTACTATGAGTTTGTTTATTGGTTCGTTGGCATTTGAAGAAACCGGAGAAAACCTGTTATTTGATGAGCGTCTGGGCATCATCATCGGATCTCTTATGTCTGGCGTCGTGGGATTCTTTGTATTGAAGTTCTCGCTGCGTAACGACCCCTATCCTGACGCTAAGTAAAGACTAACGATGCGGCTCGGTGAGAAGCCGCATCTATCTCAGTTCTTAGTTAATTCAGTTCTTAGTTAATTCAGCTTCTAGTTTTTCATATCCCTCTAATTTGTATTTGCAGATATATTCAGGTGTTTTTAACAAAGAATTGGCGTAGATAAAGCCATAAACACCGGTTAATACAATGCTTGGCGCAACAGTCGCCCATAAATCAGGAGTGGAATTGATAACATTCAAGGCAATCACCATCACGGCTTGA
Organism: Alteromonadaceae bacterium; assembly: GCA_014872785.1. Classification (GTDB taxonomy): domain Bacteria; phylum Pseudomonadota; class Gammaproteobacteria; order Enterobacterales; family Alteromonadaceae; genus Planctobacterium. The sequence goes on from WKFJ01000036.1 coordinate 8,911, forward strand.
AATGCCAAAGGTGGCAACACGGCTAGTTGCGGTCGCTTGTGACATTTCATTTTACTCAACGTCCAGTTTAAAAACGACGTAAAGGTGACTGTCATCATTGCACTGTATGTGCCCTGCAACACCGCACTCCTTATAATAAGTAATTGATCGTCGCTGGCCATGGAGTTGACCCACCAAGACCAAGCACTGTAGAAGCTAAATGCCACTAAAGCAGAGATAAGTGCACGCGTTTTTGCTGTCATTGTAAACACCTTTGTCTGTCGTTCACAGAGCATAGACCAACATTGCGTATAGTCTATTTCACCCAAGCATTTCTGGTGTCTTTATGCCGGTCGACGCGCACCTTTTGCTACAGTACTTAACGTTTTCCCAGTTATTGCGCCATTTTTTGCGCCAATTAAATGGGCGTTCGCATACGGGACAAACTTTAGAAGGTAAATGTTGCTTGCGCATTCTTGTCCAATTCTTCACCGCTTCGTTTCAGTTGCTCAAAAAACGCATGGCTGTGCACCTTGATAGCTTGCACATCTTCTTCTGTTTTCTTCTCCAGCGTTCGATAAATCATCGCCATTCTTGGGTTATTGGCAAACTTGTCTTTGTGTTTGATAAGAAAATGCCAATACAAGTAGTTAAATGGGCAAGCATCTTCACCCAGTTTAACATTGACCTTGTAGTGACAATGCTGGCAATAGTTAGACATTTTGTTAATGTAGGCACCACTTGCAGCGTAGGGTTTACTCGCTAGTAGTCCATCGTCTGCGAACAAAATCATGCCATTAACATTGGGTAACTCCACCCACTCAAAAGCGTCGATATACACGAGCAAATACCATTCTTGTACTTCTTCAGGGTTGAGCCCCGCCAATAAAGCGAAGTTACCTAGCACCATGAGCCTCTGTATATGGTGTGCGTAGGCATTTTCTCTGGTGTTGCGAATGCATTCAGACAGGCAGTTCATCTTGGTTTTACCTGTCCAGAAAAAATCCGGTAGTGGTCGTGTGGCTTGTAGACCATTGCGCTTTTCATATCCGGGCATGGAGAACCAATACAGACCACGTACGTATTCTCGCCAGCCCAGCACTTGCCTAATAAAACCTTCAACTGCGTTTAGCGGAGCGGTGCCGGCGTAATAAGCTTGCTCCGCCGCTCTAATAGTTTCTAAAGGGGTTAACAGGCCAACGTTTATGTACAAGCTAATGTGGCTGTGAAACAACCAGTCTTGCCCTTGTTGCATCGCATCTTGATAGTCACCGAATAGGGCGAGCCGGTTGTCGATAAATGAGGTTAGAACACTTAACGCCTGAGTGCGCGTTACCGCATAATGGAATGGTGTTAAGTCGCCAAAATGCTCGGCAAAGCGTTGTTCTACCTCTTTAATGACTTCTTCTGTGCAAGCGTCTAGGGCAAAATTATCGGGTTCTGGTATCGCTAATTGTTTGGGAAGCTTCTTGCGATTTTGCTGATCATAATTCCATTTGCCGCCGATAGGTTTGCCATTTTCCATCAGCACGTTCCATTTCTGACGCATCACTCGGTAGAAAAACTCCATGCGCAACTGCTTTTTTCCCTTTGCCCACTGCTCGAATTCTGTTTGTGTAGCCAAAAAGCGGTCATCGTCCAGTAAGTCCACTTGTGTGCCTAGCTGAGACGACCAGGTTTCAAATTGCGCCAGTAATCTATATTCACCAGGTTTGGTAATAACTACGTGTTTGACGTTCAATTCTTGGGTTGCGAGCAAAACTTCGTCAAATAGGCCACCTTTATTGTCGCCATCGTCGATGCGCCGATATCTGACTTGATAGCCCGACGATTTGAGCTCAGCTGCGAAATGTCGCATTGCCGAAAATATGAACGCTATTTTCTTTTTGTGGTGTTTGACGTATTTAGCTTCTTGAGCCACTTCCGCCATTAATATCCAGTCGTGCTTTGGGTCAAGCGTACGAATACTCGATAAAGAAGCCGTAAGTTGATCACCAAGGACTAAACAAAGCTTTGTTGGCGTGTTCATACTTGTTTTAACACCTGAAACGCATCTAACGCCTCCTGACGCGACGTTTTAAGGTCTACCAGAGGTTTGGGGTAGGTATTGCCCAACTCGACGCCACAGGCTCTTAGAATATCTGGTTTGGCATTCCACGGGTCATGTATAAATTTCGGAGGAAGCTTTTTAAGTTCTGGACAATAACGCTTTACATATTCGCCATTTTCGTCAAAGCGCTGTCCCTGCGTTACTGGGTTAAAGATTCTAAAATAGGGAGCCGCATCTGCGCCCGAACCCGCGACCCATTGCCAACTTGCTACATTAGCTGCTAAATCCGCATCTAACAGGCAGTCCCAGAACCAAGCCTCGCCCTCTCGCCAGTCGAGCAATAAGTTCTTCACCAAAAACGAACCAACTATCATGCGCACGCGATTGTGCATGTAACCGGTTTGCCGTAGTTCGCGCATTCCGGCGTCTACGATAGGAATTCCTGTTAATCCTTTTTGCCAAGCAGTGAGTAGGTTTTCATCCTTTTTCCAGGGGAAATGGTTGAACTTCGCGTTAAAATTCTGGATTTCCATGTGAAAGAAGTGAAAAAGCAGGTAGTGCGAAAACTCTCGCCATCCCAACTCAGAAAGATAGCAATCAATATCCTCGTCATTTGGGTCGAGGTTATCTAAGATCGCGTACCAGATTTGGTTAGGCGACATTTCACCAAAATGAAGATGAGGCGATAATCTCGATGTTCCTTGAATATCGGGGATATTTCTGTCTCTTTTGTAACTTTGAGCCGCATTTTTAATAAAATTTTGCAGTTTATCTTTCGCGCCTTCTTCACCAGGATTCCAATGCTGGCTAAATTCTGAACACCAGTCAATTAACGGTAATAGCTTTAACTGACCAACAGTCATTGACGTTTCAGCTCTTTCAATTATGCGCATATCTTTTGGTGTTACATTGGGTGTTCTGGGGGGCTGCGCCTGTAAACAGCCTTTTCTGTAGTAAGGGGTGAATACCTTGTAAGGTGTTTGATCCTTTTTGAGAATTTGCATCGGCTCCCACAGCAACCTGCCGTTGAAGCTTTTTACGGTGATGCCCGAACCATGTAGTGACTCTTTGATTTCAGTGTCTCGCTTGATTATTGCGGGCTCGTAGAGTCTGTTCCACACGACTTGGGTTGCACCGTATTGGTCGCATAGCTCTTTTAGAACCTTCAAGGACGAACCTTGATAAATCTGCAATCTGTCCTCGAGGGATGCGTTGAGGGAAGTGAGCGAGTGGTGCAGCCACCAGTCTGAAGCAGCACCTTGTTGGCGCGCGTTGTGGTGGTCTTGGATAAATACTGGGATTATCTCCCCTTGAGCGCACGCGTGAAGGAGCGCGGGATTGTCGCTGATTCTTAGGTCTTGTCTAAACCAAACTATTGTTTTCAATGCTCATTCCGGATGATAAATCTGCTAGTTAATACTTGCCCAATCTACAATTCGATCTCAATTAGCATTCAAACGACCAATAATTGATCTTCTACTCGACGCAAAGGGTATTGGTTGTATGAGTTATCTACATCACACTGGCATTTATTGGTTCAACAACGACTTGCGACTCGCTGACAACGAGGCGTTGACGCGCTTCTGTGAACAAGCCAATCACGCAATTTTTGTTTATGTGCTCGACCCCAGGTGGTTTAAAAACAGTCATTACCAGAGTCGGCATATGGGCTTGTATCGATGGCAATTTATATGCGAAGCACTTCAGGCGATAAACGAACAACTAGAAAGCTATGGCAGTGGTTTGCACATCAAAATTGGCTATCCAACTGAGGTTTTATCACACTTGATTAACTCGAGTAATGCAACTTTGTTGGCAGGCAATCGATTCGCTGGGGTTTACGAAAAGCGGCAGTGGCGGCACGTTGTTGGTCAATTCCCTGACTTAACGACATTGGTAGAGAGTGGCCACACGTTGTTCACTGAAGAACAGTTGCCGTTTGCTCTTGACGCTTTACCTGGGCATTTCACGCCGTTTAGAAAAAAAGTCGAAAAACTTTCGGTAGCACCACTATCACATCCGGTAAACAACATACCAGCGTTTCCGAAAAATTTTAGAGCTGAAAACGAGATAGATCTGGTGCCGGTTCATTGGCCTCACATGAGGCAGCCAGAGTCTAATAATACAGACTGTCTTTTTAAGGGAGGGAGTAGCGCTGGTCTCGACAGGCTCGATTATTATTTGCATCAGAGTAAAAAGGTCCTGAGGGATAAGCAAACGCGTAATGCGCTAGATGAATTTGATGCCAGTGCGAAGCTTTCTCCCTGGCTAGCCTGCGGTAGCCTATCCGCTAGGCAAGTCTTCCATCACCTCAAGTCCTTTGAAGTAACTATTGAGGCCAACGAATCGACCTATTGGCTGTATTTTGAATTGCTTTGGCGTGAGTATTTTCAATGGTATTTAGAAAAACACGGCAAAAACTTATTCCGCTATCGAGGTGTACAAGGAAAAGCCATCATGACCAGTTTTTGGCCTGAAAGGTTCCAGAAGTGGTGCACTGGCAATACGCCATATTCACTTGTTAATGCTTGTATGAAACAGCTCAATGCCACAGGTTACATGTCCAATAGAGGGCGTCAGATAGTAGCCAGTTGTCTAGTTAATGAATTGCAACTCGATTGGCGCTACGGTGCGGCTTATTTTGAACAACAGCTGGGGGATTTCGACGTAGCGAGTAATTGGGGAAACTGGCAGTATTTGGCTGGTGTGGGCGCTGATCCCCGTGGCGCTAGACAGTTCGATATCCAAAAACAAGCGGCGACTTACGACCCTGACGGTTCCTTTGTGCAAAAGTGGCGCGCAGAACAAAACCGATTACCGCTGGATTCGACCGATATGGTGGACTGGCCGATTCAATGGCACTAGCCCACCTTTACTGTGATAAATGTTGTTTGGTTAAAACGAGATCTTAGAGTTCGCGACCACGAGCCACTTTTTAATGCCCAGCAAAACGGTAACCCCGTAGTCTTACTTTACGTTATTGAGCCACTTTTATTGGCCGATCCTCACATGGATCTTCGCCATTGGCGTTTCATCTATCAGTCTATTGAAGATATCAACGAGCAATTGGCTCCTCATAACGGCATTATTTTGCTGCAAAAGGGTGACGTTTGCGGTATTTTGCAGAAAATAAAAGACATTCACGGTAGTTTTTCTCTTTTTTCTCATCAAGAAATAGGCCTGAATAATACCTTTGAGCGAGATAAATTAGTTAGTGAATGGTGTTCAATTAATGCTGTCTCTTGGATAGAAAGTAAACAAGGAGCGGTGTTAAGAGGTCTTCGAAGCCGTGAAAAGTGGGATAAGCATTGGCATAAGCAAATGCGTGCGCCTACGTTTGATGTCGACTTAGATGCAGTTAACTGGGTATCTAACAGTCAGTTAACGTCATGGAACTTGTCCAAATTCACGCTTCCAATAGCTTGGAAGAAAAGACCTGCGCTATTTCAATTGGGGGGCGAGAAACGCGCTTGGCATACTTTACATCACTTTTTTAAAGAACGTGGTAAAGACTATGCATTTAATATATCCAGTCCAGAAGCCTCCAGGCGTTCTTGTTCAAGAATGTCACCCTATCTTGCTTGGGGTAATATTAGTTTACGACAGATGTATCAACGCCTCTTAAAAGATTGGCAGAGGTCTGGCTGGCGTCGGTCGCTATCTGCATTATCTTCTCGATTGCACTGGCATTGTCACTTTATTCAAAAATATGAGTCCGAAAGTGAGATGGAATTTCGCCCGGTGAATCGTGGCTATTTGTCTTTTCCATTTAGAGAAGACCGTCAACGAGATAATGACGTGAAAGCTTGGTACACAGGGCGTACCGGAATTCCGCTTGTAGATGCTTGTATGCGTTGTTTACGCCAAACGGGCTATATCAATTTTCGCATGCGCGCAATGCTTGTAAGTTTCCTTGTGCACTATCTCAATATCGATTGGCGAGAGGGCGTCGTGCATTTAGCTAAAGTCTTTCTCGATTTTGAACCTGGTATTCACTATCCGCAGTTTCAGATGCAGGCAGGGGTTACTGGTATTAATATCATCCGAGTCTACAGTCCCAGTAAACAAGCCAAAGAACGCGACCCTGAAGCAAGTTTCATCAAAAAATGATGTCCAGAGTTGTCTGCGCTACCCACTGAGTTAGCGCACGAACCCTGGTTAATGTCGCCAATGGAGCAGCAGATGTATCAAGTTGAACTGGGTGTTGATTACCCCAATCCGATTGTTGATTTGCAACTTGCGGCGAAAGAGGCAAAAGACAGATTATGGCGATATCGTGAACGAGATGACGTTAGAGCGGAAGGCTGGCGTATCTTGCAGCGGCATACTGTCCCTGAAACTAGGCACAAATATCGTCGCGGTTAATGGCTAGTTTCGACAGATATTTCGTGAGTGGCCGAAAATGATACATTGCTGTCCGATTTCGACATTGTTTGAAAAATAACCTGGAATACACTTTCCGCTTGAAGTGTTGAAGCATAACGAAGCGGGAAGGTTAAAGTGACAGTCGATATACTTTTGATGGCAGTTCCTCTATTTCTGGCGTTAATCATTATTGAATTGATTATCGACTGGCGTCGTAAAACTGGCTACTACCGTCTAAATGATGCCTATAGCAGCCTCGTTCTCGGAATGGTAAGCCGCACTAGTCAGTTGTTGTTTTACGTCAGTGGTTTAACACTCGCAATGGCTTTTATTGATGGGTGGCAATTACTGACCTTTTCCCCTGACAATCCATGGCATTGGGCGCTCGCATTTGTATTGTACGACTTTACTTATTATTGGAAACACCGCTTTGGTCACACCTATAATATTCTTTGGGCCGGGCATTTGGTGCACCATCAAAGCGAAGACTTCAACTTAACCACCGCGTTACGTCAGTCAAGTACAGGCGTGTTTGATTGGATTTTTTCAATTCCAATGCTGCTACTAGGCATTCCTATTGAAATGCTTGTGACAAGCGCTGCATTTAATCTTATTTACCAGTTTTGGGTGCACACACAGCTCATTGACAAGTGTGGTTGGATGGAGCGCTGGTTTGTTACGCCGTCTCATCATCGTGTGCACCATGGACAAAATGACCTCTATATCGACAAAAATCACGGTGGCGTGTTTATTATTTGGGATAAGTTATTTGGTACTTTTCAAGCCGAATTGGAGTCAGAACCTGTTATTTATGGGGTAAGTCGAGCGAGTAATACCTTCGATCCTATTACGGCCAATCTGCAGTTTTGGGGCTGGATGCTAAAAGATGCTTGGTATGCGAAAAGTTGGTGGGATAAGCTCACACTTTGGTTTAGGCCTACAGGGTGGCGTCCAAGAGATGTGGAAGCTCTGTTTCCGGTAGCTAAAAGGAACCTGGCAGAATTTAGCAAATTCGATCCCAAAGTAGATGTCGCAACCCAGCGATATGGCTTCTTGCAACTTATCATGGCTATTCCGGTAATGGTCTATTACGTACTGCACTTTCCAGGATTAGAAGTGACCCTAGTGCTATTGGGATTTGTTGCGATCACTATGCCACTTGTTACTACTGGTCGCATGTTAGAGGGCAAAAGCCGTAAGCCGGAGTTGGTTAGATTAGTGCTGATGTGGCCTCTGATCGCCCTGTGTTTGTCTTTGATGGCCACCTCTTCTATGTTGGTTTTTGGTGGTTATCTGCTTGTTAACTCGTTTGTGTACTTCTTATGCTTTGGGCTATACCGAGACGTGCACAGCCCGGAGGCTCACTCTGATGAGTCGGTGGCTTGAGGCTTAGGCTTTGACAACCACCAGGCGTAGATGATTCCAGCAGGAAAGAATAAAAAGCTCATTAGAAAACCAAACAGGGTAGATACCCAGTAATCTTCACCGCGTTTTTTGGCGAAGTAAAAAATAAATGCAGTGATTATCAGCGTGATAGGTAAGGTGTAAGGGAGAACGATGCTTAGATCTATTTTCATGTTGGTCCTTGAGGTGTTGAGCGTCATGTAGCCCGTTACAGCGCACTATTATCTGCGGTGATTAATTTTTAGCAAGCGGTTCTTTGACTGATAAGACGATGGCAAACAAAAGTCCTGCTGGAAAAAAAATCGCGGCACACAAAAAACCGAGAAAGGTAATAAACGCGACGTTTTTGACCCGGTTACGCGCCAGAAAATATACTTGTAGCGTAATCCCAACGACTAAAATAAGGTATATAACAACAACTGATTCTACGCTCATTAATCCTCTGCCTTATAATTTTTATAGGATGCTGACAGTTTTTTAAGATACTCACCTGTAGTGAGGCCAGTCCATATCTTAAACGCTCTATAAAACGACCTTACCTCATCAAAGCCAAGTTGCTCAGCTATTTGCTGCGTGGTTTTTGTATTCAGCTGCAACAGTGATAAGGCGACTTCCAGTCTAATGTCGTCAAGTATATCAATAAAACGCGACTCCTCTTTTTCCAAGTGTCGATGTAGTGTTCTCTCGCTGATGTTTAACTTGTCGGCGATTACTTTTTTACTGGTTGGCCTGCCAGCTTTTACATCACTTCTTACCAAACGGATTACTTGCTCTGTGAAAGAGAGTGGCTTGTGTTGTGCCTGAAGTGTTGCAAGATTGGCTGCTGCGTGCTGCTCAAGGGTCGTGCGCAGTGCCGCATTTGCCTGCGGGAAGGGCTTGGTGAACTGCTCTTGTGATACCAAAATACCGGTATCTGGCTGCTCGAACAGTACAGGACAGCGGAAAATAGCTTCGTATTCTGCTAACGCGCTTTGTTCTGGCGCTTTGTGTTCAAACCACACTTGTAAAGCAACTTCATTTAGCCTCACCAGTTCCTGTGTATATACAGTCCAGCTGGTGATCACACTCTCTAGCGTGTGGCGTTTGATTTGGGGATCAGTCAGTACGCATTGCCAACTGATCAGCCAGTTTTCCCCTTGAGGCAGTATTTGCGTGTAGCCTAAGGTACCAGCGAGACTTTCATATTGAATTACCAGTTCCATTGTCTGCTTTAAGTTTTCGCAATTTACGGCCAAGTAACCAAGGATATCGTAAGTATTGGCTTGAACCTGCGTCGCATGGCGCATACCGATATACTGATCACCAGTTAGCTCAATAATCACTTGCAGGATTTGGCTGAGCTGCTGCGCTGAAACGTAATCCGATGCTTCGTCGATGTGAACATCTACCTGTTCAAAAATCTGTGCTCTACTCACTCCTTTTTGAATAGCGTAATTGATGTACTCTTCAACGGCATGTCGACTAGTAAAATGCGCTGCGACCATTTATATCCACACGTCATTTTCGGCTGTGAGATCACCTTTATCACTGTCACCTGTATTGACGACTCCGCGCGGCTCTATAATGATCGCTTTGACCAGCTTTTCAGCTATGGGCTTGTGCTCTACACCTTTTGGCACAACGTACATTTCCCCTTGATTGATGGTCACATTGCCGTCTCGAAAGGCGATGTTCAAGCTACCCTCTAACACGATAAACGTCTCGTCCGTATCTTCGTGTTGATGCCATACGAATTCACCTTCCAGTTTGACTATCTTGAACTGATAATCATTCATTTCGGCAATGACTTTCGGGCTCCATAGGCTGTCGAATTTCCCCAGTTTTTCGGCAAAGTTGATGGCTTTGTGTGAGGTACTTGTAGTGTGAGGTGAATCAGACATGAGCATCCAATACTTGTTTTTTTGTTTACCATAGCAGTTGAGAATAAGAGCGACAATTCTCATCAAACTGCAACGCAGCGAAGGCAGATGGTTATTATCAGTTTTTGGTAACGGATACCATAGTAATATGCTGTTTATGTTGCCACTTACGCATATCCAATAATTTCGAGCGTTTTTTGCAGTGCCCCTGCATTTTCCTCAACAACATCTTTGCCTGCCTTACCCTCGGAATAGGCAAGGTTTGCATCTTGAATTCGCTCTCTAAGTAGTTGAGTTAAGGTCGCTTGGTCATGCGCGATGTGTAAAGCATCGACCGACTGTAGGGCATCAAAAATAGTGGGGTTATTGTAAATGTGCGGTCCCATTATCGAAGGTATACAATGCAGTGCGGCTTCTAAGGCATTGTGACCCCCTTTGTCGGCGAAGCTGCCACCAACGAAAGTAACATCTGCAAGTCCGTAACTGGCCTTTAAAATGCCCATCGCGTCGGCAATAACCACATCTGTTTCGTCACTGACTGCTTGGTTTTGGGAGAGCCTTACCGTGCTAAGTGCGTGTTTATTGCAGAGCTTATATACCTTGTCGAAACGCTGAGGGTGTCTTGGCACTATAACTAACAGCAAGTCAGGACAATTAGGTTTGATTGCTAAATAACTATTTATCAGCATTTGCTCTTCTGGATCATGGGTGCTGCCGCCCAATATTACTTTCTTGTTATCCAATTGCAGTTGAGCGCGCAATGAACCTAAGGTATCGAGATCCTGCTGGGTCAATTGATGATCGAACTTAATATTATTGCTCAAATACAAGCGGTTTTGCGGCTGACCAAGCGAAATATAGTTATCAAAATCCCGTTGTCCTTGTGCGCTAACGCCTGTTAATTTATGCAGCATGGGGGTGAAAAGAGCGCTAAATTTGGCATAGTTTCGCGCTGATTTATCGGTCATTCTGCCGTTAACGATGTAGGTAGGAATGCGTTTACGCCAGCAGTAATGAATAAAATTAGGCCAGAGTTCTACCTCCGCAATCATTACCGTGTCGGGGCGAATCTTGCGCACAAAGCGAGCTACCGCCCAAGGCAAGTCATAGGGCAGATAATAGTGCTGAACTGTGTCAGCAAAAATATCCTTTACCCGTTGTGAGCCAGTGGGAGTTGTGGTGGTGATGGTGACATTGATATCAGGCTGTTTGGAACGAATGGCCTTTATAATTTCCGATGCGGCGACCACTTCTCCAACAGAAACGCAGTGCAATAAAATACCGCCGGTTCTCTCAGGCTTAGCAATAAAACCAAATCGTTCTCGCTTACGCTGATTGTAGTCAAAAGAGCGTGTTAAGGCTTTGATGATTAGCGACAGTAGCGCCAGCGGCACCAGAAGGTGAAGTAATAGCGTGTAAATCGCACGCGCGAACTCTTGAGAAAAAGAGGGGCTAAAGTCTGAATCGGAGATTTTCTGCATGTCTTATTGGTTTGGTAACGCTTGCACATGGTAGAGCAAATTTTAAAAAGACAAAACCTAAGTCGCTATATTCTTGAGATTATTTTCATTATTATAGCTTAGTTGGTTGTCCATATTATTTTGGGTAACCGAATCATGTGACCTGATCCCCATCAATGATGAACAATTGATAATGCAAAACCAACCTCAAAATATCCTGGTTATCAGACTCAGTGCTATCGGCGACATAGTAATGTCTTCTGGTTTGATAAAAAGTCTGAAAAATCGCTATCCCGATGCCAACATTTCTTGGTTGGTCGAATCTATGAGCAAGAGTTTGTTGCTAGGACACGAGGATTTACACGAGGTCATTGAGCTACCCAGAGCGAAGTGGAAGAAGTTAAAGAAAGAAAAAGGGCTTATCGCGGTATTGCGTGAAGTGAACGCGATGCGCAAATTATTGAAGCAAAAGCAGTTTGATTTGGTGTTAGACACGCAAGGATTACTCAAAAGCGGCATATGGGCATGGTTTTCCGGTGCGAAAACACGTATTGGCCTCGGTAGTAAAGAGGGTAGTCAATATTTGATGACGTCGGTACTAAAAAGGGATTCAAGCCCGGTCATCGGCTCAGAGTACCGTTCGTTGGCGCTGGAACTGGGGTGTTACCCAGATGATTACATTATGTCGGTGGTGCAATCAGAACAAACTTATTCTCGTATATCTGAATTACTGCAAAAGCATCAACTAAGTGAATTCGTCGTGTTGTGCCCTTACACAACAAGGCCTCAAAAACATTGGTTTGACCAACACTGGCGAGAATTGGCCGAGCAGATTCAACTGCATTTTGGGCTGCGTTGTATTGTTTTGGGTGGCCCTGCGGATATTGAAAATGCGCGTGCACTTTGCGCTGAGCAAAGCAACATGCTTTCCTTAGCGGGAGAGACGAGTTTACCGGAAACGGCAGAGCTGATTTCCAGAGCTAAATTCTTAGTTGGTGTAGATACCGGCATTACTCATATGGGCATTATGCATGCGCTTCCTACTGTTTGTATATTTGGTTCTACTGCGCCTTATTTGCGCGCTCACAACGCCGAAATTATCTATTTGAATATGCATTGTTCTCCCTGCCGTCGTAATCCTACATGTGGTGGAAGTTTCGATTGTTTAAAAGATATTCACGCGTCTCACGTGGTGTCGGCGATGCAAAAACTGCGAGATGCATCGTGAAAATAATGCATATTGAAGCTGGTCGCCATCTCTACGGTGGTGCACAGCAAGTGATATATCTGATGCAAGGGTTGCAACAACTTGCCATTGATAACATTCTTGTGTGCCCAGTGGACAGTGAAGTTGGCAAGGCCGCAGAAGCTTTGGCGACAGTCCTGCCAGTGTCTATGAAAGGCGATTTGGATATTGGGCTCTACTTTCGATTAAAACGGCTTATCAAGCAGCATAAACCCGACATAGTGCACGTACACAGTCGGCGTGGTGCCGACCTTTGGGGCAGGCTAGCGGCGAATCACCTTCAAGTTCCCGTGATTTGCTCAAGACGAGTCGACAATACTGAACCGGGTTGGTTCGCACGCTGGAAATACCATGGCTATCAACATGTGATTACCATTTCTGAGGGCATACGGCGAGTCTTGTTAGCGGAGGGAGTCAACCCGCAACACGTTACCACCGTGCACAGTTCTGTTGATTTATCTAAATTTAATCTAGCGCCTAATAGAGATTGGCTCAATAACGAGTTCAATTTGTCCGGTGAAGACTTTGTTATTGCTAATTTTGCGCAAATGATTGAGCGCAAAGGTCAGCGAATGTTGATTGAAAATTTCAGCAAGATACTCGATGTGTTGCCACAGGCGAAGTTACTGTTGTTTGGCAAAGGGCCAAAAAAAGAAGAATACCAAGCATTGGTAGAAGAGCGTGGCTTACAAACAAGTATTAAGTTTCCGGGGTTTCGCAGTGAAATGCCGCAAATTATGTCGTCTGTTGATTTAGTGGTACACCCGGCGTCTATGGAAGGTTTGGGGGTCGCATTGCTGCAAAGTGCGGCCTGTCGCAAAGCCATTGTGGCAACCGCTGCTGGTGGTATTCCAGAGATAGTCATTAACCAACACAATGGCGCACTTTTATCTATTGGTGACAGTGATGGCGTCACAAAAGCCATCATTGAACTTGGTGGTGACGATAATAAACGACATGAAATGGGAATGCGTGGTCGTACTCTGGTGGAAGAGACCTTTTCGATTGACGCAATGAGTAAAGGCAATTTAGCGGTTTATAAGCAGGTACTGGCAGGCTACTAAGCCGGTAAAGCTGTAAAATTGACCTTACAAATTGGCACAATTGTGACCTTGCCTAATTTAATGGTGACAGTCCTTCGAAACTTACTATTCTTTAGTTATTCGATACACTCGCGTGCCTGCAACATTATTAGATAAATAAGAGACCTACAATGAGCATGATAGAACATCTTAGCCAAGAGCTAGACACCTTGAAAACCGAAGGTTTATTCAAATCTGAACGCCAGATTACATCTCAGCAAGACGCTGACGTGTCAGTCTCATCGGGTGAGCATGTTCTCAATTTTTGCGCGAACAACTACTTAGGCTTGGCGAATCACCCTAGTTTGATCGAAGCGGCAAAAAACGGTCTAGACAGTCATGGTTTTGGCATGGCTTCGGTACGCTTCATTTGTGGTACTCAAGACAACCACAAGAAACTAGAAGCGAAAATCAGTGAGTTTTTGGGGATGGAAGATACCATTCTTTATTCCTCATGCTTTGATGCCAATGCGGGCTTGTTCGAAACTTTGTTAGGTTCAGAAGATGCCATTATTTCTGATGCGCTTAACCATGCCAGCATCATTGATGGTGTGCGCTTATGTAAGGCGAAACGTTTTCGTTATGCCAACAACGATATGGCCGATCTGGAAGCCAAGTTAATTGAAGCTACGGAAGCTGGAGCGCGTTTCAAATTAATTGCAACAGATGGCGTGTTTTCAATGGATGGCATCATCGCCAACCTAAAAGGTGTATGCGATTTAGCTGATAAGTATGGTGCGATGGTGATGGTGGATGACTCTCACGCGGTTGGCTTCGTTGGTGCCAATGGCCGCGGTAGTCACGAGTATTGTGAGGTAATGGGGCGCGTTGATATTATCACCGGTACATTGGGCAAAGCCCTAGGCGGTGCATCTGGCGGTTACACGTCAGCCAAAAAAGAGGTTGTCGCTTGGCTACGCCAGCGTTCTCGTCCTTATTTGTTCTCCAATTCATTAGCACCGTCCATCGTATCTGCGTCTATAAGGGTGCTTGAGTTGCTGCAGGAAGGTAGCGATTTGCGCGATAGGCTAGAACAAAACAGTCGCTATTTTAGAGAGCAAATGTCAGCCGCAGGCTTTACCTTGGCAGGTGCTGACCACGCCATTATCCCGGTTATGATTGGCGACGCTAAATTGGCCTCTGAAATGGCGGAAAAAATGTTGGCTCGCGGTATTTATGTTGTGGGGTTTTCTTTCCCTGTGGTGCCAAAAGGACAAGCTCGTATTCGTACCCAAATGTCTTCTGCTCACACCCAAGAGCAACTAGATAAGGCCATTGGCGCTTTTATCGAAGTTGGTAAAGAGCTGGGAGTGATTTAAATGCGTGCATTAGCAAAACAACAAGCCAAGCCTGGCATTTGGTTAGTCGAGGCGGAAAAGCCAGAGGTTGGCCCTAACGATTTGTGCATCAAGATCCGCAAGACTGCTATTTGTGGCACCGATATGCATATCTATAATTGGGACGATTGGGCACAAAATACGATTCCAGTCCCTATGATCGTCGGTCATGAGTACGTCGGTGAGGTCGTCGACATTGGCTCGGAAGTAAAAGGCTTTAGTCTTGGTGATCGCGTATCTGGTGAAGGTCACATTACGTGCGGTTATTGCAGAAATTGCCGTGCGGGTCGTCGCCACTTGTGCCGTAACACCTTTGGTGTGGGCGTAGACAGAACAGGCGCATTCGCTGATTACCTGGTTATCCCTGCGTTTAATGCATTTAAAATCCCCGACAATATCAGTGATGACTTGGCATCAATTTTTGATCCATTTGGCAATGCTGTGCATACCGCATTATCGTATGACTTAGTGGGTGAAGACGTTCTGATCACAGGAGCTGGCCCCATTGGCATCATGGCCGCAGCTGTTGCACGTCATGTAGGTGCTAGACATGTGGTGATCACAGATATTAATGATTATCGCCTGCAGCTAGCCGAAAAAATGGGCGCGACGAAAGCGGTAAATGTTGCTAAAGAAAAACTGAGTGACGTGATGGCTGGACTGGGCATGACCGAAGGATTTGATGTGGGTCTGGAAATGTCGGGTGTGCCCGTAGCCTTTCAAGATATGTTGAGCAACATGAATCACGGCGGTAAAGTTGCGATGTTGGGCATTCCTCCAAGTGATATGGCGGTAGATTGGAATCAGGTTATTTTCAAAGGTCTGGTTATTAAAGGTATTTACGGCAGGGAAATGTTTGAAACCTGGTATAAGATGGCCAGCTTAATTCAAAGCGGGTTAGATTTGTCGCCCATTATTACGCATCAATATCCAGTGACAGAGTTTCAAACTGGTTTCGACGTTATGGGCTCGGGGCAGTCTGGTAAAGTTATTCTTAATTGGCAGTAGTGAGGTAGAGTGCGGTGAGCTTTAAACATATTTCTGTGCAGGACACGCAGCAAATGCTTGCCGAAGGCAAAGCGATTTCAATGGATATAAGAGACCCTCAATCTTTTGAGATCGCTCATATCGATGGGGCAGTGCATCTAACCAATGACAACTTGCAGCAAGTGGTTACAGAAACTGATACTACACAGCCCATTATCATCTATTGTTACCACGGCATTAGTAGTCAAAATGCTGCACAATATTTTGTGGGACAAGGCTTCGAAGAAGTTTACAGTATGGATGGTGGGTTTGAAGCCTGGCGCACTATGCAAAACGATGCTTGAGAACTCCTCAAGCATGAGAGGCAACTAAGATGATTGAGGAGCACCACGCTCTAGTTGCCTTTAAAGACGCTTCTCCTGCTAAAAACCTCGTCACTTACCTCAATTCAATTTCAATTTCTGCTCATATGCGAGAAGTGAAAGACGTTACAGTCGACTCTCAATATGTGGTGGTCATCGAAGATCAGGCTCAATTGCCTCGTGCCGAACTGGAATTACAAGGCTTTTTAGATAAGCCCTGGGATAAACAATACACTTCTGCGGCCTGGGATGGCGGCGCCATCCCAGATGCCAGTTCCGGTAATAGTCTTTCGATTTCCAAGCTGAGCAATTCGTTATTTGCGCTGTTCAAACAGACACCAATTGTTGCCATTGTCTTGGCGTTATGCGCCATTCCTTGCATTGCTGTTTATGCTTTCGGGTTGGGCAATACTTATAATTATTTGAGTTTTCAGTCGTTTGAGTACATTAATCAAACACAACAGTGGTGGCGATTATTCACCCCTGCGTTGATGCATTTCTCGGCGATGCATATAGTCTTCAATTTACTTTGGTGGTGGTGGCTGGGAAAACAAGTCGAGTCTCAGCAGTCTGGTTCGACATTATTGCTATTGCTCTTATTTAGTGCTGCCTTATCCAACACGGCGCAGTATTTAGTCAGTGACATCTACTTCGGCGGGCTCAGTGGTGTTGTGTATGCGCTGGTGGCTTATGTGTGGATCCACAAACAATTTGATAAACAATCTACGTGGCAGTTCTCGAATGCAATGATGGGCTTTATGCTGCTGTGGATGATATTGGGGTTTGCCGATGTACTGTGGGTGAATATGGCAAATACAGCGCACCTTGTAGGTTTGGTTGCTGGAGGTGCATTTGCCGCAGGCGCTTTGGCGCTGCGTCAAGATCAGCGCCAGTAGACGGACGGCTTTATCTATCGCCGCCTTGGTGAATATATTGGGTGAAGATCACGTCTCGAATCATTTCAGACCCGGTTTCTGCTTTCATTAATTTCTTAAGCTCATCTGCCACCATCTGACGAATTTCTTCTCGACCGGTAAGTGATTTTACCTTGTCTTCTGGTTGCCGCCCAAAAATGTCAATTGTTGTTGATCTAAGCAGCGGCGCATGGTGTTCTGCAGCTTCTAAATGACTTGGCGATTCGAGCATTAATTCTACCGTGACACGAACGTAACCCAAGTTGCGGGCACTGGTTCCCACATAGTTAGTTACTATGTCAGGCTCTAAGCCGAAATAGGCGTACTCTCTTGCCTGCAGCTGAGATGACATGAGTAGAGCTAAAGCAAATATTCCCGTCCAAATGCTACGAATTTTCATGTTTCCGTCTCTATAATTCGATTGCTGAAAAATTTCTAACAAATTTTTTCCGCCATTATGCAAATATTGTAGTCTAATTTCGAGCGCGACTTTAGTCTAACTTACGCTATTGGTATCATAAATAATATCTTAACTCTATTAATATGAACTTTGACTGACATACTGCCTGCACCTTTAGGGATAACGAGTCGTTGGCAAGACTCCCAACAATTTGAATTACCTGACCCCTTACTTAAGAACTGGTTGTTGAACACTGGCTCGCTCACGGAGAGGTTGCAAACCAGTTGTCGTAACTTTCAGGTTAAGGTGTTATTTCATGGTCTTAGTGAGATTCCTGATATTGAAAATGAGTACCTTTACCAACAGCAAGACATCGAGCCCGGCGCGACGCAAGTAAGAGAAGTGGTATTGATGGGCGACAATCGCCCTTGGGTGTTTGCTCGATCGCTCATTCCCGCTTCATTTGTCGAAAACGTGATGTCAGATATCACTCAACTCGGCGACAAACCCCTTGGAAAAATAATTTTCAACGACCCACGGTTTGAGCGTCAGGCATTTCAATTGACGAAAATTGACCCAAGTGAAGGTTTCATTGATCATCTGCAACCGTATGACAATAGACAATTGTGGGGCAGGCGTTCCTTGTTTCGATATAACGAACATCGACTTTCTGTGGCTGAAGTGTTTTTGCCCGACAGTCCTGCCTACAGCAACATGCCGAAGTAAAAGTAGAAATGAAGCAAAAACCAACCAAGTTTGACGCGTTGTGGCGCTTAATGCGCGCAGACAAACCTATAGGCACTTATTTGTTGTTATGGCCAACCTTATGGGGGCTATGGATTGCGGCAATGGCAACGCCTTCGTTACATGTACTCTTTGTATTTGGATTGGGTGTGTTTTTAATGCGCTCTGCAGGGTGTGTAATTAATGACTATGCCGATCGCAATTTCGATGGCAGCGTAGAGCGCACTAATCAAAGACCATTGGTCACTGGCGAAGTAACGGAAAAAGAAGCGCTCTTCCTGTTTGCAGTATTGGTTATAGTCTCTTTTCTTCTGGTGCTCACCCTAGATTGGAAAACTATTGCGCTTTCATTTGCTGCACTGGCGTTAGCCTCTTTGTACCCCTTTATGAAGCGTTTTACTTACTTGCCTCAATTCGTGTTGGGAGCGGCGTTTAGCTGGGGCATCATTATGGGGTTTATGGCTATTCAAGGAACTATTCCTTGGTGGGCATGGGCTATTTACTTGGCGAATCTGCTGTGGACGGTTGCCTATGACACAATGTACGCCATGGTTGATAGAGAAGACGATTTAAAAGTCGGTATCAAATCTACAGCTATTTTGTTTGGGCAATACGATAAGGCTATTATCATGCTGCTGCAGTTGGCAATGTTGGCGTTACTCTATCTGGTTTACCAACATTTACAGCTAGGCTCAGTGGCGCTCCTTTCACTCATTACAGTATGCTTTTTGTTTGCCTATCAGCACCGATTAATCGCTAATCGTGAAAGAGCGCAGTGTTTTAAAGCTTTTTTACATAACCATTATGTTGGTATGGTGATCGCGGCAGGTCTTGTTATCGAACTTTCGTTATTACCGTTGCTTTCTTAACAAGAAACAGGGAAGCCAAAAGCAACCCTGTTTCAAAAAAGGTACTAGCGAATTTGTTGCAAGCGTTTGCCAAACTCAGGCGCAATCAGCGATAACACGTGGTTGTGCAGTGCCTGGCTTACCTCTGAATGTTCAAGTAAACCGTCGTCGGTTTCCTGCACGAGATTATTTTCTTTTAAGGCGGCGATGTAGGTTGCCAATACATTCTTGTCATAGAATTCTGGTGCACTTATGCCGTGCAAGGTTGCCATTCTCTCCGCCACTTGTCGGCTGCGTTTTTCTAACGCAGAACGTGAGATAGTGCCCATGAATTCCAATTGGCTTAGTACTAGGGCATATCTCTGCAGAGTTTCTTGCAATAAAGAGCGCAATATCCAAAGGCTATAGAATTCTTTAGAGGTGGTGTCTGCTGCGCTGTATTGGTCGTCGTTCAATGTCACCATGCCAAGCGCTTCCATTGATTCAAGAACCGACACGACGTAGCTTTCACATTCGGATGCATTCATATAGATAAATAACTCTTTTTGTAAGAGCGGATACAACTTGCTGACTAAACTGATAATAGCGTCTTTACTCGATGACGGGTTACCGAGGACAACGGTAGCGACCAAGGCCGGTACCGCAAATAGATGCAGAATGTTATTGCGATAGTAAGTTAGTGCAATGGCATTACTTCTTTCAACGGAGATAATTTCACCAAAGCTATCTGTACTTACATCAAATTTATCTAACTTCATTGTGTTTTTGAGCAGTGTCTCGGCATCTACATCGGGCACACTACTTTGGTCACTGAAAGGTGCTGTACGCATTAACTTTAAGAAGTGATCCATGACGGCAATCAACTCTTCTTTGCTCATCGCTCGCTTCTCTGCAGACAATAAGCACATCGAGGCCAAGGCCATTCCGCTAACCGATGCGGCCTGGTTGATGCGTTGCAGAATATTGGTACCTAGCTCATTTACCGTTGGTGTTAACCACGTGGGTTTTTTATCGTCTTGATTGGCGTCTTCCCGCCAGTTCGGTACTTTTTCGTCTAGGTAATGGGTAATTTGGATAGGTTCACCAAAACTGAGGAATCCATAACCGTAGTTTTTAAGTTTGCGGATGGCTGAGAATACCCCGAAAAAGGACTCTTTAGATTTGTTTTTGCCCCTTAATTCTCCAAGGTAACTTTTCACTTCCATCACGTGCTCATAGCCGATATACACCGGAACTAGGCTTACTGGACGTTTTACGCCTTTCATTACAGCTTGCAGGGTCATGGCAAGCATGCCGGTTTTTGCTGGAAGCAAGCGGCCAGTTCTACTTCTACCGCCTTCCGCGTAGAACTTAACTGAGTAACCTTTGTTGAAAAGTTGTTCCAAGTATTCTCTAAAAACTGCCGTGTAGAGTTTGTTGCCTGCGAAGGAGCGACGGATGAAAAATGCGCCAGCGCGTCTGAAAACGCCGCCAATAGGCCAGAAATTCAGATTAATGCCAGCGGCTATGTGTGGGGTGGCGAGTCCTTCGTGATAAATCACGTAAGTCAGTAGTAAATAATCCATGTGACTGCGATGACATGGTACATAGATTATTTCGTGTCCATTTTGCGCAAGTTCACGTACTTTCTCTGCATTTTGAACCCGGATGCCATTGTAAATTTTATTCCAAACACGCCCCAACAAACGGTCACCCAATCGAATAATTCCCTCTCGATAATCTGCCGCGATTTCATCGATATACTTATGTGCATTGGCTTTTGCCTTAACAATATCGATATTTTTACTGGCGGCTTCGTCTTGAATGGCTTTTTTCACTGCTTCAGAGCCAAGCACCCCGTTAAATAGTTGTTGCCTTTCCAGTAGACGGGGACCAGTCATTGATTGCTGTCTGCGCAAAAAGGGGGTACGTGCTAGGCGCATCAACTTATGCGCAATTTGCGAGTCAGTCCCCCGAGTGGTTGCCATTGCACGTGAAGATACTGCTCGACTGTAATATACGAAGTTATCTCTTCCTAGGAATAAAACGATAAAAAACTTTCTCAACCAGCTTGGCGATGCTTTGTCTGCTAATAATTCAGTTAATCCCTGAGACGCCTTGCCTGGAGCACGACCCCAAAATATCGATACTGGCACGATTTGTAGGTCTATGTCTTTGTCTTCTCGATGCAAATGAAATAATCGGGTGAAGATTTCGTTAATATCTGTGTGTTTATTTTCTTTGGTAAAAAGAGACTCCGGCTCTTCGAGAAATACGCAGTTGCTCAGTTTTTCACCATTGATTACCTGTTTTTTATAAGGGCTGGGTAATCCTAAGGCTTTGGTAGACAGTTCTAGCGAAACTAAATCGGTCACTGAGTTGGTACGTAAAAGGTAAATGATGGGCTTATTTTTATCTATGCCTAACTCGCCCTCTACATCACTGGGAATAGTACTGGTGCGCACTAACCATTGCGTTGGGAGTTTAATGACATTCAAAAGAAGCTTGTGAAACCACGCCATAGAAACGATTTTCCTTAATATTAGAAAGGTTATTCTAACACGACATTTTTACTTTAGCCCTCCTACCTGTTTCCCGCTACCAAATAACATGTAACGTAAAATTGCGCAGATGGGACTGACTATTTGAATAAATTATTGATAAATCGTGATTTCTTGATTGTGTTTATTCTAAGGCTGTATATACTGACAGCAAAACTGTATGAAAAAACAGGCTGTTTATGCGTCCACTTACTCTACGTCAAGAACAAGTACTTAATCTTATCAAAGACACTATCTCTGATACTGGCATGCCGCCGACACGTGCTGAAATAGCTCGAGAATTGGGTTTTAAATCTGCTAACGCGGCTGAGGAACACTTGAAGGCACTTGCGCGTAAAGGGGTCATCGATATTTTACCCGGGACGTCACGTGGTATCAGACTAAACACACCGCTTGATGACGCACCAGTAGAAGCTGGACTGCCTCTTATCGGCCGTGTGGCCGCGGGTGAGCCTATATTGGCGCAAGCCCATATCGAGAGTCATTACCAAGTTGACCAAGGCATGTTTCAGCCGAATGCAGACTACTTGTTAAGGGTAAACGGCATGAGCATGAAAGATATCGGTATCCTTGATGGTGATTTGCTAGCTGTGCATAGCACGAATCAAGCGCGTAATGGCCAAGTTGTTGTAGCGAGAATTGAAGAGGATGTCACGGGTAAACGTTTTGAGAAGAACGGTGATCAAGTGTTACTTCATGCTGAAAATGAAGAGTTTTCGCCGATAAAGGTCGATTTAACTTCTCAACCGCTGAGTATTGAAGGAATTGCAGTTGGCATTATCCGAAACAATGCGTGGATGTAATATTCCACAACACCTGTAATTAGAGCCAGCTTTGATGCTGGCTTTATTATTTTCCATGCACAATTCCCACCAGATCGTTATTCCAATTGTTGCTTAGCAAATAAACAATAATTCCCTAAATTGGGTAAGATTTAATCTGTTTTCACTTTATTTATTTTTACAAACGGCTATTTTTGTCAACGAAGAATGACAAAGCCTTAATAATTGCAGGGAAATACTTGATTAAAAATTGTAATAATTGTTTACTTGTCGCTCTTAATTTTACATAGTTATAACAATAACATAGCACTCCTGTAACAATATCGTTTGGGAAGCCGTTAAATAGCAACATGCCCGACCACAGTAACGACTGATTGTTGGCTATTCAGATTGGAGGAAGTCATCGGTGCGCAACAAACTATATCAATTAATCGCGCTCGCTCTGAGTTTTATATCGACTGCCTTGTTTGCAGCGAGTGATACACATCCAGACGCATACCAACTAAACCTCACTAAAGGTGTCACTGACATCAGTCAGGAAGTTTACGATTTGCACATGACCATTTTCATCATTTGCGTGGTGATTGGTGCCGGTGTTTTCGCGGTAATGCTTTGGTCTACAATTTTTCACCGTAAATCTAGAGGTGTGAAACCAGCCACTTTCCACGAAAGCGTTAAAGTGGAAATCGCATGGACGGTTGCGCCTTTCGTAATCCTTATTTTCATGGCGATTCCTGCTGCGCAAACGCTAATCGCAATGGAAGACACAACGGAAGCCGATATTACTGTTCTCGTGACTGGGTCGCAGTGGAAATGGCACTACAAATATATGGATGACGAAGTTGAATTCTTCTCGCTGATGGCGACGCAACAAGAAGAAATCAAAAACAAGTTCGAGAAAAATCCTAACTACCTGCTCGAAGTTGACCGTCCGTTAGTTATTCCTACAGATAAGAAAGTACGCTTCCTAATCACTTCAGATGACGTAATCCACTCCTGGTGGGTACCTGCATTTGCAGTTAAGAAAGATGCTAACCCTGGCTTTATCAACGAAGCGTGGACAAAGGTTAACGAGCCAGGCATCTATCGTGGCCAGTGTGCCGAACTTTGCGGTAAGGACCACGGCTTTATGCCAGTCGTTGTAATTGCAAAAGAGCCTGCTGAATACGAAGCTTGGATCGCAGAGCAAAAAGAAATTCAACGTTTAGCCAAAGAAGAAGAGCAGAAATTACTTGCAATGAACATGGATATGGCAGAACTCATGTCTGTTGGTGAGCGTGTTTACGCAACTGCATGCGCTGCGTGTCACATGCCAAATGGTGAGGGGTTACCAGGCGTATTCCCGGCACTTAAGGGTAGCGACATAGCACTTAACGATATGCAAAAGCACATTGACGTTGTGGTAAATGGTATACCAGGAACAGCAATGCAGTCATATGCAAAGCAGCTTTCTCTCAAAGAGATGGCAGCAGTTATTACTTACGAGCGTAATGCGTGGGGCAACGACACCGGAGAAACGGTACAGGCCAAAGACGTAAACGCATTAATGAACGGAAACTAGGAGGCGAGATAGATGACTACAGCAACTGACGAATTGCATCACGACGATCATCATCACGACCACAAACCCAGTGGGATCATGCGCTGGTTATTAACAACAAACCACAAAGATATCAGTTCTCTTTATCTATGGTTCGCTTTCATCATGTTTTTGGTGGGCGGCGCGATGGCGATGGTCATTCGTGCTGAATTGTTCCAGCCAGGACTCCAAATTGTAGAGCCCGACTTTTTTAACCAGATGACCACTGTTCACGGCTTGATCATGGTATTCGGTGCCGTTATGCCGGCCTTTACTGGGCTTGCAAACTGGATGGTGCCATTGATGATTGGTGCGCCCGATATGGCGCTACCCCGTATGAATAACTGGAGCTTCTGGATACTACCATTTGCCTTCGCAATTTTACTTTCATCTCTGTTCATGGAAGGTGGTGGTCCAAACTTTGGTTGGACTTTCTATGCGCCTCTTTCAACCACTTATAGTAATGACTCAACTGCTCTATTTGTGTTCTCGGTACACATTATGGGTGCCAGTTCCATCATGGGGGCGATTAACGTCATCGTAACCATCTTAAACATGCGTGCACCAGGTATGACATTAATGAAAATGCCATTGTTCGTATGGACTTGGTTGATTACTGCATTCTTGTTGATCGCAGTAATGCCGGTTCTAGCGGGTGCGGTAACTATGGTGCTTACTGATAAGTATTTTGGCACTAGTTTCTTTGATGCAGCGGGCGGTGGTGATCCGGTCATGTTCCAGCATATTTTCTGGTTCTTTGGTCACCCGGAAGTTTACATCATGATATTACCTGCATTTGGTATTATCTCGCAGATTGTTCCGACTTTCTCGCGTAAAAAGCTATTCGGTTATGCATCAATGGTTTACGCAACTGCGTCAATTGCGTTGTTATCTTTTGTTGTGTGGGCTCACCACATGTTCACTACAGGGATGCCATTGTTCGGTGAACTGTTCTTTATGATTGCAACAATGCTGATTTCAGTACCTACTGGCGTAAAAGTGTTTAACTGGGTCGCTACAATGTGGCGCGGCGCGATTAGTTTTGAAATGCCAATGATGTTCTCTTTGGCCTTCATTGTACTTTTCACCATTGGTGGGCTATCTGGCCTGATGTTGGCGATTACACCAGTTGATTTCCAATATCACGATACTTATTTTGTTGTTGCTCACTTCCACTATGTTTTGGTTACTGGTGCGGTGTTCTCAATTATGGCGGCAGCGTACTATTGGTTACCTAAGTGGACAGGTAAAATGTACGACACTACATTGGCGCAGTGGCACTTCTGGTGTTCACTTATTTCAGTAAACCTACTGTTCTTCCCAATGCACTTCGTTGGTCTAGCGGGTATGCCTCGTCGTATCCCTGACTATGCGTTACAGTTTGCCGACTTTAACAAGTGGATCAGTATTGGCGGCTTTGCCTTCGGTCTATCTCAGTTGATTTTCCTAGCGCTACTTATTAAGGCTTGCCGTAAGCAAGGTGAACCAGTATCTGACCAAGTGTGGGAAGGTGCTGAAGGGCTTGAGTGGGAAGTTCCATCTCCAGCGCCTTACCACACCTTCGAAACGCCGCCGGTTGTTAAGTAGGTAGGTAAGTCTTTATGGAGTCGAAGCAGCCCGAAATTCGCAAGACGGTCATTAAATTGGTGGCCGTTGTGATTGGTATGTTTGGATTTGGTTTTGCGTTAGTACCACTTTACGACGTTTTTTGTGAAATAACGGGTATTAACGGTAAGACCAGCGATGTCGCGGCAACCTATGAAAATGTTGTCGTAGACAAAGGTCGTTGGGTAAACGTTGAATTTATTACGCGCACCAACTCGGGCATGCCCTGGGAATTCAAATCTCAAACCAAACGGGTACGAGTGAACCCTGGCGAAATGCACCAAGTCGACTTCTATGCTCACAATACCTCATCAAGAGACATTGTGGGACAAGCTGTACCTTCGGTATCACCTGGCACAGCTGCAATATATTTAAATAAAACAGAATGTTTTTGCTTTGACCAGCAACCTCTAAAAGCGGGTGAAGAAGTCATTATGCCAATGCGCTTCTATGTTGACCCTGCTTTACCAGAGGACATTACATACTTCACATTACAATACACCTTGTATGACGTCACAGAACAAGCGCAAGAAATTGCCTATAACCGTGGCTGATATGGAGAGCAAATATGAGTGAACAACAATACGAAAAATACTATGTTCCTGCCTCTAGCCCCTGGCCCATTGTGGGTGCCGTTGCCCTGTTTTTCATGGCAGTAGGCGCTGGCAATTGGGTGGTAGAAATTAAAAATGGATCAGATGGATTTGGCCTACACACGCTGGCATTTGGTGCTCTGATTTTAACTGTTATGCTGGTGGGCTGGTTCAAAGATCAGATTCATGAGTCTATGACCGGTATGCATGGTGACCAACTAGGGCGTTCATATCGACAAGGCATGGCTTGGTTTATCTTTTCCGAAGTGATGTTCTTCTGTGCATTCTTCGGGGCGCTGTTCTACGCTCGCGTATTCTCGGTTCCATGGTTAGCAGGCGCTTCTAACAACGCCGAGACGTTCAATGTACTTTGGCCTACTTTTGAAGCAATGTGGCCACTTACTACCACTCCTGGCGGCACTACTACTGAAGCCATGGGTTGGATGGGACTACCACTTTACAACACCATTATTCTCTTAATATCGTCTTTCACCTGTCATTTTGCTCACGTAGCGCTTGAAAAAGGCGACCGTGCCAAGCTTAAAGCATGGTTAGGATTTACTATTGTTCTTGGGCTTATTTTCTTGTTCTTGCAGGTGGAAGAATACATTCACGCTTATCAAGAAATGGGACTACGCCTTGATTCCGGTATCTACGGAAATACCTTCTTCATGCTCACTGGTTTCCATGGGTTCCACGTGACGCTCGGTACATTCATGCTAATCGTGATGTTTTTCCGGGTATTGAAGGGACATTTTTCACACGACAATCAGTTTGCCTTCCAAGCGACAAGCTGGTACTGGCACTTCGTTGATGTTGTGTGGGTATGCTTGTTCTTCGTGGTATACGTTTTTTAAAAACTAATAGGGTCGCGGGTTTGGTTGAATCAAACCCGTGGCAATTGCTAGCAGGATTAACACAACAATAATTGCAGAGGTCATAACACGACGGCCGATATACTTGGTCATTGATGGCTGATTCGGGTCATCTTTCAGCATAATAAGCATCGCTCTGAATAAGTTGTAAATCATAAACAAGAGCAATAAACCAATAACTATCTTTACTAACACGCGCGACTCCAAATGACATTAACGTTTATCAGGGCGTTACCCTTTGTCCCTACATTAATCGCTTTGGTAGTATTTGTCATCTTAATGAAACTAGGTTTTTGGCAATTACAACGCGCAGAACAAAAAGCTGAATATTTACAACAGCTTGAGCAGAATAACAAAACAAAAGTAACCGAAATCACCGCGGATTTATTCGCTGCTGAAGCGCCGGTGGGAGGCCGCTTTCACCTCTCTGGTAAGGTGGCCAATGATAAGCTTTATTACTGGGATAACAGAATTGTAAACGGTCAAGTTGGCTACCAAGTGTTGGTGCCGGTGCAAACCAACTTAGGCTGGATATTGTTAGATTTAGGTTGGGTAAAAGGTAACGCTCAACGCGGTACCTTACCTGGTGTCGACGTGCCGAGCGTTATCGAAGATGAGTTGGTAGCACTATGGTTACCCAAAAAGAACGCGTTAATAAAAGAGACGTTAGATATAAAGGCTCCTTGGCCGAAGTTAGTACAAGAGGTCAATGTGTCATTACTGAGTCAACATTTTGCTCAGCCATTTTTGCCAAGGGTTGCCGTTAAGTTAGAACAAAGCACAAAATTTATTACAAACTATAAGCCAGTCGTTTTACCCCCAGAAAAACATATAGCCTATGCGGTTCAGTGGTTTGGATTGGCGATAGCAGTTTTAGTCGTATTCGGATTTGCAGTTAGGAAAAAACATGACAACAGCTCAAACAGTGACTGACAGTAAACAACAAAAATCCAAAAACCGTAAAATAATGATTATTTTGGTGTTGGTTTTTGCACTACCCATGGTACTTGCGAAGTTTGCTCTAATGGGGGACTGGTTTAATCGTGGTGCGACTAATAAGGGCACGTTACTGGCGCCACCGGTTGAGCTAAGTGAACTGCTGCGCAAAGAAGAGCCAATCTGGCGATTGCTTTATATTATGCCTGAAAAGTGTGACGTGGCCTGCGATAATGCCCTTATTGCGATTAATCAAGTTTGGCAGGCAGTTGGTCGTGAACGTAAACGACTAGAGCCTACAATTTTAGTGTTGGATAACAGTGATACAAGTAAACTTGAAGAAGTAACTAAAGCCGAACAATTTCTAATTTTGAATACTGACACTAACTTGGTTCAGAGTAAGTTTAAAAACCAAGCGATTGATGTTATTTTTGTGGCAGATATGCTTGGGAATGTCATTTTGCACTATCCCTTGCAAACAGAACAACAAGAAGCGGTACTTCGAAGCCGCGACATCTTAGCTGATTTGAGAAAGTTGCTAAAACTCTCGCGAATCGGATAGGGATACACATATGAAAAAATTAGTTTTAGTCAGTATTTTCTTAACGATGGTGGTCATCGTTCTTGGCGCATACACACGCTTGACCGATTCGGGGTTAGGCTGTCCTGATTGGCCCGGTTGTTATGGACACTTAACTGTGCCAAGTAAAGCAGAAGATATTGTTAAAGCTGAAAGTGCTTTCCCAGAACGTCCGGTTGAAAAGTCAAAGGCCTGGATAGAGATGATTCATCGCTATTTTGCTGGCTCTTTAGGACTTTTTATTCTCGCTATTACTTTCCTCAGCCTGAAAAACCGTAAATACGGCACTCCTGTTAAATTACCTATTTTTATCCTAGGAGCCGTAATCTTTCAGGGCGCATTAGGTATGTGGACTGTGACCATGAATTTAATGCCACTTATTGTTATGGGACACCTGTTAGGTGGCTTCACTATTCTTACCTTGTTGTTTTTACTCTATTTAAGAATAAAAGAATTTCGGATACCGGGAGGCGATCCCAGGGTCAGACCCACTGCCCAGTTTGCATCGTTTGGTATTCTAATTTTGGTGGGACAAATCGCTCTTGGAGGTTGGACGTCCGCGAATTATGCTGCACTTGCGTGTACGGAACTGCCTATCTGTGAAGGCAACTGGTACGAAAGGCTTGACTTCCCTGGCGCTTTTTCGGTACCAGAGGCAGATGACTATGAATTTGGTGCTCATGATTACGACGATCGTATGACCATGCATATTGTGCATCGAATAGGCGCGATTGTGACGTTTATCTATTTATGTTGGTTGGGCATTCGTCTTTATGCTAACGCCATGTCGGATCGCATTAAAAACCAGTCTATGACGATGATTGTTCTTCTTGGTGTTCAAGTCGCTCTTGGTGTAAGCAACGTGGTATTTAGTCTGCCGATCGCTGTCGCAGTACTACATAATGCTGTGGCTGCACTTCTTCTCCTGTCGCTCGTGACACTCACCTACACTCTTTACCGTAAGGCGTAAGACTGATGCAAAAAGCTATTTCAGAAAAAATTTCCAACAAATATCAAGCTACCTCTTGGCGTGATTATTATGAAATGACCAAGCCACGTGTGGTTATGCTGTTGTTATTAACTGCACTGGTGGGCATGTGCCTAGCGGTTGAAGGTGCATTACCAATTCAGCCGCTAATTTTTGGGTTGTTAGGGATAGGCATGTTGTCCTCGTCTGCCGCCGTCATCAATCATGTGGTTGACAGAAATATCGATAGCAAAATGGCTAGAACCTTTAATCGTCCGTTACCTAAGGGTAAAGTTTCTCCGAAAAAAGCACTGTGGTTTGCCTTTGCGCTATGCGCTTCTGGTTACTTAATTCTCGACCTTTTGGTAAACCGTTTAACAGCGATCCTGACCTTGGCAAGTCTTGTGGGTTACGCATTTATTTACACTATCTATCTCAAGCGCGCGACTCCTCAGAACATTGTTATAGGAGGGTTAGCTGGTGCTGCGCCACCACTGCTAGGCTGGACGGCGATGACAGGAGAAGTCCATGCCAACGCATTGTTATTGGTATTAATTGTTTTCACTTGGACACCACCACATTTTTGGGCACTCGCTATTCATCGTGCTAAGGACTATGAAAAAGCTGACATTCCGATGTTACCCGTCACCCACGGTATAGAGTTTACTAAGACCTCTATTTTGCTTTACACCATATTAATGGGACTAATCTGTTTTATGCCGTACTTAGTAGGTATGACTGGGCCAATTTATCTAGTGGGCGTCACCATATTGAACGGTATCTTCCTATACTACGCTTGGAAGCTGAAATACGCGGATACTGAGGGAACGGCTATGACAACCTTTAAGTTTTCGATACTGCATTTGATGTTGTTGTTTGTTTTATTATTGGTTGATCACTACATCTAGACATGAATCAAAATACGTTAATTGGAATCGTTGCAGTTATATCCCTCGCTGTTGGCCTATGGCTAGCAGCGACCATCTCACCTTCTGCAGAGCCACCTAAGTACGTTCAACTCTATCCTGAGCCCAGAGCATTGGCGCCTGTGGAGATCACTGATCATCAGGGGAATCAAATAACTAACGAGTGGTTTAAAGACCAGTGGACATTAACCTTTATGGGCTACACCTTCTGTCCTGATATCTGCCCAACTACACTTGCGGAACTCAAACAACTGTATCCTCAATTACAGAGCATAGAAGCGGAACATCCAGTAAAAGTACTATTCCTCTCGGTGGATCCCAATCGCGACACTCAGGAGCGTTTAAACGAGTACATTAATTTTTTCCATTCAGACTTTGTGGCAGCAACGGCAGAGCATAAGGCGTTATTCCCCCTTGTGCGCAGCATGGGAATGGCTTACGCCATTGCTGAGAGCACGGATAAGCCTGATTACCTTGTTGACCACAGTGCATCCGTGGTTGTGGTGAATCCAAATGGCCATGTAATGGGGCGCTTCAAACCTGAACACAAACCCGGTGAGATGCCTATCAGTGATGGTGAGCAAATAATGCATGACTTGCCCTTACTTGCGGCTGCTTTTTAGTAAGCTATCAACTCAACTAAATGTGTTTCAATGGTGACCTGCTTCAATCGAGGTAGCTACCGTCGGCTTTAGCTACAAACATGGGCTGTGAGTGCCAATAAAAGCACCCGTTTTGGCTTTTGCTTGGCACAGTACAATTTACTCGAGAGCGACCTACTGGGGGCTTCTCAGCTATATTTATGCGAATGCTGTCTGTCGCTCTTTCGATTTCAATATTCTTACCTTTGTAAAAGCAGTTAATTTGGCTGATACGCAGATCTTCAGTATTTAGCGTCAGCTTATAATCGATTTTAGTTGGTGCCTTTGAAAAGGCGACTTGATGTTGTGAATTCTCAATGACAGGCATGTTGAGGCTCGCCATTTTCACTTTCAGTGTTCTTAAATTGCTGTATATACCGGCGGCGGGAAAACGAGGTACAGCCTGCCAATTTGTATATTGGCCAACGGCGCCAGAGTGCTGTGCAAAGCCCACAAAATTAAGATTTTTGAGTAGTTCCGCAATGTCTGCATCGTATTCGCCGAATGGGTAGGCAAGGTAGCGAAAACTCAGACCCAAGTTGCTTTCTATCTCGTTTTGTGCTTTTAGAATCAGTTTTTTGGTTTCGGCTAACCAACTTTCGTCGTTGGCATAGGCTGTTTTATCAAGTAGATGGCGATGATCCCAGAAATGATTTGCGAATGTGACTCCCTCTGATGTCATTCGGCGCATCTCTTCCCAATTTAATTTGTTGCCTTGCCCAACGTCGTAGGGATTTATGAAAATAGTGTACGGGAACTGATGCTGCTTGAGCAGCGGATGCCCGTTTTCTAGGATATTCTTGAAACCATCGTCAAACGTAATCGCAACTGCTTTTTTTGGAAGTGATTTCCCGGTTTGCAGGCTTTGCACAAGCTCCGGCAACGAGACAACATTGTGATTGGCGGCAAGGTACTCTAGGTGTTCTTTTAGCTTCTCGGGAGAAATCGAAGTACTTGGTGGTGTCGAAGTGCTTACATGGTGATAAACCAAAATGGTTGCACTTGTACTGGCTTTGACGGGCAAACAAAACAATATGAAAAGGGTGAAAAGCAGTAATTTGTGTTGCATGAGCAATCTCAAGACGGAATCATGTGCATTCGTTATATGGATAATATGGTGTTAGTAATTAAAAATGCAATTCCGCCGCGACAGTAAAACACTTCTCAATCTCGCGCTACCTATGATCATAAGCAATATTGCTTTGCCTCTGGTGGGGATTGTGGATACTGCGATTGTGGGGCATTTAGGTTCAACGGATCTTCTTGCTGGCGTCGCACTCGGTTCAATAATCATTACTCAGATTTACTGGATTTGTGGCTTTTTACGGATGACGACCACTGGCAAGAGCGCGATTTTGTTAGGGGCGCAGGATCACAGTGGCAGCCGCTTATTGTTACAGCAGAGTTTGCTACTTTCATTGTTTTTAGGATTAGTGCTCATTGCTGCGCAATCTCCTCTATTACACCTAGGTTTGGTGCTAGGCGACGCCAATAATAGCGTTGCAAATGCTGCCAGTGAGTATTTTAACATTCGTGTCTGGGGTGCCATATTTGCGCTGGCCAACTTGAGTCTCATTGGCTGGATGATTGGACAACAGATGCACTCTCAAGTTATGAAGTTGCAAATCATGACTAATTTACTCAACGTTTTGTTGAGTTATACATTGGCCATTGTGTTTGATTTAGGCATTTCGGGTGTTGCAATAGCAACAGTAATAAGTGAAGGCTTACTTACTTTATTTGCGCTTTTGATAATTAACAAAAAGCATGCAGCGTTTTTGAAGACGGATTTTACATTAATTGGACTCAGCGAACTGTTGATAACCAATAATGCGATGTTTTTACGCAATATAATTTTGCAATTGAGCCTGGCTTTTATCACTTATTCAGGCTTGCGTTTAGGCGCTGCATACGGAGCTGCAAATGCGTTATTAATGCAGTTTTTTGTCTTGATTGCGCTTGGCTTAGACGGAGTCGCATATGCAGTGGAAGCTTTGGTTGGACAAGCAAATGGTCGCCGTGATCAAAATGCGATTCGACGTTGGATTACTGTCGCATCATTTTGGTCAACGGGTGTCGCAGTAGTGTATGGCATCGTCTTTTGGTTTTTGGGTGACGCTATCTTGCAAATGTTGACTGATATCCCTGAGGTTATAGCCACGGCGACGCAGTTTTTACCGTTTATTGTTGCACTACCGATTATTGCTCATTGGTGTTTTTTGTATGATGGGGTTTATATTGGCTTAGATAGAGCTGACATCATGCGCAATACTATGCTTATGTCATTGCTACTGGGGCTATTACCAGTTTGGTGGCTAACTCAGTCGATGCATAACGAAGGGCTTTGGATTAGCTTCCTTGCATTTTTAGCCTTTCGAGGGGCAACGTTGTTTTTGCACTTGCGCTACTACGCCTTCAATGCAAGCAATATTAACCAAGGTTAAGCCTTTTTCACCTGTTCAATTGCCTGCCAGTATTTCGCTAGATGATTTTTCCAGACCCAATTGTTTAGCAGGGTAAATAGGAAATATAACGAGTAGAACAGTACGAAAAAGCCAAGAATGACCATCAACGGATGCAGATGTGTTAAATCGTAGAACAAATCTTTAAAAACAAGCAGCGGGTCATTCACTATATCGGTACTGTTTAATCGTTGTACTCTGCCCAGATAAACTCCGACAGCACATAAGAAATGAATTATTGGCGTAAACCATGTGGCCGCTGTTGCCCCCCAATGTTGCGCAACATAGGCTTTTGCCATTTGAATCGTAATTACATAAAACTGAAAATCAATAAAGAAATAAAGTGCATATGACGGCATTAAAAAAAGATAGACATGCTCCCAACTGTAACTCGGGTCTTTTGTCGCTGCGATAAAGTGAATGATGTCGGTTATCGTATAAGCACTATTTGGTAAAAATGCTAAACAAACCGCGGCGAGTAGCCACCAGAGTGCGCCTCTTTTATTGGCTACGACAAAGAGATAAATACCAAGAATAAAAGGAATCTCTGCCAAAATAATGTTTTTAGCGACTGTGAAGTGTGGGGTAACCATTATTCGTGCTTGTCGAAGTTGAATACTTTGCGCCAATCTCGTTTCATATCGATGACGTGCCACCCGAATTGGTCTGCCATCTTCAATGTACTTTTGCCTAAGTGAAAAGCCGGATCTGGACTGTATTTATATTCCCTTTCTGCATCAGTGTGGTGCACCAAGCAAGAAATGGAACGTTTGGCTTGCCCTGTCCAACGCAACATTTCAACGTCGCCATGGCTGTTGCCAAAAGCGGCAATAGGCTGCTTACCGATTAATCGACCTATAGATTTAACTTTCGCATCACCGTTATCAAAATAAAATGGTACCGGAAGATATTCTAAATGAAGCTCGCCGTCTTTTTCTGAAAGCTTTGTACGCAGACTACTACCAATAATATTTTGCTTTGGAATGCGGTAGGTGGGTTCGCACCAAGGCCTTACAAAATCCGTACTGCCCCCAGACACAATGAAGCAGTCAAACCCATTGTCTCGAAACAATGACAAGACTTCTTGCATCGGTGTATAGGTCAATTCAGTGTATAGTACATCGAACCGCGGATGCCTGGTTTTACCTATCCAGTCGCGCACTGATTGTTTGTACTCAGCCATCGTGACGCCATCTAAAAGCTCTTCTGCAGCATTTTTAATGTCGTTGATAAAATCGACGACAGTATCTTCAAATCTATCCTTTACCTTGTCTAAGAATGACATTTTTTCTGTCGAGTGTAACTCGACCTCGTCATCGTCTGGACACAGCATATCTTTGATGAACTCAATCTGTGTCATTAAGGGCTTTTCGACCCATAATGTGCCGTCATTGTCGAAAACCGCAATGCGATTGGTCTCTTCGACGAAGTATTCCGAATTTGGATCGGTAACATCGTCAATAAATGACAAAATTGCGGCTTTCACTTCACCGTCTTGCCAACTGTTTAGCGCGTCCTTTGGTTGCGTTTGCATATGCAAAAAATCCTTATTTGTTGTCCTCTAAATTTGGCTGAAGTGAAATATCGCTGTTAAATCCAAATACGTTGCCGCTCCAGATAAATACTTGCCACACAAGTACCCCGAACGGTAAATAACCGAAATACCCTAACAACGGCATCTCCGAAAACAGATGTATCACGTTGACGTATGGGATGTTGTAGATCCAAAAATTGGGGTTGGTAGTTGACGCTGGGTCTGTCGCAAAACTACCGTGATTCCAGAATTCCCAGAATAGCCCGTTGGCCATTGAAGCTAACGCTATCAATACCCCCGCGCCCCAGTTTCCTTTGGCAATATCTGTAAAAGGGTTCCAGATACCGAGTTTCAATAACAGTCCGGTCATTACTGCAAATGGCCCAATCCAAACTACCCAAAAGAGCGGGTAAGGTAAAACTACCATTAAGCCAATTAGCACTGCGCCAATGAGGATTAGTTTGTTACCATTAAGTACCCATTTGGGGCCGTTTTGGTAGCGCTCATAAAACCCCGGTATTGTCATGAACAAGGTATACCACTCGAAAATGACAGGCGTGACGGTTGAATAGGTAAGAAGAAACTCAACGTCTAGGATCCAATTAGACCATGGTGCCGCATGGGCGTTGGGGTAATACCAATTCGCTAACACGAAATAATCGTAGTATTCGAAATAAGCCCAGCCCACAACAGAAATAATCGCACTTATCCAAAATACTTTTGGCTTAGATGAGGCAAGTGATACACCGTTATTGCGCTTGTACACAATACCGTCGAGCACGAAAATAAAGCCCCACCACATAGGTGTGAAAGACCAATAGACCAAGTTGCCAAGCATCATGGAATGATCCCACATCAAACCCCAGAAGAATAAATTACATACTAGACCTGCCCAAAACCACCAAGGGAAGGGAGCCAGTTTTGAAGGGCGAGGTGCGGGTTCTGCGCCCTTGAAACCAAACTTCTTGGGCCAGATTACTAGAGCAGTAACAAAGAACACGCCTGGCAGCATTAATAAAAAGTAAATCCAACTGAACCCCGGTGCGTCTGCCACTTTTTGTGGAGGAAACTCGCCAAATCCTGGTGGTAAATGAGTATCCGGATAGTAGAAGTAAGCAACAACTAACGGAATAAGTAGGGTGGCCAATACCGGCCATATTAGTTTCCACTTCATATTATTATTCTCCTGTCCCAAATTGTTAGAATTGGTATGCGACTTCTATTCCCAATTGTCTTTTTTCGCCTTTTAACTCCGTCACTGCTGATAGGGCAGCAATAGAATCAAATCTCAACTCGGCATATTCTTCGTTTAGCAAGTTTTTGCCCCAAACGGCCAATTCCCAATTGTCGTTAAATGCATAACCTACACGAGCATTCCAAAGGGTGTAGGCCTCTTGTTCTGTGTATGGATTTTCGTTTTGA
Organism: Alteromonadaceae bacterium; assembly: GCA_014872785.1. GTDB lineage: Bacteria > Pseudomonadota > Gammaproteobacteria > Enterobacterales > Alteromonadaceae > Planctobacterium. The sequence goes on from WKFJ01000036.1 coordinate 45,390, forward strand.
TCGAAAAAGAAATCCGATTTATAATCGAAACCCAATTGTGCACTTAACTCACCACTGCCTAGCGGGGCTTCATAAAACAAGCTGCCACTGATGTTCCACTCAGAGGTAAATGGCAATCTCGTCGGCTCGACAACCAAACCTTGATTATCGTATTCACCAATTTCCGCTTCTGGTATGTAACCAAGATTCAAATTCAAATCAAAGTTGTCATGTAAGGCAAACCACAGTTCTGCTTCGGCTCCATATATGGTGGAATCACCTGCATTTCGTAATACATCGAACGGTGATACGGCTTGCGAAATGTTTATGAAAACCTGCTGATCGTGATAATCATAATAGAATGTAGAGAAATTTGCCCGTAATTTATTTTCTAAGGCAGTAATTCTCGCACCCACTTCGAAAGCATCAAGGGTTTCTGGGCGATATTCTGAGCTTAGAGCCTCATCTGGCGTGGTAGCATAGCCAGCGTTATATCCTCCACTTTTATAGCCGCGAGAGTAACTGTAATAAAGGGTATTACCAGATTCTAAGGTTTGAACTAATGCTAATTTTCCAGAAAATTCACTGTCACTAACCTCGCCATCAAAATCCCACAATCCCGGGATAAATGCCCCAACGATATCAAGGTCGGCTTTCGCGCTATAAGTGGTGGACTCGTCGGTAAAACGCAGGCCTGCAGTGAGGGTAAATTGCTCTGACAGTGTCCAATCAGCCTGACTGAAAATGGCGGTAGATTCGTTTTCCAATGTGTTGTGATAAAAAAACTGTGCCCCAATGCTTTCTAAGCCGGGAATACTCCTGAAGTCTCTGAACAAGTCGATGTCGTTTTCTTGCTTAATGTCTTCATTTAGGTAGTACAGACCCGTAATCCAAAATACATCGTCTTTTTTGTACGCGACGCTAAATTCTTGACTAAATAATTCGTTTTGAGTGTCGAAGCTACCTTCAATGAAGTTTCCAGGGCCATCTGAATCCCAGGAGTGGAATCTATCAAGATCGCGCATCGCCGTAATGGAAGTAAGTGTGACTTTCTCAGAAAAATCCCATTCGACTTTGGCACTCGCTGACCAGCTGTTGGTATCGTGCATGCGATCATTGGTATCGGCAACCGTATCCCAATAATCATTGCTCTGAACGGAGAAGCCAAAAGAATCCACACAGCCCGGAGTACCGGCGTCTGCGGGAGAACATAACTCGCCTGTTTGCGAATCTACTATACCGGCACTTTCAATGGGTTTTGGTGCGCCCGTCCAATCTTCAGCGGTGACTTTAAAAGTCGCGCGGATATCGTCTTTTTGATATAGGCCTATCCAGCGCAAATTTGTTTGTTCTAAACCGCCGTCTGGCGCTCCGGCGAATTGGTTGTTAGTCGAAAAGTTGTAATCTTCGTAGTTAACCGCTAAACGATTAGAAAAATGTTCAGAGGTGGGAAGGGTAATGGCTGCATCAATACTGGTGTGATCGCGCTGTGCAATCGATACTTTCGCGAATCCTTCCATCTCTTTTCCTGGCATTACCGACTGTACTAAAATAGCACCACCAGTAGTATTCCTGCCAAACAAGGTGCCCTGAGGACCTCGTAGTACTTCTATCTGTTCTACGTCAAACAAGTTAGACGATAGATTATTCGCACTGCCGCTCACTACGCTGTCACTGTAGATAGCTATTGGGGACACCGTAGAGGTGTTGTAGTCAATCATCCCTACGCCGCGCAGGTTAAAAGCAGGCGGCGTGCCTTCTCCGGCATTGTTAGTAATTTTAAAGTTTGGCACCAACGGGGAGAGCTCCGTGGTGTCTTTTAGATTTCTATTTTCAATAAACTTGTTGTCGAACACGCTTACTGAGACCGCTACATCAGAAATGTCTTGTGCGCGCTTTTGCGCGTAAACAACTATATTTTCAATATTGTCCTCGTCAGTTTCTGCAAGGGCGAAGGTAGGCACAGAAGTGAGTAGTATCGAAAAGAGCCCACAAGGAAGGGCATTTCTAGTGTTAAGTTTCATTCGGATTCATCCTGAATAAATTTAATAAGAAGCTATGCATTTGCATTTTCAGCAACGCCAAAAGATTATTTTGAATCAATAAAAAGTGCGTTATTCAATGCTAGCCTAAAACCAATGAATGTCATGCTAAGTTTCTGTATATATTCAACAAAATACGCAAGGACACACGTTGCAAACTGTAGTACAAAGTTAGCACAAATGTTGGAATTGGTTCACCCTTAGCAAAGCTTGGGCATAAAATATTGAAAAAGATATGATGTTTTCCATCGATCAAGGTCGTTTTCTGCACGAACGCTTGGACGCAAGCCTATAAAATGAAGTAATCTTTACCAGTGGTTGATGTAATAAAAAATAAGTGCGTTAAACGCACACAAAAATAATAAAACACTAATTAGCCAACAAGGAGCATCGTGAGCAGGCTATGATAACGGTCTTGGACTTCCAACTGATTGACGAGTTACCGACTCTGTCACCATCTGTCCGCCTATTTAAGGGGCATTCGGACAACGGTGACACGCTGTTGATCAAGGAATTACATGATTATGATGAGCAACGGCTCAAGCAATTCCGTTCCGAAATTGACAAACAAAAACACCTCAATATCAATTGCGTAAAGCCAGTAGATCTTTTTTTTGAGCATCAACTCAGTTATTTCGCTGTCATTCGCTGTGACCACAACTTTCTTTTGTTTGAGCAATACGTTGATAGTCTCAAACGCGATATTGAAGCTCAAATGGGAGCCTGCCTGGCGCTTTCGGAGTTTTTTGCAGAGTTTCACGATGCCGAACACTTGCTTGGTAACGTAAACCTATCTGGAATCTTTTTCGATAAAACCGAATCTGAGTTTTTTACCGTAACATCGCAGCATTTTAATCAATACAGTCAGCAGTCGTTGAGCGATGGTGTATCGGACTCAGAGCTAGCCCACTTATATACGCTCTCTCCAGAAGGTACTGGCCGTGTAAATCGAAAAATGGATTTGCGTTCAGACCTATACAGCTTAGGTACTTTATTCTATCGCATACTTTTTGGCCGCTATCCGTTCCAAGCGGAAGATGCGATGGAGCTTATTCATGCACAAATAGCCCGAGAAGCAGATTACCCCGACGAGATATCTCGTCGCTTACCTAATGTTTTAGTGACTATTGTCGAACGTTTATTGCGTAAGAACCCCAATGAGCGATACCAAACAATCAACGGTGTAACAGCAGACGTTAAAGCCTGTCTGCAACAGTTCAGAGCCGGCATTGCTAATGATGAAATTCAATTAGTGTCGACCGATCGTGGTATCGAGCTAAATTTCCCAGACTTTTTATATGGCCGGGAAAAAGAGTTAGGTGAACTTACCCAAATTAATGATCAGTTACTGGAAAGTGGCAATGCTCATGTTGTCATTGTTGAGGGTGGCTCAGGCGTCGGTAAGTCAGCATTTATAAAAGAATTTGCCATGCCGCTCGCCAAACAGGGTGCAATGTTTGCTGTTGGTAAGAGTGAGCAATATAAGCGTTCAGCCAGTCATTCTGTGTTAGTGGCGGCTGTATCTGATTTATTAGAACAGTTCTTATTACAAGAGGACAAACAACTCGAACAATTTAGAGATTTGTTGCTGTCGGATATGGCATCCGAGTTAACGACTTTGGCGCCGTTGTTACCAAACTTAAAACTCATTCTGCAACAAAGCGATATGGGGGCAGCAGCTGAGATTACAGCTACTCAAGTTAATCTTGAGCAGGCGTTTTTCAAACTGTTCACGCTTTTGGGAAAATTAGAAAAGCAAATCATCTTGTTCCTCGATGACTTGCATTGGATAGATAGCCTTTCCACCAATATCTTGAGCAATCTTTTTCAGCATCAATCACTGCCGAGGATATTGTTCTTATTTTCTTATCGCGACAATGAGGTCTCTGAAGATCACCCGGTTCAACATGTTTTGCGGATCATTCAAGGGCATGATATTGGCCTAGATGTCATTACTCTCACGCCACTAGATAGCGGTGCAACCCAGCAATTCATTGAGGCTACTTTTTGGGAGACCACTTTTGATTTGTATGCACTGTGCGATGTTGTGCATCAAAAAACAGGTGGAAATCCGTTTTTTGTCCGAGAGTTTATCAAGAGCTTGGTAAACCAGAATTTTTTGTTTCAAGACGGTGAAAATATTTGGTCATGGCGCGAGCAAGCCATTTATCAACAGCGTATTACCGATAACGTTGTTGATCTTGTTACGGCGCGCTTGGCGCGATTAGATTTACAAGAACTCTATTGTTTGAAATTAGCTGCATGTATTGGTAACAACGTGCCTTTGAGCATTCTAAAACAGCTCTCTGCTAGTTATGAAATCGATTTGGAAAAATCCATAGATAATTGGATTAAAGATGGTTTGTTTGTCGGGCAGTTTAAAGACGAAACACTGACAAGTTTGAGTTTCTCGCATGACCGCATTCAACAGGCCGCTTATCAAATGCCACTCAAGCGTTCGAATGCTGATTTTCATTTCCAAATTTCCGATGCTTATCTTCAATCACGCGATGACGCATGGCTTAAGACAAATATCTTAGACATCATTACCCATATACATAACAGCTTGAGCGTACATCTCGAGCATCGCGATAACAAAGCACTTGCAAGGCTCTATTGGTGGGCAGGAAGCGCTGCTGAAGCCAATCATATATTTCAATCTGCTAAAGATTACTATCGACATGGCTGCTCGCTCATCACTACTCAGCACTGGCAACAAGATTATGAACTGTGTTTTCAGCTCAATCTTGGTTTGTGCAACATGCTCTATTTGGTGCAGGAATTTAAGGGATTAGACGAAAAACTATTAAGCCTGATTGAACAAGCGCAAACATCATACGATGCCAAGTGCGCCAAAAAACTGCGCATTCTACTATTGATTGTCAATAACGAAATGGTTCAGGCATTTGAGTTCGGCATGCAAGTGATTCAAAGTGAGAATCAAGACTTAAACGTTATTGCCGATGTGTCAGATTATTTTGCCATTGAAACGCTGTATCCTGAAAAGGGTATCCAAGACATCGCTAACTTGCCCATTGCCACGGATAAGAATGAACTAATCATTCAGGAAATCATGAACACCCTGCACACGCCAGCTTATATTGTCAGTCCAGACAAATACTTGATGGTTATGAATTGCAGTTTACAGGCGCTTTTGAAAGGTGGCTTAAGTAAGGTCGCATCCAAAGCACTAATGGGACATGCTCAGCTGCTTGCGGGTGCGTTTGGACGCTATGATGAAGCGACGCTATTCGTTGAGGTTGCCGAACAGCTTGAAGAACAATTCCACTCGCAGCAGTCTTTTGCGGTGGAGCTTGAATTGGTCAAACACACGTCAATTATGCACTGGCGTTACCCATTGCGAGAGTCCATTCCTGCCTTAAAACAGAACTATTATTTGGGGCTTGAGAATGGGTTTGTCGAATACGCATTCCATTCTTTGTTATTCCAGAGTTTTTACAGTCTTTTCACTGGCGAGTCTCTGGATAAGGTGAATCAAGACCTAGAAAGCGCAATCAGTATTTTTACTCAGAAGCAGCAACTATATCATGTGGGATATGCCAAGATATGGCACCAGCTTTTATGGAATCTCCATGCAAAAGTAGAAGACCCCACCATACTCACAGGGCCATCTTTCCAAGAAACTGATGATGTTTCAGTACTGTTAGAAACCAATAACGTTACTACGCTGCTGTGTTATTACATTGCTAAGATGGTGTTGTGTTATCACTTCGACCGTATTGATACTGCGACAGAGTTTGCCGAAAAGGCGGAGGCACTGTTAGAGGTCGCTCCTGGCTTGTATCATGTCACTGAGTTTTATTGCTTCAAAACGTTAATCTATTTGAAGCGACTACAAGATACTGACAAGTCGTCACCACAGTGGCAGGAATATTTTGATGTTGTCGCAGGACTTCAAAGCCGCATTTTAACGTGGATTTCGGATGGTTCTGCAAACCACGAACATCAAGCTGCACTCATTGCCGCAGAACTTGCTGCTATCGATGACAATCCCAGTGCATGGAAGTTTTATTCCAAAGCCATCACCTTGGCCAACAAACATCAATTTACCCAGTATTCGGCATTGGCTCACGAGCTTTACGGAAATTATTGGCGCAAGCAAGGTGAATACGAAAATAGCGTCGCCCAGCATGAATTGGCATATAAAAAGTATAATGAATGGCAGGCATTTAATTTAAGTGAGCGCTTACTAGAAAAACATTCTGACCTGAAGCGTAAAGTCGACAAAGAAGTGGCGGTTGTGCCAGCGGGTACAGAGAATAGCCTGGATTTAGCCAGTATTCTCAAAGCTGCGGAAACCTTAACCGGTGCTGTGGACTTTGAAGCGTTTATTGAACGTATGATGGCGATCATTGTGGAAAATGCGGGCGCGCAGCGCGGGTGCATTTTGTTTTACCAAAATGACGAGATTACCCTCGAAACCTGTTACCCCACACCGATACCGCGAGAGGAAATACCCTCCACATTGCTCAATTACGTATCGCGCACTATGCAACCCTATATCGTTGACGATAGTGCGAAAGAGTCGAAGTTAAACATTGGACTTAAGAGCATTGGCAAATTGCCACAATCTATGTTGTTCATTCCAATTGTTGTGTCAGGTGACTTACGCGGTGTTTTGTATCTTGAGCACAAAGACCTCACTGGATTCTTCAAAGATGACAGGGTAGATGTATTGCAGCTTCTCGCTAATCAAACTGCCATCTTGTTTGACAATGCCAGACTCTATAACCAAGTATTGGCAAGTAATAAAAACCTCGAGCGCAAAGTTGAGCAGCGTACAGAAGAATTGGCTAGTGCTAAGCTACGGGCAGAAGAAGCTACGGCAGCGAAGTCAAACTTCTTGGCCAATATGAGCCACGAAATTCGTACGCCAATGAATGCTGTAATTGGTTTATCGCGGCTTGCACTACGCAAGCAAAAACACCCCGAACACCGGGATTATCTGGAGAAAATTTTAAGTTCCTCAGAAGCACTGTTGACGCTAATAAACGATATTCTGGATTTCTCCAAGATCGAAGCGCAAAAACTGACGCTTGAACACACCCAGTTTAGTCTGGAGTCATCTCTAAGACGGGTTATCAATTTGCATTCGCACAAGATGCATGAGAAGCATTTGGAGTTTGTGCTGTCAGTAGAATCTGACGTACCCGATGCTCTAATGGGGGATCCGCTCCGACTTGAACAAATTATGATCAACCTGGTCAGCAATGCGATCAAGTTTACCGAGAAAGGGTATGTCCAGGTCACCATTCGTCCAGAGAAGGTGGCAGGTGATAAAATTACCCTGTACTTCTCAATTAAGGACAGCGGCATTGGCATGAGTGAAGAGCAGGCGGGACGCTTATTCCAGTCATTCAGCCAAGCCGACGAAAGCGTCACCCGTAAATATGGCGGCACAGGTTTGGGACTTGCCATCTGTAAACAGCTTTGTCAGATGATGTCAGGTGAGATATGGGTAACCAGTGAGCTTGAAAAAGGCTCAGATTTTCAGTTTCGAGTAGAGCTCGGTCGCGCTGAGTCCGGCGAGCAACCAGTTTCGCTGGCACATCCAGGCGGTATGAGAGCACTCGTTGTTGATGATATGGCAATCGCTCGAAAGGTTTTGTGTGATTACTTAGTTGGACTTGGCATTCAAACGGATACGGCGACCAATGGTCAAGAAGCATTGAGTGCAGTAATGAGCGCTGATCAGCAAAATCGCTCTTACGATATGGTATTGATGGATTGGAAAATGCCTGAAATGGATGGTTTGACTGCGTCTAAACTCATCCGCGACCAAGTCAGTGGCAAAACGCCACATATTCTTATGGTGTCAGCCTACGATCGAGAAGAGGTGCAGCAAAGCCAACCTACCAGTATGATTGACGATTTTATTGAGAAGCCAGTTAGTGCATCCACGCTGATAGATAAAATCAACGGTATCCTTGGCAACAATAAAACGGTCGACATTGATACTTTGCTGGGTGACAAAATCCCAGATCTCGTTGGCTACAGGTTGTTGTTAGTGGAAGACAACAAAATTAATCAACAAGTGGCCATGGAGTTTTTAACTGATACCGGAGCCGCCATTGATGTTGCCAACAATGGCTTGGAAGCCATTGAAGCAGTTACTAATGTCGAGTTCGATCTTATTTTTATGGACATTCAGATGCCGAAGATGGATGGATTAACAGCGACTCGGAAGATCAGAGAGTTCAATACCGCGGTACCTATAGTGGCAATGACCGCGCATGCGATGGAAGGTGACCGTGAGAAAAGTCTTGCGGTAGGTATGAATGACCACGTGACCAAACCAATAGAACCCGATGCACTCTACCGAATGTTGTCTGCTACCTTGGGTGAATCAAAACAAAAGATTGCGAGAAAGGTCGAACTACCAAGCGTACAGCATGATATTCCGATAGATAACACCAATGAAACACAACGCATACGTCAGTTGGGAATATTGGATGTAGATTCAGCGATAGAGCGTTTCCAAGGTAAAACACAGCTCTATGAAGAACTCGCAAGAGATTTTGTGAAAGACTATAGCGTTATCGCAAAACAGCTCAAGCCATTGGCTGAAAGTGGTGACAATGAGCTTCTGCATCGAAAAATACATTCATTGAAGTCCAACACGGCGTACATTGGCGCGATGGAGTTGTCGCGTAACGTAGCTGTTTTGGAGCAAATGATTTTAGATGCTGTGGACTTTGAGTTAGAGTTGCACGTCGTCGTAGAAGAGTTAACTGAACTACTGGAAAAGCTACGCACTGTTTATCCAAATGTGGAAGCCGAAGAAGAGGACAAGCCAGAACAGGCGTTGGATTGCCACGGATTGTTAAACTTAATTCAACCTATGTTGAAAGCTTCGGATTTCAATGTGGAGATCGAGATAGCTAAGTTAGTGTCCACGTGTGCAGACGAGGCACAACGCGAGCGAGCTGAGCACCTTTTACAATTAGTTGATGATATGGAATTTGAAGAAGCTTTTGACCTAGTGTCAGAATGGCTAACTGAATTCTAAATGTTAAATATTTTATAACCAAAATCGCAAATGAATAACGAAAAACCCAAAATTTTGCTGGTGGATGACGAGAAGGCTAACTTGAAAGTGCTTTCTGATTTGTTAAAGGACGAAGCACAGCTCTACGTAGCAAAAAGTGGTTTTCAAGCCTTAGAAAAAGCAAATAAGTTGTTGCCGGATCTTATTCTCTTAGATGTCGTTATGCCAGATATGGACGGCTTTGAAGTTATTAAACAATTGAAATCGACCTCAGCGACACAAATGATTCCGGTTATTTTTGTGACGGGTTTGACAGATTTAGTTTTCGAGGAAAAAGGCTTGGGTTTAGGTGCCTGCGATTACATTCTCAAGCCCTATCATTCGGTAATTGTAAAAGCGCGAGTTAAATTACATTTGCAGTTAGTTCGACAACGCAAATTACTCGAAAAACTTGCCCTTATTGACCCGTTAACGACGATTGCCAATCGCAGAAAGTACGAAGAAGTTCTTGATTTAGAGTGGCGCTCGACGGTTAGAGCGGGTAGTTGCCTGTCGATAGCCATGATAGACGTTGATAACTTTAAGCAATTTAACGATCGTTTTGGTCACCCCGCAGGCGATGAGGTGCTAGAAAGAATAGCGAAGACCTTGGCTCAACAGCTCAACCGAGCCAAAGATTTTATTGCACGCTACGGCGGCGAAGAATTTATTATTCTACTCCCCGATACTGATAGTGAAGGCGCTAAAATGATCATGAATCATTGCCGCGTGGCGATTGAAAACATGGCGGTATCGCATACCGAGTCTTTGCATAGAGTGGTAACTGTGTCGGTTGGAGGGGTGACTGTTGCTCCTACCAAAGCGACTAATCGTGCGGAGGTGCTGCTGCAAGCTGATAAGATGTTGTATGAGGCGAAGCAAAAAGGCCGTAACACGGTAGTTTGGAAACAGTTGGATGCGAAAGAGGGATAGTGTGGAAAACCTGAGATTTGCGGAAGAAAAGCCACGTATACTTATTGTTGATGACCAAAAAGCTAATCTCAAAATATTGACCGAGTTATTGAGTGACGAGGCTGAAATTTCGCTCGCCAAAAGTGGCGCACAGGCGATCGATAAATCCCTGAAGTTGCTACCAGATTTGATTCTTTTAGACATTGTAATGCCTGAAATGGACGGCTTTGAAACCTTGAAGCGGTTGCGCAGTATCGAGTCATTAAAAGAAGTCCCCATCATTTTCATCACTGGTCTAGACACTGCTGACAACGAGATCTATGGCTTAGACTTAGGGGCACATGATTATATAAGAAAACCCTTCAACCCTTCGGTTGTTAAGTCGCGCATTGCCACTCACCTCAAAGTAATTAAGCAAACCAAAAAGTTGAGAGACTTGTCTATTCGGCTCAAAGAAGCGGACGAGGCAAAGAGCCGTTTTCTGGCAAATATGAGTCACGAGATCCGTACACCACTCACCGCGATTATTGGTTACGCGGAACTGATTCAGCTAGGTGATCTTGCCGAAATGCAAAATGATGAAGCGGTAAATATAATCTCTAACAGTGGTAAGCACTTACTTAACTTGATAAACGATATTTTGGATTTATCCAAAATAGAAGCTGAAAAACTACAAATTGAACGTTTGCATGTTGATTTGCCAAACTTAATCGATGGCATTCAGTCCATAGTGAGGCCCAAAGCCGAAGTGAAAAAGCTGGATTTTATTGTCGACCTCAAATTCCCCATCCCGGCGACGATAATTACCGATCCAACCCGCTTAAAGCAGATATTAATTAACCTTATCAACAATGCGATTAAGTTCACTGAAACAGGTTCGGTGAAATTGGAAATGAGCTGCATCGGCAACAAGTTAAGATTTTCAGTAGTCGATACGGGGATTGGTATCAGTGCCGAGCAACAAAACAAAATTTTCAGCGCCTTTGAACAAGCAGATGTAACCGTGACACGAAAATTTGGGGGCACCGGACTGGGTCTAAACATTTCTAAGTACCTAGCCAAAAAACTAGGTGGTGACATTACCGTAACCAGTATGCAAGGCGTTGGCAGCAATTTTACTGCTGAGATAGCGATAGAAGAAGCCGAAGGCTGTGTTTGGATGCATTCTAAAGAAGAATACGTTGAAACATTACACAACAAACGCAAGCGTGACGAGATAACAACTAAAGTGTCAGGTAAAGTATTGCTCGCTGATGATCAAAACGAGCTGCGCATGTTAATAGGTATGATGTTGCGCAAAGTAGGTATAGAAGTCACAGCGGTTGAAAATGGGAAACAGTTGGTCGAAGCCGCTAAATCACAGTCGTTTGATTTAATTCTTTCTGATATTCACATGCCTGTTATGGGGGGAGAAGAAGCGATTTTGGCGTTGCAGCAAGAAGGGATTGATGTACCTACCATTGCGCTAACTGCTAATGCGATGAAGCATGAAGTTGAACAGTACATCAATAAAGGTTTTTCAGACCACTTGAGCAAGCCCATACAACGCGAAGAGTTTTATCGAAAGTTAGCGGTTTATTTAAGTAAGGAAGGATTACAGTCGCCAAACGTAGATTTGTCCTCAGCGGTTAAAATGCAATTACTTGAACAATTCAAGCAAGGACTTCCAAACCGACTAGACGCTCTGGAAAGTGCTTTTCTTGCTCAAGACTGGGGGGCTGTTAAGTTGCTTTCCCACAGTTTGAAGGGCGCATCAAAATCATTTGGATATATTTCGGTAGGCGACGCCGCCATCGATATTGAAGCGCTTGCGACGGCAGTTGAATTTGATAATGAGCGAGCGAATGAGCTGGCGTCTGCAATAATCAAACTCAAAGATATTGCTGCTGAAGAACTAGTAACGGTTACTTAGATTTTTTACCAATTTGCCTAAAACTGCGCAAGCGAACTACTAAAATACCCCAATAGCCCCAACCTGATAGTAAAACTCCAAAGGCAAGGAATATGAGTCCGGGGATTTGCACTAAAGGTATGGTGTTGGCACCGGTTAGAATGAGTATTGCGCCAACGACAAAACATCCGAGCCCCCATTTGAAACGCGACCATGCGCGAGCTAATGGGGACTTCATCGGAGACTTAGTAGTAAGAATGTTCGCCAGCTTGGTGCTCGGTAACGTCTTTGACACCTGTCAATTCGTTAGGGAATTGTTCCAATAATTGCTTTTCAATCCCGTCTTTTAGTGTGACATCCACCATTGAACAGCCGTTACAACCTCCACCAAATTGTAATATTGCGACGCCTTCTTCGGTAATTTCCATCAGCATGACTTGGCCACCGTGATTGGCTAGCTGAGGGTTAATTTCCGAGGTGATTATGTATTCAACACGCTCTGCCAGCGGTGCATCTTCTGAAACTTTACGCGCTTTGGCATTGGGAGCTTTCAAAGTCAGCTGCGAACCCATTTGGTCGGTAACAAAATCGATTTCAGCTTCTTCTAAGTAAGGAGCACTTTCCTGATCAACAACGGCAGAAAAACCGTTAAAAGGAAGCTGCACATCAGATTCTTCTACCGCGTCTGGTGGGCAGTAAGACACACCACACTCTGCTCCTGGAGTACCAGGATTGACCACAAACACCCTGATATTGGTGTTTTCTGCTTGATTTTCCAACAATTTCTTGAAATGTACTTGAGCAGTTTCTGAAATAGAGATCATAATAGTCGCCATACTGTAAATTGCCGAGCAGTGTACCAAAAATACTTGAGTAAAACACTCAAGTAATCGATTCTTTTACGGAATTAGTAATTAAAAACACGTATAGACACAACTCGCGTAGATAAGAAAGACAAAAAATGAAAACAATTTTCCCCGTTTTACTGTTAATTATAGCGCTATCGCAACTCGGTCAAGCCGTCCACGCTAAGCAATATAACGCCGATATCGATTATTTTGCGAACACTATCGAGTTCGATTCTGCTATTCCTACACCTGAAGATGTTTTAGGCAATCCGGTTGGCACTTGGCATGTTCGTCCTGACCAAATAGTGAACTACATGCAGGCGCTGGCGAAGGCTTCTGATAAAGTTAACGTTGTAGAGATTGGGCGCTCACATGAAAACAGACCGCTTATCCACGTTTTCATTACGTCTGCCAAAAACCATGCAAACTTGGAGAGCATCCAAGCTCAACATTTAAAAAACTGGAATGCGAGCGGTGACAACACAGTTGCCCAAGATGCTCCTGTCATAGTTAACATGGGATATAGTATTCACGGTAACGAATCATCAGGTTCCAACGCTGCGTTGCTAGTTGCCTATTACCTCGCCGCCGCGAAATCTGAGGACGTGACAGAGCTGCTCAAAAACACTGTAATCATCATTGATCCGAGCTTAAACCCGGATGGTTTGAGCCGCTTTGCGCATTGGGCGAATAGTCATCGCGGTAAAACCTTGGTTACTGATCCTGCCAATAGGGAACACAACCAACATTGGCCAAGCGCTAGAACTAATCACTACTGGTTCGATTTGAATAGAGATTGGTTATTACTTACTCACCCAGAATCTCGCGCGAGAGTGGAACAGTTTCAAAAATGGCGTCCACATGTACTCACTGATTTCCATGAAATGGGCAGCCATAGCACGTACTTCTTTCAACCCGGTGTTGCTACTCGGAATAATCCAAATACCGATGCCGAACTGGTTGAATTAACCACAAAAATTGCAGATTTCCACGCTGCCGCATTAGATGACCAAGGTGAGCTGTACTTCACTGGAGAGGCATTCGATGACTTTTATTATGGCAAAGGATCGTCCTATCCAGATGCACAAGGCACAGTAGGTATTTTGTTTGAACAAGCAAGTTCTCGTGGTCATTTACGAGAGACTAGAAACGGCCTACTTTCTTTCCCTGAAACCATTGCGAATCAAGTTACGACATCACTTTCAACTTTCGCCGCCGTTAATGCGCTGCGAAAAAATATTTTAGAGCACCAGCAGAACTATCTCTCGGTGACCATGGAAAAAGCCAAGAAAGACAAAATAAGCGGCTTTTTGGTGAAAGCGGGCAAAGACAAGGTTCGTATGCAAGAGATGTTAGACATACTGCAAAGTCATCAGATCAAGATCTTTCCACTCGTCAAAGACTATGAGTTTAATGATGTTTTGTTTTCCGCGGGCAATGCTTATTTTGTGCCGTTACAACAACCTCAGTATCGCTTAGTTAAATCGTTGTTTTCTAATAGGAAGAGCTTCCAAGACAATACTTTTTATGACGTATCCAACTGGAATATTGCGCATGCATTTAACGTAGAATATTCCACTGTATCAGGAAGTCGATGGAATAAAATTCCCTACAATAAAGACCGCGCTATACCTAACATGGGAGTGGAAAATTCAATCGACACAAGCGCAGTAGCCGTCGCGTTTAATTGGTATCAATCTACAGCGCCTAAGTTGTTGCAATCGCTACTTTCTATGGATATCGACGTTAGGGTGAGTGCAAAAGCATTCACAGCAAAAACTAACCAAGGTGAAGTTGATTTCCTCAGTGGCGCGGTTGTTATACCACGTGACAGTTTGTCAAAGTCTATGGTTCCAAAGATCCTTGCCGCAGCAGATTCTGCAAAAGTAAAACTATGGAATATTACGTCTGGGCTTACCCCGAGAGGCATAGACTTAGGTTCACGCAATGTTCAGCCGCTTGAGACTCCTGACATTCTTTTAGTCGTCGGCAGAGGAATGTCGCAATATGAAGTGGGAGAAATCTGGCATTATCTCGATACTTATTTATCTATTCCTGTATCTCTAATTGATCGAGAGCGCTTAGGGAGTGCCGATCTGTCGAGATATTCCCACATGATCTTTGCTGATGGCAATTACAAGTCTGTCAATGAAAGTACGGTGAAAAAGATTGATAGATGGTTAAAAACAGGTGGCGTTCTCATTGGCCAGAAACGCGCAGGCGCATGGTTTGCTGACAACAGCTGGCTAAATGCCGATTTTATTGACCAAGAAGACATCGAAGGTGCCTTTGACACTTCCTCTCTGCGCTACGATGATATGGATGCACTATCGGCAAAACAGAGAATTGCTGGTGCGGTGTTTGAGACAAAAGTGGATTTATCACACCCGCTACTGTTTGGGTTTGAACGCAAAACGTTACCGGTATTTAAAAATCGAAACGTGATTATGCGCAATCAAACCAAGCCTTTTTTAATGCCGA
The DNA here is from genome assembly GCA_014872785.1 of Alteromonadaceae bacterium. GTDB lineage: Bacteria > Pseudomonadota > Gammaproteobacteria > Enterobacterales > Alteromonadaceae > Planctobacterium. The sequence goes on from WKFJ01000036.1 coordinate 60,591, forward strand.
TTCAATTTACAACGAACCCGCTCAAGGCCGGGTATACAGCAGATGAAATGCAAAAGCTTGTCGCGAATTCTGGTATGGCGGTTGCTCACAACAAAGGCAAGGGCAAGGTGATTTACTTTTCCGATAACCTCAATTTTAGAGGTTATTGGCGTGGCACAAGGCGATTGATGAGCAACGCAATATATTTCAGCCAATTTATTGATGTGGCAGACTGATACTTAAACACCAAACCTCAATTCTGATATTGGGGTTTATTTTGAAAATCGCTCTGCACAGTGCTGAAACAGTGGCCCCGGTGGTGATGACATCGTCGAAAACAGCAATGTGGTGTAGTTCTTTGAGTCTCTCAGAGACACTAAAAAGATCCGGCTCTAGAGTCCTTCTTGCCGTGGCGTTTTTAGTTACTTGTGGGCGAGTGAATTTACGTTTTTTTACGGCGCCTTCAAGGACGGGAATTTCAGAGATATCACCTAGGAATTTTGCGGTGCGCGCACTTTGGTTGAAGCCTCGCAGCCACAACTTAAAAAAATGAATAGGAATTGCGACTATAAACTGTGGCAACGTTTCGGGTGTTCTGTGTTGTATGCAGTTTTTGTAAAAAAGTTGGGCGGCGGCGCTCGCGTAACAAGGTTTATCCCGATATTTCAAGGTTGATATCAGATAGTCTAAAGGCCATTTATGCGAGCCTATGGCGAGTAATTTATACGCTTGTAGCTTGGGCAGGGCTTTGGCAATGTCTGGTCGAAGTGATAGATTTGCGCCTTGATGAGTTAATTTAAAGCTACTGAGCTCTGTTTCACAAATGCTGCATATGAGTGTTTCGCTGTGCACACTGCAGAGCAAACACTGGTTGGGTATTAGCTTGTCCACTGTGCTTTGCATGCGCTTTCGTATGTGAGAAAAAAGGGGATTTTGTTTGAGGGGCACATATCCTTTATGCCCAATTAACCGTATGGGTTGCATCTACCTTCCTTGAGTACATTTTCCAATCAAAAGGGTAAATTATTTTTCGTGCAAAAGATAGTCAATGAATCTACACAGCCTAATAAATTAGTGTTTTTACATGGCTGGGGAATGAGCTCTCACATTTTCCATCCTGTGATAGAAAAAATGAACTCGTGGGCTGACATTGTGTCTGCAGACCTACCTGGCTACAACGACAACGCAGTAGCACAGTCGCAAAGCCTCAGTTTTGAGGAGTACGCTGGGCTGACTGCGTCGCAACTACCTGACAACAGTGTACTAATTGGCTGGTCACTCGGGGGCTTGGTAGCGCAACAAATCGCGTTGGCTTTCCCGCATAAAATACGCAAATTGATTCTGCTGTGTTCGAGTCCATGTTTTGTAGAAACAGAGTCGTGGCGAGGCATAAAACCGGCTGTGCTGGATTCATTCAAATCGCAACTTAAGCATGATTATCAGAAATTGTTAGACCGTTTTCTCGCGATTCAAGCGATGGGCAGCGAATCAGCAAGAAACGATGTGAAGAACCTTAGAGAGTTATTGCGCGGCACATCAGCACCGTCAGAAGCTACCTTGGCTCAAGGATTAGAGTTTTTACATAGTGTAGACCTGCGTGATCAGGTAGGTGATATTCGACAACCCACATTGCGAATTTATGGTTCTCAAGATTCATTAGTACCCAAAAAGCAGGGTGAGCAAATTGAAGTCTATTGCCCCAATTCTGAAAAGTATCTAATACCAAAGGCGTCCCACGCCCCTTTTATTTCCCATGAATCCTTATTTATTGACAAGATCATGGAGTTTTATAGCTTATGATTATAAGTACGGGTGCCTTAATCTAAACAAAGACTAAATTTACGCTTCCCTATGCCGTTAGATTGGTTAATAATTATACATGAGGTAATAGAGGTATATTATGGCTATAGATGTATCTAGCAATTTAAATTCAGCGATTGTGTCTGGAGTGCTTGGCGTGAATAATGCGTCGAATAATATCACTACGACATCAATCAGCTTGGCGCAACAACAAGCATCATTGCGGTCAACATCTGATTTGTTGAGTGACGTGGGTTTGCAGCAAATCGGTAATGTTTCAAGTTTACTTCCGAGTGGCGGCGATACCTTTACGTCTGACCTACTTTCATTGCAAAACAATCTTAATAACGCGCAAGCGTCTACCAAGGTTTTGGATGTTGCAAATGAAACCGTTGGTCGCTTAATTGACGAACTGGCATAGAACCTAGCGAAATCAGCCCTATGAATATTGTCACGCCGATACCAACTGCAATTCCGTTCACAACATCGAATGTGAACACGGAATCTGCGCGCCGTGACAATGCATTACGCGAAACTATTCCCCAACCTACTCAGTCAGAAAATTCACCTGCGGAAGCTGGGGTTGGTAATGAATCAGAGCGTTCTCGGACCGCGGCGCAGGTCAACCAACAACTGACTTATGACCGTGCAACACTGCAGCAGAATGCTGAAGCCGCCATTCAAGATCAGAATAATGCGGCACAGCAAGATAACGCGGACGACCCGAGTGCCGGTAGAGAGAACGCTGAAGAACGTCAAAAAGAACAGCAAGAAGCCGCTGAACAGCAAAAGGTTCAAGAATTAAAAGAACGTGATCGTGAGGTTAGAGCGCACGAGCAAGCTCATGCTTCAGTTGGCGGGCAATATGCAGGCTCGCCTTCTTACGAATTCGAAACGGGTCCTGATGGTCAGCAGTATGCGGTCGGCGGAGAAGTGTCGATAGACATTTCTGAAGCGAGTGACCCGGAAGAAACTTTGCGTAAAATGCAGCAAGTTCGAGCGGCAGCCTTGGCGCCTAACGAACCCTCGCCGCAAGACTTAAGAGTCGCCGGTGAAGCAGCCCGCAAAGCGCAAGAAGCACGTGCAGACATAGCCGCTGAAAATACTGAAAACTTACAAGCATCATTCGATAGAGTTTTTAGTGAAGAAGGTGTATCGGCGAGCCCTGAAGTAAATGAAGCACCTGAGCTCGATGAGATTGTAAACCCAAGCGATATAACTGGCCCAACTCGTTTACTCGAAGAAACCCCAGACCCTGTAGCTGAAGCTGTTGGATTGGAAACAGGTGCTGAAGAGTTTAGAAGAGAACAAACGACACGAGACGCCGAAATTAATGCTCGAGCGCTCAGAATCGAAGGCTTTTATCAACAGGTGTCGCAACCCAGAATATCTGGATTGCAACAAACCGCTTAAGCAAACACTACTTTACCAAGTTAGCGCTCACTCTTACTTTTAAATACCGTTCTAGCCTTTTTTCGCCTTGGCAAACGCCTCTGCTAGCGCATTGCCCATCGCACTATTTCCTGGCGCATTGTTTTGCGGCTTGGCAGCGTGATGTTTCTTTTGTGGGCGATTAGTTTGCTGTTTCTTTTGTGCAGGTTTGTGTTGTACCTCATCATGCAAACGCATGGTAAGTGAAATACGTGAGCGCGCCACATCAACTTCTAATACCTTAACTTTGACGATATCACCTGCCTTAACAACTTCTCTTGGGTCTGAAATGAACTTGTCTGTAAGGCAAGATATATGGACTAGTCCATCTTGATGCACACCCAAGTCTACGAATGCTCCGAAGTTAGCAACGTTGCTTACTACACCTTCCAATACCATTCCTGGGTTGAGGTCAGAAATTTTATCTATTCCTTCTTTGAATTTTGCGGTTTTAAACTCAGGGCGAGGGTCTCTACCTGGTTTAACGAGCTCGGAGAAAATATCTTTAATGGTGGGTTCACCAAATTCTTCGGTTACAAAATCCTGTGCTTTTAGCGCCATAACTGCTTTGGCATCTTGCATTAATTGCTGGATAGCCAAATTACTTGTGTGAGAGATAGAGTCGACAATCGCATATGCCTCTGGATGCACAGCTGATGCATCGAGCGGGTTTTCACCGTCTCTTATCCTTAAAAAACCTGCTGCTTGCTCGAACGCTTTTGGACCAAGACGTGCTACTTTCGAGAGCTCTTTTCGATTATTGAATTGGCCGTTATCATTTCTGAACTGCACTATGTTTTGCGCAAGCGTTCTGTTTAATCCAGAAACATGTGTTAACAGAGGTACCGATGCGGTATTGAGATCGACTCCCACAGCATTCACACAATCTTCAATAACAGAATCAAGTGACTTACCTAACATGCTTTGGCTAACATCGTGCTGATATTGGCCTACACCGATGGCTTTTGGCTCTATTTTAACAAGCTCTGCGAGCGGATCTTGAATTCTACGCGCAATGGATACTGCACCTCTGAGCGAAACATCCATATCTGGTAGTTCAGCAGAGGCGAGCTCAGAAGCGGAATAAACTGATGCACCTGCTTCACTGATAACGAGTTTTGCAAAACCCAACTCAGGCTCGTCTTTTAGTAGTTCAGTCACTAACTTATCAGTCTCTCGTGAACCCGTGCCATTACCAATACTGATTAATTCGACTTTGTACTGACGGCACAGATTGCTCAGAGTCCGCTTGGATTTGTCCCAATGGTTTTGGGGCGCATGTGGGTATATAACATGGGTTGCGAGCACTTTTCCTGTTGCGTCAACAATTGCGGTTTTAACACCTGTGCGTAGACCCGGATCGAGACCCATAGTCACTTTAGCGCCCGCAGGAGCCGCCATAAGCAAATCTTTTAGGTTCGATGCAAAAACACCAATAGCTTCTTGTTCCGCTTTTTCTCTTACATCCCCGAATAGCTCGGTTTCCATGTACATGAGTATCTTGATTCGCCATGTCCACTGAACGACTCCTCGCAACCATTTTTCTGCTGGCTTACCTGCTATGCGACTATCTGTTAGCTCGAAGTGCTCAGCGATCAACAGTTCGCATTGTGACACAGTGCCGGCTTCTTGAGCGGGATCTGCTTGTAAAGCAACTTTTAGGAAACCTTCGTTGCGACCCCTAAACATAGCTAATGCACGATGAGACGGCACATTCACGAGCTTTTCGGAATGGGCAAAATAATCTTGAAATTTTTCGGCTTCTTTTTCTTTACCTGCAATGATTTCGCTGGAAATAAATGCATTCTGTAGTAAATGGCGTCGTACCTTTTTCAACAGGCTGGAATCTTCGGCAAATTTTTCCATTAAAATGAATTTCGCCCCATCCAGCGCCGCCTTTGTGTCAGCTACGTTTTCACTTATGTATTTCTCTGCTTCAGATTCAGGTGTGAGCTGCGGATCATTTAACAGCGCGACAGCCAAAGGTTCTAAGCCTTGCTCTTTGGCGATTTCTCCTTTGGTTCTGCGCTTTGGCTTGAACGGCAAGTAAATTTCTTCAAGCTCTGTTTTGTTATTTGTCGCGGCAATTTGCTTTTCTAATTCGGGAGTTAGCTTGCCTTGTTCAGAGATGGATTTACAGATGACGGATTTTCGGTCTTCTAATTCTCGTAAATAAGATAAACGCGACTCAAGCTGTCTTAATTGAGCATCGTCCAGTCCCTGTGTGGCTTCTTTTCTGTAACGAGCGATAAAAGGAACGGGGGCTCCTTCGTCTAATAATCTCACCGCAGCATTTACTTGGATGGGAGAAACATTGATCTCGGAAGCGAGAGAAGAAATCAGGATATTTTCAGACATATGTATTCCGTTGCAGATGCTAAATAGAACTGGAGGGGATATGCGGTCATTTTAGCGTAAAGCAAGTAAAAATGTGCATCTAATCGCGGTGATTTACGCAATCTTTGAGTTAAATTGGGGTTGTGTGAACAGCCAGGTTCATCAGCTCTTTAAAGGCAAATTGAAATTGCCTAGCTTTCGTCCAGTTCGTAATCAATCGCGGTAACAAACCACTCGAATTCACCTGCGGGTGTCTTAACAGTGACATCATCATCTATTTGCTTTTTCAGCAAGGCTCTCGCCATGGGGGAGTCTATGGAAATGCAATCTTTACGCTCAAAAATTTCATCGTAACCGACAATTTGAAAGCGTTTTTGCTCTCCAGCGTCATTTTCAATAGTAACCCAGGCACCAAAAAACACTTTGCCCATTTGCTCTGCTGAAGGATCGATAACTTTTAACTGTTCTAAGCGCTTGGTCAAATACCTTACGCGTGAATCAATTTGTCTCAGTTTTCGTTTGTTTTCTTTGTAGTCGGCATTTTCACTGCGATCGCCAAGGCTAGCTGCCCATGTGACTTTTGCTGTTATTTCAGGTCTTTCTGTGCGCCATAAATAGTCAAGTTCGGCCTTAAGTTTGTTATATCCCGGACGGGTAATAAGCGGCGTTCGCAAGATAACTATCCTCTAAAATTAAATCTATCGAATTAACAATATCTTAGTGTTTTAGCATGCAAAAAAGCGAGTTTCTAACAGGCGAAATTTGCAATGTTAAACTATTATTACATTATCAGAATTGTCCTTGGTAAGGAGGTATAAATTAACGCTCTAAACCATATTGGTAGTCCTTGTAAGTGAGGTTATAACCGAACCTTCAAGGTTTACTGCAAGACATTGCAATCTATCGTTTATAGCTCAATGATTGTTTGGGCTCGCCCATAACAGGGCAGGAAAATGTTCGGCAAGGAATTTGTCGTGAAAAAGAAAAAAGCCGTTTTGACGGCTTTTTTCCTATCTGCAGGTCACTGATTATTTAGCGTCGCTTGCTGCGATTGAAATCAGTTCAACATCAAAAATAAGCGCAGAGTTAGCACCAATTTTTCCTGTTGCACGGCCACCATAGGCCAATTCCGCTGGAATGTGGAAGCGATACTTAGAGCCAACTGACATTAACTGAACGCCTTCAGTCCAGCCTTTGATAACGCCGTTTAGTGGGAAAGAAATGCTCTCACCACGGTCAACAGAAGAATCAAATACAGTGCCGTCAATCAATGTACCGTGGTAGTGGACTTCAACGGTATCTGTTGCACTTGGCTTATCGCCTTCTGCAGCAGTCAATACTTCGTACTGCAAACCTGACTCGGTGGTAATAACGCCTTCACGCTTACCGTTTTCTGCTAAGTAGGCTTCACCTGCCTTCTGGTTTTCTTGCGCTTCTTGCTGAGCAACTTCTTGTTGATTCGCCTGAAGTGCTTGTTGCAATGCTTGCACTAGCTGACGAGATTCAGCTTCTGTGAATAGTGCATTGCCGTTCATTGCTGCGTTAAAACCTTGTTGCACTAGTTCTTTGTCCAGTGGGTAGCCAAGTTCTGCTTGTTGTGCTGATTGTTGTGCAACGTACTGGCCCATGTTTTCGCCTAGTGCGTAAGCTTGTTTCTGTGCATCTGTGACTAGGTCAGACTTTTGAATTGCCACGGTTGATTCCTTATTCTCTTTAGTTTGGGTCGTTGATTCCTGTTGACAGGCAGCCAGTGCAAGTACACTGGTCAAAGCTAATACCAGGGAACGCTTTTTCATCGTTTGCTCCGAAATCAGTTTTTATGTTGAAATAGTTGAAAAAAGCCCCTCATACTGACAAGCAGTTTTCGCGCAAGGGCCATATACTAAACGCTGTTTTAAGCGGTGGGAACCATCGAAAGGTTAAAATGCTGAGAAATATTTTAATAATTTACTGTCTTGTAAGCATTACTGCGTGTGTCGATAGCGGTTCTAAACCCGTATTGGAGTTTCAACACGCTGAGGATGGCACCCAGGCAGCAGATATTTCGGCGGACGCTAAAATCAGTGTGGTTTCCAGCATTGATTTAGGCGTTATCGTTTGGGATCTAGAGTTCAATCAAAAAATCTATCAATGGGGTTACGAAGGAGAAGGCGTTAACCTCGTTTCAAACATTAAGATTGCTTACGATACATCGACTGTGATTACCGCTGATCGCGATTCATTTGCCATTTGGAATTTGCAAAACGGAGAACCCGAAGGCTTTTGGCGTATTGATGAATCTACTGTGAGAGACGTCGCTGTTGCTAATGGAGGAACGGGTATTCTTGTTGGTCGTGGCAACGGAACTGTATTGTTCTTTGAGCCCTATACAGGCCGGCGCATTGAGTTTCTTGGGCATCAAGAAAAAATCAATAGCGTCGATCTATCTCCTAACGGCCGTTACGCTCTGACCGGAAGCAACGATTATGTTGCGTATTTGTGGGATACCGACACTGGCCGGGTGATACGACGTTATGACCATCCAAGCAGAGTGACTAAAGTGGCGTTGGATCCGAAAGGACGATTTTTGTTTACCGCCGACAGTCAAAAAGCGGCGCGTATTTACAATGTGCAAACTGGTGAGTTAGTGAGTCAGCTTAAGTTTTTGCAGCGTCAGAAAATATTCACTTCCGTCGAGTTCTCCGATGATGGCTCTAAACTTTTGACTGGGTCGCCCGATCGGCATCTGACCCTATGGGATGTTAATACTGGCGAGCGACTTCAGCACTGGCGTGTAAAACCGAATTCACGTTCGGTAGGCAATAGTGCCATTGTATATGGGGTTGGTTTTTATGATGATAATCAGGTTATTTCCGAAAGCAGTTCGGGCTGGGCTGAAGTTTGGCAGCTTGATTAGCCCTCATACTTTGAGTTTATGAAGCGATAGCAAATCCCACAATTTACCGTTTTCTTGGGTATAATGCGCCCAAATTTCTATTGAGTAGTACGCGAAACATGAATGATATTGAAGAGCTTCAAATGAAGTTGGCCTATCAGGAAGACACTATTGAAAAACTTAATGCCGCGCTTGTAAAACAGCAGAGACAAATTCAAGATCTTGAATTTAAATTAGGTCACATAATGGATAAAGTTAAGCAGATGTCTGTAAGTAACATGGCGTCTGAAGCTGAAGAAACACCGCCACCACATTATTGACTTTATCGGCTAGGCTCCGGGTTTGAATATACCAATGACGTTTTCGTCTTTTCGCGTGCTTTTTTCAACTTGGCTATCAACCTGGGACTTTTGATAAGAACAAACCACGCAGCGTACCTTCTCAACATTGTTTTCCATATACAACATTAAGGTATCTTGGGCTTTACATTCGGGGCAAACAGCGCCGGCGATAAATCTCTTTTTAAGCTTCTTTTGCATCTAAGGTAGGCTTGGTTCAAACTGGCGCAAATCTTATCATAGAAAATTACGCAAACAATCTTGTGTTAGTAGATACAGGATTAAACACAATCAGGATCTGCAGAGTAATTAATGATTCACTTTTCTAACCTTGCATTAATGCGAGGTACTAAAACCTTATTCCAAGACGCGTCTTTAAAACTGCACTTTAATCAAAAAGTGGGATTGGTTGGTCGGAACGGGTCGGGTAAATCGAGTCTTTTCGCGATGCTTCAAGGCGATTTACAACCTGAAGCAGGCGATTTCTCGATTCCTAAAGATTGGCGTATCGCCATTGTTAAACAGGAGACGCCTGCGGTTGAAAAGGCTGCTATCGAATATGTACTCGACGGAGATCAACAATTCCGAGAATTGCAAAAAGCACTTGTTGACGCTGAAAGTAATCACGACGGCATGCTTGCTGCTGAACTTCATGGCAAGTTACAAGATGTAGGTGCGGAAACCATCTATGCTCGTGCCGCCAGTATCATGGCCGGTCTTGGCTTTAAAGAAAAGCAAGCACAGAACCTCGTCAGTGAGTTTTCCGGTGGTTGGCGCATGCGCCTTAATTTAGCGCAAGCACTAATTTGTCAGTCTGACATGATGTTGTTGGATGAACCTACTAATCACTTGGATTTGGATGCGGTACTTTGGTTGGCAAAATGGCTCGTTGGTTATCAGGGGACACTCGTACTTATTTCTCACGATCGCGACTTTCTAGATGCCACAGTGCAGCAAATTTTGAGTTTAGAACAACAAACATTGCAACTCTACAAGGGCAACTTCACCAGCTACGAGATTCAAAAGGCCGAAAAACAAAGGCTGCAAAACATTGCTGCTGAAAAACAAATGGCACAAGTTGCGCATTTACAAAAATTTGTCGATCGCTTTGGGGCGAAAGCAAGTAAGGCGAAACAAGCACAAAGTCGTAAGAAACAACTGGAGAAAATGGTACAGATATTACCTGTACAACAAGAAAGTTCATTCTCTTTTGAGTTCTTACCCTGTGATAAATTGCCCAATCCACTAGTGAAAATGGAACAGGTGGCTGCCGGTTATGGTGACGCTATTATTCTAGAAAAGATTCAAATGAATCTGGTTCCAGGAAGCAGAATTGGGTTACTTGGTCACAATGGTGCGGGGAAGTCGACACTCGTAAAAACCTTGTCTGGTGATTTACCGGCCGTAAATGGGGTATATGAATCCAGTCAGGGACTGAATGTTGGTTATTTTTCGCAGCATCAACTGGAGCATCTACATTTATCTTCGTCACCACTGGAACATCTGCGTACATTAGACCCACAAGCGAAAGAACAGTTTTTACGTGATTTTTTAGGTGGTTTTGGTTTTCACGGAGATCAGGCTCTTGAGCCAGTTGAGCCCATGTCTGGTGGAGAAAAAGCGAGGCTCGCTTTAGCACTTGTGGTTTATCAACGTCCCAATTTACTGTTATTGGATGAGCCTACTAACCACTTGGATTTAACCTCTCGCACAGCCTTAACGTTGGCACTCCAAGAATACCCTGGTGCAATTATATTAGTTTCCCACGACAGGTTCTTGCTTGAAGCAGTTTGTGATGACTTTTATCTTGTTGCTGAGCGTACCGTAACCCCCTTTGATGGCGACTTGAATGATTATCAGAAATTGATTTTGGCAGGTAATAAAAATGCACAAGAGGGAGCTAAACAAAATACTGGAACCGACAAAGTTCAGCGCAAAGATATTAAACGCTTGGAAGCGCAATTTAGGCAATCTATTCAGCCGCTAAAGAAAAAGCTGTCTTCAGTAGAATCAAAACTTGAAAAAGAACAAACACTAGCAAATGAATTGGAATCTAAATTAGCCGATCCTGAGCTATATGCTGCTAGCCAAAAAGACCAACTGAAAACATTGTTATCGACTCAAGCTACTAACAAACAAGCGTTAGAAGAGCTGGAGCACGAGTGGATGGAGTTAGAAGAAGCAATAGAGCAAAGACGTGTTGAATTTGAAGAAGAACTCAAAGGAACCGCAGGTTAACCTCATGAGTCCATTTAACTCTGATAGCTTTTGGCAGTTTTCGTTAGAGTTCTATTCGCCTGAACCAATCAAACAGGCTTGTTTGACGCTACAAGACAATTTTGACTTCAATGTGAATCTGATCCTGCTTTGCTGTTGGTTAGATAGTTTGCGCGTAAAATTAAGCGCTGAGCAATTGCATCAGCTCAAAGGTGTAATCAAAAATAGTGATGTAGAATTAAAGCAGCATCGAAAACTGAGAGCGGCCAATAAGAACCAACAAGATAGATATGCTGCTCTACTGCAGCAAGAATTAGCGCTAGAACAAGCGCAACAGAGCATATTGGTGTCTACTTTAAACTCAATGAAAGTCGTACACGTATCAACTGACAACCAAAAACCTAACGCGAGTCTTTTTGAGAACACGCAGCTGTGTTTCAGTGGAGTAGGTGCTGAAGCGAATAAGTATCTATCTGTATTTAAACAATATATTTATAAGAATAATTAGTATTTTAATTGATAAATGATAATTGAATCTGAATTTAAAGCACCAGCGTGGATGAAGAATCAGCATTTGCAAACTATACTGCCCAGGCTTTTTATGGGAACCAAGAATTTACCCATTAGCTGGCAAGAGTTTGCAACTGAAGATGAGGATTTTGTAGAGCTAGCATGGATGCCAGAAATTGAACATTGCAAAGGATTGGTTGTTCTATTCCACGGTCTAGAAGGGTCGGTTGATTCTCACTACGCCAGCGACTTCATGCACTTTCTACACAAGAACCGATGGCGCTCTGTGATGATGCATTTTAGGGGCTGTGGTAGAAAAGCGAATCGTACCGAGCGTTCTTACCATTCCGGAGATACGGCTGATGCAAAGAATGTGCTCGCGCATATCAGGTCGCTGTACCCGAATATACCTATTATGGGGCTCGGATTTTCGCTTGGCGCGAATATGCTGTTGAAATTGTTGGGTGAGGAGCCCAAACAAACATGGCTTAACAAAGCCACTGCGATTTCCCCTCCTTTTAAGTTAGGGGAATGTTCTGAAAGTATTGGTCAGGGTTTTTCAAAAATTTATCAGTCTCATCTTGTTCGAAGTATGAAACAGCGCTTTTTAGTCAAGTCACAACAACATGATTACGCTTCGTCTCTTGGGTTGACCAAAGAAAAATTACAGTCGCTATCAACTTTTTACGAGTTTGATGATGCGATCACCGCGCCTTTGCATGGCTTTGAAGGAGCTGATGATTATTACAATCGATGTAGTGCAATTGGATACTTGTCGAATATCGAAACTGAGACATTGATTTTACATGCCAAAGACGATCCTTTTATGCATCCAGATATAACGCCAACGGAGTCAGAGTTGTCGACATCGGTAACATTAGAGTTGAGTGAAAAAGGTGGCCATGTAGGTTTTGTTCAGGGCAATATTTTTGCGATGGATAAGTGGTTGCACAAACGGGTGTTACAGTTCTTCGAACAATAAGCGGTTTCGTTTTGTGAGAGAACATTTATTCATTTAATTGCTTATGTCGTCTCATTAGACAAATTTTGACGTTTTAAAACTTTGTGTGTGCTTACTTGTAAATATTAACTATGAATAAATTTGGAGTTAGTAACTACTATGATAGTGCCTTGGACTGAAATTCCGAAGGAGAGCTTCAAAAATCTTGTTGAGGCTTTCGTATTACGCGAGGGAACGGATTACGGTGCCGAAGAAGTGTCGCTTGCAGATAAGTGTGAACAAGTTATGTTGGCAGTTAAAACGGGTCAGGCACACATCGTTTACGATGAAGACAGCGAGTCTTTTGATATTCTCGCTGCCGATCAATTAAGTCTTTAATTAGCTCGCTTTTTTGAAAACGAGGGTCACGTATACTGGGACGCTGGTACCAATACTCGTCAGTCCGGCAACCTTCTGTAGTGCCGCTACACCTGCATCCAGTCCAAAATCAGACGCGTTAATGATAATCGGTTGCGTAAGTGACGCCATTATTTCCCCTTTGGCAGTACGGGCAACAAGCGCTTCTACTGAAATCGTTTTTGATAAACCATGAAGATTTAATTCGGCATCAAATTTGTCGAGTTTGGTTTTGCGAGAAAGATCGGGAAGTTGAGCGGTAATTGTTGCTGTTGGAAAGGTGGCAATTTTAAACAGCATTTCTTTCATTCGCTCGTTTCTGATTTCAATACCAGACTCAATAGTGGACAAGTCTAATGTCATGACGAGCTCGCCCTTAACCGAGATAGAACCACTTACTCCAGGAATTTTATGTATTTCGCGGATATGTTCTTGTTTCGTCGACACGAAGGTAACGCTGCTTTGTTCCGCGTCAATTTGCCAGGCCGCATTAGCCGTTAAAGTAAAAATCAGAAGTGCAAAGGTAATGATAATTTTTTTCATGATTTGCTCACTAGTTGATGCAAAATGATTTGTTGCCAGTCGACGCGCTGATCTCCAAGTACAACAAAATCGGGGTTTATCAGGCTGGTACGTTTATTGTAGGTAAGTGGCGCAAAATCGGCTGCTAAAACCTTGCCGCCAGCTTCGCTAACGATACATTGCGGGGCGCCAGTATCCCACTCACCGGTTACACCAATCCGTAAAAAGACGTCAGCTTTACCTTCTGCAATAAAGCAAGATTTAAGTGAGCAACTGCCCAGTGGTAATGTGCTGTAGATGCGATCCTTGGTCATTTTGGACATAACCCGTTCTACCGGTTGGCGTCGACTAATGGCGACTAGTACTTCGCCGTGATCAGGATCTTCAAGTTTTCGAACCGATATTTGTCTATCTTCTTTTGGACTTTCTTTAAAGGCACCAAAGTCTTTACTGGCAAAATAAAGTGTTTCACCCACAGGCCAATAAATAACACCAATCACCGGTTCATTATTTTCAATTAGTGCGATATTTACCGCAAAATCACCGCTTCTCGCGATAAATTCTTGGGTACCGTCGATTGGGTCAATGAGCCAATAGAGTTCCCAATTACGTCTAATCGAGAGATCTTCATGTTTAGTCTCTTCGGACATTATTGGAATGTCTGGATCAAAATCCTGAAGTAAGTCACAAATGATTTCATTTGCTTTGTAATCTGCAGTAGTAACCGGAGAGCTGTCGTCCTTACTAAAACTCTCGAAATCTCCAGAATCATATATTTGAAGAATTTCTATTCCTGCAATTTTGGCCGCCCGTTTCGCGATATCGAGCAGCTCCTGTCTAGGGTTAACTATCATTTCTCAAGCCATTCTTTAGCCATATATAAAGCTGCGATGCACCTTGCTTCGGTAAAGTCTTCGCGCGCCAATAGTTTATGCATATCCCGGATGTGCCACTGTTGCACTTCCAAAGGTTCTGGTTCGTCACCAACTAATTTTTCAGGGTAGAGATCGGTTGCCACCATAATGTGCATGTGAGCGCTAAAAAAGGTAGGTGCCATGGTTACAGTGTGTAAATGCTGTATTTTCTTAGCGCCGAATCCCACTTCTTCCTTAAGTTCGCGATTTGCGGCCTCTTCAGGGGATTCGCCAGGATCAATTAAACCTTTTGGAAAACCGACTTGATATTCATGAAGACCGGCTGCGTATTCTTTGACTAGCAAGAATTCTTCGTTGTTGATGAATGGAACGATCATCACAGCGCCGCGGCCAGACCCTGCCATACGTTCAAAAATGCGTTCTTCACCATTACTGAATTCGAGATGTAATTGCTCAACTCGGAACAGTCCGCTCTTAGCGACAATTTCCCTTTTGTGTATGGTTGGTAATTGTTTTGGCGTGTCGGCTTTACTCATTTTTTTCGGTGGACTCGATCCCCAGTCAGGTTAGAATACTTGAATACATACTATAACCTGTCTTATTTCAAATGCCTACGTTACCTTGGAATCAAATTCATACCGTTTTATTAGATATGGACGGTACTCTTCTGGATTTACATTTTGACAACCATTTTTGGATGGAATACTTACCCGTCAAGTTGTCAGAAAAGCTGGACAAGCCTCTGCACTACACTATGGCATACATGAAAAAAGAATATGAAAAAGTGATGGGAACGATAGATTGGTACTGCCTGGACTTTTGGGCGCAAAAGCTTGATTTGAACATCATGGAAATGAAGCGAGAAATAGATCACCTCATTCAAATGAGAGATGACACTATTCCCTTTTTGAACGCGCTTAAAGCATCAGGAAGAAGAGTTATTCTTGTTACTAACGCACATCCAGACTCGTTGTCATTAAAAATAGAAAAAACCCAGTTAGATGAGCATATTGATACACTGGTATCTACCCATGAATTCGGTGTTACAAAGGAATCACAAGAGCTTTGGCAAAAATTACAAGATAGATTTGCGTTTGATGCGAACCAAACTCTGTTCGTAGATGACAGCTTACCTATATTAGGTGCTGCTAGAGAGTTTGGGATAGCACACCTTCTCGCGGTCGAGAATCCCGATAGCAAAAAGCCGGTTAGGGAAATTGAAGAATTCGTTTCTGTCTCGGATTATCGAGATTTTATTTCTGACATCAAAGCAAACCCGGTACAGTAACTGAGCGCTTGGGCTTTATTCCTTTAAAGACTTATCGAGTAAAATCCGTCGTTATCTTTGTCGCCAAAGAGACTAGCCGCTACATGCACTTCCTGTGGGAGACTAGGGTCGACCTTAAATCTACCAGTAGCGGAAATTTTACCTTTGTTATCGACTAAAGCCGTAACATCAAGTCCTAATTTATTAGGTGGCGCTACCTTCACGGCAATTTTATCTTCCTGACAAGCCAGTGTCGCATCAAATTGTCCCAACTCTATGTTACCAGATGTTCCGGCAACCCCGGCATTTAACCATTGCCCATTCCCCTGTAACTCCTGGCAACTTTGTGGGTAAACGAGCTGATTAATATCTACTTTGAATCTACCAGAGGCGTTAACTGGTAATGGAATGGCTAAATTTGCCATAACAATATCAGTGGGAATGTACATTTGTAAGTTGTCGGCCAAGATTTTGCCTTTACTCAGTGAAATGTGTCCATTTATCGAGATGCTATCTGAATCGCGTCTATCACCCGCTTTAATGTCTATCGACGCGCGTCCCAGTAAAAGTGGTAAAAACCTCAGATTCCATTGTGCATTAAAAACGGTCGTACCGGCGTAGCGAATAGATTCAGCTCTGCCGCTCCAAACTGAACCGGATACACCTTGGATGCTCAACTGCTGAGGTAAGTTAACTCGGCTCAGAACCTGGTTGGCAGGTAGCTCTGAAACAAGAAATACTAGATACGCACAAAAGCCTAAGCCGATCCATTTAATAACGGACATGTCTTTATAATCTCCTTAGCCTTTTGCCAGTTTTAGACGGCGAACCTTGACTGTGCCGGCCGTACTGGTCTCAGCAAAATCCGCTTCAAGAATTGTTATTCCCATATTTTCAATGGCTTGTAACCACGACAGCATGTCGTTAAACACCACGCTATCAACAGTCACTTGTAACTCATCACCATTAGGCTGCATTCTTGTAACCTGTACTTTGAATCGATTGGCGGTTTGATTTACAGCTTGAGTAAGCGATCCCTGGAAGTTACTTTTGTTGCCACTTGACTGTTTTAGTTGAATCGCTTTGTTGGAGTTTTGGCTAACCCATGTTAATAACTCTTGCTGTTTTACAACCGCGGTACGCCCTTGTGTAACGCTTGTTTGTAAAGGCGCGTAAACGAGAAAATAAACTATTGCGATGATCAAAAATGCGCCGCCTAAAAGCAACATCTTCTGCTCTCTTTCATTCAGCTGTGCATAGCGTTTTTTCAATTCTTCCATTGTTAGCTCCTTATCGCCAGCGAGCCCACTACCTGGGAATCTCTATTGTTAATAGCGCCTTGCTCAACGGTAAAACCCTTGGCTTCTACTTGTCGTTTGAAGTTTTCTAACGCTTCAAAATTGTCAGCAACGGCCTGTAATCTAATTTCTGTTCGACGACTGTCAAAGCGTATTGATTGAGGTTTTACTGCGCTAGAACTAAAAGCGTTGCTCAACTGAGACATCATTACCAACATAGAGATGCCGCTACCACCACTTTCAAGTTGTGAAATGCGCTGCTGCATTGTGCGTTTTACATCACGAACGCGAGTGACCTCGGGAAAGGCTCGTTTGAACTCTTGCATTATCTCAGACCGCAATTGGTCTTGTTGCGTTTGCAATCGACTGGCTTCAATACCTTTATCGACAAAGGTTAATAGCAGTGCCGTTGCGCCTAAAGCTGCGGCCATGCGCCATTGTGCACGCTTACTGCCCCCGCGTTTTTTCGGTTTATATTGTTCTTGTAACAGAGTTAACTTGCTTGTAATTGCCTCCATCGCAAGTATCTGCATAGGAAGATCACTAGGCTGATGTTCGATTTCAGCATTGGGAATATTGTGCAGCTGAGGTTCTGAAGAAAATACAATTTTGAGTTTATCTTCTTGCTGTTTACTGTAGTTGGCAATAGCCAGTGGAAGCCATTGTGTTTCGCCGGTAAGAATTTCCCATTTGTTTAGTCTGAGCAAAACATCAGTGCCCAGTCCCAACGCGTGCCAAGTGCCTTCTTCACTAGGTAGGCAGAGCGCGTCCGGCAACATTTTTTCACAGTGAAATCCTGCCTCTTTTATCGTCTCCAACCACTTTTGCATATTGGCATGCGCCACTACTAATACTTCTTGCTGATCGCCTTCCCTGTCATTAAGCACAATGAATTGATCTTCAATGTCGCCCAGTACCTCGTCTTCCAACATAAAAGGAATCGCCAAAAGAGCCTTGCGGCTGGCCTTCGGTGGTAAATTAACCTGCTTGAGCGTGACGTTGCTACCTGGAACAAGTGCTATCAGTGAATCTTGACCGGTTCTGTCTTTGAGCGAAGAGAGTGAATCCGTATTCTCTAGTTCTCCGGAGGCTCGTATTTCCTGTTCTGACTCTGACCAGAGTAGCCAATGAATCGTATCTTCATTGTTCTGGCCAAGTCTTACGACAAGTTTTTCCATTAGATTTTACCTCCGAACTCACGCCTTACGGTCGTGACCTTGTTTTCTGAATCTATTTTTAACAGTGATGACATTGCGAATGACGCGTTATTGTAACGGCTCTTCACGCTTAAAATAAAATATTCTGTTTCCGCTACAAACCAGTCTTGCTGTTCTTGAGTCAAATTAAGTGCACTGACTTCTGTGGTAGCCAAAAACGCAGCCTTGTCTTTGTATGGCACATTTCTGATAAGATTTTGCGCATCAGCCTCTGATGTACCTAAAAGCGCTGCAAGTAAAGGGGCTCTGTCCTGATGAATGGTATTGACGTTTATTTGCAAATCAGTTTTTCCTGGGATCACACACAAAAACGGCATTACTCTGCCAATCCACGCCGGTTCTACGCCTTTGACCAGTCTAAACTCCGATTTGCTTACCATTAAACCGTTTGCTGCCAAATAGGGATTTAACAGGGATTCGTATTCTGAGTCTTCAACGCCATAAGTTCCATCGGGAATGGTATCGCTATCCAGCCAGTCCATGGTAGTGTCGCGCACCGTCTCCACGCTCAGAGGTGGAATTTCTAAAGTATCGGTTTGTAATAACCTTTCAAACGCACTCTTTTCTTGCGCCTTACTGTTTTGGGTGTCGTCTTTTTGCAAAGCGTCCAAGTTAAAGCAGCTTTGCATGTCCATCAATTCTGCTTCAATGCCGCCGTTAGGCATCGGAAACATGATGCTGTCTTGCGCCCAGGGTTGATTAATATTGAGGGGATCTTCTTCTTGCAGCAGTTGTGCAATGGTTTTACGGGCATAAGCCTCTGCTCCCATGGCATACCAGTATGCCTGCTTACTGTCTTTGATGTTACTGGTGCGCTTCACTTGCAATTGCAATCTACCCGCCATTTCGATGGCGATAACAGCCACAAAGGCCACCACCAATAAGACTATGATAAGTGCTACACCGCGCTGTTTCATGAATTATCACTCGCTAGTGCAAACTCTCGGCGAATGACGCCAAATTCAGTGGTAGATATTTCGATTGATAGGGCTTTTGGAAGTTTGCTACCAGTAAACGAGTCTTCCCATTTAGTGGACTCTTCATCTTCAATGAGATACTGAAATTGTAGGTCCTCCACAGCCTCTAACATGATTCTTACTTTTGGTTCGGCACCGATGACATTGTCAATGTGGTCACTGTAAACCCGTTGTAGTTGTTCTTCTTGCAGTCGATAGGCAACCGGTTGCAAGGTGCTACGAGGTAAAATCAATTGCGGGTTATGCCACCCGGCACGAACGATGCCCATGCCATCTGCTTCACTGTCAAAGGCATTGGATGCTCCGGTTAATACAATCGCATTGTTTTCGCCTTCGATTCTCACCGGACGAGCTACCGCCTGAGTAATATCTCTTTCAATAAACATCATGGCGCGCTGCAGATTTTGCAGTTGAGTAAAGCGAATATTGGAGGTTTCATCGGTCGCAAGCACAGTTGTGAGGACACTGTTCGAAGCCAATCCGATTAGGGTAACAATGGCGATGGCTACCAATATCTCGAGTAATGTAAACCCTTGATTAGTTTGCAAAACCAAAGTCTCCTTTGGCTGGACGAGGATTGGCAACAAAGGTAACTAAGCTAGTAGCGACGTTCTCACCTTTTTGGTCGGTTGTGACGATAATTTCAACCTGCCGTAGTTCTTTGTCTTGTGTAGCAGAAACGACCTGTTGCCAGTACCAAGTGCGGCCAGCCATTTCCATAGTACCGCGCTTATTATTCTGCGGAGGCCAGACATCCTCAATAACCACTTGCTGTAGTCTGTTGTCGGCTACCCAATTTGAGAATGTTGCTTCTTCTAAAACAGCGATACCTTGTAAGTGATCGCCAGCAGCTTTCATTATGGATGTTGCGGTAAGCGCGAATATCGCAATAGCGGCCATTACCTCTAGCAATGTTAAACCTGCATTCTTCATAGGTATTCTAAAGGCCCCTCTAATTCGAGTGGGGTAAAGTCAATGCCATTGACTCTGAAATAAGCAACGTCTAAATCGCCAAATTGCGGCTCAAATTTCAACACCAGACTAAACGGCGTAATTTCGCCACTGGAGAAAATAAAAACTTGGGGAGGCTTGGGCTTTTCTTCCTCATCTTCACCGATTTCCACTCCCTCTTCAGAAACAGAAAGTGACTCATCAAAAATACTGTTGTCAAACAAGTTATTATCTTCAGTTACCCAAGGTAAGCCATCAAGCTCCAACTCAAGGCTAAAATCCTCTTCTAACACGGTTTCCTGAAAAAACTTTTCTGTGGCTATTGGCTGCCATTCTTGTTCTTCGTCAAGGTATAAGAAGTGATAACTGTTTTTTTCTGGCTCAACACGCAAACCTAGCTCGGTTTGATTTAATATGGCGTAGTCAGAGGCCATATCAAATACCACTTGAAAGCGTTGCGCCTTTTTGCGCAGTTCGTCACTTGCGTCAGGTGGGTTAAAGGAGAGCACAACAATCATGGCGGAGACACCGAGTATCACCAGCACGACCATGATTTCTATGAGGGAAAACCCCCCGTTTTTGTACTCTCGCATATCGATAATGGGTTCAAATCGGGATTAATTTAAGTAATCGTTGATATTCCAATTACCGACATCGTCATCAGTACCTGGCTGGCCGTCTGGTCCATTGCTAAAAATATCGATGGTTCCCAGTTCCCCAGGGCTAATAAGTTGATATTCAGCTCCCCAAGGGTCTGCAGGTAAACGTTTGATAAAACCATCAGCAGGGAAATTACGTGGAACAGGGTCGATTGTTGGTGCATTCACCAGGGCGTCTAACCCCTGCTCGGTTGTTGGAAACACGTTATTGCGTAGCTTGTACATTTCTAATGCACTTTCAAGCTGTTGAATATCAATTGCCGCTTTTTTCAGTTTCGCTTCTTCCGTGTTACCTAGAATGTTTGGTGCAATGATTGCCGTCATAATTCCGATAATCAAAATGACCACCATCACCTCAATCAAACTAAAGCCCTTAGCTTTCATTTTAATACTCCCATTTAAACTATCGAATTGAGTGAAACGATAGGTAATAAAATTGCTATAACAATAAAAAATACGATACCGGCCATGGCCAGAATCAACATTGGGCTTAAGATGCTTAAAGCTATATTTACTTGCATCTCAAACTCTCTATCTTGATTGCTCGCGGCGCGGGACAACATTTGCTGCAATTCGCCACTTTTCTCACCAGAGGCAATCATGTGCATCATCATCGGTGGAAACACCCTAGTTTTTCCTAGTGCAACTTTAAGGCTTGAACCTTCTTGCACCATGACGGCAGATTCCAAGATAAGCTTTTTAACATGTTCGTTTAACAGTACCTGTCCGGCGATACGCATGCCTTCCAAAATCGGGACGGCACTGGCGGTAAGAATGCTGAGGGTACTGGCAAACCGAGAAGTGTTAAGTCCCTTAATTACCTTTCCAGCTACGGGTAAGCGCAACAAAATCTGGTGAGCTTTTAACCGAAACGCATCTCGTTTCATTAAATGGTTAAACGTCACTATGACAAGAAAGATTGCCACAATGACATGCACCACATAGGCTTTGACCCATTCACTTAAAGCAATTAAGAATTGTGTGATTGCGGGAAGTTCTTGTCCCATTGTGTCGAACTGGCCAACGATTTTAGGTACTACATAGGTCAGCAGAAGCGTCACTATAACTAGAGCAACGGTTACCATTATGGTGGGGTAAACCATCGCTTGTACGATTTTGCTTTGGGTTTGCTGCTTCTTCTCGGTGTAGTCAGCCAGGCGTTCTAAAACCGTATCTAGATGGCCTGACTTCTCACCTGCAGCGACCATGGCGCAGAATAGTTGGTCAAAAATATGTGGAAACTCAGCCATTGCCTCAGCAAGACTGTGACCTTCAACGACTCGGCTGCGCACAGCCATCATCATGTTCTTTTGACGAGGTTTCTCTGATTGTTCAGCAACGGCCAACAGCGCCTCTTCAAGGGGCAATGCCGACTCGACAAGTGTCGCCAATTGTCTCGTAAGCAATGCCAAATCGCTGGAGGATATCTTTGGCTTAAACAATTGAAAGCCTTTGGAATCTTTTCGCTCTTTAACCGTTGCAGGCTCTACTTCCAGAGGAATGAGGCCTTTGTCACGCAATTGCTGTCGAATCTGGCGAGGGTTATCGCCTTCCAAAATTCCGTCGACTTGTTTGCCTTTGGCGTTTAGGGCTTTGTATCCAAATGCTGCCACCCTATTCCTCCCTAGTGACGCGAAGGACTTCTTCCAGTGTGGTAATGCCAGCTAGCACTTTACTACAGCCGTCTTCTCGGATACTGGGGGTGTTTTGTCTGATGTATTTTTCAATGGCTTGTTCACCGCGTCCGTTGTGTACAAGTTCACGAATAACTTCATCGACAATTAGCAGTTCATGAATACCTGTTCTTCCTTTATAGCCCGTGTGATTACAGGCGATACAGCCGTTGGCACTGTAAATTTTATGGTTGGAACCAGGTTCGATACCCAAAATGGCAGCTTCTTGTTCTGAAGGTTCGTGTAAACTCTTACACTCAGGGCACAGTGTGCGCACAAGGCGTTGCGATAAAACGGCCAATAAACTAGAAGAAAGTAGGAATGGTTCAATTCCCATATCCTCCAAACGAGTGATCGCACCAGCTGCAGTGTTGGTATGTAGTGTCGACAGCACTAAGTGACCGGTTAAACTGGCTTGAACGCCAATTTGCGCCGTTTCCAAGTCTCGGATCTCACCGACCATCACGACATCAGGATCCTGACGTAAAATCGCGCGTAGACCGCGAGCGAAAGTCATGTCTACTTTCGTATTGACCTGGGTTTGACCGACTCCAGGTAGGTCAAATTCGATGGGATCTTCAACGGTCAGAATATTGCGATCTTTGGAGTTTATTTCCGATAGACCAGCATACAAGGTGGTACTTTTACCAGAACCTGTAGGACCTGTGACCAAGATAATGCCGTGAGGCTTTTTAATCAGTGAAGAGAAATGCTCGCGATTAGCCGAGGTCATTCCCAAATCTTGCAAGTTGAGGCGGGCGTTGTTCTTGTCCAATAAACGCAAAACAACACGTTCACCGTGTCCAGTCGGCATAGTACTGACTCGCACATCTACCGCACGACCGGCGATTCTCAGGGTTATTCTACCGTCTTGAGGTACACGCTTCTCGGCAATATCTAGCTTCGCCATAACCTTTATGCGCGACACCAGCATTGAAGCAAGTTTGCGATTGGGCTTAAGAATCTCCCGCAATACGCCGTCAACACGGAACCTTACGGTGAGCTGAGTTTCGAATGTCTCCACGTGAATATCTGATGCCCCTTCTTTAATGGCTTCACCAAGCATTGCATTGATGAGTTTGATGATTGGAGCATCATCTTCACTTTCGAGAAGGTCTTCAGTTTCAGGTAACTCCTCGGCGAGAGCGAATAAATCAGTTTCATTGCCGATATCTTCCATCAGCTGTTTAGCAGCAGAGGTATCGCGCTGGAAAGACTCTGTCAGTAGCTGTTCAAATTTGTCTGAATTAACCTCTGTTGCTGTGAAAGGTCGAGCCACAAAACGACGCACTTCTGCAAAGGTAGAAAGTTGTGTTTGGTCTGTAAAATAGACAATGGGTGGTTCACTGACGTCATCTAATAACACTTGATGACGCTTGGCAAAACCAAAGTTCAGCTGCTTTTCATCTTCCTGTTGTGAGGCATCTTCCACTACTGGAGTCTCTGCCGCCTCGTCTACCGCAGTATTAGTTGCCTCAGTATCCATCTTATTCCTTGTCCTTTTCTTCTTTAGAATCTAGGTACTCTTCAAAAGATGGTGGCAACGCCAGTTCTTCGTTCCATTCAGGTAACTTAGGTGAGTCAGTAAGTGGCATTAGTGCAATACCCGACTGCTCACGCTCAAGCTGCTCTGCACGTATATAATTGTACTTACGCTGACTTACCTTATTCATGGTTACGCCATCGCGAATAATGGTCGGACGAATAAATACCATCAGGTTGCGTTTGCGCTTGCTGGTGGTTGTAGACTTAAACAGATTACCTAAATAAGGAATGTCACCTAACAGAGGGACTTTAGAGATACTTTCTTGTACGTCTTCGTCAATCAGACCACCGAGCACAATGGTGCCGCCATCGTCTGCCATTACAGTCGTTTTGATCTCTCTTTTGTTAATGGATATATCAACAGAAGTTGCACCGCTTACGCTAGACACTTCCTGTTCGATGGTTAACTGCACAGCGGTGCCTTCGTTTATCTGCGGAGTCACTTTCAGCTTTATACCGACTTCTTTGCGATCAACGGTGTTAAACGGGTTGCTGTTGTTTGCACTGGTCGTCGAGCCAGTAATAATAGGTACCTCTTGACCGACAATGAAGAATGCCTCTTCGTTGTCCATTGTCGTAAGGTGCGGTGTTGCCAGAATATTTGAGTTTGTATCTGTACTTACCGCTTGCAGTACTGCGCCCCAGTCGTCCTTTACTGCGCCAACCAAGAAGCCGTTTACATTGCCAAGAAGGCTCGCAAGCAAACTAGTATCACCTGGATCGGTATTGGTACTTGTGACGACTGTTGGATTGAGCGGATCTGCAGTATTAGTGTTGGTATTGGTAGTCGTGGTGGTTTCATCTTGCGCTTGGTCATACGCGACTGCGAGGCTACCAATGCCGACAACACCGTTGGTGAACTGTTGACCGCCACCGGCTTCTGAGGCCCATTGAATACCTAAGGTCGTGCCGTCACCTTCGAACATTTCAACGATAATAGCTTCTACCTGAACCTGTGCGCGACGCACGTCTAACTGTCGAATGACTTCTTCTAGGGAGGCCATCATGTCTGGCTCAGCAGTGATTACTAACGAGTTAGAGTCCACATGAGCATCGATACTGATGTCGCGACTGGTGTTTCGACGACGGTTATTAGCACTCGAAGTTTGTTCTTCAGCTTTAATGCTGGCACTTACTCCTTGCAGTACTTTTACCAAGTCTTCCGCTTTGGCGTAGTTTAAGAAAATAACGCGGGTATTACCGTTGCTCTCAAGTTCTTTATCGAGGCGAGTGATCAGGTTAATGATGCGTTCTCTTGCTTTGACATCACCGCTGACGATGACGCTGTTGGTTCTGTCGTCCGCAACGACTTTGGGTTCTAAATTTTTGGGTGTCGCAGATTTACCCGTTGATTTGTTAATACTATCGAGAATACGCACCATCTCTGAAGCAGACGCAAATCGAAGTTTGACGATTTGCACTTCTCTATCACCTGCTTTGTCAACGCGCTCAATAATTTCAACTAAGCGGTTTACCACAGCGGCTCTACCGGTGAGCATCATTACATTTGAAGGGTCGTGACTGATAACATTACCGCCGCCAGCCTGGTCGTTTAACTGTCGCAAGATAGGAGCAAGTTCGCGCACAGGGACGCTGTAGACCGGCACAACGCGCGTTATCATCTCGTCGCCGTCGAACAATTGTCCATCGACAACAGGAATATTTGAGGTTTTTGCGTCTTTGTCTCTTACCACCTTCAACACGCCGCTATTCATTTCTACAACCGCAAAACCATAGACTTGTAAGACATTTAGGAAAAATTGGTAGTATTGCTCTTCACTCAAAAGATCGTAGCTACGCACCGTGATCTTGCCGCGTACATTTGGATCGACAATGATTGTTCTCTGCAGATTTTTACCGACAATATTAATGAATTCGGTAATTTCAGTGCCTTTAAAATTAGGCGAATATTCCGCAGCCGTTACGTAGATACTCGTTGAAAGTAGGGTGCTCATAGTCAACCCTAACAAAGCAAATCGAATTTGGCGTAATGACCTCATTATCAGATCCTTTTATGTCTTATTGCTCAGGCAATTCAATACTGAGCGTCATTGTATCTCCGTTTCTGGAGACAGTTAAATCTAGTGCTTCGGCGCCTTTGAGCATTTGCATGGCTTCCATTGACTGTTTGATATCAGTTAAGTCAAGGCCATTTATTTCAGTAAGCACATCATTCGGTTGTAGCCCTACCTCTTTGAACAATACAGGGTCGCGTCCAGGGTTCACGCGATAGCCCTGTATTCTGCCCTCAGCCCGGTAGGGTTGTATTGCGATAAAGTCGGTAAATTTTGCCGGAGAGGTAGGCAACTGTGCCGCCATTTCCGCTGATGATTGGCTTAGTTGGCGCGATTCATTACGACGAGGGCTTTTTTGTCGTAGTGTATTGGGGTGAGGCTTAACAGCCACTACTTTGGTTTCTTTCACTTCCGCAAAATCGACACCGTCCAGCATCAAAGTCTCCAGACGACCGCCATTGCTAATGATAATTCTGTCTACGAGCACTTCTTTCACGATGGCTCGCGTACCATCGACTTTTTCGCCTATGCCATATGTATTTTGTGAGCCTCTATTTTCAATGATTGCAGCGCCGCCATTACTTTCACTACTTGCTACCAGGCCGGTAAGCGTGAGTTTAAGGTTGGTCTCTGGAGCGTCGGTTTGCTGCGGGGTTTCTACTTCAGGGGCTTTGCCAAACTCACCAAACAAATTGAGGCGTTGTAATGCTCTTATATTTGCAGTTTGGGCGGGTTTGCTTTTGTTGGCAGTATTACTGACAACCGGAGAGTTAGCAGATTGTTCTGGCGAAGGGAAAAGACGCCAAGTGAGCATTGCTGCGTACCAAATAAGGTACAGTGACAACAATAGGATAAGCGCGAAGTTAAGTTGCTTTTGATAACTCGCCGCTTTTGTCCAAAGTTGCTCGATGTTAATTGAGGATACTGCCATTTAATTATTTACTTATAAAAGACACAGATGTCGTTTTGGTTGTCGAATTTGTCATGCATCAAGCTTGCATAGAACTGCACATCATAGTCAGTCATGAAAAGGGGCACAACTGTAAACCCTATTAATTACAAAAAAATAACAGGTAATTGAAGGCAATAAAATGTTCCAATGACTAATCTGATAACTAATCGAGTAATATTTGCAAGAGTAATCATTGTTTTTTGAATTGAACCTGAACATGGCTGACTTTAATAGACGTGATACGTATGTTTATTTACAACTTGCTTTAATGACGACTAGCTGGCCTTGAATATTCCATTAAAACCAGAGCACATTGCCTATGTTGTCAAGGTAAGTAATATCTTCGAGTCACTCGAGTTTCGTTTATTTGAGATATTGAATATCAACAAGCAAGACCCAATATATCCACCTTAATTGGCAAGCCTTTGAAAGCGAATGAGTAAGCAAGAAAACGAAGTTACGGTAAGATTAGACAAGTGGTTGTGGGCTGCAAGGTTCTTTAAGACCCGTTCGATCGCTCGTGATGCCGTGAATTCTGGCAAGGTGCAGTACAATGGACAAAGAGCCAAACCGGGTAAAAACGTCGAGTTAGAAGCCCATATACTCATTCCTCAGGGTTATGACCAGAAATTAGTGAAAGTACTAGGGCTGAGCGAAAAACGTTTGTCGGCACCTTTGGCGCAAGAGCTTTATGAAGAAACTGCTGAAAGTGTTGAAAAGAGGCAGGAAAATATCGCCGCAAGGAAGGCTAATGCATTCCACAGCCCTCGACCAGAGCAGAAACCCGATAAAAAACAGCGTCGGGAACTGATTAAATTAAAGAGCAATTAAGAATATTATGGACTCATTTGACCAACTTCATCGATTTATCTTTCCACAGGCCAGCGTACGCGGAGAAATTGTTCGTCTAGATCATACCGTGCAACGAGTGGTAGATGCGCAACCTTACCCTTTGGGGGTTAAGAAGCTGCTCGCTGAGCTATTAGCGGCAACAAGTTTATTAACTGCAACGTTGAAGCTAAAAGGCGAAATTAGTTTGCAACTACAAAGTGAAGGTGCTTTGAAATACGCCGTAGTGCATGGTTCTGATGCACAAGAACTTCGCGGTGTAGCAAAATGGGAAGGCGAAATCGAAGACAATGACCTGCAAACGATGCTTCCCAAAGGTATTATGGCTATTAATATTATCCCAGAGCAAGGAGAGCGCTATCAGGGAATAGTTGCACTTGATAAACCAACGTTGGCTGAGTGTTTAGAAGGATATTTTGAACAATCCGAACAGTTGCCGACGAAGATAAGCCTGATGTCTACTGTGACAGATGACGCTAATCTCGTGGTTGGTTCGTTGTTACAAGTGTTGCCAAATACAGCGGCGAGTTCGCAACTAAAACAAAATGAGGACTTTGAGCGTATCTGCATGTTGGCAAATACTCTTACTTCTGAAGAAGCGTTTTTGCTGCCGGTGGAAGAGATATTACATCGTCTTTATCATCAAGAAGAACTCGAATTATTTGCCCCAGAAAAAGTGCAGTTTAAGTGTACCTGCAGTAAAGAAAAGTGTGCCAGCGCGCTTGCTGGTATGCAAAAGCGAGAGTTGTTAGACATTATCGCCCAGGAACAAGCGATCAAGATGAATTGCCAATATTGCCATCAAGAATATACTTTTGATCAGGTGGATGTAGAGGCATTGTTCGCAAGCGCTGACAGCTCTAATAGCGTTCAATAATTCAAAATTTCTGCGGCACCTTCTTACACTGTGCCGCATTCTTTACAAGAATAATTATTCAATCAAATTTCCCCTTCAAGCCTATCTCTTTGTTTTTTAGATGATTTCCATTCTGAATGGGCGCATAAATATGCGTGATAACCGTAATTAAATTACAAAATATTTGAAAGTCGAGTAATTTGGTATAGTCAAAGTGTAGTGTTTATATTGCTAAAAGGCTCTATAAATGTACAATTGCGCGAATTTTTGAAATTGTAACTGGAATAGAAATAATACAATCTGGAGCCCTGCAAATGACTTCTGCCCCTACACATCAATTGGTCGACTTGTCTAGACCTGAACTTATTGCCCACTCTATCGAGAGAGGAGAAGGGAAATTCTCAAAAAATGGTGCCCTGGTTGTTGAAACTGGTGCTCGAACAGGACGTTCACCGAAAGACAGATTTATTGTCAAAGAAGTGACTACCGAGAGCGATATCGAGTGGGGGAATGTAAACCGTCCCTATCCACAAGAACATTTCGATACTTTATGGGATCGCGTTGAACAACAGTTAGTCCAAAAATCCTATTTTGTATCGCATCTTGAAGTGGGGGCGAATCAAGAATTTTCTTTGCCGCTGATTGTTCGAACTGAAACCGCATGGCAACAGATTTTTGCTCAGAACCTATTTATCAAGCCTGAACATTGGAATACTCAAGATCAGCAGCCTTGGCAAATCATGAATGTGCCTAGCTTTGAATGTGTACCAGAACGCGACCATACAAACAGCGATGGTGTAGTCATCATCAATTTTGCTCAGAAAAAAGTATTGCTTGCTGGTATGCGCTACGCGGGCGAAATGAAAAAGGCCATGTTCTCTGTTCAAAACTATTTGTTGCCTGCGCGTCAAGTATTGCCAATGCACTGCTCAGCTAATGTTGGGAAAGACGGTGATGTTGCTTTGTTCTTTGGTTTATCAGGTACAGGTAAAACGACACTTTCCGCAGATCCAAATCGCTTTCTTATTGGTGATGATGAGCACGGTTGGGCGCCTGGTTCAATTTTTAACATCGAAGGTGGCTGTTACGCGAAATGCATTAACCTTTCACAAAAAAATGAGCCAGTGATTTGGGATGCTATTCGCTTTGGTACTATTTTAGAGAATGTTGTCACTGATGACGAAGGCGTTCCGGATTATGACGATGTTAGCTTAACGCAAAACTCAAGGGCGGCGTACCCACTTGAGCATATTGAAAAGCGCGTTGCCGAGAATCAAGCCGGTGAGCCTAAAGTTGCGGTATTCTTAACTTGTGATGTAACGGGGGTGTTACCTCCCGTCTCTATTCTTTCAAAAGAAGCTGCTGCATATCATTTCTTGAGTGGTTATACGGCAAAGGTAGGTTCAACTGAAATTGGTAGCACTGCGGCAATTGAGTCCACTTTCTCTACCTGTTTTGGAGCGCCATTCTTCCCGCGCGCTGCAGGTGTGTACGCTAACCTTCTTATGAAACGTATCGAAGAATTCGGTACTAAGGTGTATTTGGTAAACACTGGATGGACCGGCGGCGCCTATGGTACGGGTAAACGTTTTGATATCCCAACAACACGCAGTGTTATCTCAGCGATTCTACAAGGCGATTTGGAAGGCGTTGAAACAACGCATTTAGAAGGTTTGAATTTAGATGTGCCTAACGTTGTTGCAGGCGTAGACAGCGATTTGCTGCAACCTCGTAATACATGGGAAGACAAAGCTGCATATGATGCCCAGGCAGACAAACTTGTAGGCGAGTTTATCGAAAACTTCGCTAAATACGATGTCGAGCAAGCGATTGTAGAAGCTGGCCCTCAAAAATAGTTAAGTAAACTTTGTAAAAAAGGCATCCATCGGATGCCTTTTTTATCTCTAAATTATCGACAGGCTCTAGTTATCTTGCGGCGTTCAGTAAAACTGTTGCCATTAACCCACCGTCAGGGTGATTTTCAAGAACGACTTTTCCTGAATGCATGTCAACAATACGTTTGATAATAGCTAGCCCTAAACCCGAGCCTAAACTGCCTCGGGCATCGTCGCCCTGTTTAAAGGGTTCAAACAAGCTTTCAACTTTGTCAGCAGGTATCCCTTTTCCAAAATCACGCACTCTAAAATACGCTTGTCGAGTCTTCTTGATATAACCAGAAGAGATTTCGATGTTGTTGCTGCCGTACCTGAAGGCATTTTCAATCAAGTTATCCAGTACCCGTTTTATAGCCACTTTGCGCACTAACACTGGTGGTACATCCGCTACATTGACTATTATCTCGTGTTGCTCTTCGATATTGCGGGCGTGCGCCGCTTCTTCAATCAGATGATTGATGTTTATTAGTATGGTCTTTTCAGACTTATCTTGGCGAACATAGTCAATGAATTGATCGATAATGTCGTTCATGTCTTCTATGTCGTGAATGATGCCCTCTGAGACCCAGTTTTGAGATTCGGGTAACATCTCTGTCGCTAGGCGGATACGCGTTAATGGGGTTCGTAGGTCATGTGATATACCAGCGGTAAGCAACGCCCTGTCGTCCTCAAGCTGCTTAATGCCCTTAGCCATCTGATTAAAAGCTTGCGTTACTGCCACAATTTCGCTGCTGCCATCTTCTTTAAGTGGTTCGGGAATTTCACCTTTCCCAACCGTTATCGCCGCGCTTTGTAGTGCATGCAATGGACGGTTTAGTCGCCGCACGAAGATCCATCCTCCGGCGACACTCAAAACGCCTATTACCATGAGATAGATAGTTAGTGGGCTGATATTAGTGTCACTGACACTATTAAGCGGCATGGTAATCCACAAGTTGGGTGCCTGAGGTGGTCGGATCCAAAATAGATATTGGCTTCCTTGGGTGACTCTCACTTCTGCCGGACCGCCGAGTTGTTCAGACATTTCACGGGAAAAGAACTGATAAAAGGTCGCGTCTTCTAGTCCATTTTCACGTGCGCTTTGCTCAGTAAAAATCCGAATTCCTGTAGCCTCAAAATAGCGCTCATGGAAAACCGGATCCATATGATCCATTTCTTCCAAAAACAGCACCTTTATTTGCGATGCTAATAGTGTATTAATTTGCTTATAAGTTGGGCCAATGAAGTAATAAGTTACTGATAGATAAGAAACGACTTGGTTGATCAGTAATAAAACTCCGATGAGTAAAACTGTTTGTCCAAAGGCGCTTTGAGGCTTGATGCGCATATGAGGTTAACTCTTTAAGGCAATAGAAAAGGGTGCTTGCGCACCCTATTTGATTATTCGTTGACCGCTGCTGGCGAACCGCTTGCACCGTCTGGTACGAAGACGTAACCCAGCCCCCAAACGGTTTGAATGTAGCGTGGATTAGCGGGATCTTCCTCTAACATCCTTCTCAAGCGTGACACTTGGACGTCAATACTTCGCTCAAGCGCACTGTAGTCACGACCTCGGGCAAGGTTCATCAGCTTGTCACGAGATAGTGGTTCTCTAGGATGAGTTACTAAGGCTTTTAGTACAGCAAATTCGCCGCTGGTAAGGGTTAAGGCCTCTTCACCTGCCATCATTTCTCTAGTGCCCAAGTTAAGACTGTATTGACCAAAAGAGACTATTTGTTCTTCCTTGGAAGGAGCACCTGGAGCTTCAGTTTCATTGCGTCTTAGAACCGCTTTAATGCGCGCCAGTAACTCTCTTGGATTAAAAGGCTTAGGCAGGTAATCGTCAGCGCCCATTTCTAGACCGATGATACGGTCAACTTCATCGCCTTTGGCTGTTAACATAACGATGGGAATTTTGTTGTCTTTTTGGCGCAAGCGACGGCAGATATCTAGGCCATCTTCCCCGGGAAGCATCAAATCCAGAACCATTAGGTGGAAGTTTTCACGCTCTAGTAGGCGATCCATTTGCTCTGAGTTAGCGGCACTGCGCACTTGGAAGTTCTGTTCGACAAGATAACGCTCAAGCAAACTGCGCAAGCGCATATCATCATCAACAACTAAAATTTTTGGTGTTTCTTGTCCCATCTCAGACCCCGGTTGAAAACTTTCATTTCACAATATAGGGCAATACTTAGAAATAAAATAGCGAACATATGTAAGTAAATTCACCAGTATGTTACTAGATGTTTCTGTATGGGGTTAATGAACAATGGTCAGCGAAAATGTAACAGGCTAGTTATCAGCCACCCAATCCATTTGGAAGCTGGCTCGACGTTTTTTGTCCATAATTTCTTCGATAAGCGGTGTCAAAATCAATTCCATTGCTAAACCCATTTTTCCTCCTGGGACAACGAGCGTATTAATACGCGACATAAATGCACCATCAATCATCTGTAAAAGATAAGGAAAATTAACGTTCTTCATCTCTCGGCGAAATCGAACGACAACAAAACTTTCATCTGATGAAGGTATATCACGTGCACTGAATGGGTTTGACGTGTCAACCGTCGGTACTCGCTGAAAATTGATATGCGTCTGAGAAAACTGGGGAGTAATGTATTTAAAATAGTCTTCCATGCTTCTTACAATACTGCTCATCACAGCTTCTCTGGTGTGACCCCTGTCAGTTGTATCTCTGACAATTTTTTGTATCCACTCTAGGTTCACGATGGGTACCATGCCGACCAGAAAATCAACTAATCCTGCAACATTTGATGTTTCAGTAACAACTCCACCGTGCAGTCCTTCGTAAAAAAGGCAGTCTGTATTTTCTGGCAAATCTTGCCATGGGGTAAAGGTGCCGGGCATTTGATTAAAAGGCACGGCCTCATCAAATGTATGTAGGTATTGTCTGTGTTTTCCCTGACCGGTCTCGGAATAGTCACTAAACGTTTTTGCTAACGCTTCAAAATCATTTGCCTTAGGACCGAAATAACTAATATGACGGCCTTGTTCCTGAGCTTTTCTGATTTCTACTTCCATTTCTGGACGTGTATAACGATGAAAGCTGTCCCCAGAAATCATGGCCGCATTGATATTTAAATTTCTAAATATATGACGGATCGCATTTGTGGTAGTCGTTGTACCTGCACCAGACGAACCGGTAATGGCGATAATAGGGTGTTTAACAGACATTTAGCGTCCATGTTTATAAACGAGCAATTGTTATAAGTGGTTTAATTAGTGTGGTCAAGTTCGAATACTTTTTGAAATGATAAAAACAACATATACCCAAAGCTCCTCACTTGTATTAATGCTTCAGCAACAACCACTCGTAAATGATAGCGCTCTTGCATATATTGGTTATAGTTGAGTGTAAAATAATCAAAATGTATCTTCCGCATTTGAATCACAAATACGAGACAACAAAATGCACCTAGTCATATTTGACACTGAGTTCACCTCTTGGCCGGGTGCTATGGAGAGAAATTGGAGTGGTGAAGGGGAATATCGAGAGATATTTCAAATTGCTGCTATAAAAATGCGATTAGATAATCGTGTTTTGTCTCATGTTGAATCTTTCAATGAAATTATTAAGCCAACTATTAACCCCAGTTTAAGCGAATACATCATAGAGTTAACCCAAATAAGGCAGGATATGGTAGACGATCTAGGCATCGACTTTAGGTCTAGCTTTGGACAGTTCCAGTCATTTTTTCACGAAGAAGCGTGCATAGGGCTCTCATGGGGCAACGATGAAGACGTATTGCGAGAAAACTGTCGTATTAATAAATGTAGTGAAGACTGGGTGTTACCAAAGCTTTTAAACTTACGCAAAATCGCCTTAGCTAAACAGCTTTCAGGAACGCACCTTGTAAGTGGAGAATTAGCAAAGCATTATGGCGTGGAACTAAAGGGACACACGCATAACGCATTACACGATGTAAAAAGTATTGCCGCCACATTGCAGATTTGGATAGAAAACGCTGACTTGAGTCGCTCAGATTTTATTTGATAATTTCTTTTTTACTGAGCAAGACTAAGCCGTGAATCATAAACGGAATGCACATCAAGTTTAACTTCTGAAATTAGAAGATGTTACTAGTGGTACGGAAGTGCGATCTATCCCGAGAATCTTTTTAAGGTTCAGCTACAAAAACGTTTCTTTATAGGGTCTATGTTCATTCATTTTAAATCGTGGATACTAGCCTTTTAATCGTTGTTTTTGTCACCTAACGATGACCTGCGCAGACATTTACGTTAAATTTTGCAAGTCCATGGTTTTCGCCGGCTTTTCTTTGATACAAATATTTCCTTCAGGTTTTGTTGGACACTTATAGGAGCAAAATTAATTCTCTGTATGACAGGATCATAAGTTGTATGTTAGTACCAACATACAATAAGCCCAGATTTTTAGCGAAAACTGAAATATATGATACATCGACACTCCACTGTTATCTTACTGACGATTTACGAAGTTAATGACTGTTTACATTAAATATCGTTTCGAGTCCTGTTGTTTCCGTATAATTTTTCTTTATGGCTTTCATTTTTTAAACTCTAAAGAGTTATAGATAGACTATTTTAATGGCCTAGCCTGCCTTTTTAAGTTGAGATCATAAGGTTTTCTATAAACTTTATAATACATAACTTCGTCAATTGTGAAGTTATTGTGATTAATTGTGTCGGTTTTGTTTATTAATTAATAATTATTGCTATAAGTGACTATTATTCTGTTATTTGACAAATGTGGATTTTTATGGGGTTTGCATTGTATTTTATTTATAAGTCTTAAAATATGGTGTTTATAAGCTATCAACTGCAATTTTTAAGGTGTATAGATTGTCAAACTCTTAAAAATTCCCATAAAAGTATGTGCTTACTTGCATGTCGTTGCTTCAATTTTCTTATTAACGAGAACAAAAAAATCGCAATTTCAACGAGTTAGAGCCGTACTAGATAGGACGATTGTATCATTGGTTCAAGTTTGTATTGAGTTTGAGGGGGAAATGTAACGCTAATGTTTCGCTTATTAAACAAATAGAAGATTTGAGAAGAGAGTTTTCCCTTTACTAAATGTTGCTGAAAGTGCTGTTAAAAAGCGCGTTTGTTCTCAAACGCGCTTAGAACTGGTTTGTAACGTCATTGATGACTGTTATTCAGCTGACTCTCTTTTAATTGCTCTGTAGGCAATATCGGTTCTAAAAGTCATTTTTGACCAATTTGTTTGTTCAACTAACTTGTATGCAGACTCGGCAGCTTCTTTGACCGAATTACCAAGCGAAGTAGCACACAGAACTCTACCACCGTTTGTGAGTACTTGCTTATCTACAAGCTTTGTACCGGCATGAAATATCTTAGAATCAACTCCGGTAGTCTGTGGCAGGCTCTCAATAGGAATGTTTTTGTCATATGCACCAGGATAACCTCCCGCGGCGAGAACTACACCAACAGACGCTCTTGGGTCGAATTCGATTTCTGCTGTATTCAATGTGCCGTCTAAGGCTGACTGTATTAATGGTACTAAATCAGATTTCAAACGAAGCATAATGGGTTGTG
Organism: Alteromonadaceae bacterium; assembly: GCA_014872785.1. Lineage (GTDB taxonomy): Bacteria > Pseudomonadota > Gammaproteobacteria > Enterobacterales > Alteromonadaceae > Planctobacterium. Next base: position 96,524 of record WKFJ01000036.1, read on the forward strand.
TTTCAGGGTCACCAAAACGACAGTTGTACTCGATTACCTTAGGTGTACCGTCTGCCATAATCATCAAACCAGCATATAAAAAGCCTGTGTACGCATGACCTTCCGCTCGCATGCCCGCTACCGTAGGTTCGATTACTTCATTCATTATTCTTGCGTGTATCTCAGGTGTAACTACAGGAGCTGGAGAATATGCGCCCATACCGCCAGTATTAGGGCCTTTGTCCCCATCGTATGCTCGTTTGTGATCCTGACTCGTCGCGAAAGACAAGGTATTTGAACCATCTGCCATCACAATGAAGCTTGCTTCTTCACCATCTAAAAACTCTTCTATAACAACTCGGCTACCCGCTTCTCCAAATTTATTGTCAGAGAGCATGTCTTTAACTGCATCCTCAGCTTCGGCTATTGTCATGGCGACAATAACGCCTTTACCAGCGGCGAGCCCATCTGCTTTGACAACAATTGGAGCGCCTTTGTTATGCAAATAATCAAGTGCAGGTTGTATTTCAGTGAACACTGCGTAATCAGCAGTGGGAATGTTGTATTTCGCAAGGAAATCTTTTGTAAAAGACTTAGACCCTTCTAACTGCGCGGCTGCTTTTGTTGGGCCAAAGATAGCGAGGCCTTCTGCTTCGAAAAGATCCACAATGCCATCAACCAATGGTTGCTCTGGACCTACAACCGTTAAATCTACCTGTTTTTCTTTCGCAAAACTGAGCAAACCTGGTAAATCTTCTGCACCTACATCGACGTTCTCAATTTTTTCTTCAACAGCAGTTCCAGCATTGCCTGGTGCAACGTAAACCGTTTTAGCGAGTGGGGATTGAGCTAATTTGTAAGCTAAGGCATGTTCTCTGCCTCCAGCACCTACAACCAATATATTCATGCGTGTTTCCTAAGATTTTGACTCATTCAGCAATGAGAAGTTGCGACTAACAAGTATGCATAGCTATAGCTTCACAATCTCAATAAGGGAGCTCGAGAATTAGCTTTGTAGCCACCACTATGCGAATGCCATATTGTACTGTATTTTTCAGCTAAGCTAAATCGAAGAGTTGGGCAAAAGGTGCGATAAGAATGATGCAAATCGGCGACTTACAAAATAATTTTAACGCTGTTGGAACATTGCAGTGGATAGGTATAAGACCCGCTTGAAGAAGCAATATGCTGGTGTTAAAAGAGGCAAGCGTTGAGCCCGGTTCTGGTATTGTTGGCGACAGATTTAAAGGCACTTTGAAGAGTAAGCGTCAGGTGAGTCTAGTACAGGAAGAACACTTAGACGTGATTGCAAAGTTAGTAAAACTAGAACGCGTTCCACCTGAAATGTTAAGGCGCAATCTCGTTGTATCTGGTATCAATCTACTGGCATTAAAAGGACAGCAATTCAGGGTGGGCAATGCCTTATTGGAATACTCCGGGTTATGCCATCCGTGTTCGCGCATGGAAGAAATATTTGGAAGAGGTGGCTACAACGCAACAAGAGGTCATGCGGGAATTTTGGCTCGTGTGATTGAAGCCGGACATTTTTCGTTGGGACATGAAGTATCCGTGCTACTACCGTTACAAAAATGTGATGAAATATAATTGGCTCTAATTCGGTTTAACAAGCATCACTTGTTATGAATTAATGTGCGATCGGCAGTGTGCATTGTTTCAAGAAAAATAAATTGAGGAATCCAATGAAACGCTTATTTACTGTAATTTTAATTTTCCTAGCGTCTACCAAGTACACGTTAGCTGCAGAACCAATTAACACGACCTTTTTTGGTGGATTGGCAATTGATGGTTATGACACAGTTGCTTATTGGACAGAAAACAAAGCCGTAGAAGGTAAAAAACAATTTAGCTATGAATGGTGGGGGGCAATCTGGCGTTTTTCTTCAGAAGACAACATGAAGGCATTTATTAAAGACCCACACAAGTATGCGCCTGAATACGGCGGATATTGTGCTTATGCAATGTCAGATAATCGATTGGTTGGCATAGACCCTGAAGCGTTTGATGTTTATAACGGCAAGCTATATCTCAATTATAGTAAGAGTGTGCAAAAACACTGGAAAGAGGAAAAAGATAAGTTCATTGAAGAGGCTGACGGCTTTTATCCAAACAAGGTTAGCCTGCCAGTAAAATAAATTGAGTGCTTACTGACTGCAAAACAACGAAAAGCTTTCGTTTGCAGACGAATTGATTTATTTTGCAGTCAGTATTCTAAGGTATCCAATTAATTATGATGCGAACCAGCTTCTTTGTATTGTTTTTATTATCAAGCTTTAATGTCTTTGCGAGCGTCGAACGCTCCCAATTAACCAGTGCGGTTGAGTCGAAGGAACCCATTGACGATTTAGGTGCGTTTGTAACCGCTTCACGAAGCGAAATCATCACTGTTACTTTCTTCACACAAATTGTTGATTTAAATGATGCCGTAATCGAACACGTTTGGCTGTTAAACGGTAAAGAGCAAGCGCGTGTTGAACTGAACATTGGTTCCTTTAATTGGCGCACTTACTCGAGCAAAAGGTTAAATTATCTCTTGGAGGGCGACTGGCAAGTTCAGGTAGTTCATAACCAGCAAGTGTTACATCAATACGACTTTACATTTCAAACGGTAGATTAAAACCTGTTTATTTTTTGCGTATAAGTTTTGCGCAACTTGAGCGCGCTCTGCCAGGGAATTGCGTTGCAGGCCTAGGGGCTAAGTCATAAAGTAACTCAAGGGCTATAAAGTTAATATATAACTGGCTTGCATCCATAGCATCTGTTGTCACTCAGGTGCTATTATCTGCCTACATCAATCTACTAACACCCATCAAATCACGTTACATGAAAAGAAAGATAAGAATCGCTACTCGAAAAAGTGCTTTGGCAATGTGGCAAGCAAACTATGTTAAAGACGCTTTGCTGGATCACCATGACGAAATTGAAGTTGAATTGGTACCTATGGTGACCAAAGGCGATAAGATCCTCGATACGCCGCTTGCAAAAGTGGGTGGTAAGGGACTTTTCATAAAAGAACTTGAAGTGGCAATGCAAGAGGGTAGAGCTGATTTAGCCGTTCACTCCATGAAAGATGTGCCTGTTGAATTGCCACAGGGCTTTGGTATTCATGCAATCTGCGAGAGAGAAGACCCTTCGGACGCGTTTGTTAGCAACACTTTTGATGATTTGGCGTCTTTACCTAACAACGCCGTTGTGGGTACGTCGAGTCTGCGCCGACAATGTCAGTTGAGAAGGATTAGACCCGATCTGCAAATTAAAGATTTACGGGGCAATGTTAACACGCGTTTAGCTAAGTTGGATGCCGGTGAATTTGACGCAATTATTCTCGCTTCTGCTGGATTAAAAAGGCTTGGGTTTGATGAAAGAATAGCACAAAAAATCGATGCTGAGCTGATTCTACCTGCTGTTGGCCAGGGGGCCGTCGGTATCGAGTGCCGTTCTGATGATGTCGAATTAATAGGGTTGTTAAGCGTTTTGCATCACAGTGCAACTGCGACTCGTGTACTGGCGGAGAGAAGCTTAAATGCGAGATTACAAGGCGGTTGTCAGGTACCGATTTCCAGTTATGCAGAACTCGTCAATAATCAAATCTTTTTGCGGGGGCGCGTTGGAACGCCTGACGGCGATAAGCTGCTTTTCGCCGAAGGTAATGCAGCGCCTGAAGAATACGAAGTGTTAGGAATTAAAGTCGCGAATGCGTTATTAGCACAGGGTGCTGATGAGATTTTAGCAAATCTCGGATAGAATACTGAGATGAAGACGTTAATTGTGAGGCCTCAACCCAGTTGTGACCTAACGTGCTTGGAACTAAATAAGCAGGGTGTTGCCACACAAGCGTTACCATTGATCTCCATTCAACCCCTGTCAGTTGCACCGGCATTGTTAAGCACAGAGTTTTCGAGAAGTGATCTTTGCATATTGACGAGCCCCAACTGCGTAAGACAGCTCCATAGATACCAAGCTTCTTTGCCACACGATATCCACATAGTAGCCGTAGGCAAGACAACACAAGTTCTCGCAGAGGCCTATTTTTCGAAGGTGTTGAGTCCCGAAGTATCCACAAGTGAAGGTGTTGTATCTTTGCTGCAGCCGATTGTGCATCACTTCAAGCGAGCTTTGATTATAAAAGGTATCGGGGGACGAACATTACTGCGGAGTTGGTTGTCGAAAAATGGACTGAAAGTGAGTTGCTTGTCTGTTTATCAAAGAGAGATAGTACCTAAGACAGAGCTTCCCGAAATCAATTGGCGGAATATCGAAAACGCTGTGGTTACTAGCGCCGAACAATTAGAGTTGTTAGTGGACTATTTTAAAACCGAGGATTTGGAAAAACTTAACTGGTTTCTTCCCAGCGACAGAGTGGCAACACTTGCTAAAACAAAAGGTCTTGCCAATATTATTGTAGCTGGCACCATGAACGAACAAATTTGTAAAGCCATCAGCCGTCAGACGAGGAAATTAAATGTCAGACAATAAATCTGATAAGCCGGAAAAGGCCTCAGAAGCCAAGAGTGATTCGGGTGAAGTAAAAAACGACCAGACGTCCCTACCGTTAGACGGTTCGTTGCAATCAACTTCTGCGAAGGAGCAGCAAAACGCTAGCAAAGACTCCTTAAATCCCGAAGCGACGACCTCTAGCCATGATGAATCTCTTGAGCAGTTGGCGAAAGAATTGGAGTCAGCTAAAAACACAATGAAAGCCGAACCCACTACACCGAAATCTTCACCTTCTCAGCAGATTAAGGCTAGTAAAAACAAAGAACCTAGTAGAAGTGGGAACTCACTAATATGGGTTCTTGGTTTATTTAACCTAGTGTTTGTGTGTGCTGTTGCTGCCGCTGGATATTTCGGATGGCAACATTGGCAAGCGTTTCAAAATGAACAGCAAACTCAACTGCAAGCACTCGCACAACAAAACCAAATTGCTTTAGATAGCCGAGTTCAGCAGTTAAGTGATGCTGAAAAAGCGATGAAGGCCGAAATTCAGCAATCGCTAGCACAGCAAAATGCGCAGATTACTGAACAAATGGCAATTATAAAGGATTTTCAGGGCAAAAGACCTGGCCAATGGCTGATTGCTGAGGCTAATTATTTAGCTCGGTTGGCCGGTCGTAAAGTATGGATTGAGCGAGATCTCAAAACGGCGATTGCCCTTCTCCAAGAAGCTGATGCGCGTATCGCTCAGCTCGATAGACCCTCTTTATTACCTGTTCGCCAGGCAATCGCCAATGATGTTCAAGCATTGAAATTTGCGTCTACCTCGCCTGAAACAGAACTTGCGATGCAATTAGCAACGCTGGTCGCGTTGGTGGATGAGCTCAAATTTGCGCAACCGAAAGAGTACTTTGGCCAAACAATGCCAGAAGTGACCGAATCAGTAGACGACGCCTGGTTAAATTTAGGTGTATTACTGGACTGGATTGAGGAAAATATTTTCAATTTTGAAACGCTTGACCAACCTATTGCTCCTTATCTGAATCAAACGCAACAGGAACTTTTGCGAACAGCATTGTCATCCCAATTACAGATCGCTCAACTCGCTATATTGCGTGGCGACAATGCGCTATTTCACGCGGCTTTAAAACAGGCGCAAAACAATTTGCAGAAGTTTGAATCTGGTCATGAAAGCTTCCTCGCATTTACACAAAGCCTTGAGCGATTGGTATCGACACCAGAGCAATTCGAATTACCGCCTGAACTAACTTCTGTTAATGCGCTAATGCGTGCATTGGAGACGCAAAAAGTTGCAGGGGCGAGTGATGATTAGGCTAGTTATTATACTTGGCGTTTTGTTGTTCGCCATTGTGTTGGGAATGACTTGGGGAACTGAATTTATCCAGAATCGCGGATACGTGCTCATCACTCGAAACGACTGGAAGATAGAAATGAATATCCTATCGTTCACGCTAGTCGTGTTAGCTTTATATTTTGTCACTTGGTTTGTGTTTAGAATCATTGGGACACTCTTGGCGATGGGGAATTGGTCCTTAGGCTATTGGCAAAGCAAAGGCGAAAAGAAACAAGAAAATGCGTTAACGCAGGGCTTACAAGCCTACTCAATGGGGCAGTATGACGTCGCTGAAAAGTGGCTGAGCTCTATCGAGCCTTCCCGATTTGGTGGCGCCCATTTACTATTACTGTCCAATATCGCTCATAAGAACAGCGATTCTCAAAAACAATCAGAGATACTTACAAAAGCTGAAGCGTTGGCAACTACACGCAACTCTGCACTGGTGGTAAAAGCCAAACAGGCCATGAATATCGCTGACTTTGCAACTGCACGTGAGAGTTTAAAGCAGTTACCCGACAAGGAACAGCGCTCTCCATTAGTGATTGAAACACTAGCACAAAGTTATGCTTTAGCGGGGGAATGGAAGCAATTACAGGCCTACCTTCCTACTTGGAAAAAAAGCTTATCAAAAGCCCAATATCTCGAGTTGGAGAAGCGGGCCGAACTTGGCAGATATGCCGAGTTGGCGAGTAAAGAAGGTATCAATGAATTAATAGCGTTTTGGGAAAGCGCTGGACGCAAAGTGAAAAAGTCGGTTATTCATCAACAGGCTTTTGTGCAACAGTTACTCGATCAAGGCATGCACGAACAAGCGCAATCCTATTTGGTGGCGTGGCAACCAAAACAGCCCGTCGCGCAATTATTGCCAATGTTTGCCAAACTAAAACTCAAAAATCCCAGCGCTGCTTTAGCAAAATTAGAAGAATGGTTGAAGCAAACTCCAGAGTCCTTGGAGCTGTTGTCAGTGCTGGCGAAAGTTGCATTTACTGCTAACGATTACGATTTGTCGGAAAAAGTCATCAATAAGATCCTACAACTCAACCCAAAAGCACCGGAGTCTTTGCTGCTCGCCCAAATAAAAGAGCGTCAACACAATACAGACATGGCACTAACTCTTTACAAGCGACAGCTGGAAATCAATTAACTATTTAGCCGATAGTTGCTACAGTGTAGTTAACATAATAATTCCAATAATACATTGTTGACCATGCATAGCCGTATAGTGGATCGATTCCCCTTAGTATTCTGGGCGACCACACTGCTCTTCTTTGTTTACTCTGGATATCACCTCTGGCAGCCCGCCTCATTGGAGGTGAACCCGCAGTTCGTTCACTTTATCCACGGTACTGTGTTACTTATTGCCCTTTCGTTATTACCTAGGCAGGGAGTGGATCTTTCGGTACGTTTATTCTGGTTCTGTTGCACTGTAGCTCTGGGTATTTGGATTGCAGTAAAAGCGATACTGATCGTAGGGTTGGTCACTGACTGGGAAATTAGCCAATACACGGCAGATTTTGGCTACTTTGCGTTCTTCTTAGTATTTTTATTGTCACTACAATTTTACAATGCTGCTGAACATCAAACCAATAGGTCGTTGTTCCAACAAATCGGCGCAGTATTTTTTGTTGCAGTATTGTTCATTTACCTTGTGATTGTTCCCGCTCAATTAGATTCCACTGAGTTTAGAAATCACTCATCACCATTTTTATTTTTTATTCTTATGGACGCTTATTTGATTTTAGCGTTTGTATATCAAGCTTATCGGGAGAAAAGCCGGGCGTGGCGACTCCGATTCAACTATCTTGCGCTGTCGTTTGCTGCTTTTTTGGTTTTGGATTCAGTTGAGTTTTTGGCCAAGCTTGGTATTTGGCAAATCCCATATCAGAAATTATGGGAATTGGCTTGGTTCATTCCTTACTTTGGCTTTGCACTTGCCTTTAACCCGAGTATTACCGATACCATAGTGAAAAAAGTAGCGCTATACCGATACTGGCCAACGAGCACCGCTATTTGTCTGCTCTTGTTGCCCGCGATACATATTATTGGATACAGCTCAGGCGTCTTTGACGAAGCTTCGCAAACATTAAGGGAATTTATTTTATTGCTTTGGTGCTCAGTGTTCTTATTTAGCACGGTGAAGTTCGTACCAAGAAAAAGGACAAGTAGTGGCAATTCTGTAGAAGTGGTTGAAATACAAGATGAGCCTGAGAGTCTGCAACCCGATGCAGAACATATTCCTTTTGCCTATTTCAAGTTAGATTCAGTCGGAAGAGTGCTAATCAATAACACCAAGGCTGAGCAGTTGGTGGGTTATGCGAGTGAACAGATGCAGGGCAAGTTCTTTGTTGCACTATTGGATAAAGATGAGCCTCTGGAGCAGCTTTTGCGGTTAACCGAAGGCAATTTTATAAAGTCGGGTCTTGTAACGGACAGAACCCACGAAGCTGTATTGAATCATGCGGATGGCCAGAAGTTGGTATGCCATTTGGCCTTTACTGAACTCCCTGATAATTCTATTTCGGTTAATGTCGTTGATGTTTCCAGCTTGAAAGAGTCTGAAGCACAAGTCATCGCGCTAAAAGAGAAGTTTCTTGCCAATATAACTCATGAGTTCAGAACACCGTTGACCATTATTCAAGGCGCAATAGAAGCTGGATTATCTTTAGGTACGACGGAAGTTATTCGCAATCGATTTGTCGCTGCCAAAAATAATACTGCGCGGGTCTTAAAGCTTGTTGATCAGTTACTTGTGTTATCAAAAGTCACAAGTGCGCCTAAGCTCGAGCTGCAGGTGCAGCCAGTTTCTGAAATTGTCAGTGCTACTTGCCAACAGTTTGCGCCTTTATGTCAAAGTAAAAATATTCAATTCGAATTTAATGTGATTAGCGGTAAATATGCAAAAATTCACGAAGACTCCCTTCAGCAAATACTTTCTAACCTTTTGAGCAATGCCTATAAATATTCTGAGCACGATGGGTTGATTAAACTCAGTATGAGCCAAAATGAAAACATGATATTGCTTTCAATTAAGGATACTGGCTGTGGTATGGACGAGGTGGAGCAACAACAGTTATTCAATCGCTTTCAAAGGGCTGGCAGTGCTCAAAAGAGCAAGGTTTTCGGCGTTGGAATTGGCCTGTCATTAGTTTCTGAACTTGTGCAGTCTCACGACTGGCACATGTCAGTAAATTCGGCTCCGGAGCAAGGCAGCGAATTTATCATACAAATCCCTAATGAAACTGAAACAGCAGAAGTATCTACGGATTCTTTAACGATTGATTTTGACGTGCCCGAAAAAGCTGCACAAGTATCGCCAGGTATCATAGCGCCTGATGCAGAAAATAGACAAGCTTCACCATCAGCGACGAGGTTGTTATTAATTGAAGACAACCTGGACATGCAAGACTACTTGCACTTCCTGCTTTCTCCGCATTTTTCGGTAGAGATTGTTGGCACAGGTTTGGATGGTGTGACGACGGCTACGTCAGAAGTGCCCGATATTATTATTTGTGACCTAATGCTTCCTGATATCACCGGCTACGAAGTCATAGAATCGATAAAAGCCAATCCAGTGAGTAGTCACATTCCAATTCTCATGCTAACGGCGAAAACGGATATCGAGAGCAAGATTGAAGGGCTTAGTCGACAAGCCGACGACTTTTTAACAAAACCATTTAATTCTCAAGAACTTAATTTAAGACTAAATAATCTTTTAAAGATTCGAGAAGACGTTCAAAAATATCTTAAAGGCACCTTTAAACAAAAGAATGTTGAAGATGCTCGAAAGGCTGCACTTCCTGATGAAGTATCAGAGCAGGCGATTACACCTCATGCAGACTTTGTGGAAAAATTACAAAGGGCGACGGAATCTCACTATGCAACTGAGCAATTCAACTTGTCACAATTAGCATCGCTGTTGGCGATGAGTGAACGTCAATTACAAAGGAAACTCAATGCCGCCTTAGGCATGTCACCAGGGGAATATCTGCGTGAATTCCGCCTGATCAAGTCGAAACTGTTTTTGCAGCAGAATATTGCGGTTGGTCAGGTATCTGAGCGTGTTGGCTTTTCTAGCCAGGCGTATTTCACCAAGTGTTTTAAAGAAGCCTTCGGCATTACACCTAGTGAATTTCAAAAACAAACAAGTGAGCGGGCAGATTAGCGCAACGGCTAACTTGTTTTAATTTCCACAATATCCGCCACTTCGTTAATACTCGTACAGTGAACGATTTCAGAGCGATATATATCATTTATGTCGCGTTTGGGTTTGGGTACCGCACACCAGCTTATCCCTTGTTGCTTCTTAGCTTGGAAAAGGGCTTTGTCGCTGATTGTAGTCACCTGATCCCAGCTCATTGAGTCGGGGTTTGCCCGATCAAAGGGGTAAAAAGATAAGCCAATAGAGCACGACAACGAAATCGGGTTGTTAAAGTAACTAAACTTCTCTGATCGGATTTCATTGATGATTGTCTTTAATAACTCAAAGCTTTTTTCTTGGTTTTCCCCAATCCCCAGCAGCATAAACTCATCACCGCCCCATCGAATAAGGTGATGATCGGTGGGGAGAAGCTTGTTAATTAATGTCGCGAAATAGGAGATGGTTGCGTCACCTGCCGCGTGTCCAAGCTGATCATTAATGAGCTTCAAATTATCGATAGCAATTAGCATGATAGGCATCGCTGAGGCGTCTTCAGGCTGCTGTGAAAGACGTTTCATTTTCGCCAATGAGCCAACTAAATAATGATCTAAGAAATGACGATTGAAGATACCCGTCAGAGAATCGATTCGATGTGCTTGTTCTAGTTCTTCATTTAGCTTTTGCAGTTCATTGTTTTGTAATGCCAATTCTTTGGTTCGTTTTGCTACTTGGCTTTCTAGTTCTTTCCTTTGCTTTTCTTCTTGGGCCAACTTACGAACTTGGTTTCGTAGTAATAAGAATATAGTAAGTCCTAACAAACTTACGTAGAAAGAGTAGGCAAGTGGCGTTTGCCAAGGTGCAGGGTGTACTCGAATTGCAAGGTTAACTTGAGGCTCACTCCATACGCCATCATTATTCGCAGCTCGTACTTTAAATTCGTAGCTACCAGGGGGTAAGTTAGTATAGGTAGCTCGTCGTCTGTTTTGCACGTCTATCCAATTGGCATCAAAGTTAGCGAGTTGATACTGATATTGGTTTTTCTCTGGCGCTGCGAAATCAAGTGCTACGTAATCAAATGAAACCAGATAATCGTCGTGTTCTAGCACTAACTTATCGAGCTGATTTGGTTGTTGGGCCGGCTTGTCAATAACATTGATACCCAATAGTTCGACTTTTGGGGGAGGCGTTGGAAAGAATATATCGGTTGCTAAGAAATGGTTGTAGCCGTTGGTACCACCAAAATAAATTCTTCCATCAGAATCTTTAAAAACTGCACCTTGATTAAAATCGTATCCTTGCAATCCGTGAGACGTATTGTAGTTTTCTACCTCTAAATCCACGCTATTGATTCGACTTATGCCCCTTGCAGAAGAAAGCCAAATGTTTTGTGACGTATCCTCTTGGATACCATAAATGGTATTGCTGGGTAAGCCTTTACTCTCATCAATTTGTGTAATGACAAGCTCTTCGCGGAGTCTGTCTTGATATTTCCATACACCAATGCCCGAACCTTGTGAGGCTAACCATAAATTGCCTTTGCTGTCTTCATATAAATCGAGCAACAAAGTTGTACTGAATCCTGTTTGATTCGCGCTAGACTGCGTAAATTGCCTAACCGAATAGTCTTTAGGGTCAACACGATTGATACCTTTATCAGTTGCAGCCCAAATCCAACCGTCACTGTCTTCCAGTATCTTTAATACGTTTTTACTTGACAGTGCGACGCCATCGCTATCTTGCTCGCCAATGTTAATGAAACCACTCTTAGTTTTTTTACTGATGCCTCCGGCATAGGTCGAAACCCAAATATTGCCTTCTCTATCTTGTAGTATGTCAGTGACGCCGTTTGAAGGAAGGGACTTCTCGCCATTGCTTTGACTATCATAAATCGTCCAAGAGTCTGAACCTGCGGGTTGGAATACTAATCCACTCGCTCGGGTTCCGACCCATAAACCGTTGTCTCTATCTACCATTAACGACATTATTCTATTGTCAGGTAAACCGCTCTCCTTGGTAAGCAAATCAGTTGAACCATTGCTATTGTTTTGACGGATGATACCGCCACCATACGTTGCAACAAATAAAGTTTCGGGTCTGCGTTCAGCGAAATCAGTGACTATTTTGTGTGAATAGTCGGCACTTATTCTAGGCAGGGTATGATTAAAAACGGCGGTGGCGGGGTGCCATTTATTTAGTCCGCTGTAGGTTCCCACCCAGATAATGCCTCCTGCATCTTCGTAAATAGACATTACTCTATTGTTGCTCAAACTATAAGGAATTTCTTCAGCAGCCTTGATGGTACTAAATTGTCCATCACTGTATATTGAAATACCGTCGTCCGTGCCGATCCAAATTGAGCCGTTAGAGTCTTGAAATAGAGAAAGAACGCGCTCATTTGCGAGGCTTGTCGCAGAGCCGGTTTCAAAATGATATTGAGTAACCGTTTGTTTACGAACGTCGTAAAGATTTAAGCCGCTAGCAGCGGTGCCTATCCAGATATTGCCGTTACTGTCTTTTAGTAAGCTTCTTATTTGGTTTCCCGAAATCGAATTACCTTGGTTATCATCGACCTTTCGGTAATTGCTCCATTGATTTGTCGCGGGATTAAATACATCAACCCCACCACCATTAGTGCCAACCCAAATACGGCCAAAATTGTCTTCGTTGATTGCTGTAACAAACGGGTTAGATACGCTTTTTCCGAGAGCTTCAAAATTTACTATCTCGAATCCCGTTTCATGGGGGGTTATTTTGTTTAAACCATTTTCGGTTGTTCCTACCCAAATATCACCATTCTCATCAATAAATAGCGTGTTAATGAAGAGGCTAGATAATTGGTTTGTACCGACTGACTCAAAAGATTCTGATGTTGGATTAAACTTAACTACGCCCGTCCCAAGGGTCGCAAGCCAAATGTTGCCCTCTTTATCTAAAGATATTTCTGATAAGACATTGTTTGATGTTTTTGCGTCGAGTTGTATTGGGTATTTTTTGAAGTCAAACCCATCAAATCTAACCAGTCCAGCGTCTGTAGCAAACCACATAAACCCTTTGTCATCTTGCAACATATCACGAATAGTTTCGTGTGGTAGTCCATCATCAACATTAAATGCTGTGAATCGAAGCTCAATCGCACTAATGGATAGTGAAGCAATTAATAATAGGGAGAAGAAAATTATCTTTAAGAAGGACTGGTGCATAAGTCATCATCTGGCTTTTTTTTAATAATAATAAAAAAGGCTCGCATTTAACAAATGGAGCCTTGATTTAAGAAAGAAAAATTGTGCTTAGTCTGGTTCAACCCAAGTTGCAGTGTGGGTTGCAATACTCAAATCGAGTTCAACTGGCGAATCAGAACCTAACTCAGCTGGATCCACGATGAATGTATCACGCCATAAAACGCCGTCTCTCCAAAGTACGCCATCGCGCCACAGAACACCATCCCTCCAAAGTACGCCATCGCGCCATAAAACGCCGTCTCTCCAAAGAACGCCATCGCGCCACAGTACGCCATCACGCCAAAGAACACCGTCACGCCACAACACACCATCATTGAGCAACATTTCTACGGCAGGCTGCATGTCACCGGATTCAGAATAGGCCAAGGTACCGAGATAGTGCTTTTGACCAGCTAGGTCTGCAGCGATATCCAAACCCTGGTTGGCACAGTTGTCTGCTGTCGTAAGTACAGCTGAAGTTACGTCAACGCGACCTGCGCCCTGTAAAAACGTGGTTTCGTACTCACTCCCATCAGGGGTCATAATCGGAATTGCGGTTGCCATTAGGCGGCATTTTACTTGGTCAGGCGTAAGGTGTGGGTGATACTCCAACAATAGGGCTATTGCGCCGGAAACGGTAGCGGCTGCTTGCGACGTGCCTGACATTTCAAAATAATTTAAACCGTCATGAAACTCTGGGTGTTCGACCGCCAGAGATGCATAAGGATCCATTAACCCTACTGCGTGGCCGCCATAACCTAAAATTTCTGGCTTAGCAAAGCCTTCCATTGTCGGCCCCATTGACGAGAATTTAGCGATTCTATCGTCTGATTGGTCAGCTACAGTGTCGTTATCTGTTGCAGCGCCAACGGTTATCACATAAGGGTTGTTACCTGGCACACCAATTGACATAGGTTCCGCACCTTCGTTTCCCGCTGACGTGACAACGACTATTCCAGCCTGCCAAGCTTTCATAGCCGCGATGTTCACTGGGTCATCCCAATAGAAACTTTGTGCTGGAGCACTGAAAGACAGGTTCAATACGCGAATGTTCAAGGCGTCTTTATAGTCAATAGCGAATTGGATGCCGCTGATGACGGACATGTAGTTACCTGCACCACTGTCGTCAAAAGCTTTGATGCTTAACAGTTGTGAATCAGGCGCAATACCGTAGTAGCGGTCGAAAATGTCTAATTGGCTGTTCACTGCGATACTTGCTAAGTGAGTACCGTGACCACTGGTATCAGTATTGAATGTCTCTATCGTGTCATTGACTGCATTATAGGTACCGTAAAACCGCCAGCGGTTATATCTGTCTTGATTTAAATGTTTTAAGCCTGCTATTCCAGTGTCAATAATGGCAACGGTGATGGCATCACCATACCAGCCTGCATCGTGCATGGGTAATGCCCCCATTTGGTATGGGATGACTGATTGGTCGACTTGAGCAATTTGACGCCAGGATGCTTTTGATGACAGCACATCAGTTGGCTTTTTGATGGAGTCTGATTTTACTGATGCATTCGGACTTACTCTGAGACCCTGCTCGCGCAAAGCTGACACTTGCGAGTTGTCTAAATCTGCCACGACACCATTAATAATGGAAAGCGAACGCGTGATGCTCGCTTTTAGCTCTCTCACCGATGATTCGGCAGTTTCCACGTCGGACGCCATTACAATATAGCTGGCGGTATCGGGTAAGCTGGGTTCCTTGCCTGATAAGTTCAATAGACTTACCGAAATGGCACCTACCAGAGAAAATAAAAAGACTACTTTCTTCATCATATTTTGCTTTCCTGGACTTCAACACATCAGAACTTTGTTTGTTCTTTGTAATTTTTATTAATGTAACAATTTGTAACTTACATCGATAAAAAAAGGTTGGCTAGCCTAAATTTAATTTGCTCAAAAATCAAACAAAACCTCGCTAGCCCCTTATTTCGGTGCTTTTGTTACGCGTGCTTTTCAAAATTTAATAGGAATTTTCCCATTAACTAACAAATGTCGCTTTGGTTTAGTCGGTAAAACGTGGGGCGAATGTGGTGTCTAACCAGATGTTGAACTTCTGTAACTCTGTTACCACATTAGCGCCGCGTTAATTGTGAATTGTTCCATTGTTGTAATTGTTTTTTGGAACAATCAATACGAGTAAACCAACACACTACAAATATCGTTAGTTGTTTAATAAGGTGGCTGACAATACAACCAACTAGAGTAGATTCCCTCATAATTGGTTGCATTGCTCACCAGGGTCGACAATCAAGGTAATAAAGTCCAAGGGCGGTTCCGTAACAATCCTCTAGAACTAATTTTGATAATCTTCCCATCGCTGCCCTTGTTGTTGGCAACTTTCTAACTTTCTTTGTATGTAGCTAACTTGGAAACGAATTCCGTGAAGTGACTTTATTAGTTTTATTTTTGTCGCTTCGGGTTCTTCCTTGAGTTGCCCTAATGTTAGATGAAATTGGGATGAGCCCGTTATCAAGCAGGCGACAATAATTATAAATTGGGCGACATTTAATGTTTAATTAGTAAGGCGTTGATTTATAAGAAATAAATAATTAAGTGAAAGTAAGTCAATTATTTCTGTGTAAAAAAATAGTCTAAAAATGGCGCTTAATTGAATCTACCAGTGCTGGATCGGATTGAATATTTGCCGCAAGCCAAGTGTCCAAACTCAACTCTGTTATGTCTATTACACTGCGTGCTTTTTGATCAATGAGAAGGTATTTAGACTCCATTGCTTGGATATTGTCTTCATCATCGATCACAAAATCTACTTTACCGCGACT
Source organism: Alteromonadaceae bacterium (assembly GCA_014872785.1). Lineage (GTDB taxonomy): Bacteria > Pseudomonadota > Gammaproteobacteria > Enterobacterales > Alteromonadaceae > Planctobacterium. The sequence goes on from WKFJ01000036.1 coordinate 112,460, forward strand.
CAATAATTGCCAACTTTCAGCAATACTCGCCGTTAAAAATATGTTGATACCAACTTTAAAACCTTTTTTGATCAACACATCTTGGGCGATATCGTTTCGCTGAACCGCTATAGTGTAATGTTTGGCATCTTCAACTCTATCTAAGACAATATCTTGCCGAGTATCGAGTGAGATCAGACCTAGCCGGTATCTATGTACCTTACCTATCCAGTGAAACTGAGTTTCCCTTTCTGGACTACGGGCAATATTACTGATCAAAACGTTGGGTTCATTTTTAGCAATATCCATTGCCCTGCTCCAAGGAAAAATCTCAAACACAGGTTCAAAGCCCGCTTGTGAGAGTTTTTCTTGTAGAAGCTCTGGAATGACTCCTGAGACTTTGGTGCCGTCGAAGTCTTGATGAGGGGGGGAATACTCCATAATCACCCGCACATTTGGTAGGTCATTTGATGACTGTGCGAGCAGATTCATTGGTAACAAACAAATTACGAACACGAATGTGTAACATCGTGAAATTAATTTGATGCCGATATTTTTTTAATCCATTGCAATATCATAATTACCAAGAATCATTAAAATCGATTTATTTGAAGAGCTGCTCATCTCTGATTTTTACTATAATTCAAATTGTGATGAAGTTATATACATAATTCTGATGCTTTATGAATGAGTAACAATTTTTCCTCTGTAATGATTTCGTTGCGCATATTGCAGTCATGTTTTACTAATTGAGTATTGAGAATAAAAATTCGCATTTTAAGTGTCCTAACTTACCACTATAATTAGAATAGAAATGCAATGGCAAACACGCTGTTAGCAGAGTGAATTGATCTATTAATAACCCTTTATCTTTGGATTTAACGCACCTCGATGAACTTACAACAAAACTTCACAATTCGATTGAAGCGGGTGCTAGGATATAATCGAGTGCGCACAAACCGGGCTATCGAGCTCATGCCAGCAGAAAAGCGTGCACTTTTCCATTCTCTGCCATTTCTTTTGCATGTTAATCATCCTGATTTTCCCGGGTATGTAGAAGGTGAACACGCACCGTTTGGAATTGTTAATTACAATTTCAAGCCAGTATTGAAAGAATCGCTTTTAGAAGTTTTCCCCAACAATATTGCGTTGATAGAAACCATGCGCACTATTTGGCCACGCAAACGTATGATTGATTCGATACTCTTGATGGGAAGTATCGGTTCAATTGCGCAGGGCAGTAAATCGGACTTTGACTACTGGGTGTGTGTTGATGCCAAACGATACCAATCAAATCAACTGGATCTTTTGCAGCAAAAGCTGACACTGATTGAACAGTGGGTCGATTACGAGTTTAATTTGGAAGTACATTTCTTTCTCTCTGAGATAGACAAGGTTAAAAATAATGATTTTGGTGAAGCTGGTGGAGAGAGTTCAGGCTCAGCGCAAGCTGTTTTCTTAAAAGCTGAATTCTATGCCACCAACTTGATGATCGCAGGTAAAGTTCCGTTCTGGTGGCTAGTACCCGAATCTGTTACTCATAAACAGTATGATCAGTTGTTTACAGCATTGAATCAAAACGAGGATCCAGATCCGAATTGGTTTATGGATCTTGGCCACGTAGAAAAGTTGGTACCTGAAGAGATATTTGGCGCGGCGATTTGGCAAATCAGTAAAGCCATGGACTCTCCCTTTAAGTCTTTACTAAAAATGGCCAAGCTTGAAGTTTTTCTTGATAAAGCAGAGCAGTCTATGCCGCTTTGCAATCAATTGAAAAAGCGCGTCCATCATAAATCTGCAACCGTTGACGACATTAAGAGTAAAGATCCTTACGCAATGATGTTTGATCAACTCATGGAGTTCTATTCCAAACGAGATGACAAAGAAACAGTCGAACTACTACAAACATGCCTTTATATTAAGAGTGAGTGTGCACTAACATTGCCTGTGACCTCTGATGTAAAGAACTTCAAACGAGAAATTATTGTCAACTACGTTATGGAGTGGGGCTGGGACAAATCTCGTTTGAAGCGCTTGGACAACATTCAGAATTGGGATTTTCAAGCGGTTTCCGATCTAGGTAAACGCATTCACAATTTCTTGATTAGTTGCTACCGGCGTATATCAGCTAAAATTCAGCAGCAAAAACAGCTGGTCAATGTAGAAGATTTAACCGTTATTGGTCGTAAACTTGATTCCTTCTACACGAAAAAAGAAGGAAAAATTGTATATTTGAAACGTGCTTTCGACGAAGGCTTGTACGTATCTGAGATTTCCATCAAAACTGAGTTAGATTTAGGTTCAACTACCAAGAAGAAATGGATGGTATTTAGGGGGAAACGCTTAGATAGAGGTGATATCGATAAAGATGAGACCTTCCTTAAGGAAAGTACCGATCCAGTTGACCTCACGCTCTGGTGTGTGTTTAACCGTATCGTTAATGCTGACACAAAGATCCATTTATCTTATACGTGCGATCCATTAAAAGAAGAAGATGTGAAGGCTTTTATTGAACAAGTTACAAAGCTATTCCCACCAATTCGCATTTCCGATTTACCTAGAGAAGATCTAATGGCGCCGTCGCGTATCTTAATTTGTCTCGCGGTAATTAATTTTGAGACGTGGCGAAATAGTGTTGACTTGGAGTCTGTAAGAACCGTTTATTTAACTAGCTGGGGTGAACTATATAGCGTTGAGGGTTTTGAGGCGTTAGCCGAACTTCGAACGTCTCTATTTGGCGGCGAAACCTTGCCCGACACCTATGTTATGACACACGACGGGCCTCACAAAAAACGCCTGTATGAAGAATTTAAAAATACAACTCAAATGGAATTTCAGCACTACTTGTAAACCTTGCTCGCCGTTCTAGACCCTCCAAAGGCGCACATTCTTACGACTTCAACATATACTTAAGTGGTAAATCCCATGCTAAAGATTGTCAACGTCATGGGGACGCGATTATAGTGTAAAAAAGGCTTACCCATTTTTTTATGAATCAACAACAAAATCTCACAATACGGTTAATCAGAGTATTGCGATATTACAAGGCTCGAACGGAAAGGGCTGTGTCGTTGTTGCCACCTGATAAGAAGCCTCTTTATCATATTATCCCGTTCTTAATTCACGTAAATCACCCGAATTTTCCAGGTTTTGTAGGGAACGATAAGGTCCCCTATGGTCTGAACAACTATTCACTCAGACCTGATGTGCAAAAAGCGTTATTGCAAGTTTTTCCCCACCATAAATCGCTGATAGAGGACATGAAGCCAATATGGCCAAAGCAGCGATTCATTGAGTCATTGTTATTGATGGGAAGCGTTGGTTCAATAGGCCACTCGAGTAAATCAGATTTTGACTATTGGGTATGTTATGACAAGGCAAAATTCGATGAAGAGACATTCGAATTACTCGTACATAAACTCACTATGATAGAGAAATGGGCTCAAAGTAAGGGGCTGGAAGTTCATTTTTTTCCATCTGACATCGCCAGCGTGCAAAAAAACGATTTTGGCTCTGCAGGTCTTGAGAGTTCGGGTACAGCCCAGGCAATATTTTTAAAAGCCGAGTTTTATACCACAAATATTATTGTTGCAGGTAAAGCCCCCTATTGGTGGTTAGTGTCTGATAAAGCAACCGATGAGGACTATCAGACTCTTATTAATAATCTCGCCGACAGTGAAAATCCGGATCCTAGTTGGTTTATGGATTTAGGCAATATCACTCGCATGGACTCTGATGAGTTGTTTGGTGCCGCCATTTGGCAAATAAGTAAGGCTATGGACTCGCCCTTTAAATCGGTACTGAAAATGGCGAAGCTTGAGGCCTTCTTAGAAAGAACCGAAGAGCAAACACCACTGTGTAATAAACTAAAAAAGCGAGTACACGATGGCGCATTGGAACGAGGAGAGCTAGAAAACATAGACCCCTATGCCTTGATGTTTGATCAACTAGTGGCGTTTTATTCAGCCATGAACAAACCAGAAGTCGTGAGTTTGCTGCAAACTTGTCTCTATGTGAAAAGCGAAGCTAAGCTGAGCCGGCCTCTTAGAGAATCAGAAAAAAACTTCAAGCGCATTATCATGGCTAAATACGTCGAAGAGTGGGGTTGGGATAAGGTAAAGCTTGAGAGGTTAGATCGGATCAAATACTGCGGGTTTCTTGAAACTGCTCAATTAGGTAAGCAAGTTCACGCCTTCCTCATCACTTGTTACCGACGAATTTCCAAGCGCATTGAGCGAAGAAGGCAAGTGGTAAGTGTTGAAGATACAACGGTCATAGGTAGGAAAATCGATACGTTTTATACTAAGAAACCGGGGAAAATTGATTATTTTCGCGGTGTTTTTGAAGAACCATTATTCTTAAGAGCGATTTCTATCAAAGCGGATATTGATTTTAACGCTCAGGGCGCCAAACGTTGGCGTGCTTACCGTGGTAAAGTGACTGATTGGAATGATAAGGATCTCAACAAGCTTTTGTTGAAAGTAACCTATGATCCCTTGGATTTGATGGTGTGGTGTGTGTTCAACCGCATTATCAATCTCGATACAGAAATATATAGCTATTACACTTGTGAACCAATCAAGGTTGCCGATTTAAAGTCATTCGTAGAGGTATGTATTGAAGCATTTCCCTATCGACCTATGTCAGAATTTTCTCGCCAGGAACTCTTGCTTCCTTGTCGCATTATAAATTGCGTTTGTGTGATTAATTTTGAAGAGAAGCGGCACAGTAAAGAAGCGGAGTGTATTCGCACTATCTATTCGACAAGTTGGGGGGAAATATACAGTTTTGCAGGGTTTGAAGCGCTTGAAGATTTAAGAATGGATATTTTCGATGACATTCCTCCCGCGACAACCTACTTGTATGCGCCGGAAGGCTCGTCCAAAGATAAACTCTATAAGAGCTTCAGTGAGCGAGCCAATATGGACTTTGAAAAATTAGTGTAAGCTTTCGCAAAAACGCTCGTTTTGTAGAAAACCAAGTAACTCTTTAACAATCCGCTTTTTTAACCAATCCTCTCCGTAATCTGACATGTCATTGTGTTTCGCATCCTCTATGGTGATGCTACAGCTACCGAGAGACTTTCGTTCCGACCGAGTTAACAATACACCAGGATCAGCGGGATAGTCTGTAGCCCGAAGGCTCAAGGATTTCAGGTTGTGTGAGCGTGGCAACGGATATCTTCGGTGATCCAAAGTAATAAGATGTTTAATCCAGCTATATTCAGTATCTGCCAATAGTGCCGATATATCTCCGCCGTTGGAGTGCCCCACTAAAGTAACATCATTGAAGTCATAGTTTGGCATTTGCTTTGCGAAGTAGTTTCTCAGGAATATGAGGGTTTGTGCCCCTCTTTGCCAATTCTCCATTCTCGTATCTAAAAGGTTTCCCGTTCTTGATAGGGGAGGGTCTTCAGGTAGTTCATGAGCAACGGCAATAACTAGATAGTCCTTTTTATTTAGAGCGTTAGCGATAAATGAATAGTCAGTATGTTGCATGCGATAACCTGCATTTAAAAAGGTAACCGGGCAAGGAGTTCTTGAGCAGTTATCAGTTAAAGAAGGTTTGTAAATCTTTATGGGTATGTGCCTGTCTCTGCTGGGATCGAATACTGTTGTTTCGGTAGCCGCTAATTGGCTGCAAAATAGCAAGCAAAATGAGATATGAAGTATCCGTACTAAATTCATTGATTGTCTGTGTAATTGATTTTTTCTCATTAAATCAAATGTTTAAATAAAAGAAAAAAAGTTCTTTTACATTTTTTTGTATAAAACTAGCTTTGTTCCTTATGGTTATCAATTAAAGCGTTAAGTCATTCCAATGCCATTCAGGCAGGGCACTAAAGGCGTTACTTAATACTCGGACACCATTATGTTAACGCTTTTGCTATTAGTGCTAGACAGTTTCTACCTCAACTTAGTAAAATTGCGCCTTTTCTGTTTGCAATAACTAAATCATTGCAGCGAATACTTAAAGCAACTTCATTAAAAGTACTTATATGCCTAAACAAATATCGTTATTTAACACAGCTACTCGCACCGTTGAGGTGTTTAAACCAATTACTCCTGGCGAGGTTGGTATCTATTGTTGTGGTCCTACGGTTTATAACTATGCGCATATTGGAAATTTAAGAACGTATGTTTTTGAAGATGTATTACGTCGTACTTTTGATGCCATTGGATATAAAGTTAATCATGTGATGAACATCACTGATGTTGGTCATTTACAATCAGATGCCGACGATGGTGATGATAAAATGTTACTCGCTTCAAAGCGCGAGCAAAAGTCGCCTTGGGATATAGCAGAGTTTTACACTAAGGAGTTTTTCCGCCACTCAGAAGCACTGGGTGTGGTTAAGCCACATATTGTTTGTAAAGCAACTGATCATATCCAAGAAATGATTGATATGGTTGAGCAGTTGGTGGCAAAAGGCTTCGCTTATGAGGCAAATGGTAATGTTTATTTTGAGGTGAGCAAGTTTGATGATTATACCAAGTTTGCGAATCTACAACTTGACGCCCAGCAGGCGACAGAACGCGTAGAAAAGGATGAGAATAAACGAGACCAAGCTGATTTTTGTCTCTGGTTCTCGCAATCTAAGTATCCCAATCAGATCATGAAATGGGATTCACCCTGGGGAGTAGGTTTCCCTGGATGGCATATTGAATGCTCAGCAATGTCTCGCAAATATCTAGGCGATCGATTCGATATCCACTGCGGTGGCATTGATCATATTCCAGTTCATCACACTAACGAGATTGCGCAGTCAGACTGCTGCCATGGCCATCAAACAGTTAACTTGTGGATGCATGGGGCATTTTTAACAGTGGACTCAGGCAAAATGTCTAAATCCGCTGGAGGATTTCTGACGGTAGATCGTCTTACAGAAGAAAACTTCGCGCCACTTGCTTATCGCTATCTCATTTTGACCGCTCATTACAGAAGCGAGTTGAAATTCAGTTTTGACGCGCTTGAATCGGCACAAAATGCTTACCAAGGATTGCTCGAAAAGATTCAAGAGTGGCGTTCTGGAGATGTCATTGATATCAACGAGGATTCAGAAACATTAAGAGAATATAAGCAAAAATTTTGGCAGGCTATGTGTGAGGATCTTCACACTCCATCCGCATTGACAGTTGTATGGTCCGTTGTGAAGGACAAGCATTTAAACAACTCAGAAAAACTGCATTTGGTGACTGATTTTGATAGAGCACTTGGTCTTGAGTTGGCTAAAGTTGATCGAGGTGACTTGTCAGAACACGAACAAACGTTGATGGAACAGCGTAAATTAGCGAGAGATAATAAGCAGTGGGCCGAATCAGATCGCTTACGCGATGAACTCTTAGCGCTTGGGATAACTTTAAAAGATTCCAAGAATGGAATGGAATGGACCAGAGTCAAAAAATAACTGTTCTTAAAAAAGGCCACTTCAGGTGGCCGATTCATATTAATTAATCGACTTATTTTCGTCCAAGCCAAACGCATAAACAAATGGCGTCGGATTAAAGTACTCTCGAAACAGTTTTATCTTTCCGTTTTGTACATGAAAAAGTCCGCCATAATGTTGCGAGTAGTGACGACCAGTAGGCACTATGTGCACCTCCCCTTTGAATTCTACAAAGACCATTTCTGGGTCTTGCATGGGATAAAACACCATTTCTGAGGTGAAATCTGCTTCACCACTATTGCTTGGCCAACCTGAATAGTGCTCGATAATATTGGTACTACCAATAACTTGTTTAGGAAATCCGTCAGGTGCATATGGCATTTCTTGAATAGCGTCTGCGGCCCACAACTTCGCAAACGACGCCATATCTTTACTTTCTAGTGACTCTAAAAATGATCGCACTGTTAATCGCGTCTTTAATCTTTTTAAATAGCTGACCGGGTGGCTACCAGCTTTCGCTGTCGCTACCTCAAGTACATCTCGCGTACCTGCTTCCCTTTCAAGATTAAATTGATGAGAGTGAATGAGCCAGCGTTTATTCTTTTTAACAAGCCGGTAAACATAGTCACCTGTGACTTGCCAAAACTTTGCACCAAGCCAATGAGAAGCGGCAACATCAGCCGTTGCTGTCGCTGTTTTACCGTTGCTACTGATCTGTATGTTATTAATATCGTGATAAGTCCCGTCAAAACCAGGCAATACTGATGCCCATTGTCGCATTATTTCAGTAGAGCTGCTGATGTCGATTTCCCCTCCAGTGAGAGAGCTATAATCAAGCTCTACTTCTTCAGTATACAGTTTTTCAAGTGCTTCAAAATTACTGGTATCGGCTAACGTCCCCACACTTGCAATAACTGTTCTAATGGCGGCTTCATCGTGTTTTTTGGCAACTGCATTGTCGATATATACACTAAATGAACACATAACTAAGAGTCCTGTTATTAATTTCATTGAAATAAATGCCTACAGTTGGCTGTTAAAATGTTTGACGACGGCATTGCTCGCCACGCGCATCGCCTCTGGCTGATCATAAAAATCAAATTGAGTGATATTGGGTAACATAAGCAATTCAACATGGTTCCCTGCGTTTGCCACATATTTTTGTGCGCCTTGTGGGATGGCAGCTGCTTCAGAATGCACCAATAAACCAGGCTTTGACTGCTTGGTAGCAGTTTGTATCGCGTCGTAGGTGAGCCAGCTAGACCATGATAGTAAATTGAATTTGTTATCGTATTCGGGAATGAGCCCACGACTCACTTCAGTGTAGTAAGGGGCTTTGTACATCAGCGCTTCTTCATTAGTCAGACTCGCAGCTTCGATATATTGAGGTGCGCCTGAGAGTTTTGCTTGCTTGGCTGTTGCCAATAACGCAGTAACACCTTCAACACCCCCATATACTGCTTCTACAATTTCAGCATCATGCAGCCATGGTGCAACAAGTGCGAAACCACTAATAGATGGGTGCTGATGGGCTGCATCACTCATATACCCTGCCGAGGCGCAAATACCAAGACCATATATTCATTTATTGTCTATAACGTTTTGGGTAAGTAAAAAGTTAGCCGCTGAAATAATGTCTTGTGTTTTTGAGTGAGGATCCTCGTAGTACTTGATTGTCCCGGAAGACTCACCCCAACCTCTAAAATCAAAGACCAGCGTCGTAAACCCCCTTGCGGTCATTTCCTTTGCATAGTTAGTTGGCATTTGTTCTTTTACGGTAGTCCAAGCACCCGTAATAATAACTGCTGGTAGTTTCTGACGTGGATCGTAGTTTTCTGGCAGAAATAAATTGCCCACAATAGTATCGTTGTTGCTGTCGAATGAAACCTTTTTCTTCATAAAACCCTCTGCATGACTAGTATGAGTTAGAGTGCCAAGAACAATGATGACGAGTGTCTTGGTTAACTTAGTTGTAAGTAATTTCCACATGTCTTTTCCTCTATAAAATTTGACCAACCGTGTCTGGTGGCCTGTGTGGTTAATCTATGAGGATCGGTGACAACTTGATTGTTTGTAGCTGCTTATTTTTTGAAGATTTCTGCTTTTTAAAGCAGAATGAAAATTCTTTATTTGGTTTTAGAGATTGAATCCAACCATTTTTTGGGAGTGACTTGTTGGAACTGTTTAAAAACCCGTGAGAAATGGGCTTGGTCGGCAAATCCGCAGGAAAGCGCAATATCTATCATAGTTCTTTTATGCTCTGAAAGCATCTTTTTGGCCGTTTCGATACGGTATGACATCAAGAATTGATGAGGACTACTACCAATTGTTTTTTTAAACAGTCGAGAAAAATGCGCAGTACTTAGTCCAGCGACCGCCGCCATGGATTCAATGGATATATCTTGAGCGTACGATTGTTCGATATATTCCAATACCCGTTTATAGTGTGCAGAGGTAAACCCCTTGCTAAAAGCAAGCTCTTGCTCTAATTCGACACCATATTTTTGAATGAGTTTGGTTAGAAAAATCCGAGCGAAGCTTTCAAACATAACATCAGAGCCGAGTGTGCTGTGTAGAGCGTCCTTAAGCATTGCTGCCGCTGCTGTGATATCCGCATCGATAAATTGGGGTACGTTAGCCAATTGACTGTTACTGAGTACAACGCCTAATTGATGCTGAGCAAAGTGCTCCAGTTGGCTCGGCTCGAGAGTGATAATGATGACTTTTGAATTGGCGTGCCATCTCCACCCAGATTTTACGCCAGCAGGTGTAACGATGATTTCATTTTGTTTAAAAGTGAAGTCCCTATGGATATCGTTACGCCAATTTTCTACCCGATGAGGTTCCTCTTTCAGGTTGATGACGACATGATGTTGATCATAAACCTGATTTTTCATCGTCCCTGGTTTTGCCTCAAAGTATTCTAGTGTAAGAAGTGCCATAGCCGAAGGTGATGTTAGCTCAATGCTGTCTAAGATGGGCTTTTCCGGATAGGCGTCTTGATATTTATTTGGCATACGACTAAAAAAACTTCTTTGTATATTTCTACTTTATTAGCGCTTTTAATTTCCATTAGCGTTAGGCGAGTGCCGACTTAAATCTCATGTCATACAATTGTATTACATATCCATGAAAGTGCCTGATGAGAAACTTTTAATAATACGAATTGAATGATTATCTAAAAAACTGAGGAATTTTACTGAGCACTTTGAGGTGGATCGTGTAAATCTTCTTTTTCAGCCCATTAATATGCCAAGCTCTTTCGTCTTCACGGAATGATTTTAGTCTACCTATCAAATTACCTGAACTATTACCGCCTGTGCGCATTTTCACTAGAAAATCGGGTATGTAACAACTGCTAATATTGTTCTTGAAGAGGAATCGAAGCATTAACTCATAGTCTCCTGAAATATCAAATGAGGTGTCAAATACGCCGAATTTCTTATAGATGCTTCGTTTCACAAAAAAAGTGGGGTGTGGCGGTGCCCAGCCGTTTTGAAAACGATATTTGTTATATTGCCCAGATCTCCACGTGCGTAGGATTTTATTTATGTTATTTCGCTTCACATAAAAAAGATCGCCATATACTGAATCAACGTTTTTTGAAATGAATGTATTAACTACCTTACTCAAAACAGAGTCGTGCACATACAAATCGTCGGAATTAAGAATTCCTATTACGTCACCAGAAGCTTTACTTATGGCCTGATTCATGGCGTCGAATATGCCTTTATCTCTTCCTTCGATGAGCCTGACACGGTTCCCATAAGAACGAATAATTTCTACTGTTCTGTCACTAGAACCGCCATCAAAAATGATAAACTCATAATCCTTATAAGTTTGCTTCAAGACACTTTGAATTGTGTCACCAATAGTAGCTTCACTATTTAGACAAACAGTCAGAATTGACAATTTCATTGGCTGACTGAAGTTTTATAAACGTTCTTGCCCATCCGAAAAGTACTATCTCCTTTGATACTTCACTCCTGATTATTTTTATTGGTATTTATTTGTTCACATATCCATAAATATGTTTTTTCAAGACCTAGTGCAAGGTCAACTCTAGGAGACCATTTTAACTTTTGTGATATTAATCTGTTATCAGAATTTCGGCCACGAACCCCGATAGGTCCATCAATATGTTTTAATGTGAGGTTTTTGGCAGATATATCGATGTAGTGTTGTGCTAGTTGGTTTATTGAGATTAGTTCTTCAGATCCTATATTTACAGGACCACAAAAATCAGATTGAACAAGCTTATAAACTGCTTCTACACAATCCTCGATATAGAGAAATGAACGTGTTTGTTGGCCATCACCCCATATTTCCAACGTTTCTCCATTTGACGCTCTTGCCACTTTCCTTGCCAGTGCTGCTGGAACTTTTTCGCGTCCACCATCGAAAGTACCTTCTGGGCCAAAAATATTGTGGAATCTAGCGATGCTGACATTGAGATCGTAATTTCGTTGGAACGAAAAATATAGACGTTCGCTGAATAGTTTTTCCCAGCCATACTCACTATCCGGAGCTGCGGGATATTCGGAGCCTTCAACACAGTTGGGATTACTGGGATCCATTTGATTAAATTCGGGGTAAACACAGGCAGAAGACGAATAGAATACGTTTTTCACATCATTTTGCGTCATTGCTTGCAAAATATTTAAATTTATCAGCACTGAATTGTGCATAACGTCAGCGTCATTCTCACCGGTAAATAGGTAACCTGCTCCCCCCATATCAGCTGCGAGTTGGTATACTTCATCTATTGGCTCGACAAATAAACTATTGACGAATTCAATATCTCTTAAGTCGCCAAGTTTAAACTCATCGGCATTGGTTTCTGAAAATTCAGGTAGTTTGAGATCTGCACCCAGTACCTTGTAGTTCTTTGATTTAAGATATGTCACTAAGTGGCTTCCGATAAATCCACCTGCTCCAGTAACGAGTGCAACTTTCATTTCTTCTTATTTTTTAGTTAAATAATGAAGCAATAATACACTTAATCTTCGTATTAAATGTATATTTTCACTCAAAAAATCGGTAAAAAATAAGAGAAAGACGAGTTTTGGATGTTATGTTTTTGATGAGCTTAGCTTGGCTGTAGATGATAAAAACCCACTTTGGTGGAATGGTAAACAATACGCTAAATTTTTGATTATTGAGAATCATGATATTCACACAGGCTTTTGTGCTTTCATTATTTTTGTTCTAAATGGTATTCGAAAGGCAATCAGCATAAATGCCATTCCCGTCTTAGATTTTAACAAACACAATACACCTTACTTGTGGGATGAGCATAAAGGGGACTTCATTTGGGAGTACTTCTTCGAGCCATTTTATCCAGTTGATATAAATACAGTAAGAGCCCTTTTAGAGACAGGTCAACTCAAAGAAAACTTAGTGGAAATATTATCACCAAACGAATTTGGGTACTTACATCATCACGATCCTGACAGGCTAGCTACGTTTTGGGCTTGGGATGCTCCGCAAGATAAAGTCACATGGATGCAAGAAAAACGAACTTTGGGGCGTGAATTCATTAACAAGTATGTGCAACCGAAGAGTCATATTCTAGAAAAAGTAGAGCACTTTTGTTCGCAACATTTTACCCGCACTGTAATTGGGGTGCACATAAGGGGCACCGATTTTAATTATGCAACTCCTATCGCTATCGATACCTATTTCACAGAACTAGAAAAAATTATAGCTAAACTCCACGATTACAACATTGGGATTTTTATCGCGACAGATCAACAACAGTATCTTGCATGTTTTCATGAAAGATATGGTGACCGAGTCTTGGCTCGTGACGTGACGCGATCTTCGAATCACATTGCCCCTGTTAAGTTCGATGATGTTAGCGGCTATCAGAAAGGCGAAGAGGCACTTGTAGATATGCTGATACTTTCGCGCTGCCAACATGTAATTAAGGGGCCTGGAGCACTAGGTGAAATGTCTCTTTGGTTCGGTACACACCATAAAATCACTGATTTAGCCATCCATTGTGATTTTAATACAAAACACTATAGTCAGATGACAAGTGCATATGCTGTATTTAATATTGGCAAACTGACGTCCTTACAGTTAATTGGGCACAAGTTAAAAACAAGTTTTATCAGGCTATTATTCTCGTTTCGAATCGTCGCATATTTTTACAAGCGCTTTAAACAAGTCAGACACTGGCTAATGCACTAACTCATCTGTCGCTTAATCCAATCGTACGTTTTTTTCAGCCCTTCATCTACGGAAACTTCTGGGCGCCAGCCTAGCATTTGAGTAATCAATCGGTTATCCGAATTTCGTGCAGCCGGTCCTATAGGTCCTTCAATATGCTCTATACTTAGATTATTTCCTGACAAAGCAATGAGCTTATTGGCTAGTTCGTTGATGGATATTAATTCATCGGAACCAATATTGAGTGGTTGATAACAATCAGATTGCATTAGTCGGTAAATTGCATCGAGACAGTCGTCAATATATAAGAAAGAACGAGTCTGATTGCCATCACCCCAAATGGTCACCGCATCACCATTTTTTGCCTGGATAACTTTCCTTGCAAGTGCTGCGGGCACTTTTTCTTTGCCGCCTTCATATATACAGTCAGTTCCGATTATGGTGTGTAGCCTTGCAATTCGTATATTGATGCCGTAGTTGCGTCTATATGATTCATACAAACGCTCACTAAATATCTTTTCCCAACCATAATCGCTCTCCGGATTTGCCGGATATGCGAGATGTTCAGTGCAATTGGGGTAACCCGGGGAATCCGGTTCTAGTTTTGGATAAACACAGGCTGAAGATGGATAAAATACCTTAGTTTGCGCCGAATTGCCCTCAGCGATAAGGCTGAGAAGGTTTAGACTCATGCGCAGTGAATTTTGCATAATATCGGCATCGTTTTTGTGAGAAAAGGTGTAGCCTGCTCCTCCCATGTCAGCTGCAAAATGGAAAATTTCATCAAAATGGCGATTGAAAAGTGTTCTGGTAAACTCAACACATCGCAGATCTCCAGTGAAATATTCGTCGGCTTCCGATGCGCTGAATTTCGGTAAACTTCGGCTTGCTGCGACAACATAGTAACCTTTCTGCTTTAGGAAACGCACCATGTGATGACCAATAAATCCTCCGGCGCCTGTTACTAGAGCTGTCAGCATAAATGTTTGCTCACGGTGTTTCCCTTACTCAACACTATATTGTTCTCCGTAGTACAGCGAGTGTATCTCCTGATATTTCCCGTGTTTAATCAACGTTCCGTCTTTCAATAAGACGGCTTGGTCACAAATGCTACGCAATAATTCAACATCGTGGCTAACTATCAGAATAGTAATTCCCTGACGCGCTAAATTCTGCAGTCTTTTTATTGATTTTTCTCTAAATGAAATGTCACTTATAGACAGCACTTCATCAACAATCAAAATATCTCTGTTTAGGTGAGTAGCAACAGCAAAGGCCAATCTTGCAAACATACCACTGGAATACCTTTTCATCGGAGTATCGAGATACTCGGTAATCTCGGCATATGTTACGATTTCTTCGAACTTTTTTACTAATTCTCTTCTGCCAATCCCCAATAGATTGCCATTTAAATATATATTCTCTCTGCCCGTCAGTTCAGGATGAAACCCCACACCAGCTTCTAACATTGGAGACACAGTTCCCCTCAGTGTGATGCTACCCTCTGTAGGATCGCTTATTTCACTGAGTAATCGTAGAAGTGTGGACTTTCCTGAACCATTGTCACCCATTACTGCGACAATTGAGCCCTTATCAATGTCGAGGTTGATGTTTTTAATTGCCCACTTGTCCTTTTTTTTAAGGAATTGAAGTTTAGCAAGGAATCGAGAAAAGATATTTTTCTCATCAAATAAGAGAGAATCGGTTGCGCGAATTCTGTATTTCTTCCCAAGGTTATTTATTTCAATAATTTTTTTGTCATCGTTTCTAGCGCGCGTTAAATAATATCGGCAAACTTTCGTTCATTGATTGCGAAAATATACAACCCAGAAAGCAGGATAAATAACAAAGAAAAGCCTCCCGCTAGCAAGCAAAATAGCTCTGGACGAAATTGTTCGCCTAATAGACAAAATCTCATTGTTTCGATAATGGCGACAAGAGGGTTAAGGCTATAAATTAATTGCCACTGTTCAGGTACGCTATTGAGGGTAAAAGCAACTGGACTTACAAATAGCGCAAGTCTCAAGAGATAAGGAACTAGAGCCCCTACATCGCGTTTAAAAACATTTAACGTGCCTAACCACAAACTTAGTGCTAGGTTAAGGAGAGCAATTGATAAAAACACCAGAGGAAGAAGCAAAAATGTAACTAAAAAAGGCATATCTAGATACATCATAAATCCGGCAAATACGAGTAAATTGATGAAAGGTCCAGGTGAGTTTTTTAGTGCTGCATTAATTAACAAAATAACTCTTGGAAAGTTTGCCCTAATAATCAGATCTCTGTCATCCACTAAGCAAGTACAACCTTTTGTAACCGCACCAGAAAAGAAATCCCAGCAAATTAGAGCACTTAAGGCGATTAAAATATAGGGTACACCATAGTCAGGAAAGTGCCCCATGTAATCAAACACAAAAATAATACTGTACGCCATCAAAATGGGTTGTATTGCAACCCATGCAACTCCAAGCACCGTTTGTTTATAGGTCACGAGCAAGTCTCGCTTCATAATATGCACAAGTAGCTCTCTTGCTTCCCATATCGTAGAAGGAGCAATGCGATGAAAGTGATTAGTGTTACGATGTATGTGCTTTTCCATTTACTCGGTCATTATCGTTATAAAAAAGGCTTTCCCGCAGCTCTTTTAGTAAGGTACCGAAGGTACCTGATAGTGTTGTATCCCAAACCTTTCAGCGACATTATGAGAATTGACAGCAGAAGTCTTGTTCGTGCCGCAGATGTTGTTAAAACTTTTAGGTGAGATTCGTCTATATAACTGGCTCTAGTGGTGGATTCATTTAACTTCGTGTTCTCGAGTCCCCAATTCGAGCCATTTGGATTGAGACTGGGTTTATCAAACGATTTCGCCCAGGCCGGATTTAATTTTCGATGGCTGTGTCTAAATTTCAGCCCCGTTGACATGTGTTCAAGATGAAAAAAATGATAACCGAACTTCTTTCCCCAGTTTACAATAGGATATTGGGAAATGAGCCTCGTCGCGAGATCGACATCCATAAACCAATAATAGATGAGCCTTTCGTCATAGCCCCCAACCTTTTCCCAAAGGTTCCTGTGCATCATGAGAATTCCAACGGCTGACGCCCAGTAACAATATGG
Organism: Alteromonadaceae bacterium; assembly: GCA_014872785.1. Taxonomy (GTDB): domain Bacteria; phylum Pseudomonadota; class Gammaproteobacteria; order Enterobacterales; family Alteromonadaceae; genus Planctobacterium. Next base: position 129,117 of record WKFJ01000036.1, read on the forward strand.
TAGCTCTTCACTGAGGTTTACATGAGCGTAATTAGTGATGGCCAAGTCTAGGTCATTCAAGCTGGGTTTCTGTTCGACGAAGTTATACGGCAACTGTTTGCGTGCAGCAAACATATATGTATTTTCAATATCAAAATCGGCCTGAGATTTCCCTTCGATTAAACCAAAAAAGCAGTTCAAAAAATCAATGGTCGTCAATGTGTCCTGATCTATTCGAGCGATATATTGACCTCTACTTCTTCTGGCGGCAACATTGAGAGCATATACTTCTCCAAACGCACTATCTTTTTGTAACTCTCCGGCTAGACCTAATGGAACTTCAATAAACCGTGTCAGATTCGAAGCTTGCTTGGTTAGCTTGATCACATCCGAAATCGGGACTTTACTGCCCCAGTCCGTGACTACAATTTCTACTTGCGTTTGCCTTCCGATTGAATAGATTTTTTGACATACATAATTGATGCTAGTCGCCAAACGCCACATGGGGTCTCCCATGTAATTATCGTTTCGCGAACAAATGATCAATGACAGCTGTACTGCAGGCGAAGTCAACATTTACTCCTTGTGTTTCGCCAAAAGCACATAGTTTGGATAAATAGCCTTGGTATTGTCAACGTTGGAACTCTAGTTTTGGGTATGTGACTAATTTCCTGTCTCGAAAGGTCGGCTCTGGCACATTGAGCGTTGCATGCAATTTAAATTCATCACTTTTTGCAGCTTGCACCCACAATTGATAAGGCCCTTGTGCCACCACGTCGATTTCTGGCAACTCCGAATCCGTTGAATATGGGACATTAAAGCGGAAGTGGCCATTTTCATCCGCGGTAATAGAGCGTTTGTAAGTAAACTCTCTTTTGGAAGTCTTACTCCGTAGAGCTAATCTTGCCTCGATAATATCGCCTGGCTGTGCAGTTCCCTTTATCAATGTGCCTTCAACAATTTCAAATATTTTTACCGATGAGCTTATTCGACCATTGTACAGAAAGCCATTGCCAAGGGTGACAACATCAGCATTCACCCATTTTTTATAGCGCATATGATCTTCTGCAGAATTTATTGGGAAGACTTTTGGAATATACTCAAAATTTGTAGTTTGTGACCCTTCGAGTCACTGCAAAAAGCCACTACTGTAGGTAAGGTGTTGGCTTTCAAAAACCAACCGATAGTGGCTCAGCTCAATACCATCATTACCGTATAGACGTGAAACCATAGAATTTTGGAAAGTCTCGTCCAACCGGATATGCGGGATAAACTGACCATTCACATTCAAAACCCCCGTCTTTTTAGCTTTTATCGGTGAATCTGTGAATTTTGACTTCGCGTTTATGAGCGGCCCGTAGGTATCTTTATCAACAATCACGTATCGAATGGTTTTTGTATCAGTTTGGCGTTCTGACAATATCTCGAATGATTCATCTTCACTTTGAGCAAGCATCCATCTCGCAGTGTACGCTGAAGGTACGCTACTCCACACAGGAATTCGATTTCCGTGGGAAGCCACAATATTGCCAAAATCCCACGCAACCATTATCCCGTAGTCATCAATATTTTGATTTTGCTCATTGGTCTTTTGTTTACTACTCGATAATGGTGTTCTAGCAGGCTGTGGAGAGTTTTCTTCAAACCAAGCGAGTGATTCATACCAAGCTTCAGAGTATGTGGTCATTGCAGTCAATTTATGCCGGTCAATCCATGGCGATGATACAAATTGAAACGGATAAACCGGAAGTGCCAACACTCCGGCAAACAAAGTAAAAACTCCTATCTTAATGTGCTTGTTCTTACTCAAATTCACACCAAAAGCATTGGGTTTGGCTATCAACCAGAGCGAGTACAAGGCAAGAGCAGCGCATACTGATACAAAAGCGGGTAAATAATAACCAAAATCACTTGAACTCCACCAAAGGGCGCACCACATGGCCAAAAACATGATTGGCACCATTGCCCCAAGTGGTAGTAAACTTCTTAACACTGAAAAAGGAACGACAATCATTCCTATGGCAGCCAGAACGCCCACAATACCAAATTGTCCTAGGTATAATGCTAAATTAACTTCACTTTCTTCATGAATAAGATTGGTTGACTTGGCGAGTACAAGAGAAGTTAAGAACCTTCCTACCTCAGTGAAATAAGCAAGCATAAACAAAATCGCGGCTGCCAACACGGTAACACACACAGAGATATGCTGTGCCAGCCGCGGCTGAGTATAATGCTTGAATATCATAGTGTATATCCAGGCACCGAGAATAAGAGCACTAGCCCCTTGAGTTATTAGTGTATTGCGAGTAGTTGCTGTTATTATCAACAGCAAAACTATTCCATAACGAGCGTTTGTGATGGTTAACAGAGTTACATCGTCTCTACGAAATACAGCAAAGTTCCAGCAGATTAGAATCGTAATACATACAATAAGTAGAAAGATCTCGGCTCCTTGCCAAGTGAAAATGAGCAAAATTAAAGGCAGGACGGAATATAACGCTATTTTCCAATTATGGAATGTGGACTTATTACCAGATGGCTTCATTAATGTCACTAACCCAATCGCTATTGCCAATGATAAACAATATTCCGCAGCATGATGATCAACAAAGCCTAGAACGCCACGATCTAGCGTTTTACCTGGGTATAACAAAAAAAATGTGATTGCAATAAGTGCAACGGATGTATTGGAAAGCAGTCGCACTAATAAGAAAGTCAATAAATAGGTGATAACAGTTAAAACCGGTGCCCCCCATGCGGCAGTCATTGCTATGTCATTGATTGACGCATTCTTGCCAAAAAGCGATATAGCGATAGTGGATATTGCCAAACCGAATAAACCAGAAGCTTCATTTGGACGTGGTTCAGGGAAACTTGCGCCTATGTCCAAACGTTGAATCTCGGGATAATTTTCCACAGTATATTTTGCGTGGCGTAAATGAAAAAACGAATCCACTCCTAGCAATTTAATCTGACTCTGGTCGAGAAAAATGTGGTCATAGGCTGGCCAGACACGAGTGCTCAATGCTGCAAAAAGTATAAGTAGAAGGGCAGAAAGCTTTAGAAGTATTATTGGCTGTCTATTAGTGAGTTGCGTTGCTTTATTCATGACTTTGAGGATTGCACACTGCCTGTTCAGATGTTCCTTAACAAATCAATTAGGAAACTTCTTTATGAAAAAGTAGCGTAGAGTGATGCATGGCCATTTATTGCATGGTTTTCTATCCAATCAAGATATCAGGTTTCAAACTACAACGACAATTGTTCTGCTATATAAGTTTCACTTGGATAATATGTAAGTTGTAACTGGCACAAGGTATTCTCAATTAACCCAAATATGGTTACTTTTAATTACCTTGTGATGCGCCCAAAAGACAAGTTATTACTTAATTCACTTTTGAACTGCATAACCATATCTAATAGGAACTCGAAGTCTCTATTGTTCACATACAATTCCCAAATTTAGAGCATATAACGGGGCAATAGACATAAATATCCAACAATAGTAGAGTCTTGTTTTCCATTATTCTACATAGACGAAATTATGGTTGCTCTCTCACGTCGTCGTTTTTTGCTAGGTTGTTTGTCAGTATTCGGGTTAGGTGCAATTAGTGGCATTGCACGAACTAATGAATCTAATGACAAGATCATCATTCTAAACAACTGCTTTCTTCGTCCTGAAGACCTCAATACACTGGATAATCTTAACTTAGAATAAGATGGAAAGAAGTTTGGGGTACCCAAACACTCAGTTGCGATTGTATTCTCTCTAACCAGCCAACACAGAATGATTGATAGATGATATTTGATGCCAATACCGATAGTCTGGATACCTTGAAAAACAGACATTATGACGTTTGTATTTGCGGTACAGGTCCCGCTGGATTGACTCTCGCTATTTCCTTGGCTGAACACGGTTACAAGATTGCGCTTATCGAGGCCGGAGGACGCAATGCCTCCAGCGCGAGGCAAGATCTGTATGAAGGTCAAACTCACAGTCTCAATTATCCATTATCAACATCTAGACTTCGCTTTTTAGGCGGCACCTCGAACCACTGGGGAGGGGAGACAAGGCCACTAGATGCTCGAGATTTTAAGTCATTGCCGTATCATCCACTGAATGAGTGGCCTATAGACAAAGCAGATCTAGACAAATATACATTGCAGACCGCAAAAATATTAGACCTCGATGCCCCTATAACTCAGGAAGATTTGTTCCGTGGTAAAGCGTCCAATATTGAGCCGTTAAACCCCGCTTTTCGTTACAGTCTTCCGACAAGATTTGGCACTAAGTACTATTATGAAGTGCGAAAGACTCCAAATATCGATCTTTACCTAAATTTAAACCTTGTAGATATTCGTTTAAATGCAAAGCATACTGCCGTAGATTCTTTTATCACCCGTAGTTACCACAGCGATATTACGCATCGAATATCTGCGACACATTTTTCTGTTTGTTGTGGTGCGTTAGAAAATGCCAGAGCTCTTCTTCTTTCAGATAAGCAACTTAAACAAGGAGTGGGCAATCAATACGATCAGGTAGGACGATATTTTTGTGCACACATAGCCGTGCCCATCGGACGAGCAATTATTCGGGAGGCTGTCCCCAGAGAGAGTTTTTACATCGTCAAAGATGATTTTATGTTGTCTCAAAAATGTCTCAGTTTCCTGGTATCAATTTCATCTACTGGCGAGTTGGCAGAAGTTTCGTTCAAAGACAGGTTATCAAATTTATTGAAAGGCAATTTATTCAATGACGACGAATCAACCATTAGCGTCGTTTTGCAACAATCTTGCGATAGTAGAAATAGGGTAATGCTATCGGATAGAAAAGATAGTCTTGGATTAAAACGTATTGCTTTAGACTGGCAAGAATCAAGTTTAGACAAACACACTTTGCGCATAGCCGCAACAGAGTTTGCTACAGCTTTGGCAAAACATGACGTTGGCCGAATGCACGTTTATGACCATATTTTGGACTCGAGTATACCTCGCCCTTTGGATTACATTACAGGGATGAGTCATCCAATGTGTACCACGAGAATGAGTGCATCTCCTACAACAGGTGTAGTTGATAAGAATTGCAAAGTGTTTGGTTTCGATAATCTTTTTGTCGGAGGCAGTAGTGTATTTGCAAGTGGAGGGGTTTCAAATCCTACTTATACCATCGTGCAGCTAGCACTTAGACTTAGCGATCATCTACATCAAAGAATGAGTAAGGTCGCCTAATACCGGTACCATATTTACAGAATCAATCTACTTGGATAAATTGGAATTTTTACGCTTACTAGGCATGGAAAAGTTTGTCTCATTGAGTGAATGTTAAACATTTAGTATTGAACATTTATGCTTTAGTTGGAATCGCGTAAGTTACTAAAATTTGTTAATACGCTTGGAACCAAGCATTGTTACTTCGACGTAAGCTATCGTGACGGGATTTGGATTGTAAAAAATGTGGTAACCTACTTTTATGAAAAAACCTAATCACAACTTTAAGAAAACCTCCAAACAATCTTTACCATGAAATCATGCATTGTTTATCTAGCACAAAATACTGCCAAAGACCCTCTATATGGTCGTGATTCACGATCGATGTTAGAAAAAAGTATCGATTTACTTTTTCTGAACTACAACAACAAGTTCAATCATGATGTATTAGTATTCCACGAAGGCGATTTTGATAAAAACAGCCAAGAAGAAATTAGAAAAGGGCGAAATGAAATTCAGTTTCATGAATTGAGTTTTGCTATTCCCTCCTTTTTAAATCCGCAAGAAATTCCAGAAAAATGGGATGGCGTATATGGTATTGGACAGCGCCATATGGCGCGATTTTATAGCTATAGTATTTTTCAAATCCTAGATGATTTAGGTTACGACTGGTTTATGCGAATGGATGATGATTCATTCCTTCACTCAAAAATCAATTACAACTTATTTGACTACATGGTATCGAAAGGGTACGACTATGGTTATAGAGCGATGCTTAAAGAACCACTTCGACCCACATTCGGCTTTTCTGAGATGGTCCTTGCATATCTCAAAGCAGAGAGAATTAAACCCGTCTCATTTCTTCAAAATTTCAATTTGTCACTGGAGCTTAATAACGAATATTTTTCATTTAAAGGGAGAATCAAAAAATGGCTCACAAATGCAATTGATCGCCTTGCGGAAAAATTGAATCACGATTTAAACAATTGGCCTGCGGCAACAGAATGGAATCGACAGACGTACTACAATAATTTTCTTGTCACTCGAATTGGGTTTTGGAAACAACCTGAGGTGCAGTCTTTTTTAGGTTTTATTGATCGGGTTGGGGGAAGTTACAAATACCGCTGGTCTGACCATATTGTGCAAACAGTTGCTGTTCAAATTTTTATGTCTGAAAAGCGAGTTCATTGTTTCGAAGATTGGACTTACGAGCATGCGACTATTAAAAAAGGAAAATTAGAATGGGGCGGAATGTTTGTAGGTTTGGGCGATCAAGACTTAACGGTAGTCAAAGAGTTTCAGGAAAAACACGGAAAACTTATTGCCAATCAATAAGATGAACCGAAATTCAATGAGCAAATATTTTATTATGTGCGAACGCGATGCCGGGTTGTTTTCACTTATCCAACAAGTTATCGCCAATTTACCTAGAGCTTTGAATAACAATGCGATTCCCGTAGTTTTTTTTGGTCGTCATTGTTGTTACTGGATCCCGAATGGTTATCAAGGAAGAAACAACGTCTGGGAGTACTATTTTGAACCTGTAGTCAATGGCTATGGCAGTACTGTCTTGCCGGAGGAAGTGATACGTCATGTAAAAAAACGTCCCATAGCCCCGGACTCCTTTGGGGAGCGGTTCGATGATGAGTACTATTTAAGCAGTAATTTTGGAGACCATTCTGGCTTGAGGAAGCAATGCCTGCAAATACCGTTTAAATGGGGAGACCCTGACCCGTGGTTAAGGCGAGTCTGTAGTAGATTGATAAAGATGTTTATCCGCCCGAGAGGTTATTTGCAAAAGCGCGTCGCTGATTATGCAAAAGCTCATTTCGCAGACAAACCTATTATAGGTTTGCACATCAGAGGTACAGACGCTATATCCTCTGCTGAGCCGCGGTTATTCCGCAAGAACTCACTTGTTATCGAACGGTATCTGAAATGTTTAGCCGTAGAAAAACAAAAAATGCCGGACGCTTGTATCTTCGTTGCCACAGATTCGGTGGATTCACTTCAGGCTATCGAAGAAGTCTACGGCGATGAAGTAATAAGCTCTTCTACCATCATGCACAGGGAGGGTTCCGCAGCAGGGACAGGGCCGACTGGAGGATTAATGCCCTCTTACATTGCAACAAGTCCGGAGATTGCAGCTGAAAATGGCGCTGAAGCGGTAGTGGATTATCTGCTCTTACAACGTTGCGATATTTTAATTCACAATGGTGCCAGTCTCGCGCGGACAGTTTTGTTGAGCCAACCGGATATGCCACATATCAACACTCACCGTCCCAGTTTAAAGATGCTTACAAGTTCTATTTCTTTGACTCCTTATTCGTTGCGAAGAATGCTACAAAAATGTGATGAAAGAGTGACTCGCAAGCAAAAAATACGTCTGGATTATTGGCAAGATTTTCTAGAAAGTATTAATAATTCTTCTCTCTAATCCATCGAATGAAAGGTAAAACAGCAATCATGAAGCCCACTTTCGTCTATCTGGCACAAAATACAGCAAGAGACCCACAATGGGGGAGAGACTCACGTAGTTTATTGGAAGTAAGCCTCGATAAACTGTATGAAAATTACAACAACAGATTTGGTCAATCTATTATTATTTTTCACGAAGGTGACTTCAAGGCTAATGATCAGGTAGCCATCGCAAAGGGGCGTCCTGAGATCTCATTTCACGAGATTGAATTTAAGATACCTGATTTTTTGGATAAGTCTAAAGTACCAGATATTTGGGTATCTTCGGCAGGAAAGGCTTATGGTGAATGGGGGTTGGGTCATAGGCACATGTGTCGTTTTTATACATTACAAGTCTTTGATTTGCTTGACGAGCTTGGTTATGACTGGATATGTCGTTTTGACGACTATTCTATATTGCATTCACCAATAGACTACGACTTGTTCGAGTATATGGACAATAATAATTTGGAGTACGGCTATAGGGTTGACTCGCAAGAACCATTTCGATTAACTGAAGGCTTTAGTGAACAACTGCTCAACTATATCAGCGAGTTTGACGTCACCCCAACGTTTTTTGATGAGCACATCTGGAAGCCCGGTATCAAGGACAAACTCATGAATTGCTATTATCAAATGATGGCTATTCGCTGGCCACTTAAGAAAAATAACCTGCGTATTGCTGGAACCTACGACAATTGGGGGTACTTTAATAACTTCTTCATCTCAAAATTGTCTTTCTGGAAGAGTTTGCCGGTACAACGGTTTTTGCATTACTTTGATCAAATGGGAGCGAGTCATATCCATCATTGGAATGATTTGATTCTACAATCTGCAGCGGTACAAATATTTATGCAAAAAAACAAAGTACACAAGTTTGAAGATTGGACCTATGAACACGCGACCATTCGAAATGGTCAGTTAGAGTACGGCGGCATTTGGAGAGGAAATAAGGATACTGAAGGACTTGCTGTTAAGTCATTCGAGAAGCGTTATGGTGCAGCTGTTTTCGATATAGATAAAACCTATTAGAACACCGTATAAATAAGCGGACCTAAAACTGAGCTTTGAGCTATAACTAGCAAACCTCCTATCAATAAAAGGACGAATATCAGTGGAGCCATCCATAGTTTTTTCCTCAATTTAAGAAATTGAAGTAGCTCTATCAGTATGCTCATTAGTCTTTTCTCATGCTTTTGGTTTACCTATCATAAGAACGGCAATCTCAATACACCAGTAGTATTCAAAAATTTGGATCACCTTGTCGTAATTTATTTGGACAAACGTCTAGTTTATTTTTTTATGTGAATCAAGCCACAGGATACAAGTTCACTTAATATTCGCTCTACCACTTTGCGATTACCCGCTTCATTTAAGTGAACTTGATCCAAATAAACCTCGCTTTTCGAATTGTTCAGAGTGTCGCTAATATTTTGCGCACAAAAAATAGAGTCAACACCCTGAGTCTTAGTTAGGCTTTGCATCACCTTTTCGGTTTCGCTGTAAAACTTTGAAATTGGTTTTACTTGTTCTTCAAAGCCCTTTTTTAAGGTGATAATCAAATCATCTTGGGGTTGATAATCTGTGATGGCCAAATTGGGTTGCGTAAACCAAGCGAAATGAGTGCTCGTCGTTTCTAGTTCTCTTTTCAGACGGATCATGTTTTTTGTGTACACTTGTAAAGCTGAATTTGCTGCAGAATGGTTAAATGGGTATTCCAGATGATTCTTTGATAGTTTGTAGTCGATGAATGTAGCAATCTTAAAGAAGATATCAGTAACAAACAGTCTTTTCATTGAAAAAACCATCTCTTGTGCAGTGATCTTTAGTGCTCTAAGAAGCAGGCGCATCACACTGTAGGAGTCTAGGAGGATTTCTTTATTCATGGAATAACTCACTGATTCTAACAGATGCGGTGCCTCCTCGTGTTGTGAGTGAAGATCCATCGAATCGTTGCCACCGTTATAAGAGATCACTAAGTGGGGTTGGTAGTGTAAAAGTTCATTTGCGTAATAGAGATATTCGGTTGTAGAGTCATAGTCGCTAACACCCGCATTCATAACCTCAAAACGTATTTTATCTTTGCCAATAGGTAAGAACCGCTTTTCTATTTCTGTTTTAAATATGGAGGGCAATGAAAACATAGAGTTTTTGGCTCCCCAACCTTCAACAGTTGAGCCTCCGAGAAACAATATCCGAAAGGTATCTTGCTCTGGCGTGTGCTTAAAAACTCTACGATCTTCATAGGTGGTCGCAAATCCCTGGGCATTCGTCGTGGTGGTTGCACCGGCAATAGGTGCCCAACTAATATCTGGTCGTAGTCTGTGATCGAGTAATGGGTCAGGTAAGTAAGCAAGTACTGTATCTAATAAGGTATCACTACTGCCAATATAGAGTTCTTGCCACGCTTTAGGTAAATGACTTTGCATATCAAACATTGCCTTAAATGGCATGAGAATATAATAACGTTCAAATAGCTGTTGGCTGTTTCGTTCCTGAAAATATGATCTTGTGGTAAAGGCGACTGCGAGAATAACCTCTATTGAGAATAAAATAACGAAGAGCACTAAAAATACTAGGCCATATAATTTGACCTTTTTGCCTTCTTGTTGATATCGAACAAAACGGTTGGTTGATGCTGTTTCTTTGTCCATTAGCACTTTGGTTTCGTAGAAGAGTTTTTAAACTCTATATAAAAAAGGCTTTTTTGCATACTGCTTGCGTGTTTTCTGCACAACATCATTTAACTTCCCTTGAAGAATGAGTGGGAATCGTCAGGGCTATGGACGTACACCATGTTAATTAGTGGTAGGTGAGGGTTAAAATAAACAGCGACTTTTCCAACATTTGAAAAGCACTTTAATAAGTAACCACACTTTAAAAGTGCATCGGTTTGTACTTCCACACCGAGCGCAAATGCAGCGTGTATTTATTCCTCTTGCCTTCGGTTAACGAGAGCTTCGGACACAGCTGATTATTACGCAGGAAATTTAGATGGTTCAGGTATTCAATGTGATCAAAGTGCACACTAGTGTTTACTCCCTAATGTCACCACATCGATACCAGCAGTGTTTTTATCAACCATCCGCCATGGATCAATGACGATGGAACCTTTGGGGAATTCGATGTTCGCATATTCTGGATGTCGGCACCCGATTAGAAAAACATGAGGTGCTAATTTTGTTAAGTCTATTGGTCGCTCCTCAACATAGTGATCATAAAGCTGTACTTTGTGGCCTCTGCTTTCTAGCATCGATTTTAGCAACATGGCTGCGCTACCCGTAGTTATATTTGTTTGAGGTTTGTACGCATAACCTAAGATAGCTTTGGGCAAGTCATATGAACACAACAGATTAGCCAACCAATCAGTTTGTTTTTCTCTTGCTTGCGTCATACTACTGAAAAGATCGTAACTAAGTTCTAACTCGGCCGATAACCAAGACATCGCAATATTATCTCGTGGATGACAGCCTCCACCATCGCCCATACCAGCAGTCATATAGGCTGGGCTAATTAAACGGTTATTCGCCTTTTTAAGTGTGTCCGTTACCTCATCAACATCAGCATTTGGGATCTTATGACAAATCTCCATCAAGGTATTGGTAAATGCTAGCTTCATACCGATAAACGTGTTGTAAGCGACCTTGGTTAATTCTGCACTTTCAATTGTCATGTAACGAATCGGGGAATCAGTAATTGTTTGATAAAATTCTACCAGTTTATTTTTGGCATTCTCATCGTCACCACCAATCAATACAAATTCGGGAAACAGGAAATCACGAATGGTTGTTCCCATAGCGATAAAAGAGGGGTTATAACAAATCTGCATCAAGGGGTTTTTAATTTGGTCAGTGATTCTGGCCACTGTCCCTGGCAGTACTGTAGAAACGATAACGATAAGTTTAGGTGTGCTGAGGTACTCTGATATTTGTGATAATGCTTCTATTAGGTATTCATAGGAAAAATCTCTTGGGCTTTCCTCAATTGGCATAATCCCCTCAAACATTGATTCGTGTGGGGTTTGCACTGCAACAAATATGATCTCTGACTCGTCAACTAAATCATCTAGCCGGACAAATTCAACCTGCGATTTTTTAAGATCCTCATTTAGGTCAACCTTGTTATCCAAACCCTGTTCAATGGTTTTACGAGGCCTTGTATTCATTTTGTTTGGATCTGTGTCATAGCCTCGAACTATGTGTCCTTTACTCTCTATAGCAAGTGCTAGAGGTAACCCGAGTTTTCCGAGTCCAATAATCCCAATATTCATTTTTTGATTCTTTGCAATTATGTTGTGATGCCAAGGATTAAAGTTAGAAGGGCATTATTCTAACTAACGGTAGAAAAGCAAGGAGTTCTTTATACGAAAAGACGCAGGTTTGTGCGTTGAGTTGTATGAACAAGTGGTTTCGAATAAAGTGATGATATTCTATGCTCCCCGTATTAACTGGAAGATTACAGTTTAGTGAATTTAACGCCTGTATTGGTAAAAATACCATACGGTTGTTTAAGTCAAAATATCCCGCTTTAAATTATGAATAAAAAACTTTCTCGCTTAATAGAACAAGGGCGTTTCTCAAAGCACTCTTTCAGACGATGGCTACCATTATTAAAAGATTACTATTTTTTAAAACGTAGCAACGAAGAAATCCCGTGGACTCAAATAAAAGAGCGAGCCAAACATGCTGCATCGCGAATAGGATCTGATTTCTATTCAGCGGCATTAAATAAACAGCAGAAGTACTTAGAGGTTCGCTTCGATTGTCACCCTGGCTCGGCTTTTTTTGCTCTCTATGTGATGGTTTTACAGCAACTACGATTTGCAGAGCGTCACGGATTGATTCCGATTGTCAACATAGACTATCGCCACAATTACTATTTTGACACGAATAAAAATATCAACTTTTGGGAAAACTATTTTGAGCCTATTGGTGGCCGACTCAGCACAGAGATAAAAGATTTACATAGGGATGACCCGAAGAGCGTTACCTTTTTAGATCCGGAACTTCAAAAAAGCTTATATTTAGGTGAAGGTGATGACATACCAATCGAATATAATGAAAGAACTCAGCTTTGGTGGCAACGTCAACGTCAAATGGGTGCTGAATTGACTGCAAAATACGTGCGAATTAAGCCTCATATACTAGCTGAAATGGAACAGTTTTACTCTAATCACATGAAGGAAAAAAGGGTACTAGGTGTTCACCTTCGAGGAACAGAAAAAATAGTGAAACACGACGGAACGCTTCATGATGTTGACCCATTTTTTCTTGTCATCAATCAACCTGCAGAATATTTTCCTGTAGTAGACTGCTACCTGACAAAATACCCAGAAAGTTTGATATTTGTCGCTACGGATCAAACTCAATTTCTCGACGAGTTTAAAGAGCGATATGGAGATCGAGTACTTTTCACCTCAGCCTGTCGCTCAAGTGATGAGCAAGGCGTTTTTAAACGATCTGGCAAAGGATACCTGTCAGGAGTAGAAGTTTTGGTTGATTGTCTTTTGTTGGCAAAATGTGATTTCCTCATTAAATGCCAATCAAACGTCGGGGAAGTTGCAGTGTTCTTTAATCCGGAACTACCGGTGATTGATGTGATGTACCCAGTCGAACTGCAAATGGAGCAATGGGGACTCGATTACCGCATGTAAAGAGAAAAACATGGTAGTAGTGGATATTCATAATGTGGAAATCGCTATATTCTATTTTAAGAAATCAAAAAGAAAATCTCTCGATAACTAATACTAATGGGCTTTTTTTACTACTTAATTATTTTAGTTAGTCATGAATAGGATGATGATACGTGATCAACACCAGTATTCTGCCAAGTTAAAAGAATACGATGGTATCTATATACTAAAATTAAACCTAAATGGCGCAGGTTTTGGTGCCATGTTGTTGCAGACGTTGAATCAAATTAGATATTGTGAACGCAACAAATTGCTCCCAGTGGTCAACTATGATGTGAGCTGTGAAAGTTATTATTTTGATGAAAATAAAGGCGAGAATATGTGGGCTCAGTATTTCGCTCCTGTTGTCACGCCATTCGATTTTAATCTTGTTTCACAGATGTGCAATGATCCCTCTTATCCGCTTGATTTTAACGACCTGCAAAACCTTGATGATGAACAAATGTTGCGAATATGCGAGCATCATCAAGATAGTATTTATAGTTTCACTTTTGCGGACTGGCGCACCAATCGTCCTAAGGATATAGCTAACTGGTATGCACAGCAAAGAGCTAAAGGACACGATGTCTTCTCTAGGTACATCAGAGTAAACAGTGAAGTTCAAAATAAGGTCGATGATTTCTACCGACTATCCTTTCAAGGATATCAAGTTCTGGGGATTCATATCAGAGGAACTGACTTAATGTATGCTCCTCCAGTGAGCCCTGCTGAGTATTTCCCGCATGTTGAGAAGTGGCTGAGTGCCCAGACAAAACCTAAGATATTCATCGCTACAGACCAGGCACAATATCTTGACGTTTTTCAACAGAGATACGGTGACATTGTGATTGCATATGACAGTAGCCGCTCAACAAATGAGATTGCACCGTTTAATTTGAAAGAAATTCCACCTCACAAAAAAGGTGAGGATGTGTTGATTGATATGTTGTTGCTGTCAAAGGTTGATTTTCTGCTAAAGGGTGCCTCAGCCGTGGGTGAATTAGTGCTTTATATCAACCCAACTTTGGCTAGCCACGATCTTTCTGTCGACAAAAGATTTGCGTTTGGCCAGGACTATGGCGAGGGATGGAATGGTGGGCTACAAAGCCAAACTAAACCCGCTTGGCAGCTGATAAAAAAGCAAAATTTACAACAGCTTAACGTCGATTCAAATACTCAAAACCAAATCCAAGCGTTCCTTTACAAATATCGTCCTATTTATAGTCCAACCACTCTATTTTTTAAACGAGTGATCAGATACTTCTACAAGTTGGTGAGATTTAAATGAGGTTAGCCATCGGGTTTTCAATCAATCTAAGTTGTTCTGCATCACAACAAGTGCCTACATGGAATTAATTTGAGTTATCAACGAATTACACAATGTCGAATTTGTGGAAACAGCGAGTTGGTTGAGGTGTTGGACTTAGGAGAACAGGCACTCACAGGAGTGTTTCCTAGTTCTGCTTCTGAGCAAGTACCAACGATGCCGCTCGTCCTTGTTAAGTGCCATGGTAACGACTCCTGTTGTCACCTGTTGCAACTTGCACATACCTTTGACCTGAGTCAATTATATGGAGAAAACTACGGCTATCGGTCTAGGCTAAATGGACATATTGAAAGCCACCTAAAACACACCGTGGAATATATTGAGTCCATTATTTCACTTGGTGGTGAGCATCTCGTTTTGGATATTGGCAGTAATGACGGCACCACATTAGGCTGTTACAAGAGGCCACTAAAACATCGCGTTGGAATCGATCCAACGGCAAACAAATTCGCACATTACTATCCTTCTGATACTAAGTTTATTGCAGAATTTTTCTCTAAAGAGACTTATACCAAACATTACAAGGATATTAAGGCAACAGTAATCACAGCCTTTTCTATGTTTTATGACCTAGAAGATCCGGTGAGTTTTGCGAAGGATGTAGCAGACATCCTTGATAGCCAAGGTATTTGGGTATTAGAGCAAAGTTATATGCCGACAATGCTACAAAAGCTCTCTTACGATACGATTTGTCATGAACATCTTGAATATTATGGGTTGCGGCAAATCAAATGGATTATGGACAAGGTTGGTTTGGATATTATTGATGTGAGTTTTAATGAGCTAAATGGTGGAAGTGTTCGAGTTACAGTTGCTCATAAGTCCTATCAAGGTGAAGTAGAACGCGAAAAAGTACAATGCGTTTTGCGTGAGGAAGCGCAATATAAAACATTGGCTCCATTTAAAGAGTTTGCATACTTGGTAAGGAAAGCAGCCGACGATTTGTTTAAAAAACTACAAAAATTAAAATCAGAAAGTAAGCGTGTTGTCGCCATTGGTGCCTCTACTAAAGGCAACGTGATACTTCAGTATTGTAGAATTGATGATTCTCTTTTGGACGTAGTTGGGGAAGTCAATGAAAATAAGTATCAAAAATTTACTCCGGGAAGCCTTATTCCCATCCAACCGGAGGATGTTGTTTTGCGAGAGACACCGGATTACCTTTTAATTTTACCGTGGCATTTGTGGCGTTTTTTTGAGAATAACCACAAATTCTCCTCTTTTAAACTACTCTATCCGGTACCCATTTCCTCGCGACAATAAGCTCTTTGACTTTAATTATTAATAATCGGATGAGGTAAAAGAGTGAAATGGCGCACCCGGCAGGAGTCGAACCTGCGGCCTCTGCCTCCGGAGGGCAGCGCTCTATCCAGCTGAGCTACGGGTGCCTAATTTGCGTGGACTAATTGACTAGAACGAGTAACTAATCCAAGTAACTAAAAAATTGTATCAAATATCTCGAAACCCTCCGTGGTGAGGGCTTCCAGTCTCGCCATCCACGGCGAGCCGTTCATTGCGTTTCGAGTGGTACTCGAAATCTTCTTCGAAGACTGCTCTTCACCCAGCTGAGCTACGGGTGCTTAAGTGGCATGATCTTATCAAGAGTTAAGAACAACTCAAATCGCTCGAGTAGAATCAAACCTTTTGGTTGGATTCATCGCAGTTCGAGCATGAAAAATTAGGTCGGGTATGATACTTGGCAGCCATGTACCAAGCAACCTCTTTTACGGAACAGGAGTCGATTTTTGGCTCGCCAAGAACATAAATCCCGTTAAATTTGATGTGGATTGCCTTGATAAATAACATAAATCTTGTGAGGCTGTGTTTTGTCGTTATAATCTTGAACAGAAGTTTTGCTTGAACATTAGTTTGACGCCCGAACAGCGAAAATTGGAAAAGAATTATGAAGAAAATGTTGACCCTGCTACTTTCATCTTTGCTTGTTGTTTCAACGAGCTTTGCGTTAGAAAACAAAGACGAAGATATCGTAAAGCGCATCAAACCCGTTGGTAGTGTTCACGTTGCTGGCGCAGCAGCTGCAGGTGCCGCTGCTGCCGGACCTCGTTCTGGAGCAGACATTTATAATAGCTCTTGCATCGCTTGCCACGGTGCCGGTGTATTGGGCGCTCCTAAGCTACAAGATGCAGCGGGCTGGGCTCCTAGAATGGAACAAGGCTTTGACACAGTGCTTGCAAACGCAATAAATGGCATAAACGCAATGCCTCCAATGGGCACCTGTGGCGACTGTTCTAACGACGATATTAAAGCCGCAATTGAATACATGATAGAGGGAATCTAGCCTCCAGCGTTGACCCACTGAAATGTGGAAAAATTTGTATAAAAAAGGCCACCAAAAAGGTGGCCTTTTTGTTAATGATACGTTATTTTTAGTAGCGTATTTTTTCCCCACATATAAAAATTAGAAGTATAAAGACAACCCCATAATGGTTCTTGAAACAGAGGCCGGCACTCTATCAGAATCGGAGTTACGGGCACTTGTGCCGCAACTTCAGCTGATCACTGAGCGTTATAAGCGTGCCGAGCGTATACAAAAAGCGCTATTCGATATCTCGGAGCTTGCCAGCTCTGTGGGTGATTTGCCGCGTCTTTATACTGCCCTCCACGACATCATTGCCGGTTTCACGCACGCGCGAAACTTTTACGTTGCGTTTTATAATGATTCCGAAAGTATGTTGGATTTTGTTTATTTTATTGACGAGTTTGACGAGTTAACCGTTTCTGAAATCCCAACAGCTGATCTTAAAGACGGTATTACGGGATACGTGCTCACCAGTGGCAACCACTTATTCCTAACCAAAGAAAATTTTGATCAACGCGTGCGCGAGCTGGGTGTTAAAAAACTTGGCACCAATCCAGTTGATTGGATTGGTGTTCCTCTTAAAAGAGGTAATCGTGTTATCGGTGTGATGGCCGTGCAAAGTTACGATGAGCAGGTAAGATACTCTGATGCTGATTTGGATGTGTTGCTCTTTGTATCACAGCATATCGTAACCACTGTTGATCGCGTTAAAAACCGTGAGTTAACTGAGCGATTAATACGTCAGCGTACTAAACAACTGCGTGATATTAACAACGAACTTCAGGAAGAAATTCAAGAACGCCAAAAAATCGAAGCTTTACAGCAGGCTTTATTCGAGATATCGGAGCTTTCAGCAACAATGGAAGGGGATATTCCTGACTTTTACGCCAGCCTCCACGATGTCCTTGCTCGCTTAATACACGCTCCAAACTGTTATATTGCAACTCTAGATAAAGAACGTGAATTCTTAGACTTTCCCTATTGTTGTGATGAGATTTATCCTAAAGCCGTTCCTCGAGAGATGGGAAGGGGCTTGACTGAATATGTTTTGCGTCATGGGACTGCAGAATTAATTGATGCGGATAAAGCCAAAGAACTCGCCGAAGAAAGAGAGCTGTGCGAAAAAATTGCATCTAACATGCGAGATTCTGAGAATTCCTGGATAGGTGCGCCACTTATCGTAGATGGCGAAGTATCAGGGGTTATCGCTATTCAGGCGTACAACGGTAATTATCACTATGACTTTAAAGATCTAGAACTACTGCGCTTTGTTTCGCATCACATCGCAGTCGCGTTGGAACGAAAGAAAGCGGCAGAAGCAATACATGTTTATAACCAAGAATTGAGCTCTCGTGTTCAAGAGCGTACTCGAGAACTGCATCAAACCAACGCGCATTTGAAGCAACAAATTGAAGAGCGTAAACAGATAGAGCTGAAACTCATCCATGACGCCCACCATGATGCTTTAACGGGATTGCCGAATCGCGCTATGTTTATGAACCGGCTTGAACTTGCGTTGGCCAATAAACAGCGTTTCCCTGAAAACAACTTTGCAGTATTGTTTATTGATTTAGACAGATTCAAACTGATTAATGACACCTTGGGGCATCACGCAGGTGATTGCTTCTTAGTGGAAGTGAGTAAACGAATCACTGAGTGTATTAGAGGCCATGATCTATTGGCACGTTTGGGTGGTGATGAGTTTATCATTTTGTTGGACAACTTCGAAAAAGAAGAAGATGTCGAAGACGTATCCAATAGAATTCTAGAAAAGTTAGGCCAGTCATTCAGCTTAGAAGGTTCTGAAATGTATTCTGGCGGCAGTATCGGTATTGCTTATCTAGAACAATGGTACGACAACGCGGATGAAATTATTCGCGATGCCGATGCAGCGATGTACCAGGCTAAGTCAATGGGACGTGGTCGCTATGTGCTATTTGACCAGAGCATGCGCGAGCGATTACTTGAAGAATTAGAGCTAGAAAACGAATTCAGAAGAACATTGAAAGCCAAAGCGTTTAATTGTTTGTTCCAGCCGGTTATAAACTTAGGTACAAGCGAACACATATATCATGAATGCTATGTTCGCTGGGTGCATTCAACAATCGGTAAGATTAAAAAAGAACAATTTTTAAAGATTGCTGAACATAGCGGTTTAACCATGGAAATGGACAACTTCATGGTTCAAAAAGCCTGTGAGATGTTATTACAATGGCAAGAGTCCGAAGGTATAGAGAAAGATTATAAGATTGCCATTAACCTTTCTGTGAACCACCTGTACCAGAGCAAGTTAGTCAATGAGTTGATCGAAACAATATTAGCGTCCGGTGCAGAGCCGCAAAAGCTAGTGATTGAAATAGATGAAACCCTACTTAACCGCAAAACTGAGCAAGTGCTGACAGCAATAAAAATGCTTAAGAATGCTGGCGTAACGCTGGTGTTAGACAATTTCGGCAATGGCTTGGCTTCGCTTAACTACCTTTGCTCATACCCATTCGATTACGTCAAAATCGACCGTAAATTTGTGAAGTCTTTACCTCAGTCCAAAGAAAACCTGAAGCTGATTCAATCGGTTCAACAAATTTCGGAGCATTTTGGTTTTGAACTTATTGCTGAAGGTATAGAAAACGAAGCTCAGTGTAAGTCTTTGATTAGCGTTGGTTGCACGTTAGGTCAGGGGCACTTTCTGACGGAACAGCAGAGCTCTGACAAAGAACCAAAGGATGATGAACAGCCTGCCAACCATCCTGAGCTAGAACTCGCACCACTTACCGCGTAAGTTACGTTTTTAGCAGACAACAAAAGCTCATATCTAGATGACGATAACTTTTGAGTTTACTCACCTTAACCCAATAAATTTCTTAAATTAGCGATTCCCACTTCTGCTTTTTTCTGTTTTTCTTCTTTGCTTGCTGGCGGTTTTTTACTTTCCCAGACGAGATCATCTTGCGGTAGCTCATGTAGGAATCTGCTGGGTTCAGGCAATATCAATTCACCAAATTGACGTCGTTCTTTGGCTAATGTGAATATTAATTCTTGTTGAGCACGCGTGATACCCACGTAAGCAAGGCGGCGCTCTTCTTCAACATTGTCTTCGTCGATGCTACTTTGGTGCGGCAATAAACCTTCTTCCATACCCACCATAAAGACATAAGGAAATTCCAATCCTTTTGACGCGTGCAATGTCATTAATTGCACAGCGTCACCTTCTTCTTCATCTTCACCTCGCTCCATCATGTCGCGAAGAATCAAACGATTTACCACTTCTTGCAATGTCATGGGTGGATCTAGCGCAGAGCCTTCCAGCATGTCGTTAACCCAACCAAATAATGTACTCACGTTTTTCATCGCCATTTCGGCGGCTTTAGGGCTTGTGCTTGTCTCGTACAGAAATTCTTCGTATCGGGAAGATTTCAACATTTCATAGAGCACGCTTTTTGTGTCGCCTCGAAGTGCATTGTCAGATAGCTCAACTAGCCAGCGCGCAAAGTTGCTAGCGTTTTCATGTGCTTTAGCGCCCAAGCGATTGGACAGTTCTGGCAGCAACAACGCCTCAAATAATGACACTTGGTGTTCGTTAGCCAAACTACCGATTTTTTCTAGGGTGGCTCGGCCTATTCCTCGTGAAGGCGTATTAATAATGCGCAGTAGTGCCGTATCATCATCTTGATTCACTAACAATCGCAAGTAAGACATGATGTCCTTAACTTCTGCACGTCCGAAAAACGACATGCCTCCGCTTATCTTGTAGGGAATACGGTTTAAAGTGAGGGCTTTTTCGAACGGTCGAGATTGATGGTTACCTCGATACAAGATCGCATAATCACCGTGACTTGTGCCATTCATGAACTTGTGCGCCATCAGTTCGGCAACAACGCGTTCTACTTCATGCTCTTCGTTTTTGCACGGTAAAACCTTGAGTGGCACGCCTTCTTGCAATTCAGAGAACAAACGTTTCTCAAAAACATGTGGGTTATTCTGGATTAGAATATTGGCGCTGTGCAGAATGCGTCGAAACGAGCGGTAGTTTTGTTCGAGTTTAATGATACGCAGAGCAGGGTAGTGCTCTTTGAGCAATACTAAGTTTTGTGGTTTTGCGCCTCGCCACGAATAGATTGACTGGTCATCGTCTCCAACTACTGTGAAGCGTGCCCTCTCCCCGACCAGTAAACGTACAAGCTCATATTGACTGGTATTAGTATCCTGGTATTCATCTACAAGCAGATAACGAATTTTGTTTTGCCATTTCTGCCTTACTGTAGGGTTACTCTGTAACAGCAAGGTAGGTAATAAAATCAGGTCGTCAAAATCTAATGCATTGTATGCCTGTAGGTGCTGCTGGTAATCGGCATAATAACTCGCGAACTCTTTCTCTCCAGTTGAAACAGATTGCTTCGCCACTTGCTCTGGTGTCAGCAAGTCATTCTTCCAATTAGAAATGCAGCTTTGCAACAAACTTAACTGATCCTTATCGCCATCTAGAGTATCTTCAGTCAAATCTTTTAATAGCGCGATGGTGTCTTTGTCGTCGAAAAGTGAAAAGCCCGGCTTAATATTGAGTGCTTTTGTTTCACTCTTGATAATACTCAAGCCCATAGTGTGAAAGGTCGAGACTTTTAAACCTCGAGCTTCGGCTTTTCCGAGTGTTTGTGCAACACGCTCTTTCATTTCTCTGGCAGCTTTGTTGGTAAAGGTGACTGCGGCTATATAGCGCGCAGGCACATCACACTGCCTCACAAGATAGGCAATTTTATTGGTGATAACCCTTGTTTTGCCGCTACCTGCTCCAGCTAATACAAGGCAGGGGTCTGATATATAGGTAACGGCGTCATTTTGCTGCTTATTGAGTTTCATAGTTTGCTTACTGCTAGCGGGGTGCCGATTCTATCCTAAGCGTGTCCGTTAATAAATTTGTTGTGTTCAAAAAAATCATCCCCACTTAACGAATATCGCAAACCCTCGCTATAATTACATTCTGCGAGTGAGCCTTTGGAGTTCTGATATGCTCGATCCAAAAAAATTAGAAGAAGTTGCCAAGCAAGTCGTCGACAGTATCCCGCCAGGTGTTAAAACGATGGCCGAGGGAATGGAAGCCAAAATTAAGCAAATTATTCAAGCTCAGTTGAGCAAGTTGGATTTTGTTAGTCGTGAAGAATTCGATGTGCAAACTAAAGTATTGCAACGCACTAGAGAAAAACTAGCTGATTTAGAAGCGCGAGTCGCTAAACTAGAACAAACAAAGGACAGCTAAGTACCTGTAAGACCTAGCTCCTTTTGCTTTTTCTTAGTTAGACCTGCTGCAACAATTCTGTACGACTCAGATAGGTAATAGCGTAATTCTTCGTCCTCGGCGCTACTGGCATCGTATTGCTGGATCCATTTCATTCCTCTAGACGCAAGATACGGAGCGGGCCTATATCCCGGTTTCGCTTCAAGGAAATGGTAATTTTGCTCAGAGGTCTTAAAAGTGAATCCAGGCTGACCGGTCTTTGTCCATCCCCCAATAGCAAATACCTTTCCACCGACCTTCCACACGTGTGAATTTCCCCATTGAATCACGTGAGTGGTGGCGGGTAGTGCTTGGCAAAATGTATTTAGTTCGTCATAAGTCACGCTTAATACTTCTTAGGCAATATTAAAATTGTTCTTTAGCTGCTAATTCGGTGATATGTAGCAACTCTCCGGATGGCCCCCAAAGATAAAACACTTTACCCCACCTTTCGTGTTGAACTGGGGTAATCTTGGTTTTGTGTTGTGCCTCTGAACAAATTTCGAATGCTTGTTGAATATCTGTCACACATATTTGCAGCATAAAGTTCTCTGCCAGCTCTTTGTTGTAAAAGTTTTGCAAAAAGAACAGTGATTCTCCATTGTGAAATAAGGTGAGATCCTTCGAAACAAACTCAGCAGTGAACCCGATTTCGTTGTAAAAAGATTTTGAAATTTCATAATCTTTGCTGGGAACAAATGCTTTTACGTTTGCCACTTCCATTTAAAGACTCCAATTAACATGCTCATCTTTGTTTTTATCTTGGCATGTTTTATTTTTTTACCCAATCATTTTGTATTGTCAGATTCAAAAATCTCAAAAAAATTACGGTTTTATGCCTTGCTTTAGGACGCATCTGCAAAATAACTAAAACGCTTGCGATAGTCCTTTGGTGTCAGTTGAGTCTGAGCAACAAATAATTTCCTAAACGACGCTGCGTCTTCATAGCCAACTCTTTCCACAATGCGTTCAACGGGGAGGTCGGTTGACTCTAGATAGTGCTTGGCTCTCTCAACGCGAATTTTCTGCAAATAGTTAAGTGGTGTCTCACCACAAGAAGCTTTAAATTTGCGTATAAGTGTACGCTTACTGACATTATGACTTTTGGCTATTTCATCTAGTGAATGACTCTCATTATAGTGTTGTACCATCCAGGTTTGTATGCGTTCGACCAAGTCATCGTGTTTATTGATAATGAAACTCGTATCGATAAAAGGCTGTTGTGACAGGCGTCTTTTATCGAGCAGTAAGACTTTGGACATCTGATTGGCGAAAATGGGATCAGTTAGCTTCTCCAACAGGCGCATGCAGACATTGAAATACGATGTGGTAGCGCCGCCGGTGATCAAATTGTCGGACTCCACTACAAGTTCATCCAGGGTTAGATTTATCTTAGGGAAGTAGGTTTGAAACAAGTTCTTCATCCACCATACCGTCGTCGATGCCTTTTCATCAAGTAGTCCTGATTGAGCAAGTCCAAATGTGCCTGTGCAGTAAGTAGAAATTGGCGTACAAGCTTGATGTTCCAGACGCAAGACCTCGTTAAAATTTGCACAAGCCTCAACATAGCGCGCCATGCTGTGTTCTTCGTGGGCGAAATTAGACACCAGAAAGACGGCGTCTCCCTGTTGGTAATTCGCTAGAGATTGAGCCGGCATAGTGAAACCATTGGAGAAAGTAACCGTTTCTCCCTCTGCGGCATAATGCCGGTAGTTAAAAATTACTTCGTCGCAATTGGGGTGACGTACTTTCCACAGACTGTTACTGAACTGCATAAAGTCGACTACGCCCATTAAGCTGGAGCCTAAACAGTTGTTGGCAGCTAACAAATTGATAGTTTTCATAATCAACCCTTGAAAATGGCAATAACGACACTATAAGTGTCAATATTGCCACTTATTTGAATAATTTCAAGGCTGTAAAATGAAATTATTGTTTTAGAGGAGAGTTGATATGCAAAACTTTGGCAAATTAAGCGTGATCCTACTCACATTATTAGCGGGTTGGAGTTTATTGATTTGGGTTCAATGGAGTAATGAATTCAGCCTTTCAACAGGAATCATCGGTATGCCCGCAGTCATGTTAGTCATGGCGGTGTTGGCTGTACTTGCAGCTCGTGATGAAGGAATAGAATGAAGGAAGGCAGATGCTTTCCTTCATTGAGCTAAAAAACGCCGTTTAAATCGGACAAGAAGAATTTATAGGCCGGATTTTGAGTTTCTTCTTTGTATGCGTATCCCAATTCGAGCAGGTGACTGTTAAACGTTGCCTGTTCGTCTTTAGGGATATCAAACCCTGCTAAAACCAGGCCTTCGGCGGCGCCGTGATTGCGATAATGGAATAGTGTGATGTTCCATTGCTGCCCGAGTGTTTCTAAGAAGTTTAATAAGGCGCCCGGATACTCTGGAAACTCAAAAGAGAATACCGATTCATTTAACAAACTTGGTGGCCTGCCACCTACCATATAGCGTACATGCAACTTGGCCATTTCATTGTTGGTCATGTCGAACCACTTGTAACCCTCTTGTTCCATGTGGTCTGTAAGCTGCTTGTATTCCTCAAGGCCTCGGCGTAATTTAATACCAACGAAAATATGGGCTTCTCCTTCGTTGGCATAGCGGTAATTAAACTCTGTAATGGATTTACCACCCAACATTTGGCAGAAGTGTTTAAAAGCACCTTTGCGCTCAGGTATTTTGACGGCAAAAACGGCTTCTTTTTGTTCCCCTAATTCACAGCGTTCAGATACGTAGCGCAGGGTGTGAAAATTAATATTCGCACCACATAAGATGCCGGCCATATTTTGTTCGTGTACATTGTTTTGCAGCACGTATTTGCGAATACCTGCAACTGACAAAGCGCCAGCGGGTTCAGCAATGACACGCGTGTCGTCAAAAATTTCTTTAATTGCGGCACATATTTCGTCACTACTGACTGTGATGAGCTCATCGACGTACTCTTTACACAGTCTGAAAGTTTCAGTACCAATAGTTTTTACCGCAACACCGTCGGCAAATATCCCAACCTTTGGTAAATCTACGGGCTCACCGGCTGTCAGTGCTGCTTGTAAGCAGGCGGATTCTTCGGCCTCGACTGCAACTATCTTAATGCTCGGTTTTAATTGTTTTAAATAAACCGCGATCCCTGCGATCAAGCCACCGCCGCCAACGGCGACAAAAACAGTATCGAGATTTGGCTGCTTATCCAGCATCTCTTTAGCGATAGTACCTTGTCCAGCGATGACGTCTGGATCGTCAAATGGCGGAATTAAAGTATAACCATTCTTGTTTGAGAGTCTTATTGACTCTGCCTTTGCAGCATCAAAGCTTGTGCCATGCAAGACGATATTGACCCAATCACCACCAAACGCCTTCACCGCATCGACTTTAATGTCTGGCGTGGTTTCCGGCATGACTATAGTCGCATGAACTTTCTTGCGTGCAGCTGAGTAGGCAACACCTTGAGCATGATTACCAGCGGAGGCCGTTACAATACCTGCGCTCAATTCTTGCTCATTGAGTTGAGCAATGCGATTGTAGGCACCGCGCAACTTGAACGATTTTACTGGCTGCTGATCCTCTCTTTTTAGCCAAACCTGATTACCCATCGCTTGACTGAACTTGTCTAGTTTCTGCAAGTCGGTATTGACTGCGACATCGTAAACAGGACTTAAGAGTATCTTTTTTAAATATTCGGATTCACCAACGTGATGACTTTCCTGGTCGGCCATAACAAGTTAGTCCTCTAACTTGCTGAGATCACGCACAGCGCCTTTGTCTGCGCTGGTTGCCAGCATGGCAAAGTTTTTTAATGCGGCCGTAAGTGGTCTCTCGCGATCTACCGGGCGCCAAGGTTTAGCACTATTGTTCATTGCGTCTCGGCGAGCGTTTAATTCTTCTTCTGACAAATCGACATTGATACCTCGGTTCGGAATATCAATTTTAACGATATCACCTTCTTGGATAAGGGCTATAGCCCCACCATTGGCTGCTTCGGGGGAGCAGTGACCAATCGACAAGCCAGAGGTTCCGCCTGAAAAACGTCCGTCTGTGATAAGTGCACAAGACTTACCTAACCCTTTAGATTTTAAATAAGAGGTGGGATAGAGCATTTCTTGCATACCAGGACCGCCTTTTGGTCCTTCATAACGGATAATAACCACATCACCAGCGACAACTTTATCACCGAGGATGCCTTCTACAGCATCGTCCTGACTTTCAAAGATTTTGGCAGGTCCCGAAAATGTCCAGATTGATTCATCGACACCAGCTGTTTTTACTATACAACCATCTTCGGCAATATTACCGAATAGCACCGCAAGACCGCCTTCTTTGCTGTAGGCATTGTCTAGGTTGCGGATACAGCCGTTCTCACGATCGGTGTCAGTTTCTGGGTAGCGACAATCCTGGCTAAATGCCTTAGTTGTGCGAATTCCTGCAGGACCTGCTGAATAGAAAGTGTCTGCTTGGGTGTTAGATTTATCGGTAATATCCCAATTGGCAATAACCTCAGGCATCGATTTACCTAACACGTGATGAGTATCTTTATTTAATAATTCTGCGCGATTTAGCTCGGCTAGTATTCCCATTACACCGCCAGCTCTGTGTACGTCTTCCATGTGATACTTATTGGTTGCCGGTGCGACTTTGCACAGGTTTGGCACCTCTCGCGATAGACGGTCGATATCGTCCATCGTAAAGGGGATATCACCTTCAATTGCCGCAGCTAATAGATGCAGAACTGTATTGGTGGAGCCGCCCATTGCGATGTCTAAGCACATGGCATTTTCAAATGCTTTAAAAGACGCGATATTTCGCGGCAACAAACGCTCGTCATCGTTTTGATAGTACTCATGACACATCTCAACAATGCGCTCCCCAGCTTTCAAGAACAGTTTTTCTCGATCTGCATGTGTTGCTAACATGGAGCCATTGCCAGGCAGTGAAAGTCCGAGCGCTTCTGTCAAACAATTCATTGAGTTGGCAGTAAACATTCCTGAGCAAGATCCACAGGTTGGGCACGCGGAGCGCTCAATTTGTTCTGAGTCTTCGTCACTAACCTTGTCATCGGCCGCAGCAACCATAGCATCGACTAAGTCCAATTTGATGATTTGTTCTGATAGCTTGGTTTTGCCTGCTTCCATCGGGCCGCCTGATACAAATATCACAGGAATATTTAAGCGCATTGATGCCATTAACATTCCCGGTGTGATTTTGTCACAGTTGGAAATACATACTATGGCGTCTGCACAATGTGCGTTAACCATGTATTCCACAGAATCTGCGATCAGGTCACGCGAAGGCAAACTATATAGCATGCCGCTGTGACCCATAGCGATACCATCGTCGACGGCGATGGTATTAAACTCTTTGGCAACACCGCCTGCCTTTTCAACTGACCTTGCGACTAGTTGACCAAGGTCTTTCAGGTGCACGTGACCCGGCACAAATTGGGTGAAGGAGTTTGCAATGGCGATAATAGTCTTACCAAAATCACTATCAGTCATCCCGGTTGCTCGCCAGAGCGCTCTTGCTCCTGCCATATTGCGACCGTGTGTCGTAGTTGCTGATCTTAATTTTCTAGGCATTTCACTCTCCGCCATTTATAAAAAATATTAAATAAAACAGGTGGTTAAAAAAGAATAAGGTTTCTCTTAACCACCTTGATGGGATTATTTGACTGGCGTCAACCATCCCCATTTGTCTTCAGTTTCACCATTGAATAAACCGAAGAATGCTTTTTGTACTTTTTCAGTAATTGGTCCACGACCACCGTTACCAACGGAAATTCCATCGACGCTGCGTACAGGGGTAACTTCTGCAGCAGTACCACACATTAGAATTTCGTCAGCGAGGTAAAGAGATTCACGAGGAATGTTCTCTTCACGAATTTCGTAACCCATTTCACGTAGCAAGACCATTACAGTATCGCGCGTGATGCCCGGTAGAATCGCTGCCGTTTTTGGCGTAGTCGATACGATACCGTTGCGAATGACGAATAAGTTCTCGCCTGCGCCTTCACTTACATAACCATTTATGTCTAGCGCTATACCTTCACCGTAACCATGTCTACGTGCTTCCATAGAAATAAGTTGTGAAGAAAGATAATTACCACCTGCTTTGGCGCCGGTAGGCATTGTGTTTGCGGCCAAACGATTCCATGAAGAAATACCAGCGTCGACGCCGTTTTTAAGTGCTTCATCACCCAAGTAAGCGCCCCATTCAAATGCAGCAATAGCCAATTCAGTCTCTTGACCGAATGGGACCTGTAAGCCCATACCGATATCGCCGTAAAAGGCGATAGGACGAATGTAAGCTGATTTGAGATCGTTTTCTCTGATGATATCAATTGTTGCTTGGTTAATTTGATCAAGAGTATAAGGAATGGTCATTCGATAGATCTTGGCCGAGTCTAGCAAACGACGGTTGTGCTCTTGTAAGCGGAACACACAAGGACCTTGGTCAGGAGTATTGTAAGCACGGATACCTTCAAAGACTGAAGAGCCATAGTGAATCGCGTGGGTTAATACGTGTACAGTGGCTTTTTCCCAAGGAATAATTTCGCCGTTAAACCAAATGTGATCTGCTAATTTTTTTGCCATGATAAATCCTGTTTTATGCCGTTGCTTGCAGCGGCATGTCGAGTTGAGTTGTTAAATCCGCCAGATCATACAACTTATTGAGTTGACTGGTTAGTATGTTAATGGAATGTTGTCCCGAAACTTTCATATTTACTGTCAACTTATCTTGTTCATTGCGATTCATTGCCATTTCACTGATCGCAAACTGCCGATATCTGATGACCTGCAATACTCGCTCTAAAGCTGCAGGTTCATTACTAAGCTCTAAACTAACTTGGTATTGCATCAGGTCTCTCCATCATTTTATCGTTTGCTGTGTTAGGTGGCACTATTGGCCATACATTATCTAAAGAAGAAAGTTTTACATGTAGAAGCATTGCCGCAGGAGACTGCAAAAATTCACCTATTTTAGTTCGCAGGTCTTCAGGCTTAGATAAAACATCTGCCGAAACGCCAAAGGCTTGCGCAACGCTACTGAATTCAGGGTTATCAGACAGATCTGTTTCACTGTAACGCTCTTCATGGAACAGCTCCTGCCATTGTTTCACCATGCCTAGACGTTGGTTGTCTAGTACCAATATTTTCACGGGAATGTTATACCGCTTGATAGTGGCTAATTCTTGAATATTCATCATAAACGAGCCGTCACCACACACTGCGATTACAGGTTTGTTTGGATTAGCTAATTTCGCTCCTATTGCCGCTGGCATCCCGAAGCCCATGGTGCCTAAGCCGCCGCTAGTTAAATGATGGGTAGGGGCGGCAAAATTCATATGCTGTGCGACCCACATCTGGTGCTGTCCAACGTCGGCTGTAACTATTGTGTCCGATGGCATCGTTTCACTGATGTAATGCAACAGTGATTCGGCATCAACCGACTCACGTCCTTCAATGGCATAACGTTTTTCTGATTTTTCTTGTAAAGAATTTATATTCTTCTTCCATTCTTGGTTTGGTTCCACCGTTTTCAGTTGGCTAAATACGGGTTTTACATCACAGGCAATGGCCACGTCTGCAAAACGTCGTTTGTGCAATTCAGCTGCATCTACGTCGATATGGATAACTTTTGCTAAAGGCGCGAATTCGTCCAACTTACCTGTTGCTCTGTCGTCCAAGCGAGCACCAACAACAATGAGTAAATCACATTGTTGAACTGCATGGTTGGCACAAGACCAACCATGCATGCCCAACATACCTAGGTTTAAATCGTAGTCTTTGGGAATCGTGCCGAGCCCTTTTAAGGTAGATACCGCGGGTAAACCAGATTCCTCTAAAAACTCTCTGAACTCTTCAATGGCGTCTGCCATGGAAACCCCGCCGCCAACGTATAAAAGTGGCTTTTGGGCGGTTTCCATCAACTGATTTGCTCGTTCTATTTGCGCGAACACTTCAGTGCTTAAATCAGCTGATTCTGTTTCTTGGTCTGATAATTCAACTAAGTGGATATCCGCGGGGCATTCAGTCAACAGAATGTCTTTTGGCACATCTACTAACACCGGACCAGGTCGGCCTTCTTGCGCTATTTGATAGGCTTTGGCGAGTTTAGATGGCAGTTCAGCAATATCCTGAACAATCATACTGTGTTTCGTGACACTTAAAGAGAGCCCTAAGACATCGACTTCTTGAAATGCATCGCTGCCCATTGCCGGTCTGGCGACTTGGCCGGTGATAACGAGTAGTGGTACCGAGTCGAGCTTTGCGTCAGCAATACTTGTGAGTAAATTGGTCGCCCCTGGCCCAGAAGTGCCGAAGCATACACCGACTTGATTTGTGCTGCGGGCATGCCCAATTGCCGCGAAAGCAGCACCTTGTTCATGTCGCGCTAGGTAATGGGTTATGTTCGAATCCAATAAAGCATCGTATAGAGGCATTATCGCACCACCAGGATAACCATAGGCGTTGGTGCAGCCTTGCTGCTCTAAAAACTTAAGTATGTACAGTGCGCCATTAATAACTGACTCTTTTTAATCGCCCTAAAACGAAAAAACCCCCGGACTTTCGTGCGGGGGTTTTTGCTAAATTTGGTTTTTACGAACCTATAGCCGTCCCCGCAGTGAGCTAATAATCACCACGACCACAATAACGAGGTTGCTAATAGCAATCTGCGCAATATTGGTAGTTGGGAGTTGGGCTAATTTCACAATAATTAATTTCTAAGATTCGTCACTATTTATAGAACTAGCATAGCTTGAGTTTTCGGATCAAGCAGAAAATGTGTTTATCACCTAAGAAATTTCTCAACTGCCTATTATGCTTAGGGTTTCTGGTATTAGATGAAAAAATAGCAAAAATGGAAAACTGGTTATATTGGGTTGATCTTGCGGGGGTTGCCGTTTTCGCGGTCTCAGGAACCCTAATGGCATTTAAGAAGCACATGGATGGTTTCGGCGTCATTGTACTGGCATCTGTTACTGCAATTGGTGGAGGCACGCTACGAGATATGATTCTCAATGTGCCAGTGTACTGGCTGACCGATCCCAATTTTTTCTACGTTATTTTAGTCGCGGCAATTTCCACTATATTCATGCTTCGTTGGACGCATTGGTTTCCACTACGCTACCTATTGCTAGCTGATGCCATTGGATTGGCTTTTTTTAATATGATGGGGCTGCAAAAAGCCTTATCTATGGGAATAACCCCCTTTGTCGCCATTATTTTAGGCGCGATGACGGGGGTGTTTGGTGGCCTTATTCGCGATGTAATTTGTCGCGAAATCCCGCTCGTTTTGAAAGGCGAGTTGTATGCAATGACTTGTATCGCTGGTGGTTTGTGTTACATCGGCATTGATTATTTTACGCAGAATACGCAGCTTGCGATGTTCAGCTGTGTAGCGGTAACGCTTATTTTTCGACTGTGCTCAATCCACTGGCATTGGCACTTTCCCGTTTTTAAGGGCTTTGACCACCCCATTATCCGAGATTAGGGGTGTATTAGTTACCGGGCTGGTTAATATTTAGTCATAAACGTTGGGTCAGGAAGACCTGTTTACAATCATGCAAAGGAATTGCCTATGTCTCTCGCAGTTGTATATACGCGCGCTGCTCTTGGCGTTGATGCTCCGTTGGTGCACGTTGAAGTCCATCTTGCCAATGGCTTACCCGGTTTTAATATTGTCGGCCTTCCCGAAGCTTCCGTAAAAGAAGCCAGGGACAGGGTTCGAAGTGCTCTGGTTAACTCCCATTTTGAATTTCCAGCAAAGCGAATAACAGTGAATCTAGCTCCGGCTGACTTACCTAAGGATGGAGGTCGATTCGACCTGGCAATTGCTGTTGGCATTATGGCGGCAAGCTTGGAGCTCAGGCGAGATTTACTGGAGCAGTATGAATTTATAGGCGAGTTGGCACTTTCAGGTAAAGTGAGAGCAGTGTCAGGAATTGTTCCGGCCGCCGTTACCTGTCAGAGGAAAGGGCGCAGTATGATTGCGCCTTTGGCGAATGAAGATGAACTAAAATATTTAGAAGAACATGAAGTCTTTTTATGTGAAAACTTAGCTGAAATTTATCAATTACTTTGTAAGGGGCTTGAATTACCTCGCATACAGAGCAGCTCAAACAGTGTTCCAGCGGCAAACTGTTCTGAAGATATGGCTGATGTTGTTGGTCAAGAAGCGGCGAAACGAGCCTTGCTCATTGCTGCTGCAGGTGGTCACAATATTCTCTTTTGTGGTCCGCCGGGAACAGGTAAAACCATGCTGGCTCGGCGCATTCTGACACTGCTACCCCCGCTCACGACGGAGCTGGCGCTGGAAACCGCGGCGGTGCATTCCGTCGCTGGTATGGCCTTATCACCCGAGACATGGCGACAACCTAGTTTTAGAGCACCCCATCATACAGCTTCTGCTGTTGCTCTGACTGGTGGTGGCAGTAACCCAAGGCCGGGTGAGGTTTCACTGGCGCACAATGGCGTTCTTTTTCTTGACGAATTTACCGAGTTTCCTCGAAAAGTGCTGGATGTTTTACGCGAACCAATGGAATCGGGTGAAATTGTCATATCCAGAGCGGCGAGACAATGTACCTATCCTGCCAAGTTTCAGCTAATTGCGGCGTTAAATCCGAGTCCATCGGGCGATGTAAATGATCGGCGTAGCTCACCAGAACAAATTATCAGGTATCTAAATCGGATATCTGGCCCATTGTTAGATCGCATTGACTTGCAAGTCGATGTACCGAGACTGGAACAGGATGAATTAGAGTCCTTAAAGCGTTTGCCTAGAGCAACTTCAAAGGATTATCGAGAACAGGTGCTTGCAGCGCGTCAGCGCCAGGCAAAGCGCAGTCAAAAGCTCAATGCCCATTTAACGGTGTCAGTACTGGAACGCATGGCGAACCTCGAAACTAAAGAACAAGCGTTTTTGTATGGTGCAGTGCAAAAGCTGGGACTTTCCATGCGCTCGATGCACCGTGTTCTCAAGGTGTCGATGACTATTGCCGATTTGGATAGTGCCTCTAAAGTAGCTATACCACATATCGCAGAAGCGCTTGGTTATCGCGCTTTAGAGAGATTGATAAGAAATTTAACACGCTAGAATTAATGCTTGAGAAACGCTTTTATCACCGGTTCGTCTCGGCGTTTTTTCAAACAACATAGTCCTAGGCGATAGGCTTCAATGTCTGCTATAGGAAGAATTTTCACTTGTTCCTTAATGGTAGCGTGCTGCACTACAATTTCAGGCACAATAGCAATACCACAGCCAAGCGCCACCATACTCAAAATGGCTTCGTTACCACCGACACTTGCATAAACCTTGGGTCGAATGCCTTTTTCCGCCAACCAATGGTGAACAATTCTTTTCGATGGGCCACTATCAGGCAATATCATGTGAATGTTGTGCCATTCGATTTCTTCAATGGCACTGTAGTTACTGTGTTTAGGCGTTACCAGGACTAGTGGTACTGTATCTAGGTGCTGAAAGTGTAACTCTTCGGGAAAGTTGGGTGTAGCAATGACAATAGACACATCCGTTTGCCCTTCAAGCACTTTCTGCGCGGACTCTCCCGGGTTGCCTGTAGCCAATTTAATCTCGACTTCCGGGTAGTTCTCCTTAAACGAAGATAATAGTGCAGGCAAGTGACTCATACTGGCGGTCACTGTACAGAAAAGCCCGAGTTCGCCTTTCAAAACTTCATTGTGCTCTTGGATATCCGACATTAAAACTTGCCAGTCTTGATGCAATTTGTCGCTGAATTGCAACAGTTTTTCACCTACCGGAGTAAGCTTCACTTTGCGGTTATCTCGCAAGAACAGCGATGCGCCTAATTCTTCCTCTAGGCGCTGTATTGAACGAGATAACGTCGATGGACTCACATACATCGCCTCTGCTGTTTTGCCAAAATGTAGGGTTTGTGCGAGATGCCGAAACTGCTGAATTAACTTAAAATCCAATGGCTTACCTAGTTTGTTGCATAATACGAAATATAGTTTTGCAAATATATCATTTTAAACAATGTTAAAAAAGCCGTAGTCTTAGCAACGGATTAATCGTCACAGATTTACAAGAGTTATGGCTAATTATTTTAATACTTTATCGTTACGCAATCAGTTGGACCAATTAGGTCGTTGTCGCTTTATGCAGCGCGATGAGTTTGCTAACGGATGCGAATTTTTAAAAGGTAAGAAAATCGTAATCGTTGGTTGTGGTGCGCAAGGTTTAAACCAAGGTTTGAACATGCGAGATTCTGGCTTAGATGTATCTTATGCACTTCGTCAATCGGCGATTGACGAAAAACGTCAATCCTATGTACGTGCAACCGAAAACGGCTTTACCGTTGGCACTTACCAAGAGCTTATTCCCACCGCAGATCTGGTTTACAACCTGACCCCAGATAAGCAGCACGCCAGTGTGGTGGAAGCGGTCATGCCGCTGATGAAAGAAGGTGCTGCTTTGGGCTACTCCCACGGTTTCAACATTGTTGAGGAAGGTCAACAGATTCGCTCTGACCTAACCGTGGTGATGTGCGCCCCTAAATGCCCAGGTACTGAGGTGCGTGAAGAATACAAAAGAGGTTTTGGTGTTCCAACGTTGATCGCAGTACATCCAGAAAACGATCCTCAACAACAAGGTTGGGACATCGCTAAAGCCCTTGCATCGGCAACGGGTGGCGATAGAGCAGGAGTTCTAGAGTCTTCGTTTGTTGCAGAAGTAAAGTCTGACCTAGTAGGTGAGCAAACCATTCTATGTGGAATGCAACAAACTGCTGCCATCTTAGCCTATGACAAGATGGTTGATGAAGGCATGGATCCAGGCTACGCAGGTGCGCTTGTGCAGTATGGGTTAGAAGCAATCACTGAGGCCTTGAAGATCGGTGGTGTGACTAACATGATGGATCGCCTTTCAAACGCAGATAAGCTTAAAGCGGTTGCGCTTTCTGAAGAATTGACGTCGCTGCTGCGCCCATTGTTCGAAAAGCACATGGACGATGTTATTAGCGGTCACTTCTCTCAAACCATGATGGAAGATTGGGCAAACGGTGATGCTAATCTGTTGGGCTGGCGCGAAGAAACTAACTCGACAGGGTTTGAACAGGCGCCAACTTATGATGGCAAAATTGATGAACAAGAATTTTTTGATAATGGCATCTTCATGGTCGCCATGATCAAAACGGGTGTTGAAGTTGCGTTCGAAGTAATGGTCGAAGCGGGTATTTTACCAGAGTCAGCCTACTACGAGTCTTTGCACGAAACACCACTAATTGCGAACACAATTGCGCGTAAGCGCTTATATGAAATGAATGTTGTTATTTCAGATACCGCCGAATATGGCAATTATCTTTTCGCAAATGTAGCAGTGCCACTGTTACGTGAGAAGTTGATGCCAAATGTGGGAACAGATCTGGTTGGTAGAGGTTCTGAAAACAGTTCACAGAGTGTAGACAATATGGCGTTGGTTAAAGCAAACCACGCTATTAGAAACCACCCTGTAGAACTGATTGGAAACGAATTACGAGGCTACATGACGGACATGAAAACTATCGTTGAGTCCAGTAGCTAAGTACCCAAACAGACTTGTCTCCCATTTGACAAATTCTGTCGTTAGGTGCTTTTTAGAAGCCCTCTTCGCCCGGTGCATTGCACCGGGCTTTTTTATGTCTATTACACAGCCTTTTAGTCAATGAACTTACTAGTTTCACCAGTAGGCATCAGGGTATTGAAATTCTTGAGAGAAACTGGATTATTGCTCGAGTCATTTGTTAGGGAAGCTTCATGGAAATTACGATAGACAATTTGGAAAGTGGCGACGTCATTGCTTTGCTGGAAGAGCATTTGCGTGACATGTATGCCACTTCGCCTCCAGAAAGTGTACATGCGCTCGACGTGACTGCATTAAAAGCCGATAACATCACTTTTTTCGCTGCGCGTGAGGGAGGCACACTATTGGGGTGCGTGGCCATAAAGTCTCTGGACGATTTGCATTTAGAGCTTAAATCAATGCGCACGACACACGCGGTAAGAGGTCAGGGTATCGGCAAACAGTTACTCGCTCACGTTATTGCGCATGCCAAACAAAAATCGGCACAGAGAATTAGTCTAGAGACAGGAACCCAAGCCTACTTTATTCCAGCATGTAAATTGTATGAGTCTTTTGGCTTTGAATATTGTGCACCTTTTTCAGATTATAAACTCGACCCTAACAGTCATTTTATGACGAAGAAAATCTAACGCTTAAAAAAAACAATGTTCGGCATTTAATCGCATGTGAGTCTATAGTTAAAATATGTAGCGTTTCTTTGCGATTTTGTATGGACAGCAAGATCACTTCTCAACACTATGAGAAGCTTTTCAATTTATCTCCTGACATGTTGTGTATCGCTGACCTCAACGGTTATTTTGTGCATGTCAATCCAGCATTTTCGAGAGTGCTCGGATTAAAAACCATTCAGATAGAGCAGAAAAAGTTTCTTGAGTTTGTACACCCAGATGACCATGAAGCGACCCTGAGAGAAATGCAAAAACTTTCAGAAGGTGAGCAAACATTAGAATTTGAAAATCGCTATCGTCATGCTGATGGTCATTATCTTTATTTTTCTTGGTCAGCGTATTCCGAACCGGATGACGATTTTATTTACGCCACGGCACGTGAAATAACAGAGCAAGTACTTACTCAACGTAAACTTAAGCAATTAGAGCGTCTATTAAAAGGGGAAACCATTTTGGTCATCACTGATGCGCGCGGCATCATCACTGAAGTGAACCAAAAATTTTGTGATATTTCAGGTTACAGCACAGATGAATTAATAGGTAAAACACACAAACTCATCAATTCTGGATACCATTCTAGGGAATTCTTTGAAGACCTATGGCAAACCATCTCAAATGGGCACATTTGGTCGGGCACCATTAAAAATAGGAAGAAAAACGGCGAATACTATTTCGTAAACAGCATCATTACGCCGCTTTATGGGGTAGATGGCAAAATTGAAAAATACATGGCTATCAGACAGGACGTGACTGACAGCATTAAATTCGCTGCGGAGTTTAATCGCACTGTGGGCATCCTCAATGAAACCAGCGCGATTGCGCGTGTGGGAGGTTGGGAGCTCGATGTTGCCACGGGAGAACTTACCTGGACGGATGAAACCTTTAAAATTTTAGAGGTTGAGAAAAGAGCTGGGCAAAAGCCTATTCTCCCTGAAGGGCTACAGCTTTTTACCGAGGAATATCAGCCTGTTATCGAGAATGCAGTTAGTAGGGCAATCGAGTTTGGTGAGTCTTATAGTTTAGAGCTTATGGCGCGAACAGCAAAAGGCAATGAACTGTGGGTTTATACAAATGGGAAGGCCAATTATGAGCACGGTCGTGTGAAAACTTTGTCTGGCACCATTCAAGATATCCACCAGAAAAAACTAGCACAGCAGGGCTTTGAAAAAGAACGACATAAGGCGATACAAAGCGCCAAGCTAGCGTCTCTTGGAGAATTGGCGGCGAGTGTTGCACACGAAATTAACAATCCGATTGGGATTATTGCCACGTATGCCGAACTCATGATGACGTTGCCTTATCAGCAAGACAAGTTCAACGATAAGTTGAACATCATAATGCGCTCTGTCGATCGCGTCGCGCACATCGTTAAAAGCCTCAAGAGGTTTTCCAGAACTGATGAGCAGCGCACTACAAGTTCAGTCTCATTTGGTAAAATCTTAAATGAAGCTCTTGTGCTAATTGGTCCTAGGTTAAAGCGCCAAGCAATAGAGCTTAAATTATCATTGATAGAAGAGGACGATATTCTTACCAATGAGATAGAGCTTGAACAGGTATTGATAAACCTAATAAATAATGCGGTTGATGCAATCAAAGAGGATTCACAACGATGGATTTCTTTGACTACAGAGGCAAGCGACGAACATATTGTGTTCGCTATTGAAGACTCAGGAAAAGGTATACCAGAAGACCTAAAACCGAAAATATTCGAGCCCTTTTTTACCTCTAAAGATGCCGCGAGCGGCACAGGTTTGGGTTTATCGATCAGTAAAGGTATATTGGAAGAGCACGGTGCGAGCATCAGTTTAGATGAACAGGCTGACAATACTCGTTTTGTGATTACGTTTCGCAAGGGAGAACCAGTGTGACTGAAAAAGTCTATTTTCTAGATGACGAAGAACAATTATGTTTGGTCTTTCAGGAGTATATGGAAGCCTTTGGTATAAATACCAAAGTCTTTATCAATCCTCATGAAGCAATCACTAGCGCAAACAATGAGCCACCTTTAATGATGTTTATTGATTATCGCCTCCCCGGAACAACTGGTGACAAGGTCGCTTTATCAATCCCATCAAATATTAGAAAAATATTGGTTACCGGAGAGTTGAACGTAGAGGTTGGCGATGAATTCGAGATGGTAATCAAAAAACCATATAAACTTGCTCAGTTAAAAGAACTCGTCGATCAATTGGGCTAAAGGAACAACGACAAAAATATGTTAGTTGACAACTTCGCAACACCCTATTACGCCGTCATATTTTCTTCAGTGAAAACGCCGAATATTGAAGGATATGCTGAAATGGCCGAGCGCATGTGGCAATTGGCTGCAGAACAAGAGGGGTTTCTAGGGGCGGATTCTGCATCTGATGAAAAGAGCATCACGGTGTCCTATTGGCAATCGCTAGAGGCTATTAAGCAGTGGCGCCACAATGTAAAACACGCAGCGGCGCAAAAATTGGGACGGGAGCAATGGTATGCCCAGTTTCGTTTGCGTATTGCCAAAGTGGAAAAAAATTATGGGATGGGTTAGCCACCCCATTAAATCATTGTAGTGAGCAGTTACTTACTTCTTATGTCTAAGTTCTGCGACTCTCTTTTAGTGGAACTACTTTTAGCTCAACTCGTCTATTTTGTTGACGGTTTAATTCCGAATCATTCGGAACGATGGGGCTAAATTCTCCCATACCAATCGTGCTAAGTCTGCGCTGATCTACCTGATAACTCATGAGATGACTTTTTACGCTTTCAGCTCTGGTTTGCGACAATTGTTGGTTGTACTCTGCGCTGCCTTTATCATCCGTATGGCCTTCGATGCGCAATGTCGTTTTAGGGTATTCATTTAGAACTTCAGAGACATCTTCTAAAACCGCATAAAATTCCGGTTCTATCTGCGCGCTCGCAGTCGCAAATGTAATACTGCCTGGAAGGTATAGATGAATCTCGTCTCCTTCTCGATAAACTTCTACACCTGAATCTGCCAACTTATTTTTGAATTCTTGCTCTTGTTCATCCATATACTGACCGATGGCACTACCGGCAATGGCGCCGACCAACGCTCCCCAAACGTAACGATTTTTGCCATGGTCTCCCGTTGCTTTACCCAGTACTGAACCAACAACTGAACCTATAGTCGCCCCGCGACCTTGATTTGAGTCGGTGCTCGCACAGCCAGCTAAAAACAAAGACAGGGCGACTACGCCAACCATTAACTTCTTATACATGATTAGTCCTTTTCACTTTTGAAATACTGACTTTATTATCTAGGCGAATTAATGAATAGAAAATGAACTTAAATTAAACCGTTAATTGAAAAATAAGTTTAATGTAAACAATAAGTTAATAGTAAACATTCTGTTTCAATTGGCGCGCTCCAGTAACATTTACGAGAACTTGATTAACAGCATTGCTGTGTAGAACTGGCTAGAATTCCTACCGCATTTTATTGAGGACAACTCAAAACTATATAAAGGAATAACTATGCACAAATTAACACTTAGCCTGATTGCTTTGTCACTTGCATCCTCAGCAGTAGCGAGTGAAATACACACAATCGGTAACATTGCGCATTCTGAGCAAGATGACTATCAAACCACTTCCATCGGCATAACGCATTATTTTGACGGCCGAGAAACTCTGGGGCCGATTGATAAACTGAGTTTTATCAATCACAGCTCTTCAATATCTGGCAGTTATTTTAATAGCGATGTTAGTGATGGGTACGGCTTTGCCGGCACGTTTATAGCTGATAACGGGCTTTTGTTGGGGGGCGCGTTAACAAAAATTAACTATGACGATATGGGACTTGCATTGGGAGATTTTGAAACTCGAACTCTTTCTGCAGGTTACCAAGGCTTTGAGGGGTTCTCTATTGTGACCTATTATCGAGATCCAGACGAGGGTGACTCAGAGATTACTGTAGCAGGCCAATATGAGCATAAACTCAAAGGTAATGATTATATTGGACTTGGTGTGTCCATTGACGAAGACGCAGACTTTATTAATTTCACCAGCGAATATTTTACCGATCTAGGTAACGGACATTTTTTGCAAGTTAATGGACAATACGTAGTGAATGATCTGGGTGACGATTATTGGTCCGCTGGTGGTACGTATTACCTGAGCGAAAAATCATCAGTGTATGCAACAGTGGGCGATGATAGTTTTTACTCAATTGGTGCTAAACACTTCTTCACATCTAACTTTGCTTTGGGTATTTCCTACGCAGACTCCGACAATGCAGACGAGGGGCTTTACTCAGCGCTTGCGTCAGTACAATTTTAATTAACTAACTGTGGCGAGCAGCATTGCTGCTTGCCCATGCCTAGAGCTTAAGCTCGAGAAAATGAGCATTTCCTGTCGTGTCATCTAATTGGTATGCTTTAAAGCCAAAACTTAAATAAGCGTTGTAAGCCACCTCATTGCCAGACAGAACTTCCAAGGTA
This sequence comes from Alteromonadaceae bacterium, assembly GCA_014872785.1. Taxonomy (GTDB): domain Bacteria; phylum Pseudomonadota; class Gammaproteobacteria; order Enterobacterales; family Alteromonadaceae; genus Planctobacterium. Next base: position 170,065 of record WKFJ01000036.1, read on the forward strand.
ACTTTGCAGCAGTCGCGTTTTATCGCTTCTTGTTTTACCGCTTCAAGCAACATTTTGCCGAACCCTTTTCCTCTGAAATCTGCGTGTACTGCTAAGTCATGAATGTTAATTAATGGCTTACATGCGAATGTCGAGAACCCGAGTATGCAATTAGCCAATCCAGCAGGTTGTCCGTCAGCGTATAAAATAAGACTGAAAGCATAAGGAACCTTTGCCAGAGTCAAAGCCAGATTTTGTTTGGTAAAATCACTTAGGCCTTCATTACCTCCCATGGGATCCTCTGCATAGCTATTGAGCAAAAACACCAAGTCTTTCGCTTGAGCTTGATTGTTGTAATCCACAGTCTCGATATTAGTTTGCATAACGCAGTCCTTTTTGTCTGATGAGAAGGGGAATAGTAGCAGTGTTTTCATTCCGATAAACAGGAGAAATAAGGGATCTGGAAAAAACCTGCGCTGAGGAAAGTTTTTTCTAGACGGAGGCTAAAATTGGTGCTAGTTTTAAATTGTTCGTTTCTGAACGCTTCTTGTATTCACGCATTCTGCACGACAACAAGATTTCTACCCGAGAATAAATAATATTGGTCAAACAATACAATAACTCGCATTAAGCGATATATTTCATCTATAAAGACCCACCAACTATGAATCTTACAGAACTCAAGAAAAAACCGATTAGCGAGCTAGTTTCTTTAGCAGAAGAAATGGGCATCGAAAACATGGCTCGTGCTCGCAAGCAGGACATCATCTTTGCTATTTTAAAGACTCACGCAAAAAGCGGTGAAGATATCTTCGGTGATGGTGTTTTAGAAATTCTACAAGATGGATTTGGCTTCTTACGATCGTCAGATTCTTCTTATCTGGCCGGCCCTGATGATATTTATGTTTCGCCAAGTCAAATCCGTCGATTTAACTTGCGTACCGGTGACACTATTTCCGGTAAAATCAGACCGCCAAAAGACAGCGAAAGATACTTTGCGCTGCTTAAAATTAACCAGGTTAACTTTGACAAGCCTGAAAACTCACGTAATAAAATCTTATTTGAAAACCTCACCCCATTGCATGCAGCACGTCGCTTGCGTATGGAGCGCGGTAACGGCAGCACGGAAGATATCACTGCTCGCGTGTTAGACTTAGCGTCGCCAATTGGAGCGGGTCAACGTGGTTTGATTGTAGCACCACCTAAAGCGGGTAAAACGCTACTTCTACAAAATATTGCACAGTCTATTGCGGCTAATCATCCAGATGTTCAATTAATGGTGCTTCTGATTGATGAGCGTCCGGAAGAAGTGACCGAGATGCAACGTTTGGTGCAGGGTGAAGTTGTTGCGTCTACTTTTGACGAGCCAGCCAGCCGTCACGTACAAGTAGCTGAAATGGTTATTGAGAAAGCGAAGCGTCTCGTTGAACACAAAAAAGACGTTGTTATCCTGCTTGACTCAATTACCCGTCTTGCACGTGCATACAATACAGTTATTCCTTCATCTGGTAAGGTTCTAACTGGTGGTGTTGACGCAAATGCATTGCACAAGCCTAAGCGGTTCTTTGGTGCTGCGCGTAATGTTGAGGAAGGCGGTAGTTTAACTATTATTGCAACTGCACTTATCGATACCGGTTCGAAAATGGATGAAGTCATCTACGAAGAATTTAAAGGTACCGGTAATATGGAGCTACACCTCAATCGCAAGATTGCAGAGAAACGCGTATTCCCAGCGATTGATTTTAACCGTTCTGGTACTCGTCGTGAGGAATTACTTACTACTCAAGATGAGCTACAGAAAATGTGGATTTTACGCAAGATCGTTCACGAGATGTCGGAAATCGACGCAATGGAATTCCTGATTGGTAAATTGGCAATGACCAAAACCAATGATGAGTTCTTTGTCGCAATGCGTCGTCAAAAATCCTAGCGCTAAGAATATAAAAAAACCTGCTTCGGCAGGTTTTTTATGTCTATTTAACTGGGCTGGACTCGTTTAATTTTTTACTAAAGTACCAATCAATCTGTCTTCTAATTCGAAACGCTCTTCCATCTGCTGGCCTAATTGCGCAAGGCTGATGTCAAACTTACTCAAATCGTCGTTTTCAGATAAATTGGCAAAGCTATCATTAAAGGTTAACGCGGCGTCTGTAGTACTGGATATTTGGGGATACAGCTCTTCAGCAAGTTTTTGAGCATTACTGTCGGCATCGCATTCAGCCAAGATTTTGTCATACATCTCGAAATGTCCTGCCGATACATAATCCATTAAGATTTCGCAGAAAGACTCAATAGAATTACTTTCAGGAAAAGCGTTTTCTGCTTTTTCAAATGGTGGCAAACCCGCTAATTGGCAGTACTGTACCAATAGTTGCTTTCGTTCATCTAACCAAGTGTCGATGATATCGTGGGAGCCTGAAAACTTTTCGGCAGCTTGTTCAAGTTTCTTTAACATGGTTGATGTCTCTGCATCGGGTCACTTAGTTTTGAGTATAACAAATTGTTGGACAGTCTAAAGGTTTGTTTTCTATATCGTTAAGATGACTTCAACTGCAAGGCGGTTGATGCTAGTCTCTTCGCAAAATCCAATAAGTTGTCACTGTTGTTATGATCAAACAGAACGTTCAATTTCTCCCGCATGAAGAGCATGTCTTTATTGTTATTTCTCAAAATAGGATCCTCAAGGAAATTGAGCAGACGGGCTTGTTACAGCAGTCTTGGCAACAGCTTACTTTTCTTCATGAATACCGTGACGAAGTGGTAGAAGTAGGTAATTTTGATGATAAGCGGGTGTTTGTTGTCGATATGGGTAATGAACAGCCCGGTATTGAAAAGTACGAAACAGCGAGTTTGCGTTCGATGCTTCTACAACTGCCAACTCACTGGTTTGAAATAGTCTCAAGAGCTTGGCAAACCGCACTTTTTTTAAGAACTCATCGCTTTTGCGGTCAGTGTGGCAGTCGTATGCAAAATGTGGGGTGGGAGTTAGCAGTGCATTGCGATACTTGCCAGCATCGCTGTTACCCTAGAATTTCTCCTTGCATTATCGTTGCTATCAGAAAAGGCAATCAAATCCTCTTGGCGCAAGGTAAAAATCATACTGGAGGCATGTTCTCCACCCTCGCGGGTTTCGTCGAAAGCGGTGAAACGCTTGAGCAGGCAGTACATCGAGAGGTGTATGAAGAGGTTTCTGTAAAAGTGAAGAATCTTCAGTACTTTAGTAGTCAGCCTTGGCCATTCCCGCATTCGTTAATGTGTGGTTTCTTGGCTGAATATGACAGTGGCGAGATTGCAGTCGATGGTGATGAAATAGTTGAAGCACACTGGTTCGATTTTGACGATTTACCTAAAATTCCACCGGTTTTTTCTATTGCCGGGCAACTCATTCAAGCCACGTTGAAAGGCACATCAAGTTGATTTAAAGCCAACAAAAATAAAAAAGCCTCGTCAGTGACGAGGCTTGAATTCTTGTTAGCGTCTGGGTCCCGTGTTTCGGGCTTCTTGCTTCTTATTGAGGAGTTGAATCATCAACTTGGAATAAGTTATAGCAAAAAATAAAAGAATGACAAGTTTTTTAGTTTAAAAATTGAACTAAATGTCGAATAAAGCCTTATTTTTAGCGTTTCTTACGTCATTTAGTGTAAACTGCCTGCGTTTTTTTGCTGTACTTGGAATGAAGTTAAATGTCATCTGAATTGAAAAATGATCGTTATTTACGAGCACTATTGCGCCAGCCTGTCGACGTAACGCCAGTATGGATGATGCGTCAAGCCGGGCGATATCTGCCAGAGTATCGTGAGACTCGATCACAAGCAGGTGATTTTATGGCGCTGTGCAAAAACACCGAATTGGCTTGTGAGGTAACACTGCAACCACTGCGTCGTTACCCACTTGATGCGGCTATATTGTTTTCAGACATATTAACCATTCCAGATGCGATGGGACTTGGCCTTTATTTTGAAACTGGCGAAGGGCCAAAATTCGAGAATCCTGTTTCTTCTATGGCGGCGATTCAAGCATTGCCGATTCCCGACCCAGAACAAGAACTACAATATGTGATGAATGCGGTTAGAGCCATTCGCAAAGCGTTAAATGGCGATGTTCCCCTGATTGGCTTTTCAGGCAGTCCCTGGACACTGGCAACCTATATGGTTGAAGGTGGTTCGAGTAAAACCTTTAGCAAAGTCAAAAAGTTGTTATTCAGCGATCCTGAAGCTGCACATTTGCTGCTAGATAAGTTAGCTGACTCCGTTATTTTATACCTAAACGCGCAAATTAAAGCCGGCGCGCAGTCCTTGATGGTATTCGATACGTGGGGCGGGGTTTTGTCACCTTCTGCATACAAAGAGTTTTCACTTCACTACATGGCCAAAATCGTAGATGGCTTAATTCGTGAAAATGATGGTAGCAAAGTACCAGTGACTTTGTTTACCAAAAATGGTGGGCAATGGCTTGAAGACATTGCTGCTACTGGATGTGATGCGGTCGGTCTTGATTGGACGACTAATATTGCCGATGCCAAAGCGCGTGTTGGTGATAAAGTTGCGTTGCAAGGTAATATGGATCCTTGCATGTTGCACGCGCCTGTTGGACGCATTCAGCAAGAGGTGCAGTCAATTCTCGAAGGTTTTGGCTATGGTTCGGGGCATGTATTCAACTTAGGACATGGTATTCACCCTGATATCGATCCTGAAAAAGCCGGTGCGTTTATCGAGTCGGTACATCAATTAAGTAAGCCATATCATTTATAAGCACGCTTTGAAAAATATTATTTGTCTCTTGGCGTTGCTTGCCAATTTTTATCTGGCAGCCGGTGAGGTGCATAAACATAGCCGTATCGGCTCTCACGGTATGGCATTGTTCTTAGTTGATGAAGTGGCGTACGTTAGCCATATGCCACTTTATGGATTCCCACACGATGTTCAGATTCTCTACCAGGTCGAGTTATCTCAGTCTATGCAGCAAGACCTAAAGGAAGCACAGTCCGATTTTCTGAGCTTATTGCCCGAAAATTTTGACTTGAACATGATGTTTGAGGGCAAACAATTTGACATTCCGTCCGTACTTTATGATGGGCACTTTGAAAGAGGTGGTCGCCCGATTTCGGATTCTCTTGTGACATTTGCAGAGCGCATCTATCTTCGTAAACTTGAGCCGAATACTGCACAAAGCAATGATAGTAACTATGCCATAGTTAACATCAATTCACAGCAAACACTACTTGTACATGACATTCAGTCGCGTCCGTCTTTTGATCACATTGTGTCGCTTGATAAAGAGGATTGCGCCGACTCTGAAGAAGAACTTTACGAAGTCAGTGCCACGACTGATAAAATTGACCAGGCTCAGCAAATGTTAATGCTAAAGGCCGCGTTGCCAACGTGCGCGAGACTGACGAGTTTGTATTGGGAAACTCAAGACTTTAGATAAATAGGGGCTTATTTTTTAATCCGAGCTAGAAACCTATCTAGTTGATTGGCAAACTCTTGCTTGTCAGTATTGGAAAAGGCGGCATTTTTACCCGTCTCAATACCGCTACTGCGCAACGTATCCATAAAGTCCCGCATATTCAGGCGCTGACCAATATTGTGTTTAGTCAGTTTTTCACCGCGCATATTGATAACTTCCACTTCGTTTTCGATGACTTCTGATGCAAGGGGTATGTCGTTTGTGATTACCAACTCACCTGCACTGGCTCGCTTTACAATTTCGTTATCTGCGACGTCAAAACCTTTTTCTACTTGCAACATTTGGGTAAAGTCGGTGCGCTTGATAGGGAGTGGCTGATTTGCGACAAAAGTGACGAGAGTCTGTGTGCGCATCGCGGCCTTACATATAATTTCTCGAAGTGGTACGGGACAAGAATCCGCATCTACCCATATTCTCATATTGATTCTCTATTGATGAAACTAAGCGTCTCGAGGTAAGCCTTTGTTAATCGAACGCAGGAGTCTATCGTGCTTGCGATTGTCTTCTGATTCGATTGTCGCCTTATTACTTTGCTCTTGCAATGCCCACTCGATATGTTCTGCCACCAATGGCGTTGCTTTTCGTAGGGCACTTTTCAAAACATCAATAATCGCTTTAGAGTGTTCTGCATTGCCCAATGCGACGGCGATATTGCGTTGCCATTTTTCGTAACCAATACGTCGAATGGCTGAACCTTGCGTATTTTGTAAAAACTGTGTTTCAGACCAAGAAAACAGCTCGATTAAGTCAGTATTCAGCATGTTTATTCGACCGTTAAAATCGTCTTCGTTTGTCAATTTGGCGAAACGATTCCAGGGACAAATTAGTTGGCAGTCGTCGCAACCGTATATTCGGTTTCCCATGGGTTTGCGAAACTCGACTGGGATCGCCTCATTGCTTTCAATAGTTAAGTAACTTATACAGCGACGGCCATCGACGACATATGGCTCGACAATGGCATTGGTTGGACACACAGTCAGACAAGCTGTGCAACTGCCGCACTGCTCTTTAATGGGGATATCGGTAGGCAGCGGTAAGTTGATGAATAACTCCCCCAAAAAAAACCAAGAGCCTGCTTCAGGATGCAACGTTAGCGAGTGTTTTCCTGTCCATCCAACTCCCGATTTTTCAGCAGCAGCATGTTCCAATACAGGGGCTGAATCTACAAATGGACGAAAACTGACGTCCGGTACTTTTTCGGCAATCTTATCACCGAGTTTTTTCAGGCGAGAGCGAAGTACTTTGTGATAATCGCGTCCTACAGCGTAGCGACTGATATAGGCTTTTTGTCTGTTAGAGAGCGTTCTAGCGAAACCGGCATTTGGGGGTAAATAGTCCATTCGTGCACTGATGATACGTATTGTGCCTTCATGCAATTGTTCGGGGTGTAATCTTAAGTCCGCGTGTCGTTCCATAAACGACATGTCGCCATGGTACTTTTTCTCCAACCAGGTCATTAGTGGTTGCTTATGCCGTTGCATATCAATGTCTGAAATTCCGATCTGTTGAAAACCTAGTTCTTTACCCCACCTCTTGATATCTTGAGCGAGAACCGATAATTCAGAATTTGAAATAGATGACATTAAAGGCCTATGTAAATATTTTTCCGCCTGAGAGCTTAGCACAGAAAGTGTATGCCGCCGATCAAGTGCGTTTAGTTGAGCCCAAAGCTGCGGCATTGGCCGGTATCAGCATGTATCAGCTAATGGAACGCGCGGGACAGGCCGTTGTAGATAAAATGCAGCAATTGTTTCCTAAAACTGAAAAGTTGCTGGTATTAGCAGGCCACGGCAACAATGGTGGTGACGCCTATGTTGTAGCTAGGTTGGCCAAGAATCTGGGTATTAACACAACACTTTGCGAATTCGGGAAGTGTGAAAAATTGTCTGAGGACGCTGCCAATGCCCGTAAAAAATGGCTAGCGACAGGTGCGACTCCGGCTCTTTTTAACGAACAAGTGTTGAGCGATTTTGATTTGTGTATTGATGGATTGTTGGGCACAGGAATAAAAGGAGAGGTGCGTACAGCACTGGCGTCAGTTATAGGCCGTATTAATGCGTCCGATATTGATGTGCTGGCTATCGATGTGGCGTCTGGGTTAAATGCTGACACCGGTGCGATTTCGGGCATTGCGATTGAAGCGGCGGCGACAGTTACTTTTATTGGCATTAAGTCGGGTTTGGTCACCAGCACTGGAAAGCAGCATACAGGACAGTTATTTTTTGATGATTTAGGGGTTGGCGATGAATTTAATCGATTGGCTGTTCCCGTTGCGAAATTGATTTCATTTGAGCAGCTAAACCCCCTTCCACCCAGACCGATTGCGGCACATAAAGGCAGCTTTGGTAAGCTGTTGTGCATAGGTGGCAATGCTGGGTATGCAGGGGCAATTAGAATTGCCGGTGAGGCGGCACTTCGCTGCGGCGCTGGTTTAGTTAAAGTGTATTGCCATAAGCAGTCGCAGCAAAGTATTAGTATTGGTCGTCCGGAGTTGATGACTGAATCACGAGAAGAGCAGTATCTTGAAGCATTGAAGTGGGCGACAGCAATTGTTATTGGCCCTGGACTAGGTAAAGACAATTGGGCGTATCGCGCACTCAAGTTCGCGCTTGACCACTGCTTACAATTTCACAAACCTCTCGTATTAGATGCCGATGCACTCAATTTAATAGCACAACACAAGCGTTTAGTGGTGCCTAAGAATCTGGCAATATTAACTCCGCATCCTGCGGAGGCTGCGCGTTTGATCGAAGGTACCGTTGCTCGGGTAGAATCTGACCGCTATCAAGTAGCCAGGGATCTTTCCATGCATTATGATGCGGTAACCTTGCTCAAGGGCGCAGGTACACTAGTGACCTCACAAAATAATACCTGGGTATGTACCGATGCAAACCCTGGCATGGCCAGCCCCGGTATGGGCGATCTGTTGTCGGGGGTATTAGGCTCCCTGTTGGCTCAAGGTATGAGTAATCGCCTTTCGGCTATTTTTGGCGCTTGTTTGCACAGTGCAGCTGCCGATGTGGCAAGTAAACGCGAGGGTGAAAGGGGATTAATGGCAAGTGATTTACTGCCAGACTTAAGAAAGTTAGTGAATAAGGAACAACGAGTTTTATGCTCCTAAATTTCAATAGTGAAAATGAACAAAACACCGAAGCACTGGCTGCCAAAATTGCCAGTGGTTGTTTGCAATTAAAGTCTTCTTACACAATACATTTGCTGGGAGATTTAGGGGCGGGTAAAACCTGCTTTTCGCGTGGATTTATTAAGGCATTGGGGCATGAGGGGTCGGTAAAGAGTCCTACTTACACGCTGGTGGAGCCTTATGATATTGACGACTATAAAGTTTTTCACTTTGATCTCTACCGATTGTCAGACCCAGAAGAACTGGAGTTCATGGGGTTTCGTGATTACTTACAAGCCAATGTCATTAGTTTGATTGAGTGGCCCAGCAAAGGTGAGGGAGTGCTACCCACACCAGACCTTAAATTAAATATTGAGTTTGTTGATTCTGGGCGTAATATAAGGATGGAAGCTCTGTCCGAAAATGGGAAGAAGCTGATACAAAAATTAAAATAATATGTATCGATGAGAAATTGTATTGTAAGCGCTAAAATCCTGGTATTACTGTGCTCGCTTTGGGCTGGGCAGGCTTTTGCGTCTTCATCCAACCTAAATAGCATTAATAGCGTCCGCATTTGGCCCTCTCCGAACAATACACGTGTGGTTTTCGACTTAGAACAAAACCCTGATTTTAGTTATTTCGTATTAAGTAACCCGGAACGCCTCGTAATAGATCTTAAAAAGACGCGTGGTCGCACCGATTTTTCTAAGTATCAGAACAAAAGCAAACTGGTTAAACGCATTCGGCACAGCACGCCAAAGGCGAAAAACGCAGTGCGAATTGTCCTAGAATTGAACGAGAAGGTGAAACCTCAGATTTTTTCTTTGGTTCCCACTGCACCTTATGGCAACCGCTTGGTGGTTGATTTAGCCAGTCGCACGCAGAGTAAAAATCAGCCGATAGATAATAAATACAATCAACGAGATAACGACATTATCGTGGTCATTGACGCTGGTCACGGTGGAGAAGATCCAGGTTCAATCGGTCCTAAAGGCAGTTACGAGAAAAATGCGACGTTGAGTATTGCGAAAAAACTGGCTGACATGATCAATCGCGAGCGCGGAATGAAAGCGATTTTAACTCGGACCGGTGACTACTATATCTTGCCCAATCGACGTCCTGAGATAGCTCGTGAAAAGAAGGCTGACTTATTGGTGTCGATTCACGCTGATGCGTTTACTACCCCTCAACCCAGTGGCGCCTCTGTGTGGGTGCTTTCAACTGGTAGAGCTAATACTGAGCTCGGCCGCTGGATGGAGAGCACTGAAAAACATTCGGAATTATTAGGTGGTGCCGCTGAGGTCATTCAAGACACTGCCAATGAACGCTATTTGACACAGGCGCTGTTAGACATGTCCATGGATCATTCTATTGCGACAAGCTACGACGTCAGCCGCGATATCTTAAAAGAACTAAAAGCCATGACAAAGCTGCATAAAAAACGCCCTCAGGCAGCAAGTTTGGCAGTACTTACTTCTCCTGATATACCTTCTGTTCTAGTTGAAACTGGGTTTATCTCGAATCCCCGGGAAGAAAAAAATTTGTTTTGGGGTAAGCATCAAACCCGTTTGGCAGATGCCATCTTCACAGGGATAAAGAATCATTTTCGCTCCAGTCCACCCGATGGTACTCTGTGGGCGAACAATCGCCCCAGAGTTCGAACTCACACTGTTGTCAGTGGTGACTCTTTATCCGAGCTTGCACAACGGTATAATGTGTCGGTGCGCAACATAAAGCGCGCAAATAATTTGAACTCTGACTTGGTGCGAATTGGTCAAGTCCTGAGTATTCCGCAAAGCTAACATCAGCGAATCGTCGCTTCACCGAGAGAAATACGTGCCTATTAAAGTCCTTCCGATGCAGTTGGCTAACCAAATAGCGGCCGGCGAAGTAGTTGAGAGACCTGCATCTATCGTCAAGGAATTACTGGAAAACAGTCTTGATGCAGGCGCTACCTCCGTAGACGTGACTATTGAGAATGGCGGAAGTAAGGCAATTATTGTCAAGGACAATGGCAAAGGCATTGTAAAAGATGAACTTGCTTTGGCATTAAGTCGCCACGCGACTAGCAAAATCAGCACACTAGACGATTTAGAGGCTATTATGAGCTTGGGGTTTCGCGGCGAAGCGTTGGCCAGTATTAGTTCAGTGGCCAGATTGTCTCTAAAATCCAAACCAGAGAACCAAGAACAGGGCTGGCAAGCTCAATCTGAAGGGCGGGAAATGGCGGTTGAATTAGCGCCTGTTGCACATCCACAAGGTACTTCAGTTGAGGTACTCGACCTGTTTTATAACACTCCGGCCAGACGCAAATTCTTGCGCGCAGACCGCACTGAATTCCAACACATAGATGAACTATTAAAACGAGTAGCACTTGCGCGCTCTGACGTTCAATTCAAATTAAAACACAACGGTAAAATCGTAAGACATCTACCAAGGCACAACGGTAAAGATGGGCTGCTTAAGCGTGTTCAGCAGCTCTGTGGCAAAGCCTTTGTTGAACAGTGTATTGAATTAAAAAGCGAGATGTCCGGATATAAACTGCGCGGTTGGGTTGCCGGCCCTGGCTTTTTTAGGGCGCAAAACGACTTACAATTTGCCTATGTTAATGGCCGTATGATGCGCGACAAATTACTTAATCATGCCATTAGAGAAGCATTTGAAGGGTTAATACCGGTAGATAGTTATCCTGCCTACGTTTTGTATTTTGACTGTGATCCTTTGCAAGTGGATGTAAACGTACATCCTGCAAAGCACGAGGTGCGATTTCAGCAAGCCAGAGAAGTGCATGACTTTGTTTACGTGAGCGTTAATGAAGCCTTGCAATCCTCTTTTACAAGTGGTGATGAAAACGCTAACAACAAAGTGAACCAAGAGTTGAACGAAACACCTACACATCAATACATTAAACCACTTGAGTCTGCATCCGGGTCAACATCTGGCCACGACTACGTCCGTGGATCTGTTGCGGATACCACACCTATTTCACATGTAGCGCATACTGGGTTCTCAAGCTCATCGCCCAATATAGAAGAGGCGTCTGCAAATTATCAATCATTACTCTCGAGGCCTGCTAATCAGTATCAAGTTTTAGCGTTAGATGAAACCTTGTTATTAGTGAAGCAAGAAAAGCCACTATTAGTGAGGCGAGAAGAATTATTGGCATATTGGCTGCAAAATATGTTTAACGAAAAAGTAGTTAGTCAGCCCTTACTTATGCCAATAACCTTCCCACTGAATGATGTTCTCGAAAGCGCCATGCTAGAGCAGCTCGCCAAGTTTGGATTACAGGGCAAACAATTCCAGTCAAAACTGATTTTATCTGCCGTTCCGGCACGACTTAGAAATGCGAATTGGAAAGAGATTCTGAACGCTCTTATAAACGAACTTTCAAGCGCGTCCGTCACTGAGATGAATATTGTCGCAACTCTTTGCCACGTTGGACGGTTTGAAGATATTGCTACCACGACCTTGTGGCATGAGCTCACCAAACAAGATGAAGCTGAAACGCAAAAATGGCTCGAAATAAATGCAAAAGCGCTGGAGCCAGAAAAATTGCGTCACCTTTATTGGCAAAATCAGTGACAAGTCAGAAAATGCAATCTAGTACTTATTATTAATGAATACCTTATCTAACAGCTTGCCACCCGCCGTTTTTATTATGGGGCCGACCGCTTCGGGCAAAACAGCGCTTGCTATTGAACTGGCACAGCGTATCAATGGTGAAGTAATCAGTGTTGATTCCGCGCTAATTTACAAAGACATGGATATTGGCACAGCTAAACCCAATGCTGAGGAGTTGCGTTTAGCACCTCATAGATTGATCAGTTTTCTCGACCCGAAAGAATCCTATTCTGTTGCACAGTTTCGCAGCGACGCATTGCGTGAAATGGCTGTTATTACAGAAAAAGGCCGCGTGCCAATTCTCGCAGGCGGTACAATGATGTATTTCAATGCGCTGGTTAACGGACTATCTAGTTTGCCAGAGTCCGATGCTGATATTCGCGCAAAAATAGAGGGCGAGGCAAAGGCATCAGGGTGGCAAGTGTTGCACGATGAACTAAGAGAAATAGATCCTGTTGCAGCCAAGCGCATTCATCCCAATGACCCGCAGCGTCTTACTCGTGCTTTGGAGGTCTACAGGATAAGCGGCAAGACAATGACAGAGTTAACCGAGACGCGCAGCGAAGCAATACCCTATCAGCTGTACCAGTTTGCCATAGCTCCCGAAGACCGTGCGGTATTACACGACCGAATCGAACAGCGATTTGATTTGATGTTACAAGCGGGTTTTGAACTAGAAGTGACAAAGTTGCGTAATAGAGGTGACTTACACTTAGATTTACCTTCCATGCGCTGTGTTGGTTACAGGCAAATGTGGCAATATTTGGAAGCTGAATTAAACTATGAAGAAATGCGGTATCGCGGGATAGTCGCAACACGCCAATTAGCAAAAAGACAGTTAACATGGCTCAGAGGCTGGCAAAACCTGCATTGGTTAGACACATTTGACGAAAAAAATGTCAATAAAATCATAGCTATGCTTAAGTGATCTAAGCAATAAGCCGATACTATATACAGTCTAAGCAAATACTGTATACTAGACTTTAACTTAGTTAGGCCTTAGTAAATAAGGTCGCAAACAATAACAAAAACGATAAGAGAATAATAACAAGAGGCTCACAATGGCTAAGGGACAATCACTTCAAGACCCGTTTTTAAATGCATTACGCAGAGAACGTGTTCCCGTGTCTATTTATCTCGTTAACGGAATAAAGCTGCAAGGGCAAATAGAATCATTCGACCAGTTTGTGATTCTGCTCAAAAATACGGTAAGCCAGATGGTTTACAAGCACGCAATATCAACAGTGGTACCATCGAAAGCGATTCCTATGGTTGCTAATGACCATTTTGACGGGGATAATAGTTCGTCTGATTAATCAATAAAAGGTACCATGCTTGTTTGACCGTTATGAAGCTGGTGAACAGGCCGTTCTCGTTCATATCAACTTTTCCGATGAGAATAGCAAAGAAGATTTGCAAGAAATGCAAATGTTGGTCTCATCGGCGGGTGTTAATGCCGTCGATGTAGTCACTGGCAGCAGACAGGCTCCAAGTGCAAAGTATTTTGTTGGCGCTGGTAAAGCGGAAGAAATAGCCAACTCTGTACGCGCCAACGGCGCGGATGTCGTTATTTTCAATCACAGCTTATCCCCCTCACAAGAGCGCAATTTAGAACACTTGTGTAAATGCAGAGTGCTAGACAGAACCAGTTTGATCCTTGATATTTTCGCTCAGCGAGCCCGAACTCACGAGGGGAAATTACAAGTTGAGCTTGCACAGCTAAAGCACATATCTACTCGATTGGTGCGCGGTTGGACGCACTTGGAAAGGCAAAAGGGCGGTATTGGTTTACGCGGACCGGGTGAAACTCAGTTAGAAACAGACAGGAGACTACTGCGCGAGCGCATTAAGGCCATTTCTAGACGTCTAGAGAAGGTGCAGAAGCAGCGCGAACAAGGTCGACGTTCCCGAAACCGCGCAGAATTGCCGACCGTATCTTTAGTCGGTTACACCAATGCGGGTAAATCTACCCTGTTTAATACAATTACCCAATCAGATGTTTACGCGGCTGACCAATTGTTTGCTACGCTCGATCCCACGCTGAGAAAAATTCAGTTACAAGATGTGGGTGCGGCAATATTGGCAGATACGGTAGGATTTATTAGACACCTTCCGCATGATTTGGTGGCTGCGTTTAAAGCCACGTTGCAGGAAACGCAACAGGCCGATCTTTTGCTGCATGTCGTTGATTATGCTGACGAAAGGTATCGTGAAAACGTCGATCAGGTAAACGAAGTGTTATCGGAAATTGGTGCAGATGAAGTACCACAATTAGTTATTTGTAATAAAATAGATAGGCTTGAAGGCATTGAACCCCACATTGATCGAAATGATGAAGGGGCGCCTATAAGAGTATGGGTGTCTGCTCAGCAGGGTATAGGTATTGATTTATTGCGAAATGCCCTCACTGAATGCTTAGCGGATAAAATGGTGCAATACCAACTAAGAGTTCCTCCCGCACTAGGTAAATTAAGAGGGACGCTGTTCACGATGAACTGTATTGCACAAGAGAGTTATGCGGATGACGGAGATTGGTTAGTTGACATTCGCATGCCGTCTAAAGATTGGCATCGATTAGTAAAGAATTTTGAGCATGACTTGACCTCTATGGTCGTGCAATCGAAAAAAGATTAATTTATTTACGGAGAAAAACATGGCTTGGAATGAGCCGGGTGGCAATAACAACGATCCCTGGAAAAACAAGAATAAAAACGACCAAGGTCCTCCGGATCTGGACGACATATTCAAAAATATCTTTAAAAAATTCGGCGGTAACAACGGCGGTAATAAAGGTAGCTCATTTGGCGGTGGCTTAAGTGGCATGGCTGTGGGCATCTTTATTGGTCTATTAGTAGCCGTTTGGGTGTTCAGCGGTTTCTATACCATTCGCGAAGCAGAACGCGGCGTTGTGTTGCGCTTTGGTGAATTTAACAACACGGTTGAACCAGGTCTTAAATGGAAGCCGACCTTCGTGGATGAAGTTATCCCGGTAGATGTGCAGACCATTCGCTTCTTACCGGCGTCAGGTGACATGCTGACTGAAGATGAGAACGTAGTACGTGTTGAAATGGAAGTACAGTATCGAGTAATCGACCCTTACCAATATACCTTTGCGGTAACCAACCCTGATAAGAGTTTACAACAGGCGCTCGACGCAGCACTTCGTTACGTTGTGGGTCATTCTAAAATGGATGATGTATTAACCAGCGGAAGAGAAGTAACACGTCAGTGGGTTCGCGATGAACTGGAATCGATTATTGAGCCTTATGGAATGGGAATCACCATTTCAGACGTGAACTTTAAAGACGCACGTCCACCAGAAGAAGTAAAAGCGGCCTTTGACGATGCAATTGCTGCACAGGAAGATGAACAGCGCTTCATTCGTGAGGCGGAAGCCTATGCCCGTGAGATTGAACCACGTGCTCGTGGTCAGGTTCGTCGTATGGCCGAAGATGCATTGGCGTATAAAGAGCGGGTAATCTTAGAATCTCAAGGTGAAGTAGCGCGTTTTGAAGAATTGTTACCACAATACATTGCGGCGCCAGAGGTCACTCGTCAGCGTTTATACCTAGACGCTATGGAGCAAGTGTTCAGTAATACCACAAAAGTGATGGTAGATACTGACGGTGGCGGCAACATGATGTACTTGCCTCTTGATAAGATCATGCAGCAACAGCAGCAAGGTGCAGCGTCAACGAATAGAAGTACTATCGAAGGACTAAGAAATACTACATCGAATCCCACAAACACACCGCAGCCGAGTTCGGTTAGAGGTGATAGATTTCGCTCGGGGAGAAACTAAGCAATGAATAATGTAAAACTTATCGTAGCCGCTGTTATAGCAATGATTGCCTTTAGTTCATTGTTTGTTGTACCAGAGGGCACACGAGGAATTGTTATTCAATTCGGTAAAGTTAATCGTGATGCTGGTGGAGAAACCATCGTTCACGAGCCTGGTCTGCACTTTAAGTGGCCATTTGTCGATACCGTTCGCCTGTTAGACGCGCGTGTGCAAACACTCGATGACAGACCTGACCGTTTCGTAACATCAGAGAAAAAAGACCTTATCGTTGACTCTTATGTGAAATGGCGCATCAGCGACTTTGCCCAGTACTATTTGGCAACTCAGGGCGGTAATACCGCGCTAGCGGAAGACCTGCTTAAGCAGAAGGTGAACAACGGTCTGCGTTCTGAATTTGGTACGCGTACTATCTCAGAAATTGTGTCTGGTGAACGTTCTGAGTTGATGGACGAAGCACTACAGCAGTCTTCGCAAAGTTCAGATGAATTGGGTATCGAGATTGTTGATGTTAGGGTTAAACAAATTAACCTACCGCTTGAAGTCAGTAATTCTATTTTTGACCGCATGCGTACCGAACGTACTGCCGTTGCCAAAGAGCACCGCTCTGAAGGTCAAGAGCAGGCTGAGATTCTTCGCGCCGACATCGACCGTAAGGTAACGGTAATGTTGGCAGACGCAGAAAGAAACGCACGTAAACTGCGCGGTGAAGGTGACGCAACAGCGGCTGAGATTTACGCTCAGGCATACACGAAAGACGCTGAGTTTTATAGCTTCTTGAGAAGTATGGACGCGTATAAGGCGAGCTTCAACAATAAGCAAGACGTATTAGTCGTTGAGCCAAACAGTGACTTCTTCAAGTATTTGAATAACTCTAAGCAATAAGCTTAAATACAATTTGAAAAAGCGCTCATCCGAGCGCTTTTTTTATACCTTCATGGCTATGTATGTTGAAAATTAAGGTGGGTAAATTCTAGATTAAAGGTGTTTGTGAAAATGATAACCACCTTGTATGAGCCCATAGTTCGCATAGAACTTATGAGCTGTGTGTCGAATAACTCTGCTGTCTAAATGCAATTGTTCGCATTGCGCTTCTACAGCATAGGCTTCTATCCACGATAATAGTTTTTCCCCGAAACCGCGGGAACGGCTCTCTTTATCGGTGACCATATCGTCGACATAGAGATACTTTTTTCACGCAAAACTCTCACCCATATGAAAGCCTGCCACCGATTTAGCAACCCCGTCAACGTAAAGCGCTACTAGTCTGTACCCGGTGACTTTTAATCGTTCTACCGTCTTGAGATACTCGTAGTGTGTAAGTTCAGTGTGCAGTTGTTTGATGATTGGGTAGCAGTCATCTATGCCTTGCATGTTTTCACATAATTTTATTGTTTCCATACTATCGGTATTCCTCTAAAACGTTTTCTGAATGACTCGCTTGTATAGCAGACACTTGACCTGAATCAAAGTGAGCACTAAATGAGAAACTCCTAAAACAAAATAGTTACTCCTAAAATCGATAATAGCGCTACATTCTTCTATTTAATACGCTCGATTGTATATTCAATGATGTATTAACCAACAAAACTGGTAGGGCGCTCTTGGCAACAAGACTTTCCTATTTTTCATACGTAGAAGTTATTAACTCATTCACAGATGGTTTGTGCTGATAAATACTGCCACGTATACTGGTTCCCAGAAAAAAGGACGCCCGTTATGCTGAAAAAACACTATCAAAAATTCCTCAGTGCCAATAATGGTGTGCAACATTATGCTTGCCATAGCCATCACTACTGGCCAGATATCACGCGCGATGCAATGATTGCCTACTGGGACGATTCAGCCGCCTACGTGGATGAAAAATGGGATTTCTTTTTCCAGGAGAAAGTCCCGGCTTTACAACGGCATATCGCCAACTTGCTCAACACCCAACAACCAGAACAAGTGGTTTTTGCGCCTAATACCCACGAGCTACTATTTCGTGTATTAACTTCATTCGATTTATCGGAACCACTTAAGATAGTGACCACAGACAGCGAATTTCACAGTTTTACCCGGCAGGTGAATCGATTAGATGAGCTTAATAACGTTGAGATTGTAAGGGTACAAGCCCAACCTTTTGCCACCTTTGAAACGCGCTTCGTTGAGGCAATTAAGGCCAACAATCCAGACCTTATTTTCTTTAGCCAGGTATTTTTTAATTCAGGGGTAGCCATTGGCGATTTGACAGGTTTACTTGGCCAAATAAGCGACAGCGACGCCGTTATCATGGTGGATGGATACCATGCGTTTACCGCTTTGCCTGTCGATATATCAGATTTTCGCAGTCGCATATTTTACTTAGCTGGTGGATACAAGTATGCACAAGGCGGAGAAGGCGTTTGTTTTATGCACTGCCCGAAAAACGTCTTACTGCGGCCTTTGTATACAGGTTGGTACGCTGAATTTGGTGAATTACAAAAATTCAAATCGCGCAAAGTGGACTACAGCAAAGCTGGTTTTCATTACGCGGGCTCAACCATGGATTATTCAGGAGTTTATCGTCAGCTAGCCGTATTTGATTTGTGGGGAAGAGAAAAGGTGTCAATCACCGATGTACATCATCATGTCCAGTACCTACAAAAAGCATTTTTGCAGCAATTATCTGAATTAAAACTGCCATTTTTGAACGAATCGCATTTACTCACCTTGTCATTGGATCACCACGGACACTTTTTGGCATTTGAGCTTGAAGGAGATATGGCGGCACGATTACACGACTATCTGAAGTCTCATAAAATCGTGACTGATTACCGTGGCAATCGCTTGCGTTTTGGCTTTGCTCCTTATCATGAAGTAGCTGATATCGATTTGAATTGCCTGCGTCAGTTCGATGCTTGATATCTTGTTGCCTGCGCTGGCGTTGGTGTTCGTTGTCGAAGGCCTTGGACCTATGTTGTTTCCCAATAAATGGCGTAATTTTATGATGATGTTAGCCGACAAACCCGCTTCGGAATTGCGCACAATGGGAGGCGTAATGGCGATCATTGGCTTAGTGAGCTTGGTATTTTGGCTGTAACCCTCGATATCTGTTTATAAAGACAACAAAAAAGATGAATCAAAGGCGATGAATTGGTAGAATCCTCGCCTAACTTTTTTGAGCTTTTAGATACATGGCAAATAACGTTGTAGTACTCGGCACCCAATGGGGTGACGAGGGTAAAGGTAAGGTCGTCGACCTACTTACTGATAAGGCCTCTTATGTGGTCAGATACCAAGGCGGTCACAACGCCGGTCACACTCTCGTAATTGATGGTGAAAAAACTGTATTACACCTAATTCCTTCAGGTATTTTGCGTGATAACGTGAAATGCGTCATCGGCAATGGTGTGGTGCTAAGCCCTGAAGCGTTGATGAAAGAAATAGCGATGCTTGAAGAGCGTGGTGTACCCGTAAAAGAACGTTTGGTAATCAGCGAAGCTTGTCCCTTAATTCTTCCTTTTCATATTGCACTTGATCAAGCGCGCGAACAGGCGCGTGGTAACAAGGCGATAGGCACTACTGGACGTGGTATTGGTCCTGCATACGAAGATAAAGTATCTCGTCGTGGTCTACGTGTGGGTGACTTATATTGTGCTGAGTCTTTTGCAGCGAAATTAAAAGAAGTCATGGAATATCACAACTTTGTATTAGAGCACTATTACAAGGCAGAGCCAGTCAATTACGACCAAGTTTTACAAGAAGTCCTCGCGATTGCAGATATCTTAAAAGCAATGGTGGTTGACGTTACCGATATGTTGGACAAAGCCCGGATCGCTGGCCAAAAAATCATGTTCGAAGGCGCGCAAGGCACGCTTCTCGATATTGACCACGGTACTTACCCATATGTCACTTCATCCAACACTACTGTTGGTGGTGTTGCGACAGGAGCAGGTTTTGGCCCACTTAATCTTGATTACGTATTGGGTATTGTTAAGGCGTACACTACGCGTGTTGGTTCAGGTCCATTTCCGACAGAGTTGGAGTGTGAAGTTGGCGAACACCTAGGTGTCAAAGGTCACGAGTTTGGTGCAACCACTGGCCGTAAACGCCGTACGGGTTGGTTTGATGCGGTAGCGATGAAGCGCGCTGTGCAAATTAATTCAATTTCAGGATTTTGTTTAACAAAATTAGACGTTCTTGATGGGTTAAAAGAGCTTAAAATCTGTACTGGCTACAAGAGTGCAGACGGTTCTATTAGTGATGTACCGCCAATGGCTGCAGATGGCTATGAAACAGTTGAACCTGTTTACGAAACGATGCCAGGTTGGTCTGAGAATACATTCGGTGTGCAAGACGAGGCGGGTTTGCCACAAGCGGCTCGAGACTACATCAAACGCATTGAGGAAATTACTGGCGTACCGGTGCACATAGTGTCAACCGGACCTGATAGAAACGAAACTATTATTCTGACGCATCCATACGATGCTTAAAAACAAATATTAAAAGGTCGCTTGCGCGGCCTTTTTTGCATATAGGAACTTACTGTGATCGCACTGTCTGAAATCTCAGCTTCTGTAGCGCGCCTGCAAGCGACTTTTTCTACTGGAAAAACCAAATCGGCTCAATGGCGTATTGAGCAATTAAAGCGCATCAAACAGATGACGCTAGAAAATGAATCTAAAATTCTCGAGGCATTAAAAGCTGACTTGGGAAAGTGTGAATTAGAAGCATGGAACTCTGAGATCAGTTATATCACTGGTGAGGTAGACCATAATATCAAGCACCTTGCAAAATGGATGGCCAAACGCAAGGTGAAAACACCCATTTTGGCTCAACCTGGGAAGAGTTATATTCAGGCAGAACCCTTGGGTACCGTACTTATTATTGGTGCCTGGAATTATCCGTATCAATTAACCTTAGCGCCTTTTGTTGCGGCGGTAGCAGCTGGGAACTGTGCAGTGTTAAAGCCTTCGGAACTAGCAGAGAATACTTCAAAATTGCTTGCTGAGCTCGTCCCCCAATATTTGGATACTGATGCCTTTTGTGTCGTCGAAGGTGGCGTTGAACAGACCACCGAAGTATTGCAACAGAAGTTCGACCACATACTTTACACTGGTGGTGAAACTGTCGGTAAGATTGTCATGCGCGCTGCCGCTGAGCACTTAACACCGGTGACGCTAGAATTAGGTGGTAAAAGCCCATGTGTTGTTGATTCCAATACTAACTTAGATGTGACAGTAAATCGTATTGCCTGGTGTAAATGGATGAATGCAGGACAAACCTGTGTGGCGCCTGACTATGTGATTGTAACCCGTGATTTTGCTGATGAGTTCTTGGTTAAGATGAAGCAAAAAATCGAGGACTTTTACGGTGCTGATGCGCAGAAGAGCCCTGATTATGGTCGCATTATTAATCACAGACACTGGCAGCGTATCAATAATTATCTGCAAAACCAAAATGTTGTGTATGGTGGTAAAGGGGACGAACGAGACCGCTATTTAGAACCGACTTTGGTTCTCAATCCAGATTTAGATTCACCGTTAATGCGAGATGAGATATTTGGACCGATTTTACCTATTGTTGTCATCGATGATCTCAGCGATGCCGCCCCCCTTATTAATAGTCGTCCCAAGCCACTTGCGATGTATGTGTTCTCGAGAAACGATGGCTTTGTCGATTCGTTGTTAGGACAAACCAGCGCCGGTAACGTCTGTGTTAACGATGGCATGATGTTTATGGCCAACCAAGATTTGCCTTTTGGCGGCGTTGGTAACAGCGGAATGGGCTCCTATTGCGGTCAGTCGGGATTTGACACCTTTAGCCATCTCAAAGCTATTATGAAGCGAAGCTTTGCGCTGGATCTCGATGTGCGATATGCCCCTTACTCTGATAAAAAGCTGAAAATGCTGAAAATGCTGCGCTAGGACGTTTTATGCATCCGTTTCATTTGGCAATACCAGTTCATGATTTATCGCTTGCAGATAAATTTTATGGCGACATCTTAGGCTGTAGCAAAGGCCGAACCAGTGAGCATTGGATAGACTGGAATTTCTGGGAGCATCAGCTCGTTACTCATCTGGTCAGTGAGTTGAGTAATGACAGTGGTGGTAATGACGTCGATGGAAAACATATCGGCGTTCCCCATTTTGGTGTTGTACTAGATAAAAAGACGTGGCTGCAGGTGAAGCAACAACTTGAGTCAGCTGATATCGCCTACGCGGTTAAGCCTGGCATCAGATTTAAAGACGCACCTGGTGAGCAAGGGACATTTTTTGTAAGGGATTATTCAAATAATTTGCTAGAATTTAAATACTTCAACTATCTCACTGCTTTATTTGCAGTGTGATAAGGGTTATAAATTTCTTACCAGCACGTTTTCGGCAGCAGTTAGAGCGCACATATGAAATACCACGAGTCTTTGGTTGAGTCCCAGGTCATCCTGAAAAAGGCGCTTGCCTTCCTTGATAAGCACCAACTTGCCTACAACCCAATTTTCTATGCAGTTGCTTACCAACATGCCGCAGACTGCAATTTTTTGCTCAGCGAAGCGATTAAAGACGCTGAAAAGAATGACAACATCGATCCTTATATGATGGAACAACTCCATCGCGAGTTTGTTGATGTCAAAAAAGAGAGTGACGACAAGCCCCTTTTATCCTTGGGCGCGGCAATCGACGGTTTGCATGAGTCTAGCCAAAAAAGCGCCGAGGTCGTAGAAAAATTAGATCAGGAACTCAACGCTCACAAAGACAATAACAGTGAGACTATCGAGATAAGCTCAGTGTTAAATGCCACAGCGGCCATAATGGCAGCGCAAGATGATTTACATCAACAGGTGGTCGCTGCCAAGAAGCAATCGGAATCGATTCGCGCTGAGTTGGAAGAAGCAAAATTACAGGCCGTTACAGACCCACTTACCGATTTACAAAATAGGCAAGGGCTTAACCGTAAGTTCTCCGAGTTAGCTGTGTTATCGACAGAATCTACTTTGTTTACTGGCATTTTAGATCTTGACCACTTCAAGCAGTTTAACGATAACTTCGGCCATTTAGTCGGCGATTTAATCCTAAAACGACTTGCGCGTTTGCTTCGTGAGGAACTGCCTTTCACTGCGCACCCATTCAGGTTTGGAGGCGAGGAATTTGTAATTTTGGTTAGTGCTTCTAAAGTTGACGAGGTGCTAAAGTTAGCAGAAGAGTTACGCATTAAAGTGGAAAAACTCCGCTTCAAAAGCGCCAAAACTAAAGAGCGCTTACCACAGCTGACAATTTCGATCGGTTTGAGCCAATGGAATCATGGCGAAATGTTGGAAGAGACACTTGTGCGCGCAGATGAGGCTTTGTACCGTGCCAAAAATGAAGGTCGAAATCTAGTACGGTTTAGCTATACCGAAGCAAAGGACGATTAGTCCGCAATAAAGTAAGTTCTTTTCAGAAAAAAAGGAAGCCATAGGCTTCCTTTTTTACTTGTTAACGCTATTGCTTAAACGCGTTCAAATACAGTCGCAATACCTTGACCAAGACCGATACACATAGTCGCTAGACCCAGTGTTTTATTTTTGGCTTCCATAAGGTTGATAAGCGTTGTACTGATACGGGCACCTGAGCAACCTAGTGGATGTCCAAGCGCGATTGCACCGCCGTTTAGATTCACCATTTCTTCGGCTTTGTCTAACAAGCCAAGTACTTTGACACAAGAAAGTGCTTGTGCAGCGAAAGCTTCATTGAACTCTGCCAGTTCAATATCTTCAATGGTAAGTCCAGCATGCTTAAGCGCTTTTTTGGTGGCAGGAACAGGGCCAAAGCCCATGATTGCGGCATCACAACCTGCTACGCCCATTGAGCGAATGCGCGCGCGAATAGGCACACCTAGCGCTTTTGCTTTGTCCTCGGACATTAACAACATAGCTGCCGCGCCGTCAGAAATTGCTGAAGAGGTACCGGCGGTAACTGTGCCATTTGCTGGGTCAAATACAGGTCTTAGACCAGATAAACTCTCAACAGTACACTCAGGGCGAATAACTTCATCGTGCTCAACTAAAGTAAGACTACCGTCAGCAGCATGGCCTTCAGTTGCTACAATCTCACTGCTCCAGCGACCCTCTAATGTCGCTGCATGCGCGCGTTGGTGCGAACGGGCACCGAACGCGTCTTGCTGTTCACGGGTGATACCGTTTTGCTTACCTAGTAATTCGGCCGTTAAACCCATGCTGCCTGAGGCTTTTGCGGTGTATTTAGCCATACCTGGGTGAAAGTCGACGTTAAAGTCCATAGGTACGTGACCCATGTGCTCAACACCGCCAATCATGTATACATCGCCTTGACCGGTCATAATACCCTTGGTGGCATCATGCAATGCTTGCATCGACGAACCGCAAAGACGGTTAACAGTCACTGCACTGACTGAGCGAGGAATGTCGGTCAACAATTGGGCGTTACGAGCAACGTTAAAACCTTGCTCTTTGGTCTGCTGTACACAGCCCCAAATGATGTCTTCAATTTCCGTTGGATCTAGCTGCGGATTTCTGGCAAGCAATGAACTCATCAGGTGTGCTGATAAGGTTTCAGCACGTACGTTGCGGAATACACCGCCTTTAGAACGACCCATAGGGGTACGAATACAATCTACTACGACTACGTTTTTCATTTTTTACCCCTCAATTATTGTGCAAAGAAGCTTTTGCCAGATGCTGCCATTTCACGCAGACCATCGGTCACTTTGTAAATCTCACCAAGGTGTGCATATTTGTCAGCAAGAGCGACAAAATTTGCGATACCCATGGTTTCGATGTAACGGAAAATACCGCCTCTAAATGGAGGGAAACCTAAACCGTACAATAACGCCATATCCGCTTCAGCAGCCGAGGCAACAATTCCCTCTTCTAGACAGCGAACTGACTCGTTTGCCATAGGGATCATTACGCGAGCAATGATTTCTTCTGCTGAAAACTCAGCTTTGTCTTTGCAATGAGGTGCCATAAGTGCCATGGCTTCCTCTGCTGGTGTCTTCATTGGACGACCTTTTTTATCTAGACCGTGGTCATAGAAGCCTTTCTTATTCTTCTGTCCGTAACGCTCAGCGTTGTACAATACAGTCACCGGGTCGTTATCAACTTTTTGCATGCGCTCAGGGAAACCAGACGCCATAACATCAGAAGCGTGATCTGCAGTGTCGATACCGACGACGTCAAGCAAGTATGCAGGACCCATAGGCCAGCCGAATTGTTTCTCCATGACTTTGTCGATAGCGACATAATCTGCACCATCGAGTACTAGTTGGCTGAAGCCTGCGAAGTATGGGAACAACACGCGGTTTACCAAGAAGCCCGGACAATCATTAACTACAATTGGGGTTTTACCCATTTTCAAGGTCATCGCTACTACGTTAGCGATTGTCTCGTCAG
This sequence comes from Alteromonadaceae bacterium, assembly GCA_014872785.1. Lineage (GTDB taxonomy): Bacteria > Pseudomonadota > Gammaproteobacteria > Enterobacterales > Alteromonadaceae > Planctobacterium. Next base: position 195,424 of record WKFJ01000036.1, read on the forward strand.
AGGTTTTTTCACCGCGAATAATTTCAACTAGCGGCATTTTGTGCACTGGGTTGAAAAAGTGCATACCACAGAACAATTCGGGGCGTGACAGGTTTTCAGCTAACGAGTTAATTGAAATTGTCGACGTGTTTGAACAAATAACCGTGTTCTCACCGACTGATTCTTCGGTTTCTTTTAACACGATGCCTTTGATTTTGGGGTTCTCTACTACGGCTTCGATAACGATTTCAGCATCTTTGATAGCGCTGTATTCTAGCGTGGGTACGATGTTGTTGAGCGTTGCGGCCATTTTCTTGGCATCAACCTTACCGCGTTTCATACCTTTTCCAAGAATGCCTGCAGCTTCGTCTAGGCCTAGTTGCAGCGCCGGTTGTGCAATATCCTTCATGATGGTTTTGGTGCCTTTCAGTGACGCCTGGTATGCAATACCACCACCCATGATGCCTGCGCCTAATACATCCGCTTGCTCAAATGACTTAGTCGCGCCTTTAGCGACTTTCTTACCTTTGCCCTTAACGACCTGGTCAGCCAAGAAAATACCGACTTGTGCGGCCGCGGCGTCAGACTTAGCAAGTTTTACAAAACCTGCGTTCTCAAGTTTTAACGCGCCTTCGCGATCTAAACCTGCTGCTTGTTCAAGCGTGTTAACCACCATATGCGGCGCAGGGTAATGTTTGCCTGCTTGTGCGAAAACCATACCTTTTGCGGTGGCAAAGCTCATCATAGCTTCATTACGTGGTAATTTTAGAGGTGCTTTTTTCGCTGCACGACGTGCCTGCCAATCTAGTTTGCCATCGGCGGCGTCATTAAGCATTTTAAGCGCAACGTCTTTTAACAATTCAGGTGTGGTTGCTGCGTCAATCGCGCCTTCTTTAAGTGCTTTGTCAGCTCTGCGTTCTTTACCTGTTGTCATCCACTCCATCGCATTATCTGCACCGATAACACGTGGTAGCCTAACAGTACCACCGAAGCCAGGCATGAGGCCTAGTTTCACTTCTGGCAAACCAATTGCTGCCGTACTGTCAGCGACGCGAAGGTCACAAGCCAACGTCATTTCACAACCGCCACCTAAAGCAAAACCATTAATTGCGGCAATTGTCGGGAAAGGTAAATCCTCGAAACGGTCAAACACTTTAGAGGTTTGTTCGACCCAACCTAAGAGCTTCTCTTCTGGCTCTGCGAAAAGGGCTGTGAATTCGGTGATATCTGCGCCAACGATGAAAGTAGATTTGTTGGAGCGAACGAGTGCGCCTCGGATACCGTCTTGTTGTTCAAGACAAGCACATAACTCGTTGAGTTCTGTCACAGTTTGTTGATCGAACTTATTAACCGACCCTTGGGCATCAAAAACGACGTCGACGATGTCGTTTTCTAAGCGGTCGGCTTGCAAGCATTGGCCTTCAAATAACATATTTTTCTCCGTTTCGGTAACCATTAAAGTGTGCGCTAATTAGCCTGGGATAACTATGATTTGGGAGGTCAAATATTCCAAAACGTAGCACAAACTTACAATTTGAATACTACCTAGCAGGTTACCGGTCAGTTGTAGGGAGCATCATTGTTGTTGAGAAATTGTTAAATTTCAACTCAAATTCAAACAATTGTTTAAATTTTTAAGAAGTCGTGAAATTACTGGAGTATAGACGGCTTATTAGGTATTTTTTAACTAGAGCCTGTTTATCTATCATTTGCTCGTTCATTAATCGCCAGTAAAGGAAATTCAATGCGTCGTATCCTGAATAACCTGATGCGTTTTGTCGTAATAAGTGGCTTATCTTGTATGCCCCTGGCTGGCAACGCTCAGGACAGTGAGCAACTTAAAAAATGGTTCGAACGGGCTGAACAAATCGCCCACCGACCAAACGGTAGCGAGTACAAATTTCTCAAAAAGAAACTAAAAGACTATCCGTTGTGGCCTTATATTGAACAAAAGACGTTACTTCGCTATCCCTATATTTCCAATGAAAAGAAAATCGCCAGGTTTTTAGAAAAACATTCCGGCAGTGTATTGGATAGACCCTTGCGCAAGAAATGGCTAAATCATCTCGTTCGTCAGAAGCGCTCCGATCTTTTTTTGAAGTACTATAAAGATATCAATGATACGGCGCTCAAATGCCGCTATTTAGAATTCCAAATTGCCGATGGGCAAGCAAGCGAAGTCCAATTAGATGAGCTACAACAGCTTTGGGTGGTCGGTAAATCACAACCAAATGAGTGCGATACTGTATTTTCCAAATGGTTGCGTTCTGGAAGGCTTACCGACACCGTAGTGCTGGACAGAATGGCGTTGGCAGCCGACGGTGGTAGTTCATCTCTCATTCCTTATTTGAAGTCATTGTTACCTGACAATAAAAAGTATTTGGGTGACCGTTGGTTGGCAATACGTCGTTCTCCGAGTCGATTGACGAAATTCAGTAAATTTACCGGGGAGTTCCCTGAGCAGGAAGCAAGAATACTGACCTATGGATTACAGCGATTAATTTGGCGCAGTCCAGATTTAGCATTAAAAACCTGGTCAAAGGCTTTGAAAGAGTTTCAGTTTTCAACTGCACAAAAACAATCTATCGCGAGAAAGTTTGCCATTGCACTGGCGGCAAAAAATCACAAGCAAGCCAATAAATGGTTGGAAAAAGCCACTATTGCAACAAGCGATGAAGAATTATTTCGTTGGTATTTAACACAAATCTTAAGAGAACAAGACTGGCATAAGGTACAAGAAATAATCAGAGTAAACCCAGAGCTGCTCGATGAGGAATTGATTTATCCGTACTGGCAAGCGCGTTCTTATGAAGCTCTAGGTAAAAAAGACGTTGCAGATGCAATGTTTCTTGATTTAGCTAAACAACGTCATTACTACGGTTTTTTAGCCAGTGGTAAACAGGATAAAGATATAAGCTTGGTCAACAAGCCACTAGTACCAAACCAAGCCTCACGTGATGCGGTAATGGCTATCCCAGCTGTGCAGCGCGCAAAAGCCTTCTTGGAGCTTGGACGAAAAGCCTCTGCTCGTAGAGAGTGGCGCGACTATCGGCGCTCGGCGAATAAAACTCAAATGTCTATCGCCGCGGTTTTGGCGAGTGAGTGGGAATGGCATGACCAAGCGATTCATACATTTTCTGACTCAGGTTACTTGGATGATGTGAAACGACGTTTTCCATTGGCATATAAAAATGATCTCGTCAAAAACGCGAAACAAGTTGGAATTGAACCTGCCTGGGCGTTTGCGATCACGCGCCGAGAGAGTTCATTTTTGGAAGACGCACATTCAAGTGCGGGTGCCAGGGGGTTAATGCAACTGCTTCCTTCCACGGTTAATTATATGGAGAAGAAAAAGCACAAACGGAAAAGGCTTTATAACGCTCAATTTAATGTTGAGATGGGTACCAAATACATGCGTTATTTAATGGATAAAATGGACAACAATCCGGTTTTGGTAACAGCGTCTTATAACGCTGGCTGGCGTCGTGTTAGAGATTGGGTGCCCAAAGAAGATTCGTTACCACTTGATGTGTGGGTGGAAACTATCCCTTTCAAAGAAACGCGTAATTACGTAAAAGCTGTTCTTGCCTACAAACAAATCTATCAGCAACAGTTGGGCGGTGATGAAAACTACTTTGTAGATTATGCCAATATGTTGATTGGGGATACTCAACCCACTTTGTAGAGCAACTGTAAAGCCTTCTAGTCTATTGTTTTTCCCCGGATTTCTTGGTGGCAAGCCGGGCATATGATAATTTATTGGCATTAAAATATTGGCGATAGTTTTATGGCGCAAATTCAAGAACTCTACAAACAACATATCTCTGTTTTGCAATACCGAACGTCAGAAGCGCTGGCGAGAGAAGGCATAGATGGTTTAGTGATTCATTCTGGACAAGGTAAAGTCCAGTTTCTAGATGACAATTATTATCCTTTTTTCGTCAATCCCCAATTTAAGGCTTGGCTTCCTGTGGTAGACAATCCTAATTGTTGGTTGATTGTTGATGGGGTAAATAAACCGAAGCTCATTTTTTATCGCCCTACTGATTTTTGGCACAAGGTACCCGAAGAACCGAATGACTTTTGGGTAGGTGAATTTGATATCCAATTTTTAAGTGCTCCTGGCGCGGTGGAGAAGTATCTTCCCTACGATAAAGCAAAGTACGCCTATGTAGGAGAGAATTTAGAGGTAGCTAGGGCGCTAGGCTTTGAGCTTGTGAATCCAGATCGCGTTTTGTATTACTTACACTATCAACGTGCATATAAAACTGAATATGAACTAATGTGCATGCGTGAAGCTAATAAAATAGCTATTGCTGGACACAAGGCTGCACAAGCGGCTTTTCTTAATGGGCAAAGCGAGTTTGACATTAATCAAGCTTATTTGTCAGCAACCCGCCAGAATGAAAACCAAGTACCCTATAGCAGCATTGTAACCTTAAATGAAAATGCCGCGATATTGCATAATACGGTGCGCGATACCGTAGCCCCACAAGAATCACGCTCATTTTTGATCGACGCAGGTGCTTCATACAATGGTTATGCAGCTGACATTACACGTACTTATGCCAAGGACGAAGGGGATTTTGCTGAGTTGATAAAGGCGATGGATCAAGTTACTAGAGACTTGGCTGAAGAATTACGTCCAGGTATCGAATATGCTGCTATTCACGAATCGGCACATAAATATATAGCACAACTCCTGTCCGAATTTGGCTTCGTAAACTTGGCTGCTGAGGATATTCTCGAAAAACAAATCGTAAACACCTTCTTCCCACACGGCATTGGCCATTTTCTTGGCTTGCAAGTACACGATGTCGGTGGTCACGCAGCTGACGACAGAGGCACGCCAAAACCGCCTCCTGCTGAACATCCTTTCTTAAGAACCACAAGAACGGTTGAGGCAAATCAAGTATTTACTATTGAGCCTGGTTTTTACTTTATTGATTCATTATTGGATGAACTCAAATCCAGTGAAAACTCAAAATATATCAACTGGGATAGAGTGGATGAATTCAAACCTTTTGGTGGGATCCGCATTGAAGATAACGTTATAGTGCACAAGGATTTTACAGAAAATATGACCCGCGAGCTGGGTCTTGCCTGAACCTATATGAAGACGATTACTAGTTAATCGTCTTCGTACTCAATACCCATTTGTCGCATTATTTCTCTTGCTGCATGCGGGATTTTCTCATCGTTGTCTTTGCCGAGATCTGAATCATCTGGTAGTGGCTGTCCAGTAAAGGCGTGCAAGAAAGCTTCGCACAGCAATTCCGAATTGGTAGCGTGCTTCAAATTATTTATTTGGCGTCTGGTTCGCTCGTCAGTCAACACTTGCAATACTTTCAACGGTATCGACACCGTTATTTTCTTTACTTGTTCACTCTTTTTCCCGTGTTCTGCATAGGGGTGTATGTATTTGCCGTTCCAGTCTGCCATTTTTGTGCTCTGTTCTAGTTTTTAGCTAAATTTTAAAGTGAATCTTCTAACAGTCAATGTTTAGGCTTCTAAACATCTTGACGTCTAACAAAATACAAGTAATATTTAGCCGTCTATACGTCTATTTATTGTGAGCAAAAAACATGGTGTCCTATGCGCAGGGTATTGATGCCCTAAACCAATCGGTTTCTGAACTTAAAGACATAAACGTGTCTTTTGAATTTTTTCCACCGAAAACCGAGCAGATGGAAAAAATGTTATGGAAGTCGGTACACAGACTGGCACCACTGAAGCCCAAATATATGTCGGTGACCTACGGTGCAAATAGCGGTGAACGCGACAGAACCCATGAAATTGTAAAACGCATACAAAATGAAACCGGTATCACGGCGGCGCCACACTTAACTTGCGTGGATGCGACACGTGAAGAACTGATTGAAATCGCGAAGGATTATTGGGCGAATGGTATTAGACACATCGTGGCGTTGCGCGGCGATTTACCTGAAGGATCCACGGAACATACTTCTTATGCAGTAGATTTGGTGAAGTTATTGAGAGATGTTGCTGATTTTGATATCTCTGTGGCAGCCTATCCTGAAACTCACCCGGATGCGCCGAGTTCACAGTTTGACTTACTCAATTTGAAGAAAAAAGCCGAAGCCGGCGCGAATCAAGCGATTACGCAATTTTTCTTTGACGCTGAAGTCTTTTTGCGTTTTCGCGACCGAGCAGCAGCTGCAGGCATTGATATGGAGTTGGTACCAGGAATTTTGCCGGTGACTAATTACCAAACACTATTGCGTTTTGCCGGTTTTACTAATGTTCATGTATCTAACTGGTTACACCATATGTACAAAGATGTGGCTGATGACGACCAAACTACACGTAATCTGCTAGGTGCGAGTATTGCGATGGACATGGTCAAGGTACTTGCAAAAGAAGGCGTGCGTGATTTTCATTTCTATACGTTAAATCGCAGTGATTTAAGTTACGCATTGTGTCATATGCTAGGCGCGCGTCCACAAACAGACTAAGATAGAGACAAATGACCTTTTCAATTGTCTCAAATGGATGCGATAAAAGCAGCGCTTAAACAATATTGGCCTTTATTGGAAAAATTCAGTAAAGGCTTTATCAAACACTTCAATGAAGATCGTCTTGCCGTCACCGCTGGCCATTTGGCCTATGTGACCTTGCTTTCCTTAGTGCCTTTTATCGTTGTTTTTTTTGCTATCTTGCAGGCATTTCCCGCGTTTGACAGTGCCAAAAGTAAACTCGAAGATTTTGTTTTTAACAATTTCGTTCCAGCCGCGGGCGACACTGTACAACAATATGTAGGTGAATTTGTTGGAAGAGCCTCTGAAATGGGGGCGATCAGTATCATGGCACTGGTAGTCGTGGCACTTTTGCTGATTTCCAATGTAGATAAAACCCTCAACCAAATCTGGCGTACGGCAATTCAGCGGCGCCCCATTTTTACTTTCGCGATCTATTGGATGGTGCTTACACTTGGACCATTATTGGTAGGCACTAGTTTGGCAATGACATCTTATCTAGTAGCACTGCAATCTTTTGCCGATGAATATACACCAGGACTGGGTACACTATTTTTCAAATTTACGCCGTTTTTTATTTCTTGTGGCGTCTACTTCTTACTTTATATGGTGGTGCCAAATAAAAATGTAAAAGCCAAACACGCGCTGGCAGGTGCAGTGTTTGCCGCACTGCTGTTTGAACTAGGTAAGAAAGGTTTCTCTATTTATGTGACGAGCTTCGATAGTTACCAAGTCATCTATGGTGCTCTGGCGGCGGTGCCCATTTTATTTGTGTGGGTGTATGTATCTTGGTTAATCGTGCTATCTGGAGCGGTATTCACCGTGCAAATAGAGGAACTTTGGAAAGTAGAAAACGACTAGAGCAAAAGGGTCTAATTAGTTTTAATTGTTTCAATAAACTGATTTGATTGAGAAATAGCGGCATTCATTTCATCAATTAATAGCTTGATGTCATTTTTAATTTTGCCAAATTCACCTTGCAATGCGCCTATAGCGCTGGCGTTTAGGTTATGTTTTAAATAGAGCACATTGTCGTTGAGCGCGACCAGAATGGGATCCATCTTTTCAACAGAACGCTTCATGGCTTTGACTAGCTTTTGATAGTTGCGCTCTGTCTGAGCTAGTTTTTTTGCACTATCTCGACGTAGCTTCTCATTACTATACTGTTCCAGCTCCTCACGCCACTCGTCGAAAAGCGCCTCGGCAACAGATTCTACCTTGCCAACTCGACTAGTCAGGAGTTCCGCGCTTTCCATGCTTGCTTCGTATTGGTCTTTGATATTGTCGTAGTTTTTTTGCAGATCACCACCGTCAAACTCAATGAGGCTAGTGAGTTCTTCCAGTGCCGAGGAAAATTGTTGTTGAGCGTCTTCCTGAGCATCGCTAACCGCCTCTACACGATCAACGAGGATTTCTCTCTTCTCTACTCCCAATTTTTCCCAAACCGAATAGTAAGTGCTTTGACAGCCGCCCAGGGCTAATAAGAGAAACGTAATGCTCAGAAACTTCATGTTTAGCTACCTTTTAATCGCTGCCTTTGTATTTCGCTGCGTCAATAATAGCCCACAGGTGCACAATGGCGCCAACGAACCACATGAAAAAGAATATGACAGTCGCGGCCAATGCATAACTTACGGCAGTAATGACAAAAAACAGCAACGCTGGAAAGATGCGGCCTTGTACCAATTGACCTAATCCAGGTATAAAAAAACTACAAATTGCGGCGATAACATTACCACCTGAGCCTTGTCCAGCCATAGAGCTTCTCCTGTTGTTTCAGTGATTCAAAGCTACTGTATTAATCTATTGATGACAAGGTTCATTTAGTAAACCCGTGTAAGTAATAGTGAGTAGATGTGTTTCTTGAAATCATTACAATGATCTCACAAGACATAGTAAATTGAGAATAAGGAAGGTATATGATTGCTTTAATCCAGCGTGTTACCTCCGCTAGCGTGAGTGTTGATGAAGAGGTCGTTGGCGAAATAGGCGAAGGAATATTGGTGCTCTTAGGTGTTGAGCAAGGCGATACGGCAGAGAAAGCTGCAAAACTTGCTAAGAAAATACTCTCTTATCGAATTTTCTCTGATGAGAATGACAAAATGAATTTAAATGTTACCCAAGTTGCAGGGAGTATTTTAGCGGTATCTCAATTTACGCTAGTGGCTGATACTAAAAAGGGCAATCGCCCGAGTTTTTCAGGTGCCGGCTCGCCAGAGCTTGGTTTAGAACTTTACCCTCAGTTTGTAAAAGAAATCCGAGCTACAGGTACAACATGTGAAACTGGCAAATTTGCAGCTGATATGCAGGTAAGTTTGGTCAACAATGGCCCCGTTACGTTCTGGCTGCAAGTTTAAAAATACTTGTGCTAATTGTCAGAAATGACGGCGGGTAGGGTTTTACGGCTGACCTCCGATAAAATCATCATAGTGTTGGATTCACCGATAGATGATAACTCCTCTAGAAACGCATCTAGTGTCTTCATCGATAGGATAGCAATTTTGCATATGAAAGCGGCTTCTCCGGTTACGTTGTAACACTCGATGATTTCGCTGCGCTGTTTGGCAAATGCTATAAAAAGGGGTTCTTTGCCGGCAAACACCTTAACCTGTACCATCGCTTCAATTGGATAGCCCAACTCGGTGATATCTACTCTGGCGTGATAGCCTGAAATTATGTTTTGTTCTTCTAATCGTCTAACCCGCTCAGCGACGGCAGGAGCCGATAAGTGGACTTGCTTGGCGAGCTCAGAAATAGAAATGCGAGCATTTGCTTGCAATATCTCAATAATGTTGGCGTTTATTTTGTCCATATCAGCTTTTGTAAGATAAAGCGTTAAATTCCGCAGAATATTAAGTTTTGTCCCCTGATTTCCTTTCTTTATAAATGTTGCAATCTATTTAAGCAAAATACAATGGAATGAATAATATTAGAAGAAAGGCAACGTCATGGAAATCCAAGAATTCTCGCTCGAACGTATACAATCATTGTATGAAAACTTAGTTGAATTGAATTTATCTGACAGTGGTGTGCACCCATATAAATTAAAAGAACTATTAACTGCCGAGCAGTTGCAACAGCTCGCCGATTTAGAGCTTGGTTACGGCTGGACTAACGGAAGTACACAGCTTCGTCAAAGCATTGCGAATCTTTACCCGGGAAAGTGCGCAGATAACGTTATAGTGACAAACGGTTCAGCTGAAGCCAATTTCTTGATGGCAATGAGCCTTCTCAAAGAGGGGGATGAGCTCATTGTAATAGTGCCAAATTATATGCAGATTGCGGGTTGGGCGCGTGCCATGGGGGTAAGGGTACATGAAGTTGCACTGGTGGAGGAGCAAGGTTGGTTACCAGACTTAGACAAGCTACAGGAGGTTGTTTCTGACAAAACCAAAATACTCACTATCTGCCATCCAAACAATCCAACGGGTTCAACGTTGCCACTTGAACAAATACAACAGCTTGCTGACTTTGCTAAACAATACGATATTTATATACACGCTGACGAAGTCTATAAAGGTGCGGAGTTTGACGGCAATGAGCTACCAAGTTTCGCTGATGTTTATGACAAGACAATCATTACCAGTGGCTTGTCTAAGGCAATGGCTATGCCAGGGTTGAGGATTGGGTGGTTGGTTGGTCTTCCTGACGATATCTATTTAGCGTGGCAACGAAAAGACTACACCAGTATTACGACGGGCGCCGTTAGTGAGTATGTAGCGAATATCGTGCTCGAGCCTGATTTTAGAAAAAAGGTATTGCAGCGCAGTAAAGATTATCTCATGGCAAACTTAGCCTTACTGCAAGAGTGGGCCGCGCAAAATAGTGATTGGATTTCGTTTGTCCCTCCAAAAGCGGGGGGAATGGCGTTTCTAAAATATCGGCTACCTATCAATTCTACAGAGCTTGCACATGAGTTTAGAAACGAATTGAGTGTACTCATACTTCCCGGTGATGTGTATGGCTTAGATGGCTATTTTCGAGTGGGTATAGGGGCACCCACAGACCATTTGCAAGAAGGGTTATCTAGAATTAGTCATTATGTAAGAACACATCATCTTGATAAAAGGTAGTCGCGATGAAGCTTATCACTCGCTCTGAAATAGAATCTGTGCTCAATGTCCCAGATTTAATTGCTGGGGTTGAGGAGGCATTTACAGCATATTCGCAAGGTTTAGGTGAAGTGCCACCGGTTGCGGAGTTGCTAATGGATAATGCCGAGGTGCATATCAAGTATGGCTATATCCGAGGCGGTGAGCATTATGTGATAAAGGTGGCCTCTGGTTTTTATAACAACCCTGCCAAAGGCTTACCATCAAGTAACGGCTTAATGATGTTATTTTCGTTAGCCACTGGGCAGCCCATCTGTTTACTGCAGGATGAGGGGGTATTAACGGACTATCGCACGGCACTCGCCGGCGCCGTTGCCGCCAAGCATTTGGCGCCTAAAAATATAACTCGAATTGGCATCGTAGGTACTGGTACACAGGCGCGTTTGCAGGCGAAATGTGTCAGCGAACAGACCGGGTGTGCTTCAGTTTCTGTGTGGGGTAGAACCAAAGATGCGGTTATCGCGTGTAAAAAAGACTTACTCGATATGAGCCTAGAGGTCAATGTGTGCGAATCTATTCCAGAGGTGTTCGCGCAATGCAATGTCGTTATTACCACTACCCCTTCACAACATGCATTAGTGTGCGCCGACGATGTGCATCCAGGTACATTGATAGTGGCAGTAGGATCGGATACTTGTGAAAAACAGGAACTGTCTGCCGAGCTGTTGACACGAGCCAATCGATTGATTGTCGATAGCAACGTACAAAGCCAATCTCGTGGTGAGGTTTTTCAATTGAGAAAAAAAGCGCCCGAAAATACGATTCAAACAGTGGAGTTAGGGGATGTGATCCAAGGTAATTACTCACCGGTTCGATCAGATGAAATAAGCATAGTGGATTTAACGGGTATTGCCCTTCAAGATTTGAAAATAGCCGAAACGGTTATGAGTCTAGCCGCCAATAGATAGTGCTGTTGAGCGCAATTTATTCACTTAGCTATTTCATCTCAATGATGTCATTAAGACTGAGTTGAAATCGTTGGGACATTGCCATGAGTGAAGCATTGTAGGGAATGTGCGAAAGCTTTTTTCTTGATGCCATGACCACTTTATTTTTAAATCCAGGCACCGAAAAAACTTTAACGGGTGCCTCCAAGATTGATTCGAGCATCTCAATAATAACTTGGTTTTCCATGGCTAGCGGATTGATTAAATTTACCACCAACACACCTTCGGGCGTCAAACTCTTAAAACAGTCTCGGTAGAATTCTTCGCGTTGTAAAAACTCCGGACTACCGGCCTGTGAAAACAAATCAATAAATGCAATATCTAGGCTTTCTTGATTTTTAATTTCTTCTACAGCGTCGCCCAGTACTATGTTCTGCACATCGGTAGTGGGGTTAAAGAATTCATGGTAAGTACTTATGATGCTAGGTTCAAGCTCGATGCTCACCATATTGGCAGAGGGAAAGTGGTGTCCAAAGAAGCGACGCAAAGCACCACCACCTAGTCCCATCTCCAGAATATTTTTTGGCACGGGTTGATAAAATAATGCCATAATCATGGCACTTAAATGGGGTAACACGGGGGCATAAGGTTGCTTTTTGTCCATCACTGTTTGGACAGTGTCCCCAATAGTTAACCAGCGATATTGTTCATTGTCAGCAATGGTTAGTTGCAAATATTCCAGTTGAATAAACTTAAGTATCTTTTGCTGTTGTTGTAATTGTTGTAGTTTGAACACCTAGACTACTCATGTGCGACGTACTCTAGGAACTATATCCTGATTTTATGGAAAATGTGAATGTATAAAGTAGCAACGCCAGAAACGGCAGAGGAATTGGAAGCCTATTTTAAATTTAGGTGGCAAGTACTTCGCGAACCCTTCAACTATCCGTTTGGCTCCGAAAAAGATGAATACGAAACGGTGGGCGAACACCGCATGATCTTGTTGCCTAATGGCGAGATTGTTGCCACCGGCCGGGTACATCTGAACACGCAAGAAGAGGCTCAAATTCGCCATATTGCGGTTCGTAAAGACAAAAGAAACAAAGGACTCGGCAGCCTTATTCTCTCGGCGCTCGAAGAGGTTGCCAAAAAACACGGTGCGGTGAGAGCCGTTACCAATAGTCTTGAAACGTCAGCCGCCTTTTTTGTAGCGGCAGGCTATGAAATCGAAAAGCAAGTTGCTGAAGAGTTGGGTAAGCAGAATCGCCAACAGATGGTAAAGAAGTTAGATGTACTTTCGGCAATGAAGTTACATCCTAAGTGGTGTGAAGAGCTGCAGCGTACGTGGCATGAAACCATTCCTATATCAGAGCAAATGGGTATTGTCCTCTACCAATACACTGGCAAGACACTTGAGGCTCGAGCGTCGCTGAATAAGAATATTAACTTACACGGTACTATGTTTGCCGGAAGTATCTATTCTCTGGCTACCCTAACCGGCTGGGGAATGATTCACCTGCAGCTTAAAGAGCGCGACTTGAGTGGTGAAATCGTACTCGGTGATGGCAACATTCACTATCATAAACCTGTAACCGCACAACCAAGAGCACTGTGTAATATCGAGACATTGTCAGGTAAGTTCAGTTATGTTGAGCGCGGAAAGAAATGCCGTCTTGAATTACAAGTTGATATTAAAGACGGTGATACTGCAGTGGCTGAATTCAAAGGTGTGTATTGGATATTACCTACGAAGACTGGCAACTAGATAAGGGTCACAAACAATAAAAAAGCCGCTAATAAGCGGCTTTTTTGTGTGTCGGATTCGAACCTACATCATTGCATTTTGCAGTTTCTTCATTGCGTTCTTTTCAATTTGGCGAACGCGTTCTGCTGAAACCTGATATTTATCTGCCAAATCTTGAAGTGTCGTTTTATCTTCATTCAACCAGCGAGTGCGCACGATGTGTTGGCTGCGCTCATCTAGCGTTTTAAGTGCTGCGTACAAGCGCTCAGATGCATTTTGATCCCAGTCGGCGTTAACAACAGTTGCTTCTACGTCTTCAGATTTGTCTTCCAAATACTGAACGGGAGCAAAGCTGCCACTTTCATCATCATCAGCTGATAAATCGAACGCTTGGTCTTGGCTGCTCATACGAGCTTCCATTTGTAACACTTCTTTGGTACTAACACCTAGCTCGTCGGCAACGGTTTGTACCTCTTCGTGAGTGAACCAACCCAAACGTTTTTTAGCTTTGCGAAGATTAAAGAATAATTTTCTTTGTGCTTTAGTTGTCGCAACTTTTACGATTCGCCAATTTTTAAGTACGAACTCGTGGATCTCTGCTTTTATCCAGTGCACCGCAAATGATACCAGTCTTACGCCCACTGTTGGGTCGAAACGCTTAACAGCCTTCATCAGGCCGATATTGCCTTCTTGGATTAAATCAGCTTGGGGAAGCCCATATCCAGAGTACGACTTAGCGATGTGCACGACAAAGCGCAGGTGCGACATAATCAGCTTACGAGCTGATTGTAAATCTTCTTGTTCTTGCAAACGTGTTGCTAATGCACGTTCCTCTTCAGCCGTCAGCATGTCAATGCCGCTTACGTACTGAATGTATGAATCCAAACTACCGCTTTGAGGTATACTCAACGCCATGGATTGCATTTTTGTGCTCATTCTAAACCTCTTTACTTTTTGCCGATCGGATCCTAACACAGTAGTTGCCCGATCTCTAGATACACATATACGAAGTTGCTATAGCGTTTAGTTCATATAAATAAAAATAAGTTCAAACACCCGCTAATAATGTTTCGCTCATCTAGTAGAACTGATAGAGTTTAAAACTATTTCGTAGCAAAAGAGTGAAATTTCAAGGCTTAATTGTAACAAGAGGTCTATTTTCTCGTATTTTTTTTACTGATACTTGTGGTAAACCTGCTATTGTTATTTGGGTATTGTAATTGTGAGGTTAATGGATGTTTGCATACGTTGCTCGTCAGGCAATTCTGGACAGAGAAAAAAACGTATTTGGATATGAGTTATTGTTCAGAGATGGCAAGCAAAACTGTTTCCCTAACATTGCACCCGATGAAGCCACCTCAAAAATCCTCGCCAGTAATCATCTAACACTCGGCCTAGATGAGATTACAGGGGGGAAAACTTCCTTCATTAACTTCTACGAAGATACCTTCCTTTATCGATTCCCTACATCGCTTGACCCAATGAGCGTTGTTATTGAAATCATCGAAACCGCACCTATTAGCAATGCATTACTCTCTGCTTGCAAACATATTAAACAGCTCGGATATCGCCTAGCGCTTGACGATCACGACTTCGATCCTAAGTGGGATGTATTTTTACCGTTTGTGGATATCATTAAAGTCGATATTAGAGAAAGCGACTACGAAACCATTAAAGCCAATGTTCCCAAGTTCAAGCAAAACAAGGTGAAGTTGGTTGCTGAGAAGGTCGAAAATCACAAAGAATACAAAATGTATGCGGATTTAGGTTTCGACTATTTCCAAGGTTATTTTTACGCGAAACCAGAAGTCATTAAACAAAAAAATATTCCTTCTTCAAAGCTGTCGCTAATCGAATTGATCGGCGAGAGCTCAAAGATGAGTATGGATTTCGAACGAATCAACGAAATTATTGAACGTGACGTTGCGCTATCTTACATGTTACTGCGCTTCATCAATAATCCACTCGTTAACAAGCGAAATAAAATATCTTCACTACGCCACGCCCTAAATTATATGGGGGAAGTGGAACTGAAGAAATTCATCGCCTTACTGGCATTGGCCAATCTGGGTGATGAAAAACCCATGGAGCTGCTACAAGTCTCACTTGTAAGAGCCAAATTTTGCGAACTTCTGGCGCAAGAAAAGAATGAAGCGGAAAATCCACCTAAAGGGTTCTTGGTAGGTCTATTTTCATTGATAGACGCACTTCTGGATCGCAAAATGGAAAATATTGTTGAAAACCTGCCAATTTCCGATGATTTGAAATTTGCGCTTTGTGGACAAAAAAATAATCTATTGTTTTACTTAGAGATTGCCAAAACCTTTGAAACAGGAAACTGGTTACGCACCAAAAAATTGGCCGGTGCCATCAAGGTCGAACAGAAGAAACTGCACGGTATATACAACCAGGCTATCGTCTGGAGTAACGCCATGAGACAGGCCGTTGGCTAGGAACCACCTTTTAAATGGCTATTTTTCACTAGCTCTTCGTTAGAACTACTCATTTATTATTTATAAACTCCGTTTTTCTGCCTCGATCTAGTAAAAAAGATCTCATTTAAAACTTTAGACTTGTTTCATTGATTACAACTCCGCGCTTGTGCCTCGCTCTGACAAGAAAATCCAGATTCCTGGAGTGATAATAAACTCCGTCTTTATGCCTTAGGCTAGCAAAAAACAACTCATTTATAATTTCACGGGTAGTAGACAGGCTCCGAAATTCCGCCTCGTTTCCACGAAAACATAAGGCACCCTGAATCTCACAACACACAATTTTTCGGGGCTTATTTAAATATGAAAATGATTATTCTTTTAAGACCTAATAGGTTTGAATTTATATAAATTAGGAATCGTAAGAAACAAGAATTGTTATTCTGTTTTGAAGTTTCGCTCTAATTCGCGCTCGACTTGATCGGCGAATTTACGCAGGTCTTTTAGGTCCTCGTCGGTAAAATAACGTGGAACGCGATCGATGCAGCAAAGGGTTCCAATGCGGTATTCCTTATTGATAGTCAGTGGAGCGCCGGCGTAGAACCTGATATCAGGTTCTCCTTGAACTAGAGGATTGGTTTTAAACCTATAATCTTCGAGTGTGTCTTCAACCAGAAGTATGTCACTGTAGTTAATGGCGTGACCACAAAAGCTAATGTCTCTGCCCGTTTCACATGCGTCTAGTCCTTGCCTGGATTTAAACCATTGCCTGTCGGAGTCAACGAGTGAGACTAAGCAGATAGGCACAGAAAAGCGCTCTTTGCATTCAGAGGTTATGTTGTCGAATCGTTTTTCAGGAGGCGTGTCTAATACATTTAGCGATATTAAACAGGCAAGACGTTGCTCTTCATTATCCGGAAAATCAGGCTCTTTCATAACTACTCGTGTTAGGTTACGGCTAATTACCACGACACTCAGTATGGCACATGTAAATCAATTTGTGGTTTATTGTAATGAATCGGTCAGTTTACTCAGGCTCAATTTGGTCAACATAGCGTTTAACAGATATAGCCGAACCAATTAGTCCCATTAGCACTGACATTAACAGCATGGTGTTCAGGGTCGCAAAATCTAGACCTGCCAAGACAAATTCTTGTCGATACAATGTCAAAATGTCGCCAATAGAGTAGGACATCCACCAAAGTAGCAACGCAACCGTTATCCATGACATGATGCCACCTAACACGCCGTACCATAAGCCAGTGTACAAAAATGGCCTTTGAATGAAGCCATCCGTTGCCCCGACGAGTTTCATCACCATGATTTCGTTACGCTTGTTGAAAATATTGAGTCGGATCGTGTTACCCACAATCAGAATCACTGAAACAAACAATAAGACCGCTATCATGGTAACCAATTCATTGGTGACCGCCATAATGGCGTGTAAACGCTCTAACCATTCAATATCCACCTTACCTAACTCTATCTCCCGCTCTTGTGTCAGTTTATTCAGCAGGAACTTCGCGGCGGCCGGGGAGCCGTGTTTTTCAGTGGGGTAGATGAGTAAAACTGCAGGCAGAGGATTGCTTTGCAAGGCGTCTATCGCAGAGCCAAAACCCGATTGTTGTTTGAACTCCTGAAGTGCGTCTTCAGGTGAGATGTATTGCAATGCGTCGATTTCCGGCCAGGTTCGAAGCCGCTTGATGAGCTGGTCAACGTCTGCACGCGTCGCGCCTTCGCGGATAAACAGAGAAATTTCGGCGGCATCTTGTGTATTTGCACTGATGTTATCTAGGTTTTTTACCAATATATACAATGTACTAGGTAAAGTAATACTCAGCCCAAGTACAGCGATAGTCATAAAGGATGCAGCGGGCGTGCGTAATAGCTCACCAAAACTGGTAATGGCTTGTCTGACGTGACTTGTAAACCACATCACCAGTTTTTGCTGCTTACTTATTTGGCTTTGTTGCGCTCCTGACTGCCGGCTTTTAAAAAGAATGCTCATTATTTTCTATCCTGCCAAGACTCAGTAAGCCCATCGTTTATCATTTGTCCGCCCTTAAGGGTCAAGGTGCGATACTGCATTCTCGCGATTAAGCCTAAATCATGGGTTGCAATAAAAACCGAAGCGCCAGCAGCATTAAAATCTTCAAAGAGTCTGATTATTTCCCATGAAAGTGCCGGGTCTAAATTACCTGTTGGCTCATCGGCGAGGATGATAGGAGGGCGGTTTACCACTGCTCTGGCAATTCCCACTCGCTGTTGCTCACCACCTGATAGTGTCGCAGGTAGATTCCATTTTTTATCTAACAATCCAACCCTGTCCAAAGCGGCTTGGACTCGAGATTGGATTTGTTTTCGTGGATAACCTTCGATTATGAGGGGCAATGCCACATTATCGAAAACGCTTTTATCCATAAGCAGTTGGTGATTTTGAAAAATCATTCCAATGTCGCGTCGAATGTAAGCAACATCATGGCGACTTATATGGCTGAGGTCATGACCGTTAATAAATACTTTGCCGACTGTAGGGCGTTCCATCAAACTGATAAGTTTCAGCATGGTACTTTTGCCCGCGCCAGAATGCCCGGTGAGAAAAACCATTTCACCTGGCTCAACGTGAAAATTGACTTTAGAAAGCGCGCGTTGACCGCCGGGGTAGGTTTTACTAACGTCTACAAATTTGATCATATTACCTTCGCGCTCAATAACTTATGTTGTGCAGCGGTATTTTATTTTGCTCACAATATGAAAGATTATTATGGGGCAGTCAACTCACCTTAATCCACTATGTGATATTCAAAGCATCTATTGTTCTGTAAAAAGTGCTTCTACAAAATCTTTTGATGAAAATGCCTGTAAATCGTCAATAGACTCACCTACACCGATGAATCTAATGGGCGTATTGAACTTGTCTGCTAATGGGAATATCACGCCACCTTTGGCGGTACCGTCTAGTTTAGAAAGTGTGACGCCAGTTACTCCTACCGCTTCATTAAATAGCTGCATCTGACTTAATGCATTCTGGCCAGTACCCGCGTCCAACGTTAGCATAATTTCGTGAGGCGCTTCAGGGTCTAACTTCTTCATTACCCGCACCACTTTTTTAAGTTCTTCCATCAAGTGGTCTTTATTTTGTAAGCGACCGGCGGTGTCGGCGATAAGCACGTCTACATTTTTCGCTTTGGCTGATTGTAATGCATCGAATAACACAGATGCGGAATCGGCGCCGGTATGTTGTGCGACAACGGGAATTTCATTTCTTTCCCCCCAAACCTGGAGCTGCTCAACCGCGGCGGCTCTGAAAGTATCTCCCGCGGCCAACATCACTTGTTTACCTTGTGCTTGCAGTTGCTTGGCCATTTTACCGATAGTGGTAGTCTTACCAACGCCATTGACGCCCACCATTAAAATAACAAATGGCGAAG
This sequence comes from Alteromonadaceae bacterium, assembly GCA_014872785.1. Lineage (GTDB taxonomy): Bacteria > Pseudomonadota > Gammaproteobacteria > Enterobacterales > Alteromonadaceae > Planctobacterium. The sequence goes on from WKFJ01000036.1 coordinate 214,506, forward strand.
TAGATTCTGGGATAGATAGTGGCTTACTTACCGGTTCTAACAGCGTGGCGAGGCGCTCCTTGAGTAGTGGATACAAGTCGTCTGCACTTTTTAACTGTTTGCGATCGGCGACTTCTGTTAAGTCTTCAATGACACGAAGTGTGGTTTCCATGCCGACATCAGCCATTAATAATTGCGTCTCTAATTCTTCGAATAGGTCTTCGTCAATTTTTTTGCCTAAAAATAAATTAGCGATGCCATCACCAATATTGGTGCTGGTGCGCGAAAGCCCGCTTTTTAAACGTGAAAAAAATGAATCTTCATTAGTTTCGTTATTGTCACCTGCAATACTCTTTTCATTGTTAGGAGTTTGCTCAACCAAAACCGCTTGTGCTTCAGGAGTCGCGTCAATGTCCTGAGGATCCTTGATATCGGTTTCTTGTGCCGTTTGTTCAGCTTCTAACGATTGCGCTTTTTCTTCAGGGGGCGTGTCATTTTGGGCATTGGCGTCCGTGTTGTTTTGGCTATCTTTGTTAAACCATCCGAAAAATTTTGACATAATATGTGAGGTTTCCCCTATCGCGGCTCAAAGTGAAAATTATAAAGGCGATTGCGCTCTGCTTAAACAGCTCAAATAATAATACTTTTCTGCATTCAGTTCACAGTAAAAAGTGCTTCTACACTTAATATGTCACGGAGTTTCAGCTATGAGACATAATCGAAGTAAATCTACCAAGGCTCAGACCGCAAAGCCGTCAAGAGACTCAAGAACCGCCGGTCAAGGTCAGGTAGGTGAAGTTAGAATAATTGCAGGGAAATGGCGAGGCAGAAAAATTCCTGTCGCAGATAGTCACGGGCTCCGACCTACGACTGACAGAACCAAAGAGACACTGTTTAACTGGTTGATCCCGTATTTGAATGTTGAAACTCGTTGCTTGGATCTCTTCGCGGGATCTGGTTCGTTGACCTTTGAAGCGCTATCACGCGGTGCAAAATCAGTTACGACTATTGAAAAGCAGTCTGGTATTGTCAAAAAACTTAAAGATGTATCCGCTACACTCGGCGTAGAGGATAAAAGTTTGTCGATTATAAATGACGACTTTGAGAGCTTTTTGTCTAGTTGCCAATCGACATTTGACCTAGTGTTTTTAGATCCACCTTTTGCAATGGGGTTATTACCCAAAGCGTTGGATGGTTTGGTCAAGAACCAGCTGCTTGCACCTGAAGCTATTATTTACGTTGAATACGAGACTTCGCTCAACTTAATTGCATCCTCTGAATTTGAAGAAATAAAAACCAAACAAACAAAGCAGGTCGTTTCAAAACTGCTGCGCTTTAGAGGATAGGAAATTGGAAAAACAGTTATTGAAACCCAATGGACAAGGGTTTGGTCGTCTGATCAAAGCGACCAAATGTTCCATGGACGGCATCGCACTGGCTTGGGAACATGAATCGGCATTTAGACAGGAATTGGCTCTAGCCGTCGTGTTGCTGCCCTTGGCGTTTCTATTAAGCCAAAATGTGGTGCAACTTATTTTGTTAATATTCCCGCTGTTTTTATTGTTAATTGTTGAGCTATTAAACAGTGCAATCGAAGCCACTGTGGACAGAATAAGTACCTCACTTCACCCCTTATCGAAGCAGGCGAAAGATATTGGCTCAGCGGCAGTTTTCTTCGTTTTAGTATTGTTAACTATTACTTGGGTTTCAATCGCATACAATAATTTTGTATTAAGTTAGCACTTACTTGCTAATTTCAATTCCAATGTTACTTATGCCCTCAAGACAGGCTTCATCGCGAAGCCTGTTGACGGTTTCGCGATTTCGTTTCATGTCACTCGCGAGTAGGTTCAACAAGTCTTGTTGAAAATCTCTTTCCCATTGCATGAGTGGGTGATGTTTTATGGTTTCGTTGTCCAATTCTTCTTCTGCTGTTGCCTCAATGTAAGATTCCACACATCCTTGAGATACTTTACTCACAACAACTGCACCTTGAGCATCTTCGCCTGAAATTTGATTGACTACAGACTCCAAAGATACGACAAAATCAAGCGCCGGAAAAACGCCATAATTGTCAAAATTTCTTGGTTCCGGCGTCACTTCCTCTAATTTTAGTAATTGCACTTCAAAATTAATTTTGCTTCGCGGCACCGCTATCCAATCCCACAATAAATTCAATAAATGTCTGGCCACGCTGGCGTCTGCAAAACCAGTGATCTCGCAGAATAGTTGATAGTTTGGGTACATTCTTTCGGTGAGTGTCAGCGCAAAAGCGGTGGCTCGCCTATTTTCTAGTTCTCGAACTTGCTGAAAAATATTAAGTTTGGCCATGATGGAAGGTGTTTTTACTAAGAAGTCTATATAGTCGCATTTGTATTGGAACTTGCCAAGAAATGCCGGTATAGCGAAGTAAATTTCCGATTTATATAAGAATAACTATTATTTTTAAATGTTAATTAATTGTGACATTTCACATCTTGCACAGATGTGCTATCTATTAATTTCGTATTTTAAAAATGTGATAAATAACAACGCTTTGTAATCGCAGTTTTGTCTTCGTCAGGCGTACTTTTTATCAAACAGGTGTGGAGAAATTTTCATGAGTCTTATGACTGTGTCAGAGGTAGCAAGCTTTTTAGGTGTACAAGAAATTCGAGTAGAAAGGCTCGAAAGAGAACATTTGTTGAATTCAAAGGACAAAGACGCGGAAGGTAAACCGTTGTTTGACAAAGGCGATGTTGAAAAGTACAAAACCCTTGCTGAGCGCCTAGGTGGCATTTAAATAGGTATTTCCAGTCTATCCGTTTATTAATAGAGCCCGTAGTATTGTGAAAGTGCGAACATTACGGGCGTCTGTTAAAGTTACGGTTCTTAGCTAGTCCTCTAGCAATCCTGCAATCAGCCTAATACCTTGCGCAGTTGCGCCCGCCGGACGTATGTCCGTCGCCTTGTCGTTATAGGCTGCTGCTAAATCAATGTGTAACCAACCCTTGCCTTCATTGGCCACAAATCGAGAAAGGAAGCCTGCAGCATTACTGGCACCGCCGGCACCACCGCCTTTTTGTGGGCGACTATTTGCGGTATCCGCAAAAGCGGACGGGCAGTTGTCTTTGTGCCATGGCTCAAGGGGCAAAGACCAAACAGGTTCGTTCACAACTTGCGCTTTTGCTTGTGCTTTTTCACGCAACGCTTCATCCATCGTGAATAATGCATTGTATTCACCACCCACGGCGACCACTGCAGCACCGGTTAATGTAGCAGCATCTATTATTTGCTGCGGAGCCGCTTCGCTAGCGGCCATTAAACCATCTGCTAATACAAGCCTGCCTTCTGCATCAGTATTAACGATTTCAACGGTTGTCCCATTTTTGTAGGTAATAATATCGCCGAGTTTGTAAGCGTGACCACTTATCAGGTTTTCCGCGCAGCACAGATATAGTTTGGTGCGCACACTAAGGCCATTCATAATGGCTAACCCTAAGGCGCCTGTCACTGTAGCAGCGCCTCCCATATCACATTTCATTGCGAGCATGCCCTCGCTCGATTTGATGCTGTAGCCACCGCTGTCGAATGTAATTCCTTTGCCGACAAGTGCGGTATAAACAGGTGCGTTAACGTCTCCGGTTGGATTGTAGTCTACTTCCAATAGCACAGGTGGCCGCTCTGACCCTCTACCGACTTGAAAAATGCCATGCCATCCTGCTTCTTCTAACTGAGCGCCGACGATAGCCTTAGCCGTGACATGATCTGGAGCAAGGGTTTTTAGCCACTCGGACGCTCTGACACTAAGTGTCTCGGGCGAAATGTTTTCGGGGGTACCGTTAATCAAATCGCACGTGAATCTGTGTGCAATCAGCATATTGTCTAGCTGTGTTTTGTCTGCATTGTCAACGAAGCTAAAGCTCTTACTGCGAGCGGGACTTTCAAATGCGGTGGCAAATGCCCATTGCTGTTCAACATTCCATTGACCTTCTAGCGCCACGGATTGGCATAATTGTTCCAGCTTTCTGGCTGCTCGTTTGATGGTTCTGAGGTCGTTACTGGGTTCTTGAATGTGGATCGTCGCGCCGTTGGCTGAAAATGATAAAGATCCTTTTCCCCATTCGTCTGCTGGGGGATTTGTGGACAATTGCACTGATAAGTGACTCATTTCTTTCTCCTTGAAAGCTTCGTCTTTTATGTTGGGTAAGAGTTTGCGACAATGCGCAGCTGTATTTTAGTCTACGTGAGTCTTGTTACTTTCCTCAACCATGCAGTTTAAATCATCTTTAGTTACTGGCACGTTAATTAAACGCTATAAACGATTTTTCGCCGACGTAGAACTCGACGACGGCACCATTGTTACTGCTCATTGTCCGAATACGGGCGCCATGACCGGCTGTGCTGAACCAGGCTATAAGGTGTGGCTAACCAGCAACAACGACCCAAAGCGAAAACTCAAATATAGTTGGGAAGTGGCCATTGATAGTGCTGGGCAATTCATTGGGATCAACACCCACAATGCCAACAAGCTAGTCGAAGAAGCATTAATTCAAGGAAAAATAGCCGAGTTTGCGAGCTGGCCTGAAGTAAAACGAGAGGTTAAGTATGGTCAGGAAAAGAGCAAGATTGATTTCTTGCTATCCAGCGAAGAGCAGCGATGCTATGTCGAAGTGAAATCCGTAACCTTGCTACAGGATGGCGTTGGTATGTTTCCAGATACCCAAACACAAAGAGGGCAGAAACATTTGAGAGAACTTATGTCAATTGCTCAGCAAGGTTTTAGTGCGGCTATATTATTTTGTGTGCAGCACACAGGTATTGAGCAGGTAAAAGTCGCCGATCAGCTAGACCCGATTTACGCAGAATTGATGTTACAGGCAATCAATACTGGCGTTAAGGTCTTGGCGTATGGCTGCGATTTTTCTGAAAAGGGTATAGTGCTGAGTCATAAAATACCCTTTATCTCTGGCTAAACGCCATCGAGTTAAGCCCAAAGCATTAAAATTCGATTTATTGTGTGACTGTGTATTGAAAACGCCAAAAGAAGCACCACATTTGCCCAGCAAAGGATTTTATGTCAATCTGAGATTTTAGTTTAGGCGAGCCATTGCGGTGTCTACGTGCAGCAAATGTTGCCTGAATATTTTTTTTATGATAACAATAGCCGCCCTTAAAAAGAGGCGAAATAAGTCGTTTAGGAGTATTGGCCAATGCCAACTGGAAAAGAAAGTAAGTCGCTGGGGCTACTAGCACTCGCTGGTTTGGAAGCCTACCAGGAGAAAGACGGCGAAGAATATATGAATTCTGATCAACTTGAGCACTTCAGGTTGATCTTATCTGCATGGCGTGATCAACTTCGTGAGGAAGTAGACCGTACTGTGCATCACATGCAAGACGAAGCGGCAAACTTCCCTGATCCAGTGGATAGAGCTGCTCAGGAAGAAGAGTTCAGTCTCGAACTGAGAACACGTGACCGCGAGCGCAAACTTATTAAAAAGATTGAAAAAACGCTCAAGCGAATCGAAGAAGATGATTTTGGGTTCTGTGATTCGTGCGGTATCGAAATCGGCGTGAAGCGCTTAGAGGCTCGCCCTACTGCCGATTTGTGTATCGATTGCAAAACGATGGCTGAAATCAAAGAAAAACAGCTTCTCGGATAAATTCAAAAAGCTGCGCGTGTCGCAGCTTTTTTGTTTATGTCACTTGTGGATTGCCCAGTCACATATCTGGAAGGCGACCGTTACCGCGGTCGTTTCGCTCCCTCACCCTCAGGCAATCTGCACTTTGGCTCTCTGTGTACTTCACTAGCAAGTTATCTGCGCGCCAAACAAAATAACGGCCAATGGTTATTGCGTATCGACGATATTGATACTCCTCGAATTGTTCCCGGCTCTGCGCAAAACATTCAAAACACACTGCTGGCACATGGACTCGTGTGGGACGAAGACGTGTTTTTGCAAAGTGAACAAATTCCGCGATATCGAGATGTACTGTCCTGGTTGGAGTCTCAACAAAAAGTGTATCGATGCAACTGCTCTCGAAAAGCCATTCGAGCACTTGGCACAAATTACACTGGGGTTTGTCGAGATAAAAGAGACGTTACAGCGCCTTATGCTATTCGATTTAAAAATGATCTGGCCATTACGGAATTTGAAGATGTTGTGCAGGGAATGGTCAGCATTGACCAAAACGTTGCCTCAGAAGATTTTGTGCTCTGGCGACGAGACGACCTCGTTGCTTATCACTTGGCTGCGGCGCTGGATGATATTGAACAAGGAATCACTGAAATTGTGCGAGGAGCAGATCTAATACAACCGAGTGCCTGCCAGTTAAATCTTTTTCGTTTGTTCTCGATTCCCTCTCCTAAATATTTACACATACCCGTGGCAGAGTCGAAGAAAGGTTTTAAACTTAGTAAACAGAATCATGCAATTGAACTAAACAATCAAAATGCGAGAGATAATCTGTTTTATGCGCTTAGATTTATTGGTGCGGCTCCACCGATTGAGCTTCGCACGGCGAGTGTCGATGAACTTATTCAATGGGGTATTAGTCATTGGCGTGTGCAAATGTTAGCTAGTTCAACTGCCATTTTATTATCGGAAATTATTGATAATAAAGAATATATAGATTCAATTTCATGAAGCATTGTATTACCATACGCGACCATTTTTTATACAAGATGAGTTTTCGCAGGAGTTCTTCTCATCATTATTAAGGTTTTGGACAAAGTTAAACGTGTTTTCTCGTCTGAGAGTTCTTCTCAGGACGCCGAGCTGGGTGATCTTCACGCCCAAATTATTACCAGAGACGCACACAATATCTCACGTGATGATATTAGTGAAAACGCGCTTAAGGTATTGTATCGACTTCACAGTAGCGGCTATGCTGCGTATTTGGTTGGTGGTTGCGTTAGAGATTTATTGCTTGGCCTAAAGCCCAAAGATTTTGATGTGGTAACAGATGCTACGCCAGAACAAATAAAAGGACTCTTTCGCAATTGCCGCTTAATTGGTCGAAGATTCCGTCTGGCTCATATCGTTTTTGGGCGAGACGTAATCGAAGTAGCAACCTTTCGCGGACACCACAGCGAATCTGACGCAGGTTCTCATAAAAATGCGCTAAGTCGCCAAGGAGAGGAAGGGCAGTTACTACGTGATAATGTCTTTGGATCTATCGATGAAGATGCGCAACGTCGCGACTTTACCGTTAACGCCATGTACTACAATATTGCGGATTATTCGATCGCTGACTACGCGGGCGGGGTTGACGCGCTAAAAGCGAAAGAGATCGCTTTAATGGGAGACCCCGAAACGCGTTATCGCGAAGATCCTGTGCGAATGTTACGCGCGGTGCGTTTTGCGGCTAAACTGGACTTTAGCATTAGTAAAAATACCGAAGCCAAAATCCCCGAATTGGCGAATTTATTGTCGAATGTGCCTCCTGCACGTCTTTTCGAAGAAGTTTCTAAATTATTCTTAAGCGGTAACGCGGTAGCAACCTTCCGTTTGATGCAGAGATATCACTTGTTTGGAGAATTGTTCCCGCAGGTTCAGCCGCTTTTGGAGAATACTGCGGGACGAGAATACCGTTTTATTGAGAAAGTACTGCTCAATACGGATAACCGCATCAATAGTGGCCTTCGAGTCACCCCAGCATTCTTCTATGCCGCCATTTTGTGGTATGCCGTCGAAGAACGCGTGCAGCAACACATTTTTGAAGGCGGCTTCAACCACCACGATGCCTTTAACCTCTCGATGAATGATGTGTTGGTTCGCCAGGTTGAAAGAATAGCTATTCCTAAACGCTTTTCGACTGGGATTCGTGATATTTGGATGTTGCAAAAAAGACTGGCTAAGCGCTTTGGAAAGCGTGCTTATATGTCTTTGGAACATCCGAAATTCCGAGCTGGATACGACTTCCTACTCATTCGAGGAGAAATTGAAGGCGGAGAACTAGAAGAGCTTGCGCACTGGTGGACACAGTTTCAACAGGCTGAATCTGGTAAGCGCAAGAACATGCTCTCCAGTCTTCGTGGCAACGACGGACGTAAGCGCCGAAGAAGAAAACCCCGTAATTCCTCCAATTCATGACAACACGCGCATACATTGGGGTGGGCAGTAATCTTAGTGACCCTATCGCTAAGGCGAAAAATGGCATTGAGGCTATTGCGGCGCTACCGGAAGTGGTGACCATTGCGAGCTCATCATTATATTCTAGTCGGCCTATGGGGCCGCAATCACAACCTGATTATGTCAATGCAGTGGTGATGATCGAAACGACATTTTCATGTCCGGAATTACTAAAAGCACTGCAAACAATAGAATTGAATTATGGTCGAGTACGCAAAGAAGAACGTTGGGGGGCTCGCACGTTGGATTTGGACATTTTGTTGTTCGGAGACGATGAAATAAATGAACCAGATCTCATCGTGCCACACTATGGTATGAAGCAACGCGAATTTGTATTATTGCCACTTTTTGAACTTTCTCCCTCACTCGTCTTTCCTGATGGCAGCGAGCTGTCTCGATTAGCTAGCGATATCGACCGAAATGGTCTCGAAGTTATTGAGAATCCACCGCAAAACTTGAATTAAGAGCTATTCTTCGTATAGTTCGATGTGCGTTTACTAGGGGCTGTGTAAGCGGCCAAACTACGTATATAGAAAAAAGGGCAGTGTATGAAGAAAGTAACGACAGCAAGTCTGCTTAAAATGAAGCAGAATGGTGAGAAAATAACGATGTTAACTGCCTATGACGCCAGTTTTGCCAAATTGTTTGATGAGCAAGGCGTAGATGTAATTTTGGTGGGAGACTCGCTGGGAATGGTTCTGAAGGGGGATGACGATACCCTCAGCGTGACCGTATCTGATATCGCCTATCACACAACGGCTGTGAACAAGGGTACCAACAGAACCATGCTTATCGCCGATATGCCATTTATGAGCTATGCCACTAAGGAGCAAACATTTGCAAATGCTGCAAAACTGATGGCAGCTGGTGCCAATATGGTAAAACTGGAAGGCGGAGATTGGCTGTTAGAGTCTATCAGTGCCTTGGTTGAGCGTGGCATTCCAGTTTGTGGGCATTTGGGGCTAACACCTCAAAGTGTAAACATTTTTGGTGGCTTTAAAGTACAAGGAAGAGAACAAGAGCAGGCCGATAAAATCATTGCCGATGCGCTGCACCTGCAACAGGCTGGCGTGCAACTATTAGTCTTAGAATGTGTACCTACAGATCTTGCCGGCATGATTGCCGACAAATTAACTATTCCAGTCATTGGTATAGGTGCAGGAAACAAAACGGATGGGCAAGTCCTGGTAATGCACGATATGTTTGGCATAAGTGCCAACTACATGCCTAAATTCTCCAAGAATTATTTGATCGAAGGTGGCGATATGCGCAAAGCCGTAGAGCTATATATCAACGAAGTTAAATCCGGAGTGTTTCCTTCGGAAAAGCACAGTTTTAACTGATATAGAGTGTACTTATGCAAAGAATTTCAGACATTCTTCCTCTCAGAGAACAGCGTCGTAAATGGCAAATTGACGGCAAGGTCATCGGTTTTGTACCTACCATGGGAAACCTACATCAGGGGCATTTGCAACTCGTAAAAGAGGCAAAAAAAGTGTGTGATGTGGTGGTCGTCTCCATTTTCGTTAACCCAATGCAATTCGGGCCTAGTGAGGATCTAGATGCGTACCCAAGAACACTAGAGCAGGACTCTCAATATTTGGAAGAGCTGGGTGTAGATTGTCTGTTTACTCCAAGAGCCAAAGATATTTATGCGAGGGGATTAGAGCAACAAACCTTTGTCGAGGTGCCTGGCATTTCATATATGATTTGTGGTGCCAGTCGACCGGGGCATTTTCGCGGTGTGGCGACTATCGTTTGTAAGTTGTTCAACATGGTGCAACCAAATCACGCTTTTTTCGGTGAGAAAGACTTTCAACAGCTGCAAGTTATCAAAGCAATGGTGCAAGACTTATCCATGAACTTAAAAATTCATGGAGTACCGACCGTCAGGGAAGCAGATGGTTTAGCGATGAGCAGTCGCAATGGCTACTTGACCGAAAGTGAACGTAAAGTCGCTCCAATCTTATATCAATCAATGCTCAAACTTTCAGAGCAAATTGTCGCTGGAAGACGCGACTTCAGAAAGTTAATCAATGAGCACTCACTTACTTTGTATAACTCGGGTTTCAAGACGGATTATATTGAGATTCGCTCTGCTGACACCTTGTTACAACCAGGTCATGAAGACACTGAGTTGGTCATCTTAGCGGCCGCTTTTCTCGGAAAGACACGTCTGATAGATAATATTCCGGTATCGTTGGAGTAGCTTAGCTACTCCGATTGTTACGCGATCTGTTGGTAGACTCGTGAGCCTTTTGCGTACTGTTTTTGCTCTTCCAGTATATCTTTAAGATCCTGCTCGGTCGTAAGTGGGTTCGCCAAAATAACTCGGAAAACTGTAATCGCCTGATTAGGATATTTGGGCACTTCTATGCGCGTCCGAGACACGAACGACTTACCCGCTTCTCTTTGTTGCTTTTGCACCTTAACGGTGAGTCTGTTGAGGGCTTCGTTGAGCGCATCTTGCTGTTGGATGTCCACTTCAACTAATCGTTTTTGCAGTGCATTTGGACAGATACGATAAGTCAAAATACACAAGGTTGGGTCGGTTACTAGCTCAAACTCTGGATCGTCGTTAATGAGTTTGGCAAACAGATTGGCCTTTTCAATGCTTCTGTTAATCAACAGTTCATAACCTTGGCGACCAATAATGTGCAATGCAGAATAAACTAACATTGCCATACCATTTCGCGACCCTTCCAGCGTGGTTGCGCCTAAATCCTTGGAACCTGCACGTAAGATATACTGGGCGTGGTGGCGTACCGTATTACTGTCCTTGGGGTTTTTAAACAACACCATGCCTGCACCCATTGGCACATACATTTGCTTGTGAGCATCGATGGTAACTGAGTCTGCCCGCTCAATTCCTTTTAACAGATGGCGATGGTTGTTGGAAAACAACGTAGTGCCACCCCAAGCCGCGTCGACGTGAAAATGGCAATCAAGCTCCTGACAAACATCGGCAAGTTCATCGAGAGGGTCGATATGTCCTGTCTCTGTGGTGCCCGCTACGCCGACAATTGAAAGCAGTTTAATGCCTTTTTCTGCCAGCTTCTTGCCTTCTGCCAATGCCTGTTGAGGGCTGAGCGTTTGACTTGGGCAGTCAAGGGTAATCAGTTGCTCTCGACCGATACCAAGAATATCGGCAGCTTTAGACAGTGAATAATGACCGCGTTTTGAACACAAAATGGCAAGGTTGTTATAGCCATAGTGTTGCAGGCCTGCAGCTAAACCCGCTCGCGATACCCCTTTGAAATTATCATCAGGAGCTAGACATTTGTTTCTAGCGACCCACAGAGCGGTAATATTAGCAACTGTACCCCCGGAGCAAAACGCTCCTAGCGCTTGTTGAGAGCTGTGCAGATTTAATTGATAAAAGTCATCCGATTCTTGATAAATCAGCTGATGTAACATGCCTAATACTTGCCGTTCAAGCGGGGTAAAGGCTTTAGATGTTTCAATCTTAACGGGGTTTTGATTGAGGCCTACTAGGAGTTTTGCGAGTGAAAGATGAAAGTGTGGTTAGGCCGTCGTCATATGACCGATAAAGGTAGGCGATGACGTGTTTACCGAATTAGCAACTAATTTATCGAGTAGATGTTCTGTGTGGTCTGAAACGAATTGCGGATTTTCAGGTACTTGGAAATCTGAAAAGTCCTGCTCGATTTGCTCCAAAGAACGTGCGCGAGCAACGACGTGTTGCTTTAAAAATTCCGCCAAATTATTGGATAATTGGCGTTCAATTTGTGCCAATTTGGAGTCTTCTTGCTCCGGAACTGTGAAGATGCGATATAAATGCTCGACACTGGCTTCAGCTTGTTTCACTCATTCTTCTCAAACGATCGTTTAACTCGCGACTCTAACCTTAATTAACGCTAGATTCAATTTTAGCAAGGGTTGCAGCGCCCTTTTGACTATATATTAGACAAAAATAAGCGCTCTGCTATATTCATAGAGTAATTAAGAATAAGTATTGATATGCACGTTCAGGAAGTAAGTGATGGGTTCAGCATGGAACAAATCGTTCCATACTTTCAGCCCATTATAGATGTAAAGACCCAACGAGTATGGTGTTACGAGTGTTTAGCCAGACTCATGTATGACGCTGATAGAACTTTTCTACCGAGTGATTTTTTGTATCTTGTCGATAAAACGCAATGTAACTCCGAACTTACGCAACATATTTTCCGCCAAGCCGCAGAATACTTTCGCTTTCACCAGGTAAATTGGGGCGTCAACATTACTGCTGACGATATCTGTAGTCCGGCAACTGTACATTTTTTAAAATCGTTCTTACACGATTATCCCAATGCGCATCGCGTCACTTTAGAGGTGCAAGCGAGTACCGTTTTTGACTATATCGATGAGTTCAGAGCATTTATGTTGGTATGTAAAGCCTTAGATATTCAGCTGATCATTGATAATTTTGGTGGACTTGCATCAAATATTCCTACGATATTAGCCTTCCCCATTGATGGTATTAAAATTGACAGTAAGTTAATTACTGATTTAGCGGCCAGTAATAAGTGTAAGCATAAACTAACTTCTGCTTTGGATACCGCAGCGAAAAATGATGTAGCGATTATCGCTGAGCACATTGAGGACGAACAAACTTGGCGAAGTGTGTCCAATTTACCGATTCAATATGGACAGGGTTTTTACATTTCTCATCCCACTCAAAACGTAACTCAATAAGCCACTAGCGCATAAAACGCTTTCTAAAATCTGATGGAGTGATCCCCATCACGTTTTCAAAAATCTTTCTAAAACCTTTTACGTCGCGATAACCAGATTCCCATGCGATGGCTTCTATGGAATTGTTTGAGGTTTCCAACTGCTCACACGCCAATTGAATACGAACACGTTGCAAATAATCTCTTAAGTTGAAACCTGTGGCACGCACAAAGCGTCTGGCTAGAGTGCGTTGAGTGATGTTGAACATAAGGGGTAAGTCGCTTAAGCGAATTGTCTCTGGAGCGTTCACTTCTAAGTAGTTCTGACATGCGGAAACAAGCTTATCACCGTGTGCCTTATTTGGTTGAAAGGAACGGTAGAAGCTCTGTTCTCTGTGACCCGTATCAAGCACTAGCTGTTTGCCGAGCATACGCATCACCGTTGCTGATGTTCGCTGCGCAACTATGTGCATGACCAAATCGGTCCAAGCCATCAATCCACCGACACTGATTACTTGTTTTTGGCTTATTAAGATTTTGTCTTCATCTAATGCGATATCCGGGAATGACTGTTTGAATTGGGCCGCAAGTCCCCAATGTGTGGTGAGGGTTTGATGTCTAATGAGACCGGTTTGAGCTAACAAGAACGCTCCAGCACAGACAGAGCAAAGCGTGCAGCCGTTTTCAAATTGATGGATTACAAAAGCCTTGTGCTGTGAAGACATCGAATAATTACTTTTACGAACAAGTGAAGGTAAAAAAATTAAGTAGTCTAGGCGAGGGGAACTCACCGTACAGCTCTGCTTAACGTCTTTTTCTGAAATATGAATCGCTTCGAAACGCGTATTTAAGCCCAAATCGTTACAAATATGATTCGTGAGCTCTAGTGCCTCCTCTATGCCAAAGGCGGCCGACTTGAGAGAGTCTTCGAAGAGGAGAATACCGAGGTAAAGTGTGTGTTGATTTTGATTGGCCAAAATAACCCCTAAATTGTCAAATTGGACACTTTATGCAGTTTACCGTTGCTTCGAGAATATCGCCATGTGATTTAGTGGAGTTCCAACATGCAATTGATTAACGACTTTTCTGTGCTCGACAAGATTCTGCAAGACTACAAAGTGCAGATTGGTGAGGACTTTATTGGTTATCGAAACCACCTTTATCGAATGTTAAATTTTGCCAATTGCCTCGGGCGGCTGGGTTCTTTTGACCTTGAGAAAATGATGATTGCCGCTGCTTTTCACGACATAGGAATTTGGACAAAGTCGACAGTAGACTACATCGAACCTTCTGTGCACGAGGCACGACACTGGTTACATAGCTCAGAGTATTTCGCTGATGAGCAAGAAATACTGGACATGATTTCCCTACATCACAAGGTGCGCCAAGTAAAAGACCATCCCAGTCCATTGGTAGAACTATTTAGAAGAGCTGATCTGGTTGATTTCTCATTGGGACTGATTACATTTGGCGTGCCGAGTGATTTTATTAAAACAGTTAAACAAGTGTATCCAAATGCCGGGTTTCATAAGTGCTTAATGAGGTTGTCATGGCGGCAATTTAAATCTCAGCCAATAAACCCATTGCCTATGATGAAATGGTAACCGGTTTAAGCTTTTGAAAGGCGGCAGACAAGCTGCCAACTGTCCTGCCCCGAGTTCCAGTATTTACGTTCAAAGGGGGATATTGGCTCGTCTTTTTCGATTTGGCTCGTGGTGGGATCAAAATTCGCGCAACGTAAGGCCAATGCAAACTCTTCGATGTAAAGCTGCCAATTACTTCGCACTTGTAGCTCCCCACCAATATCGATGATATCTCTAAAAGAAGCACTGGCATGCCATCGGCGCTGCACGTGTGCAGATTTAGGGTAAGGGTTCGGATAGAACAGAGTGTGTAAAACCACGTTCCAATTATCACGCTTTACCAAACGCCAAAAGTCGATGACATCCGCCCTGACTACAGCGTAATTATCAACAAAATTGGCACTGACGCTTGCGTTAGAGTTGGTATTAACATCCGCGTCTGTGTGAAACTCGTGTTTGTTTACCCGCAATGCAGATTTATCGATACCAATCACGACCGCATTGGGATGTTGCTTCGCCAATTTCTGAGTGCTCTCACCCACGCCACAACAAGAATCTAATACGATAGGAGTATCTGCAGGCAACCACGCTTTGACCGCGTCAAAGGCATTTTGCGTGTGTTGGGCAATGGGCTTTTCCGACGCGCTTTGCAGATACCGCTTTACCAACTCAGGAATTTTATCGTGAACGCCCTGTTGGTTAGTGCTTACACTTCTTGAATTTCCTGACATTACTAATTTCGAATCCCCGTTCCCGTCGAAATTAGACGGTAGGCAATGCCAAAGAACAAGACATTAAATGCTAAAAGCACAACCACGGAGGTCAAAAACGTAAAGTCAGATTGACCCAGAAAGCCGAATCTAAAGCCACTGACCATATAAACTATTGGGTTGATTTTACTCACCATCTGCCAAAAATCGGGTAACAGGCTAAGGGAGTAGAATACGCCGCCAAGATAAGTCAGTGGAGTAAGCACAAACGTTGGAATGATACTGATGTCATCAAACGATTTGGCATACACGGCGTTTATCAATCCCGCGGTTGCAAATAATGTCGATGTCAGCACTAGGGTGACAGCGATGACCAGCAAATTGTGTATCTTGATATCGACAAATAACATCGACACTAATGTGACAAGTGTACCGGTAAGAATCGCGCGAAACAGACCGCCACCAACATAACCAAAAATCACTACCCAATGAGGCACTGGCGAGACAATTAATTCTTCAATATTTCGCTGAAACTTGGCACTAAAGAATGACGAGGAGACATTGGCATAAGAGTTGGTAATAACCGACATCATAATTAGCCCTGGTACGATGAACTCCATATAGGTGAAGCCGCCCATAGTGCCAATTCTGCTGCCGATAAGGCTGCCAAAGATAATGAAGTACAGAGACATGGTTATCGTAGGTGGAACGAGAGTTTGTACCCAAATGCGCAAAAAGCGAGTAACTTCTTTGCGCCATATAGTTTGTAGTGCGACGAGGTTACGATTAGGCACTTTGTTCTGCTCCTGATTGTTCTTGTTTCCTGTTGCGACCATCTTCAACTAAGCGCACAAACAGCTCCTCAAGTCGGTTTTCTTTGTTGCGCATACTCATGATCTCGATATTTTTGTCTGATAGCTGCTGAAACAGATTGTTGAGACTGTTTTCTTTGGGAATGTCGACTTCCAGCGTGTGCACGTCAATCATGCGGTAATCAAAATCAACCAAATTGGGGTCTTCAGAGCACTTCGGTAAATCTAATACAAAGGTTTCAACATTCAGCTTAGACAACAGATTTTTCATGCTGGTGTTTTCCACAATATGCCCCTTGTCGATAATGGCAATATTGCGACACAGCATCTCGGCTTCTTCCAAATAGTGGGTCGTCAGAATAATGGTGATGCCCTGTTGATTAATCTCGCGCAGGAAATCCCACATCGAGCGTCTAATTTCAATGTCTACCCCTGCTGTTGGCTCATCAAGAATCAGCATTTTAGGTTCATGCATTAGCGCTCGGGCAATCATCAAGCGACGTTTCATACCACCCGATAAAGAGCGAGCTTGGTCGTTGCGCTTTTCCCACAAATCTAATTGCTTCAAATACTTTTCAGCACGTTCAACGGCGATGTTTTTAGGTACCCCGTAAAAACCCGCTTGATTGATAACAATTTGTTGTAACGTTTCAAACTGATTGAAGTTGAATTCTTGCGGAACTAAACCGATACAAGACTTGGCTTCCACTAATTCACGGTCTATGTCATGTCCAAAAACGCTGACTTGACCCGCGCTCTTGTTCACAAGTGAACTAACAATGCCAATGGTCGTTGATTTGCCTGCGCCGTTTGGGCCAAGCAGGGCGAAAAAGTCGCCTTCAGCTACTTCAAGGTCAACACCTTTGAGCGCTTGCACGCCATTTTTGTAGGTTTTAGTTAGCCCTTTTATTGCAAGTGCGTTCATCTTCATTTCCGGTTATCAAAACGATGAGTGATATGGGGGAGTTAACTGCCTTTTTAAAGGTAAGAAACTCTTGGCTTCGCTATATGTTATTACACCATAGCTAGTTTCAGAATCAAAACCAGCTATTGCGCTGAGTTTATAAACAGTCAGAAATTCATTACAGCTGCAAAAATTCATTTTCTGGGATAACTTAATTCTCTAAGTGCCCTCTGCTAACGTTAAGGAAACAAAAAAACGGAGAACATAAAATGGCTCACTTAGCACCTTTACCCCCTGAAACAACCCCTGAACTTTCTGCCGATTTTGCGATATTTGAAAAGATCTTGGGCTTTATACCTAATTCATTGCTGACGATGCAGCGCAAGCCAGAAATCGTGAAGGGATTTGGTGTATTAACAAAAGCAGTGATGGCTGATGATGGTGATGTTGATCCCGGCTTCAAAAGGGTACTAGCACATTTCGCGAGTCGCGCCGCTGGTTGCCAATACTGTGAGGCGCATTCACTCATCGCCGCTAAAATTCACGGCATTTCAGACGAAAAAGTCGCCGCGGTGTGGGAGTATCAAACCAGTCCACTGTACAGCGAAGCCGAACGAGTGGCACTCGACTATGCGCTAGCGGCGGGCAGTGTACCTAATGCGGTAGATTCGCAACTTATGGACAGGATGAAACAACATTGGAGTGAAAATCAAATAGTCGAGATCCTTGGTGCAATTTGCCTATATGGGTTCTTAAATCGCTGGAATGATTCTATGGCAACTACTCTTGAAGACAACCCAAAGAATTTAGGTAATGAGGTGTTAACACAAGGTGGCTGGGATGGCGGTAAGCACGTCGACTAATTAATGCTAAATAAATGAATATTAAGCATAATTTTTATCGGGCTACACTAATGTGTAGTCCGAAAGTCTAATTGTTCAGGTGAGTTAATTGCATAGACTAGGTGCTTAACATTCCTCAACTTTGAAAGAGACATCTAGCAATGGAATCGACCAGTTCGCACGACGAAAAACCGCGTGTACTCATCATTGATGATGACGCGTTGTACTTGCAAATCATGACAGGTGCTTTGCAAGATACCTGTGATGTGACGGTCGCGAAAGATCCTGAACAAGGTTGGGAACTCGCCACCCGAAAGCCTTTTCCTGACATTATTTTACTCGATGTGGTGATGCCGAAGATATCCGGTCATGAGCTGTGTCGAAAGCTTAAAAAACATCCGCTTACCTTTAAAATTCCCGTTATATTTATTTCTGCCTTGTCCAATGTGGAAGATAAAACCAAGGGCTTTGACTTGGGCGCGGTTGATTATGTGACCAAGCCAATAGAAGTTCCCGTGTTAAAGGCAAGGGTGAGAAACCACATCATGCTGAAGTTACAACAAGAGATGTTGGAAGACTTATCGGCAAAAGACGCGTTAACGGGTTTGTCTAATAAACGTCGGTACTATGAAGCTATTGAGAGCGAGTGGAAACGCGCATCCAGAGCCGATGAATGCCTTGGACTCATTGTCTTGGACATTGACCATTTCAAAAAGTACAACGACAGCCTTGGCCATGGAGCAGGGGATATGTGCCTGCAAAAAGTAGCTTCTGTTATCAAACAAAGCGTCGTTAGACCGGGTGATTTAGTCGCGCGAATAGGCGGTGAAGAATTTGCAGTTATTTTGCCTAACTCTGATATCGATGCCACGGACATCGTTGCCAATCGGATCATACAAAACATTAATGCTGCCAAGATCCCACACCCTAAATCTAAAACGGCAGATCACATCACACTCAGCTTGGGAATCGCCTCTAAAAAGCCAAGTTTAGAAGACTCAACCCGTGACCTATTCCACAGCGCTGATGATGCACTGTACAAAGCCAAACGCAATGGCCGTAATCAGATTAAACGAGCTGAATAGTACTAGCGACCTATACAGCAAGAACCCTTTAGTGTGACGAACTAATAAACCACGATTTAAAGTCTTCAGGTGGAAGGGGGTGTGCGGCGTAAAAGCCCTGAAACAACTTAATACCCAATTCTAAACACACGTCGAGGTCGTATTTTTGTTCAATGCCCACGGCCACAACTTCAGCGTCATACTCACGCAGTTGTTTTAAATAACGCTCAATTTTGCTTTTGTCTGAGTTATTGATAAATAACTTTTTATCTAGCTTGTAAAAATCGAAGCAGTCAGTTGGGAACATAATAGTACCGCGGTCGCGTTGCCCGACATTATCAATAGTAATCTTAACACCGAGGTCTCTTAGCGCTTTGGAGTTGGAAACGCAGGCAGGATTGTAAAACGCACCTTCGCTTATTTCGATATTGAGCAAACTAGCTTCTAGCTCGGAGGTTTTCAGGCAATGTTCGATGAACTCTGGTAGTTCCGGTGCCGCCATCACTAATTCGGACATATTGGAAAACAAGGTCAGCCGTTGTTTGTGCTCGCGATTCCACTGAGCAACCTGAGCAATCGCTTCTTCAACTACCCAGCGATCAATAGTCTCAATCAGGCCGGTGCTGTGAGCAATTTGCAGATAATTGTTAGTGGCGAGTTCGCCATCGGTTTCATGGATCCTTACCAGAGCCTCGACACCTCTGATGGTAGCGTCATCAGTAGTAAGAATTGGTTGGTAATATATGCTGAGGGTTCCGCTCTCAATACATTCAACCAGCACCTGCTGGTCTTGTGCGATATCCGCGTATTGTGCGTGCATTAAACGGCTCCAAAAAAAGGTAAGTCGAGGTAGAATAGGACGTGACGAAACGCCATATTACCGGCGACTAACGGTAACAACTCTTTGTAGCCTAGTTATATCTGCACAGATGAACAACCGTTAATTAAGCCTTTAAAACTAAAGTATGAGCCATAATTTTGCACATTTACGACTTAAGTTGTAAGCCGGATTTTTTTGTTCTCAACCTAAAGTATTAGCTGCTCCTAATTAGCGCAACTAAACTTTAAACTGATGCACGATGTCTAGAAGTGAATGACTATTTGAAGCGAGCGATTTCGACTGCTCAGCGAGATCATTAGCTCGGTCGGCAACATTAGAAACATCGGTTCCCACCTTATTAATGTCACTAGACATATTGTCCGCTAATTGGTGTTGCTCTTCAGCGGCTGCCGCAATAATGGTGGTCATTTCGGTAATCTTTTCCATCGAACTGCGGATACCTTGCAGATGTTCACCAGTTTCTTGTACCAGGGTTGATGCCATGCCAGTGATCTGATTGCCTTGCGCCATTGCTTGAACAGCTTGGGTAGAACCTGATTGAATGCTTTGGATAATTTCTTGTGTCTCTTCTACTGCCGTTTGTGTGCTACCCGCTAAGGTTCGTACTTCATCGGCAACTACCGCAAAACCTCGACCTTGCTCACCTGCTCGCGCCGCTTCAATCGCCGCATTAAGTGCTAATAAGTTGGTTTGATTTGCAATGGTTTGAATGGTGATCAGGATATTGGTAATTTGCTCTATGTCGCTGTTCAGTGTGCCGATAACCGTGGTTGCCTTGTCGACTTCGGTGTTTACGTCACCAATAGTGGTTACCAGATTGTCCATGGCGGCGCTACTCTCAGCGACTTGTTGATTGGTGGCTTCAGTCACTTCTGCTACATTTTGAATGTTCTGAGAAACTTCTAGTGACGCTGAAGACATTTGTTCGGCTTCAGATACGATTCGGTCTACAGACTCTTTGCTGTGGGCAAGCTCAGTTTCACAAAGATTGGCAACTTCTTGGCTTTTTTCGCAGCCTGAGTTTACTGCTGTGGCGTTTTTATCAATGGTGCGAACCATATGCGCAAGATTATCAATGAACTTGTTAATCCAAGTGGCTAATTCTCCAGTTTCGTCTTTCGCGACGACTTTCATGTGTTTGGTAAGATCGCCTTCACCTTCAGCAATGTCTTTGGTTAGATCACGTACCTTGACTATTGGCTTGACGATTTGATTGCTCAGCACCGTTAGGAAAAAGCCGCCTGCTGTGGCGACGACAATAGCGGTAATGAACAAGATGAATATGCCGTTACTGGTCATCGACGCAATTTCTTCACTCAGCTGATTTGAGGTAGCTAACATGACACTTTCAGGTACAGTCACTAACAAATACCACTGCTTATCTACGCCGCTAATTTCAGTACGTGTGATGACATTTATTTTGCCCGCTGATGTGCTTAGGTAGTTCACTTGATTGGCTGCCACGGCTTTACTGAGTTCGGCTTGCAAGCTTTGTGACACTTCGGAAAGTGGGCTGCCCGATGCGCCAGCTTCTTCACTGTAGCCGATGACACTGCCCGATTCACTCAAAAGCATCACTTCACCGCGTCCCTCAAACAGCTCTTCGTCGCTTTGTGTCATCAAGGCTTTAACAAAATTAGCATCGAAATCGACACCCACCGCACCTATAAATTCACCGTTTGCCACAATGGGTACTGAAACTGTTGTGAGCAAGTATTCAATGCCGCTTAAATCAAAAACATCGGGGTCGATTAAGCAGCCTGCTCGGCGACTACGTGGACAACTGAAGTAGCCATTTTTTGTCTCGTCAACAACTGAGCTAACCCAATCCAGTTTTATTTGACCGGCTTCGCGGTACCAATAAGGCGAAACGCGACCACTTTCTAGCATGCCTAGGTTGATATTGTCTGGACCGCCTTCAAAGTCTGCGTCACTGCCGAAAACATTCGGGTTTAATGGCGACATGATGCCCATGTAATCGGGATGTGCGGCAAGTAAATTGCGTAACTTAGACAATACTAAGGCTCTAGCTTGAGCCGCTGATAATCCGTTTGCTTGATAAGTGGTTTTTAAATGGCTTATGTCGGCCGCAAAGGTTTCTGCAACCATGCGCGCGCTTTCAACATTTTTGGCAATAACAGCGGCTTGCACTTGTGACTGAGCTTTAATAAGGGCAAGACCATCTTTGCGCAAGGCATCTTGGGTGACATTTTGAACCTGGTGATTCACGCTACTGCTGTTGAGATATGACACTAGCAACATAACCGCCGTCAGTACGATAAGAATTAATTGTACTGAAACGATTATTTTTGCGCGTATACTTCGGGTAAAAATACTAAACATGTTGCCTGTCACCGCTCGTAGTGTGTTTAATTTTTATTACATTTGGGCAGGGTTTGTCCAATTTTTGTTTTATAGCTAATTGATTAGCAACAAGTTTTTTGCATGTCTATGCAATAATATTTCATAGACAGCGCTTCCGTTTTTATGACCCTATTATTAAGTTTATCCGCTATTACAGATATTTCTTAAAAATTACCGACTTTGTTTTCCAAAAATGTACGGTTTTTACTTTATATGTCTATGGTTTGCTTAACGTTTATTATCAATTTAGCAGTGTCGTTTTTATTTTGAAGCAGAGTGTGAGTGACTGACCTGTGTGCAGGTTTTCTCATGCCCCCTGAATATTTATTCGGGATAACAAGGATTGGTAAAAAAGGTGCTCCTTTTTGCTAAGTGGCCTCCATAAAGCGGATGCTACTCCCGCTTACGTCTCACACGCATGTAAAAATTCTTATTATTTGAGCGCACCTTTTCGTCTTTTTTTGCGTATTGATAGGAGTTGTAATCATGAGGTTGAATGATGTTCGGACTATTTAAGAAAGATCCTACAAAAGCGCTGCGCAAAAAGTACGACATTAAACTGGAACAGGCGATGTTGGCACAACGCAAAGGAGATATTAAAAGTTACTCCATGTTAACTGCTGAGGCTGAGGCTATATGGGCTGAAATTCAGTCTCTCGAGAGTGCGAAGGCGTGAAGGCGTTGAGCTCAGGCATTGAGCAATTGACTGCTAACCTCAAGGGAATAATTTTTGACCTGGATAACACCTTGTTATCTTCAAGGCTGGATTTTGGCAAAATTCGCGCCGCTATTAACTGCCCGAAGAGCGAAGATATCATAGCGTTTATAGAGCGACTTCCCACAAAAGCGCAGCGGGACGACGCAATGGCACGTGTCGTCGCATTTGAAATTGAAGATGCACTCCATTCCAATTGGCTCGAGTATGCAAAGGACACAGTGCAGTCCTTCGCCAAATGCGGCCTGCAAATGGCCATTGTGACGCGCAACTGCCGAGACGCGGCTCTGTTAAAAATGCGTGAAAATCAGGTGCCGATTAATGTCCTGCTCAGTCGTGAAGACGCTCCCCCAAAACCTGCGCCAGACGCTTTGGTGATGGTTGCCAATCAGTGGAGCATTGACCCACAGCAGCTTGCCTATGTCGGCGACTATAAATACGACGTCGATGCTGCCAATAACGCGGGTATGTTAAGCGTATTATTGGCATCGAACCCTACACCTGACTATGCGAGTAGCGCCGACCTGGTTTTCAGTGATTGGAAAGGGCTACATCAGTACTTTGAGAAGCATCTAACGGCTTAACAAAAGCAAACGGTGAGTTTTGTCATTAAACTGTCATTGAGTTTCTAGCCATAATCTTTCATATTCGC
Organism: Alteromonadaceae bacterium; assembly: GCA_014872785.1. GTDB lineage: Bacteria > Pseudomonadota > Gammaproteobacteria > Enterobacterales > Alteromonadaceae > Planctobacterium. The sequence continues at coordinate 237,762 of WKFJ01000036.1, forward strand.
ATTTTTTCCGTCTGAGAGAGACCAATGAAAGTTTTGTATATTTGCACCCACAATCGCTGTCGCAGTATCTTGTCTGAAGCAATAACGAATCATGTTGCTGGCGATACTATGCAGGCGAGAAGTGCTGGCAGCCAACCCGTTGGCGAAGTGCATCCTTTGTCAATCAAGTATCTTCAAGAGGCTGGCATTAGCGTCGATGGCTTACAAAGCCAATCATGGGACGAATTTGAAGATTTTGCCCCTGACCTTGTCGTGACTGTATGTGATTCAGCTGCCGGTGAGTCTTGTCCTGTGTGGTTTGGCAAAAGCGTCAAAGTACATTGGGGACTGTCAGATCCCTCAAAACTGGAAGGTTCAGAGGAAGAAAAAGCGCAAGCCTTTAGAGAGACAATCAGCATCATCACTCAGCGTGTACAGCAACTCGCGAAAGTAGAGTTCAGCTCACCTGAAGCGTTGCGAGAAGCGGTTAATGAGCTGATTGATTAATGCCATTCTCAACTTAGGCGCAATTAATCTAGATGTTGTCTCACCTTAAAACAGGCCAAGTTGTGCGGAAGTAATTTGATCAAAATCTAAATTGATAAATGGCAAAATACCCTCCGCAATGGGACGAATTTGCTTCTCTACGTAGTGTTCGTAATCGATTTGGCTTTCTATGTAATCTAATGGCTCAGGGCCATTGGTTGTGATGACATATTTGATCCAGCCTTTGCGCTGATACTGCAGCTGCTTACCCAAAGCAGCATTGCGCTCATCGGCGATCCTTGCCGCCTTGACATGCGGAGGCACATTTTTCACGTATTTATCTAGGGCTTGTCGTAAACGCTTGCGATAAATCAGTTGCTCATCGAATAACCCAGATCTTGTTTTTTCTATGATATCTTGTATGTAAGTATTTACATCTTTGCCGTCAAATACCATTTGATACAAGGTGGTTTGAAAGTTTTTCGCCAACTTTGTCCAGTCTGAGCGCACAGTTTCGAGACCTTTAAAAACCAGTTCTTCGCCGTTTTTAGTGTGCTTTAAGCCAGCATAACGCTTCTTACTTCCTGTTTCTGAGCCGCGAATTGTGGGCATTAAGAATTGGCTAAAATGCGTTTCAAATTCCAACTCCAAATAACAATCCAAGCCGAAATCTTTTTGAAGTTTGTCATGCCAATTTTGGTTTACCATCTCGGCTAAATCATTGCCGATTTCTTGGGCTTCCTCTGGTTTCTGTTCATCCCCAATCCAGACAAAGGTGGAGTCAGTATCACCGTAAATGACTTTGTGCCCTTGCTCCTCGATCCACTTTGCTGTGGTTTGCATGATTTCGTGGCCTCGCATCGTGATAGAACTGGCAAGACGAGTATCATAGAAGCGACATCCGCCAGATCCCAAAACCCCATAAAAAGAATTCATCAAGATTTTAATGGCTTGTGAGCGTGCTTCATCACGGGCTTTTTTTGCTTCGTCTCTTTGTTTCCAAAGTTGGGTAATAATGTCCGGGAGAAAATGTTTCTCTCGGTCAAAATAAGCGCCCTTAAAACCTGGAATGGCGTTGTCAGGGGTTAACAGACCTTCAATCAACCCAAGCGGGTCAATTTTGAAGGTTCGAATGATGGATGGATACAGGCTTTTGAAATCCAACACGAGTACATTTTTGTACAGGCCGGGCAAGGAATTCATGACGTAACCGCCTGGGCTAGCCAAGCCTCCACCTTTGGGTAAGTTTGGAGCAACGTAGCCTGCGCGATGTAATTTTGGCAAATACAAATTTGTAAAAGCGGCGACAGAACCGCCGGCTCTGTCTAAATCTAAGCCGGTTAACTGACTGCGTAAAATCAAAAAATCCAACAGGTTTGTGTGCTCGAAAATTTCTAGTACCAATATGCAGTCTTGTAGATTGTATTCGGCTAATTTAACTTTATTGTGTTTAAAATCATGATTAATGTGCGCCATGCGATTGGATACATCATCGACCTTTTTCCCTTTACCGAGAAGCTCTTGTGACACTGATTCCAAACTAAAACTGTCAAATTGATACGTTGCCGATTTTAGTGAGTCTATTCCGTCGAGCACGACTCTGCCGGCCAAGTTCAAAAATCCCTGTTGACTGCCTTTTCCTTCGCGCCAAGTACATGTAGAGCCATCTCTTGATATGGTAAGTGCTAACTTATGTTTTTCTGCTCTGCGGATAAGCAATCTAAAATCAAAGCTAATAACACTCCATCCAATAACGATATCTGGATCAAAACTGTTGAAGGCAGCAATGAATTGCTGCAACAGAGACAATTCATCTGGCACCCATATTATCCATTTAGGCGTATTTGCTGCGGGTGCCCCAATCATGATGACACATTCATAATCTTGTGCCGCAAGGCCAATAGAATAAAGCTCTCCTTTTTCACTGCATTCAATGTCCAGTGAAAGTACGGATAAGTTTGGCTTGTAGTTCCCCGATTTAACTTTTGCTTCAGTAAGAACACCTGCTCTGTGCGGGATACCGGATACAATCGCACTTGCGTAAGTAAACCGCTCCATTAAAAACCGGTCTGCTAAGCGAATATCGTCTTCTAAAAGCGTGATACTTTCGCGTTTAAGCTGTTCTTTGGCGTCAAAAAAGGCTTTGCTGGTGGCGAAATAAAACGCGGCGACGGGCGCTTGATTGTAGGTCTTTAAGGATATGTTCTGTGCCTGAAAAGCGATATTAGTGTTATTTAGGATTTGTTCGCATTGAGGGCTAATTGATTGGGTGACGAAAAACACGAATTCTTGGGCGGGAGTGATGACCTTGTGACAGCCATTATCGCTTGCCAGCCAAAACTCTAGAAAGGTTTGTCCTTTGCGCTCTATTTGGTGTTTGCTGAGAATAAACCCCTCAGTTATTTGATTCAAAAATACAGCCCTTACAACCCGCCAGTCACGTCAATTAGTTCACCTGTGGTAAAGCTGCTGCGATCGCTGGCCAACCAAAAGATACATTCCGCGACTTCTTCCGGATATCCACCGCGGCCAAGCGGAATTCTATCTTGCAGTCGATCTACTCTATCTGGTTCTCCGGCGTCTTTGTGTATTTCTGTATAAATCAACCCGGGGCGAACGCCGTTAACTCTAATACCGTGTGGCGCGAGTTCTTTAGCCATGCCTTTAGTGAGCGTATCTATAGCACCTTTACTTGCCGCATAATCAATATACTCGTTTGGAGAACCTGTTACCGATGCCTTGGAACTGACATTGACTATCGTTCCACCACAGCCGCCTTTTAATTCCGACATAATAAGAGCCGCTTGCTTAGAGCATAACAATGTCGAGGTGACATTTGTTGTCAGTAGTGAATTGATCCGCTGCTCAGTTAAATCAAAAAGATTGGTTTGTGGCGCAATAACACCTGCGTTATTAACGAGCACATTTGGGGTTCCCAGATATTTTGCGCAGTTTTCAAATAGGCTCTCGACGTCTTTAGATTGACTGACATCTGCTTGATAAATAATGGATTTCACGCCATGCGATTCAACGCGGCTCTGCACTTGTTCAGCTGCTTCTTTGTTTTGGACATAGTTGATGCAAACGGCGCAGCCGTGTTCGGCAAACTTAATGGCGGTGGCGGCGCCAATACCTCTACTTGCACCTGTTATTAGAACAACGTTACTCATGGTCGTACTACAAATAAATGATAACTGTAAGTATAAGCTGAAGTTGAATGGGAATCACAATAGATGTGGGGAGTAATGAAGTTGCCCGAAGAGCTACTGCTACACTTCCTTGTATAGCTCTTCAGGCCCCGTAGGTAGCTTTCCCATGGTTAAGACATAAAACCAATAGGTGCCGGGTTGTTAGTGCCTGCGCTGTAAAAACGGTTAAGGTTAGGCAAAATGTCATTAAGCACACTCGGTGCCACACCAAACCACAACGCTAATTCAGCGAAATACTCATCCAACGACGTCGTCGGCATCAGTACGCCGCGACCGGTATCTAATGGGTTACCCAACGCAAGACTAGGATAGGTTCCATAGACTGAACCGCCTCTAACAGATCCACCCATGATCATAGCGTTGCCGCCCCATCCATGATCAGAGCCGCGGCCGTTGGAGGACAACGTTCTTGCAAAATCCGACGTAGTAAATGTTGTCACCTGATTGGCCATACCCAACTCATTGATTGCTTGCTGCAAAGATGACAATCCAGCATCTAACATGGTCAATAGGGTTTGTAGTGAAGTAGTGAGTTCGTCGTGGTGATCCCAACCGCCTAATGTCACAAAGAAGGTTTGTCTCTGCATGCCCAGTGTTTGATGGGCGGCGATTGTTTTAGCTACCATTTGCATCTGGGTTGAAAACTCATCACCTGCAAATTGAGTGGTAAAGTTTGAGGTTCCTTGTAGTGCCGCTGAAAACTCGGCATTCGCCGCAGAAGAATCATTAAATAGCTTGCGATAGGCTCTGCGAAAGAGATTGTTGTATTCTGAGGAGTACATTTGGTCAATGGCATCTTGACGTGATTTATTGCCCAAAGACTGAGCGGCGCCTTCCAGGGTTGCGGTTGGGAAGTCTGGTGTGCCAACGCTGTAATAGTCGGTTGCTCTACCGGCTTGAAATTCATTGGCACCCGAGGTTGATATGCTCATTGATATGCGTTGGTTACTATTCTGTGAGGCTAAAATATCTGCCATTCGGCCACCCCAACCCGTACCACTGCGAAAATCGGGAACTGCGGTTTGCCACTGACTGATTTGATCAGAATGAGAGTAAAGCCCTAAGGGTAATTTGGCTGTGCCGTTTGCGAGTGCTTGCGTTGTTGTCGGCTGTACCAACGTACCGACGTTACTAAGAAAGGCTAAATTGCCACTGTTAAATAGTGATTGTAGACCGGTCATAGCTGGATGCAGCCCTAAGGTGCGCCCGTTGTTTTGGGCGCCGTTTAAGGCCAATAATTGGTTTTGAGCCAGCGCTAGGTCGGTTCTCGTGTTTGCATACTCTTGATAATGCGTATTGTCAGTAGGTACCAACATATTGAACGAGTCTGCGCCCCCGGCCAATAATACGCACACCAGTGCTTTGTATTCACTATTACTTTGTGCGCTGGCTTTGGCCATGGCGCCGAGTTGAGCAGTGCCCGCCAGCGTCATTGCTGACAAGGCGTGGCCAGAGTGTCTTAGAAATCGACGTCTTGATAATTGATTATGTTTCATTTTGATAAACCTTTTAACCCATTGCCAGACTGCGCTTGGCGCAGTCGGCAATATTCATTTAAATTGCAACTGCGTAGTCAGGAGAAATGGCGATGAGGTAAACCGCGGTGGCGACTCGCGTTTCGTTGTCGTTTATGCTTTCTAACGTATCTTTGATAATTGCTTTGGTTTCACTGGTCATGGAACCGTAAGTCATTACCGTGTCGAGTCTGTCGAGCAAGGCATCAACGTCACTCGCAATTGCAAGTTCCTCGGTAAAATCTAGTTTCTCGGCTGGTAAGGCGCCTGAATTTGCCAGTACCTGTCCAGTTTCAAGTGAGTAATAAATCACGTTTTTAATGTCGATAATCGTAGAGGCATTGGTTATCTGAAATTCAGGCGCCACAAGGCCTGCATCCTTTATCTCACCATTCGGGGCATAGTTCGGTAAGTAGAAGTTAAACACACTAGGTGCAGATAACACGTATTGCCTCAACGTGGCGGCCATCTCATAGCCGTCGTCACTGAACGTATTGTCACTTGATGTCGCATTAAAGGCGCGCATTAAATGTACAACGCGTAAGAAAGGTTCCCGTAATCGACCGTCAGAAGTAGCAGCTTCACTGGGCGACCGGCGAGCTTCTGGGTCTAACAAAATAGCTCGCAATACGGCTTTCATATCTCCCCTGGCAGAGCCCGTTTCGCCGTTAAAGGCTGCGCTGACTCGCGAAATGTAGTCAGGGCTCGGGTTAGACTTCACCAAACGCTGGATTAGCTGCTTACCAATAAATGGACCGACATTGGGGTGGTTGAACAAGTTATCAATTGCCGCATCAATGTCTTGCATACCGGATTGCCCAGCCGGGACTACTTGACCATTTAGCAACGACTTAACGCCTGGTTCATGATGTTCCTCATACATTTTCATCTGACGAGTAAAGGTGTCTGCGTCGTCTTCACATTCCAGCTCAAAAATATCCATTTTTCCGAAAGCATTAGGATCGCAACTGTCCCAGCTAAGACCCGTGAAAATTTTGGCGAATTCTCGAATGTCCTCTTGTCCATAAGTCGGAATAAAGTTGCCGCTGCCATCCACTTTTCGCGTGCCGTCAGTATTGAGTTCGTAAAGACCAATACTGAATAATTGCATAACTTCTCGTGCGTAATTTTCGTCTGGGAAAGTGCCTTTGGTTGGGTCGGCTTTTGCGTTGTGGATATGGCTCAGATAAAACCCCATCGTCGGGCTTAAGGTGACTGCCTTTAACAGGTCTCTGAAGTTACCAAAGCTGTTTTCTAACAACACATCATAGTAGGTCGCCATCGCGTAATTATTAGCACCTATCTCTTCAACATTGGCTGATACTACAAATATTTCGCTTAGTGCCATTGCCACGCGTTGACGAACCATGTCGGGTGAGGTCATTACCTGTGTCCACCATCCATCTACCCAATATCTCTCAGGATCTCCAATTAACTCGTAGATAGCTTCTAACTGTTCGTCATTGAGATCTTCGTTTTCTTCTTCGTACCTGATTACTCTATTTACTAGATATTGAGTAAACGGCATGGTGTATCCAACGGGCTGCTCAAATTGCTGTTCTAACCACATATCAGGCCCTATTGATGCTACTTGAGAGATAGTTGCGTAGCTGCCGCCAAAAGTTGCGTGGGTTAAGAAACGAGAGGCGTCATTTGCCGCTTCAGTTGATACGGTCATAATGGTTCTATCTGCTGCTGGATTAGGGTTTACGTAACCAGAAGGTTGCTCAGTAACGCTAGCTTCACACTCCTCTTCATTTTCTTCATCGCAGTCAGGGGTTTCGGTGCAATCTTCATCTTCTTCATTGCACTCTGGAGTGTCAGAGCAATCTTCGTTGTTTTCGTCACATTCAGGAGCTTCTTCACATTCTTCGCTGCTTTCGTCACATTCAGGAGCTTCTTCACATTCTTCGCTGCTTTCGTCACATTCAGGAGCTTCTTCACATTCTTCGCTGCTTTCGTCACATTCAGGAGCGTCTTCACATTCTTCGCTGCTTTCGTCACATTCAGGAGCTTCTTCACATTCTTCACTGTTTTCGTCACATTCAGGAATGTCTTCACATTCTTCGCTGTTTTCGTCACATTCAGGAATGTCTTCGCATTCTTCGCTGTTTTCGTCACATTCAGGAATGTCTTCGCAGTCTTCCTCGTCTTCATCACATTCACGCATGTCTTCGCAGTCTTCTTGGTCCTCCTCACACTCGCGGATGTCATCGCAATCTTCCTCGTCTTCATCGCACTCACGCATGTCGTCGCAATCTTCATCGTCTTCATCGCACTCACGCATGTCGTCGCAATCTTCATCGTCTTCATCACACTCACGGATGTCATCGCAGTCTTCTTCGTCTTCCTCACACTCGCGCATGTCGTCGCATTCTTCATCGTCGTCATCACATTCACGCATGTCGTCGCAGTCTTCTTCGTCGTCATCACATTCACGCATTTCGTCGCATTCTTCGCCGTCGCCTTCAACTTCACATTCGTCTTCTTCGAGGATCTCTTCGCAAAGTTCTGGATCATCTAGGCAGATGCGTAATAATTCGAGACAGAACGCTCTATCTTCACAGAGCTCAATAATACGTTCACAGATTTCATCCCCATCGCAGTCTCGCTCTAAACCAGACAATCTGCGAGAGATTGTTTTTGAGGCATTAATAGAGAATTTTTGTGCAAGTGTTGGTTTAACACTTGAGTCTTTGGCATAGATGTCAAAGGAGGTAAACATTAAACAGGTGTAAATGGTGGCAAGTAGCATAGCGTGCCATGCAAACCTCGGCCGATGGGTGGTACGTTGAGTAAACTTCATGTGGCACCTTCAAGTTGATTGTTCTTTATTGTCCAAGTTGTGTGCACCGATGGTGGTGCTTTCCATTCAAACTATTGACGATTGGAGGACACGATTTATTCCTGCTTTTTGTGAACCAGTCGTTGGCGCGAATCAAAATATGTATGTTACCCTTTAGTGAGAACGCCTGATTTAAGGATGTGAAATGAACAAAAACTGTCTTGGCCTATGCTTGCTGCTTTCGCTAGCTTTACCTAGCTTTGCTAAAGAAGATAAAACGCATCGATGGGACGGTTCTATTGAAGTGAGCAGAGAAGATGAGTCATCGGTGGTGGTTGACGAAATTGACAATGTAAGCCGTGCTGACAGTGCAAGCATGAAGTACAAAGCTAGCTTGCGTTATCGCTATCGTCCGTATGAACACACCAAAGCCTCAATAAGTTATTCTCTATCGACTAAGAATTATGATGATGCATCCGGCTTTGACAGCGATTTAAACATGTTGTCGGCTAGCTTCGGGAGAGAATTTGAACATTTTACGCTAGGAGTTCGTGGACAACTTATTGACTCTGAGCTCGCCGGCGCTGAATTTTTAGAAATTGACCAAGTATCACCTTACGTATCTTTTTTCTTGAGCAAAAAATGGTTTGTTAATGCCAGCTATCGCTATAGTGATAAGGAAATCATATCCAACCCCGACCGTTCTGCTAGCTCTGATACGTACACTGCAGATGTCTATTATTTCATACGCGGTGTGCGTAATTTTTGGATTTTTTCAGTTCGCAGTAAAACTGAAGAAGCAACCAATGCGCTTTATGATTATGAGCTAAAACAAGCCCGAATTAGCTATACACGTCGTTACAATTGGTGGGATTGGGATCACAAGCTGCGCGTCAATTGGCGCTTTCAGGAACGTGATTACAATTCCCTTATCGACCCGGTAATTGGTGATTTTCGTCGTGATCTGAGACGTCAGTGGCAGTTTATATGGGACATTGAGTTTACCGACAATTGGATGCTGGGCTTGGAATACAAACGCAACGACAATAACTCAAACAGCGCAAACTCAGACTATGACCAAAATAGTACATCGGTATCACTGGAATATAGCTTTTAATCGCTATTTGAGAAATTGATGATTGGCTGCCGCCGTAGGCATAAGTCCTTTGCCGAATTGCTTGTCTTGACCCGTTGCGCCTAAATCTAGGCAGTTGTCGCAATTTTTTTGCCATTGATTAAATTGAGCTTCTGTCATGGAAGCTTTGTAGGCGGTCAACAGTGCCGACACAAAAGGCGTTGCGATGGATGTACCCGATTGCGAGGTCAAGTCGTGGTTTTTGTTCGCCGCAATGATATCAACGCCATAGGCTGCTAAATCGATATGTTCTCCGAGGACGGCTTTGCGATACAAGTTTAAGTTAGTATCCACAGCGGTTACGGCAACAGTGCAATCATAGGCAGCCGGATACAAAGGTTTGGACAGTGGCCCTTCGTTGCCAGCAGCGGCGACAATGCTGACACCGGATTTACAAAGCTTTTTAATAGCAGATTGCAACAGCCGATTTGGCGGACCGGCAAGACTCATATTAACCACGCCAATATCGTTGCTTAATAACCAGTTCAACCCTTTGACTATCGCCAGCGTATCAGCAATATCTCCTTTGCCAGGGATGTTAAAAAATACTGACGCGTTTAGCAGCGTACTGCCTTTCAATACTCCTGCAAAATCGTCATTGCTACCTACTAAAATGGACGCGACTGCAGTGCCGTGGCCAGTGCTCTCGTCTCTATTTTTTGCCACAAAGCTGCGTTGGGTAATGTTGCTCGACGCCAAAACCGAGTGGGTAAGGTCAGCACTGGTATCAATCATGCCAAGGGTGAGCCCACTGCCATCCAGGCTGAGTAATTCGCCCGGCATCGTACCCGTTTGTGGACGAGGAGTAGATTTGGCGTATTGATAGATATGGTTGAAATCGGCAACGCTACCTTCTTTATTCAAGCGTGCCATTACAGTTTGATAGTCTTGTTGCAAATCGAAAGACGCGGGTGCAATAACACTGGCGATGACGACATCTAGTGCTTCAAGCTCTTCTTCGTCGATAAACTGATAGCCCTCTTTTTCAAGCTCCTCTTTGGTGTCGCGAGCGGCCATGATCACCCACTCATTTGTCCAGATTTGGTTGCCTTCCAGATCCTCAAAAAGCGCTTCTGCTTCTTCAGCGAATTCGGTTTCTTTATCGCCGTTTAAGTCTATGTAATCATCATCGCTATCGCCGTTTGTTAACTCAAATTGAGTATCGTCTGATGCATCGTCGTCCGACATTGTTCTGTAATTATCGTCTTCATCCTGTCCCATCCAATTGTCGAACTCTTCTTCAGAATCATCGTCACCATCTTGGGCACCTTCTGAGTTGTCATGTTCATCCTCGAATCCATGGTCGATATCGTCTTCTGAATGTTCGTAGTCATCTTCGAGTTCATCATCAAACTCATCTTCTGATTCTTCATAGTCATTTTCGAAATCGTTGTCGTGCTCTTCCTCGAATTCTTCTTCGTATTCGTCTTCAAACTCTTCCTCGGTGTCCTCTTCGAACTCTTCCTCTGTATCTTCTTCAACGTCTTCTTCGGTGTCTTCCTCGATTTCTTCTTCAACGTCTTCTTCGGTGTCTTCCTCGATTTCCTCTTCGACGTCATCTTCGGTGTCTTCCTCGATTTCCTCTTCGACGTTTTCTTCGGTGTCTTCCTCGATTTCCTCTTCAACGTCTTCTTCGGTGTCTTCCTCGATTTCCTCTTCAACGTCTTCTTCGGTGTCTTCCTCGATTTCTTCTTCAACGTCCTCTTCGGTGTCTTCCTCGATTTCCTCTTCAACGTCTTCTTCGGTGTCTTCCTCGATTTCCTCTTCGACGTCTTCTTCGGTGTCTTCCTCGATTTCCTCTTCGACGTCTTCTTCGGTATCTTCCTCGATGTCTTCTTCTATATCTTCTTCCACTTCATCTTCAGTATCTTCCTCAGCATCATCTTCCGGATCGAAACCGTTCTGCAGTTGATCGTCATAGCGAGTAAATACATCGGCGTATGCATGAGTAATGGAAAAATGGGACAGTAAATACAAGGCAACCGTAACGTAGGCTATTGCCAACGTTGGAAATTTTCGGTGTTGTTGTGAGAAGATTCCTAGCATATTATCTGACGATTTCATGTAAATCGTTTACAGTAAGTCTTTATATACCTAGGTAACGATTTAATGTAGTGAAATATTTCACTTATTTTAAAAAAATATAAAAAAACGGAATAGATCATTGAACTCAACCGTAATCTACACAGAGCGATAGGATGTCTTATTCAAAAAACGATTTAAAAAAGATACTCGTTAAAGAATTACCGCGGCTCAGAAGATTCGCGTATTCATTAACCGGAAATAAATCGGATGCTGATGATTTAGTACAAAATCTTATCGTCAAAATGCTCAATAAGGGAATACCAGATTCCGTTGAACCAGTACCTTGGTTGTTGCGGGTCTGTAAAAATATGTGGTTGGATGAAATTAGAGCGAGAGACGTACGGGTAAGAGCGGTGCAAGAAAACAAAATCCCACAAGCTAAAGCTGAAACGCTGGAGGAAGTGCAAGAGATTGCCTATTCCGTCGATCAAATCTTAGAAGTGTTGCAGTCACTTCCCGAGGAGCAGCGCGCGATCATCAGCTTGGTGATAGTGGAGGGGTTTAGTTACAACGAGGCCGCGGAAGTACTAGAGATCCCGAAAGGAACAGTTATGAGTCGATTGTCCAGAGCGCGACATAAGTTGCTCGACTTGTTAGAGAAAGGTTGAGAGAAATGATTACAGAACAAGACCAGGATCTATTGTCACAGTACGTAGACGAAGAGTTGGATAACGAACAAACGCTAGAGGTAAAACGCAGATTACTTGCTGAGCCTGAGTTTAATGCCCACTATCAAAAGTTAAAGTCGCTGGATAACTCCATCAAGGAAGCCTTGTCGCTAGAAGACGAAGAGGAGATGCCTGAGGAGTTTGCCAAGCTGTTAGAACTTGACCCAGAAGAAGACGAAACATCGGCTTCAGATACGGCTACTAAAGTGAGCCCAATTCGAAAATTTTGGTATTTGCCGGTTGCCGCTTCTGTTGCGTTTGTCATGGTGCTTACCACCTTTATGACGAAGCAAGCACCTGATACCAAATGGTCAGACATTGCGTTACAACTTAACTCGCAGCCTTCCATGCAACCAGTGTCGATGAATGCAGAGCAACAGCTCGTTGTGCTGCAGTCATTTGCTAACCAAGAAGGTACTTGGTGCCGCGAATTTATGTTGCAAGACTCATCCGATAAAGTGCACGGTGTAGCGTGCAACGAAAACGGCAACTGGAGACAAGTTATCAGTAACTCAAGTGCCTTAAATACTGACGATACTTATGCGACCGCGTCGTCGAATGAAACTAATATTGACCAGTTTATTAGTTCTGTTGGCGGCTCGCCTGCAAGTGACTCGCAAGAGCAAGAATTAATCAAAAATGGCTGGGGCAACTAGCCTATTGAGCCCTGATGCTCAAATTTTACAAATTATGATTTATGAAACTTGAGTTATCAGGCTTCAAAGCAACGGATTTTGCTTTATACTCAGTGTATTAAGATAGCTAAAGGCTGAAACGCCAGTATTCTTTTCGCTGATTTAAACAAGGACTGAAAACTTGGTAGAAATCCCTCCAATGAAGTCGGTGCGTGAGTTAAACGCATTGATTATCGACGAAGAGTCATTGGTACACGATTTAATCCATTCCTGTTGGGTAGAGATGGGATTCGGCCTTGTTAACTCTGCTCAAAATGCTTACTTCGCTGTGCGCCGCTGCGAGGAAGTCCATTTCGATATTTTCTTTATTGCCTTTAACGTAGCCAGTGATAAAGACGGTTTTCACTTACTTGAAGAGCTCAAATTTAAAGGTTACATCACTAGTCAAACGACAGTGATTTTTTTAAGTGGCGATACTGACGCGGCGCTTGTGCACTGTGTGGTAGAGATGCAGCCCAGTGACTTTTGGGTAAAACCGCTGGATCGCAAAAAGGTTTCTAGTCGCTTGGAGCACATATTCGCAATCAAGAAGAAGCTCTACAAATTGCACTACTGCGCTGACCATGAGCAGTACAGTACGGCGGTGTACTTGTGCGAACAACACATCAAGCGCAAGGAACTCGCACAGTATTTTCCCAATATTAATCGTCTAAAAGGCGAATGCCTGTTAAAACTGTTCGAGTATGAAGACGCTGAAGAGTTCTATCGCGGTTTGTTGGAAGATAATAACTACGGGTGGATCAGCATTGGTTTAGTACGAGCTATGCTTGCGCAAGGCAAAATTACCGAAGCAGAATCATTAATAACCTCTCTTAAAGAAAGAGAAGATACGCGCTTTTTGATGTACGACACGTTAGCCCGCTATTACATTGAACGTGAAGAGTACAAGTTAGCCTACGAAGAAATTAAAACTGCCACCACCTTAGCGCCGAGAAATATTGACCGAAACCACAAATACTGTGATCTGGCTCGTTTAAATCACGATCGAATGGGGCAATTCATTGCAGCGCAAAACGTAGCCAAATACGCCAAAAACTCCATTCACGATTCACCCGAATTAAAACTCAACGTTGTGCGCTCCGCCATTGATTTAGCTACATCACTGACCGACGCCGAAGCGACTCCAGTGCTTCGCTTGGCGCAGAAGATAATCAATCGCTTGGAAGCCGAATACGGTAGACAGTTGAGCGATGAGTTGTCGGTTGTTGAAATCAGAATGTTAACGGTGCAGCATCTCAAACGTGATGCCGACAAGATTCTAAAAGACAAAGTGACAATGGAGCCCGGCAAATCCATAGAAGAAACACTGGATAAGGTGAAGGCCTTCCACGAGCTTGGGCATCGCGAAAATGCACTTAAACTACTTGAGAAAATTAAGGCGCAAATTGCTGGAGACAGCTGGTCTTCGCGTGTTGTAGCAGAGTACGTCGAACAAGAAAAACTCGAGCGTAAAGACATTCACTTTACTGCCAAAGAACTGGGTGAAATGGCGCAGGAGCACTTCAAAGAGAAGCGCATCAAACCCGCGTATCAAAACCTATCTCAGGCCTTCAAACTCTCGCCTGCTAACTCACAGCTTGCGATGAGCTTATTGCGCTTAATGTCTATTATGGTGGACAAAGAGAATGAGAAACTCGATGACCACCAAAATGACTTAGTGAAAGACTGTATTGATATTCTCAAACACAGTGACTTGGAATCTGATTCTCGTACCAAGTTCGAGCGTTACGCTCGGTTAGTCGGACACGAATTGGAAGACTAAACGCTTACTCTATTAGTATAAGAAAAGTTTAATTGCTTGCTAAATACGCTCGGATGGGTCTAGTCTTTTAGTTAGTTCTATCTTAACAACAACTTATTACAGCGACTGATTTATGAAAAATATCCTAAGCAAACTTATCATCGTGACTTTGCTATTCACCACAGGGAACGTGCTGGCGGCGGGCTCAGACGCAAAACACTACCCTGGTGTCTTTGTCGGTATGACTAGTGTAAGTAGTGAGACTGATCTGACACTTGGTGTCGAGTATGAATATAAACTGGATCCTTCACTAGGCGCAGGATTTGTGGTTGAAAGAACGCCCGATGGGCACGGTGGAGATGGCGTCGATATTTGGATTGCTTCTTTATACTACCATCCTATCAATGAGGTTCGATTGGGACTTGGATACGGCTCAGAACGGATTGGCGGTTATAAAGTTAAACATAGAGACGTCGTTAGATTAAGCGCGGCTTATGAATTCCATGTCGAAAGTATCGGAATAGCACCTACATTTGCTGTGGACTTTATCGATGGCGATGAAGCTTATGTATTAGGTGTTGCATTTGTATTTCCGTATTAGAGAAAAAGACAGTGAACGAGTCTAATGAACTGATAGAAATTTGTTACGTTAGCAGAGCGCGTGTGCGTTTTGCACAAGGCGACTTGCTGGCACTATTAGAAACCGCGAGAAACAACAATGCTCAACAGCATATTTCGGGACTTTTGTTGTATGACGACCTTGGAACTTTTATACAGGCTATTGAAGGCGAACGGTCACTTATTGAAGCTCTTTTCGCTAAAATCAAATCAGATTCTCGTCACGAGAACGTCAATTTGCTCAGCAAAAAAGTAGTCAACCAGAGAAGCTTTTCTAACTGGCATATGGGTTTTCGTAGTTTGGATAACAACTTAAAGAGCAAAATACCAGGCTATACTGAGTTTACAGACGTAAGCGTTTTTGCCAATGCCATGCGTCCGAGTTTTGGTATGGAAATGTTGGATTATTTCAGAGGACGCTCAGCTGACGAGCCTCAACACACTTAACGGTTCTACTGGCTTACCAATAATAATTACCTTGTTAAACTAAATTTACATACTTTTTTTGGGTTTTTTAACCTACCTTTAAAAGGTTGCCAGCTAACACTGTGAAGGAGATCTTTTAATGATCGCCAACTTGCGTATTTCTCATAAAATCTATTTTCAAGGTTTGATTCAGTTGATCTTGATGATAATGATGGGCGGTATTTCCATTTATTACATGAGCAAAATAGGTACAGAGTTATTTGAGATTGCGGAGGAAGATATTCCGCTGACAAAAATGCTAACGAAGATCACTGAGCACAAATTAGAAGAAGCCGTTTATCTTGAGCGCGCTTTATTCAAAGCTGCATTATTTGAATCCGGTCGTTCAGAAGCACAAACATCCTTACAAAAAGCAGTTGCTAAGGTTGAGGAATATTCAAAAAAAGTAACTAAAGAAATCGCGGAGGCAAATGTATTTGTTGCCGACGCATTTGACAAACTACACAGCGCAGAAGCTATAGCCGAATTTCAACTTGTCGGTAGAAAACTTGAAAGTATTGACTCTAAATATGAAGTGATTAAACAAGAGATCAATAGTATTTTGTCTGATGCTGTAAAGGGTGATTTCAATAGTGTCGTGTTAAAGGCTAGTGATCTAGAAGATAAAGAAGACGCGCTGAATAGTGAACTAGTTGCCTTACTTGACGAGATTCAGAATTTCACTGAACGGGCTGCCCTAACTGCTGAAAAAGATGAGCAGTTTGCAATCAAACTTATTATCGCTCAATTTGTTTTTGCGCTGATTGTTGTATGCGTACTTCCCTTTTGGATAAGCAAGCTTATTGCGACGCCAGTAAATGAGTTACGCGCGCGATTGCAAGAAGTTGCTGATGGCGATGGCGATTTGAAAATGCGCTTAAATGACTCGGCGAAAGACGAAACTGGTGAAGTAGCTAACGCT
Source organism: Alteromonadaceae bacterium (assembly GCA_014872785.1). Taxonomy (GTDB): domain Bacteria; phylum Pseudomonadota; class Gammaproteobacteria; order Enterobacterales; family Alteromonadaceae; genus Planctobacterium. The sequence goes on from WKFJ01000036.1 coordinate 254,064, forward strand.
TTTAATCATTTTATGGATGTATTGTCTGGGGTTATTAAAGGAGTCGTGAGCCAAACCGACAGCTTGGGCAAATCTGCAGAAACCGCGCTACACGTCATGGACAAAACACTCGTTAATGTTGAAAAGCAGCGTGATGAAACTGAGCAGGTCGCCACCGCTATTGAAGAAATGAGTGTCAATACCAAAGAAGTAGCGCAAAGCACTAACCTTGCCTCGCAAGTAGCAGAAAATGTGCGCGATTGTGTGACCGAGGGCCGTAAGAGCGCCAATGAAACTCAAGATATAATTCAGGTGCTTGCGGTTGAAGTAAAAGAGGCCGGTCAGGTAATTGAAAACCTCGTGTCTGAAACCAACAATATCGATACCGTCTTACAAACGATTCAAAGTATTGCGGAACAGACTAATTTGCTCGCGTTAAATGCCGCGATAGAAGCTGCAAGAGCCGGTGAAAGTGGTCGAGGTTTTGCCGTCGTGGCCGACGAGGTGCGCAGCTTGGCGCAGCGTGCACAAGAATCAACGGTGGACATTCAAAATTTGGTGCAACGCATTCAAAATGAGGCGAACAATGCAGTTGGCAGTATGAATAAAGGCAGTGAGAGTGTGGAGGTGTGTTTAGAGAAAGGCCAAGCTACCGCGAAAGCCTTTGAACAAGCTGCCGATGCAGTTAACGAAATTTCAGATCTCAATGTGCAAGTTGCTGCTGCGTCTGAACAGCAGTCGATGGTGGCACAAGAGATTAATCAAACTGTCTTGAATATCAAAAACATCGCTGATGAAACGGCTGAGGGTACAAAGGAGACGGTTACGGCGAATAGTAATATTGCTAAACGTTTAATTGATCTGCATAAGAACATCAATGTGTTCCAAGTGTAGGGTAAAGCACTTAAACGAGTCATTATTCGATACATTAATTTCCCAGTTTTAGGTTCTGGGTTTCTCTATTTGTACTATAGTTAATAGCACTTCTCGTTAGCTTGTCTTTTTTCATCATCTCACTGGGTTAAATGACACTCTAACCTTCCCCTTCAGTCTTATGGGAACTCAAAATGATTAAATTTACGTTGAACGGTGAATCTGTCTCTTTCGATGGCGACCCACAAATGCCTTTGCTGTGGTTTGTACGAGATATTCAAAATATGACGGGGAGCAAATTTGGTTGTGGGGTGGGAATGTGTGGTGCCTGTACTATGCATTTAAACGGCGCGCCCATTCGCTCTTGTTCTACCCCGGTGTCTGTTGCGCAAGGCGCGACGGTGACTACCATTGAGGGATTGGCAAGTGCACCAGCCAAAGCCGTGCAAGAAGCGTGGCAAAAGTTGGATGTCGTCCAATGTGGTTATTGCCAGTCAGGGCAGATAATGTCGGCTACGGCACTACTTGAAGGCAACGCGAAGCCTACCGATGCAGATATTAATATGGCGATGCAAGGTAATATTTGTCGATGTGCGACTTATCATCGAATTAGAGCGGCTATTCATGACGCTGCTGACCGTTTGGCTAAGGAGGTGTAGGTCATGAACACCTCTTCTTTAACTACCTTGAATCGTAGAAAGTTTCTAAAAGCCAGTGCTATCACAGGAGTCGGGTTTTCAATCGGTATGCACTCGGTTGCAATGGGGCATGGGCATTCAGAAGCAGCTGAGATGATGGGGCACTTTGTTAAGGTCGGTAGCGACAATACAGTGACCGTCATCATAAAGCACCTCGACAAAGGGCAGGGCGTCACCACTGGGTTAACCGCGATTGTCGCTGAGGAAATGAATGCCGATTGGGAACAAATGCGTTGGGAGTTTGCCCCAGCAGACGCAACAAAATACAACAACCTGTTTTGGGGGCCTTATCAAGGCACTGGCGGTTCAACCGCAGTGGCAAATTCATGGATGCAATTGCGACAAGCAGGAGCCGCTGCGAAACAGATGCTAGTGCAGGCGGCTGCAAAGGCTTGGGGTGTGGCGGCAGACTCATTGTCGGTAGACAAAGGAGTTATTAGTGATGGCGCGGGCAAATCTGTTAGCTTTGGCGACGTGGCCAAAGCAGCCGCGCTGGAAACGGTACCACAAGAGCCTGCATTGAAATCACCAGATACTTTTACTTTGCTTGGTACTCATATTGAACGCAAAGACAGCTTTGAGAAAACTCACGGAACCGCACAATACACAATTGATGTTCGCTTGCCTGGCATGCTGTACGCTGCCATTTTACATCCGCCAACATTTGGCGCTAAAGTCAAGGCGCTGGACACCTCCAAAGCCAAGGCAATTGCTGGGGTTAAGTCAGTATAAAGCACACCTAGAGGTATTGCGGTACTTGCAGACAACAATTGGGCGGCGAGAAAAGGTAAAGAGGCGCTCATTGTCGATTGGGATGTATCAGGTACTGAGCAGCGCAGCAGCGAAGAACTCTGGCAACACTTTTCTGAACTGGGGCAAACACCCGGCACTACGGTTGTTAACGAAGGTGATTTTGCAGCCGCACAAAAAGACGCGGCTACGACCGTCGAAATGGAATTGGAGTTTCCTTACTTGGCGCATGCCACGATGGAACCACTTAACTGTGTAGTGGATTTGAAAGATAACGAGTGCCATATTTATACCGGCTCTCAAATTCCTTCGGTCGATGTCTATGTGGCCTCGCAAGTTACGGGTTTAAAACCAGAACAGATATTCATTCATACCCAATACGCCGGCGGTAGTTTTGGACGCCGAGCGGTTCCTGACAGCGATTTTGTCATGGAGGCGGTGATGATTGCTAAAGGTACTGCAGGTGCCGCACCTATCAGCCTGCAATGGTCGCGTGAAGACGATATGAAAGCGGGGCGTTACCGCCCGATGGCTAAACACAAGTTTGCAGCCAGCATTGATAAAAACGGAGAATTGTCGGGTTGGCACCATCGTGTGGTGTCGCAGTCCATTTTACGTGGCACCCCGTTTGAGGGCTTAATTCAGGGGCCGATTGATATGGCTATTACCGAAGGTGGTGCGAATTTACCTTACGCAATAGCCAACCGCCAATTTGAGGCTCACGAAGCGCAAGTGGGGGTGCCAGTATTGTGGTGGCGTTCGGTTGGACACAGCCACAATGCCTATGCTACAGAAGTTTTCTTTGATGAAGTGGCGCATAAAATGGGGCAAGACCCAGCAAAGTTACGACAGCGTCTATTGCAAAAACATCCACGCCATCTTGCGGTGTTGAACAGGGTACTTGAAGCATCTAACTGGGGCACTAAACTGGAGGAGAATGTCGCTCTCGGTGTTGCCGTACATGAGTCATTTGCCAGTTTTGTCGCGCAAGTGGCGAAAGTGCGGTTAAATCCAAATCGCAGCTTTCAGATAGAGAAAATCTATTGTGCGGTAGATTGTGGCTTTGCCGTCACCCCTGATGTGGTCAGAGCCCAAATGGAAGGTGGTATCGGCTATGGCTTAAGTGCCGTATTAGGCGAGGCTATAACATTAGATAAAGGCCGAGCAACCCAGAATAATTTCTACGATTACAACTTATTGCGTCTACCTCAAATGCCTGAAATAGAAGTACATATTGTGAATTCGGGTGAGGCACCAACCGGCGTGGGTGAGCCTGGTACACCTCCCGCAGGTCCTGCGGTTGCCAATGCACTGCGTGTGTTGACGGGCAAACCACTTACCAAATTGCCCATTGGCAATACGGTATAATCTGCTAAATTGGCCGTCATAGACGGCCAATTTTTTTTAAATACGTGATTATTCCTTTTATTCCTCACTCCAAAGAACGCGATGCTTCTGTCTGGCTATCGCATTTGCAGACCTATTTACCCGATCATCAAATTTGTTTGATAAGTGAATTAAGCGATGCTCAAAAAGTGGACGTCGAGTTCGTTGTAGCGGCAAATCCCAAAGACTTCGACTGGTCTACATTACCCAAGCTTAAGTGGATACACAGTACCTGGGCGGGAGTAGAGAACCTTATTTCGCAAATAGACCTTAAACAAGTCAGAGTCACGCGCCTAAAAGACCCTGACCTTGCTCAGGTCATGAGCGAATCTGTATTACATTGGGTGATGCATCTACAGCATTTAGTTGTTCAATATGCCGAGCAACAACAGCATCAAGTTTGGCAGCAACACACTCGATTGAGCAACCGCGAGTATAATGTTGCCGTATTGGGATGTGGTGAACTAGGAAGTCATGCCGCAACCGCATTGCAAACGCTAGGATACAAGGTTACTGGCTGGGGAAATAGTGCAAAACAGGGGCTGCCATTTAATTACCAATACGGCTTGAAGCAGCTGGAAGAAGTAGTAGCACAGGCGAATTGTATCGTTCTGTTGTTGCCTTTAACCGACGCTACAAGAGGGCTAATAAACCGTCGTTTCTTTGATGGGCTAGAGCGGTCTCCAGGTATTATTAACTTTGCCAGGGGCGCAATAATAGATGAAATTGCCCTCAAAGAGGCACTTGTAAAAGAGCGTATTAGCCACGCCGTATTAGATGTATTTGAAAAAGAACCCTTACCACCATCTTCCTGGATGTGGCGCCATCCTTCGGTCACTGTGTTACCCCATATTAGCGCGCCTACGAATCCCCTGACCGCCAGTAAAATTATTGCGTCTAATGTTAGTAAATACCTACTTCGAACAGAGGTTCCAGAGATAGTTAACCCTAATAGAGCCTACTAGATGAATGAAGCGAATTCGGATTTGCGGTTGCGTTGACACCCAGGCCTTCAATACAATTAAGCCATATAAAAATATTCAGTAAGCACATCATGTCTAGAGACAAACTCAAATTTTTGCTGGTTCAAATTCGCGACCTCGAGCAAGTGCGCTTGGAAGAATTGCAAAGCTTCGCACAGTTTTCTGATATTAGCTTGAACAACATAGATGTGCTGAACGTGTTTGATACACCTCAATTTGACGCCCAAATTGTAGAAAAATACGATGCGGTGTTTGTTGGCGGTGCGAGTGAAGCCAGTGTGCTTGAACCCGAAAATTACCCCTTTTTAAACGATGCAGTGAATTTGTTGCAGCACTGCCTAAAAATAGAGAAACCTGTATTCGCTTCTTGTTTTGGTTTCCAACTGGCAGTGGTCGCACTAGGTGGCGAAATCGTCAGGGATGAAAGAGATTTTGAAATTGGTACCTTACCTATTTCGTTGACTCCCGAAGCTGCTCAAGATCCTATTTTGAAGCACGCTCCAAATCCCTTCTTGGCTGTGAGTGTGCATCGCGAGCGGGCGCCAACACTCCCTGATAATTGCACATTACTTGCCTATACCGATGCGTGTCCACACGCGTTTAAGGTAGACGGAAAACCGTTTTGGGGTTTCCAATTTCATCCTGAGGTCGACAAGAAGGTGCTGGTGGAGCGACTTACTGTATTTAGTGAAAAGTACACTGAAAATAGTGAACACTTAAAGCGAGTACTTACTAATGCACAAGAAACACCTGAATCTAACGATCTCCCTCGAATGTTTGTGGACTTCTTACTCGAGCAGGCTTGATACGTGAGGATAGCTACAACGAGGAAAGCAGAAACGTTTAGTATGTTTTTCGAGTTTGCTGATAGATAGATTCGATTTCCATGTGGTAACGCGACACTAACTGCTGAAATCTAGGGTTTGCTCTGAGCTTCTTAAAATAAGGCGAGTCTTGCAAATACCACCAGTTCTGATTGAAGTCACTTACCCATCCCTGTTTTAGAATAACGTCTAGCTGTTGTAGCGCTTCATCATTTTTGCCTTGTAGCGCCAAAACTGCGGCAAGGCGAATGTCGCTATTGTGGCTGTTAGGCAGCAGACCAGCACGCAACTTTGCTGCCAATTTAACCAGAATATCCGTGGCAAAATCAGCATTTCCATGCTCTTGAAGTAGTGCGGCATAGACACTCCAAAGCGAAAAGTCTATTGAGTCAGGCACCACTTCAGTGTCATCAAGAATATTGAATGCTTTAAGCGCTGCCAAGGCGTCGTCGTATTGGTTCATTTGCCAAAGAGCATACACGACGGATAATTTGAATCTGTCATTATCCGGGTAGGCTTGTTGGCGACGTTGCAAAAATTTTAGACTGCTTTGGAAATCACCTTTGGCGCCATGCAAAGCGGCGAGCGTGTATAAATCAAAAAACTGCGTAGTTGAATGCGATACATCGGCTAGTAATTTTTCAGCGTCAGTAACATTGCCCAGCGTGAGATAAAATAGAGCCAAGGCGTTGCGTTGATGCGGTAATAGCGCTTTATTTTGCGGGTTCTGAAAGTGCCACTTAGCCATTTCTCTGAGGCTATGCTGATTAAGCGTGATATAACCGGCAATGTCTGCGGGATGTTTTTTGTCCTCATTTTGATATAGCCTGTAGCGGGCAAAGCTATCAAAGCTTTCTTGAACTTGTCCTAGCACCATATAAGTTGCTGCCAGTTGCTGATACACGTAGGGGCAATTTACACAGTTATCTTTGACCAATAGGGCTTGTGTGAGCGCCTCTTGGGTTTTACCCTGCCCAAACAACATGCGGCTGTAACTCAATCTCGCACTGTTGAGTGTGTCGGTATCTGAAAACCATTCTGCAAGTTGTACAATGTCTTTATTTTCTTTAATAACATCCAAAAGCATCGCTAATCGCTGTCCTCGTTTTCCCAGCACATTCTCTGAGGTTATAGCCTCTGCTTTGGCCAACCAAAATGCTGCATTCTCTGGTTCTAGTGTTAATTTGCGCAAATAGGCATGAGCCAGTTCTATAAGCGCAATCTCCCATTCTGGTGCAATTGTGAGTGCCTGTTGCAGCGACGCTATTCCTTGCTCAATGCCCTTGGCATCACCTCGGTACAATTGATAACGGGCTAAGAGCAACTGTTCCTCAGCGGTTTCTGGAATATTGTTGGAAAAGTGCGAGAGCAAAAAATAGCTAGCCAATACGAGTGTAAACGCCACAAGTAAAGTGATGCCGCGCCGCTTTGTATCTGTATTGCGAGTTATTTGGGACGTTGATGGCGTTGTAATTTCAGGTGCTTCTACGGGCTGACCGTCTATTGCTGTAGTGCTTATGGCTAAAGGTGTGGCCGCAATGAGCAGCCGGTAGCCTTGTTTTGATACTGTTTGAATATAAGTTGGGTCGCTGGCCTTATCGCCAAGTACTTTGCGCAGTTGCCCGACAAGATTATAGATTGCGTTGTCACCGACGACTTCTCGTGGCCAGATCGCATCGTTTAGCTCGTCAAAGGTCACTACTCTTTGTGAATGTCTGCAAAGGTAAATCAGCAGCATCATTACCTTGGGTAGCAACACAATTTCTTGCTCTGGCGTTGCTAACACATTTTCTTTTTCCCTGACTTCGAAAGGACCAAGTTGAAATTTATCCGCCTGTGAGGCACTAGTATTCATAATGTATTAGCTAATATTAGAAAAATAATAGGATTTTTTAAGGTAAGTTGTGCGGCACATTACTAGCATGACAGGCCGAATTCAATGTAAACGACACAAGGCTCTTATGAAATTCTATTCTCTCATTTTTCTTTTAATATTGGCCACGCGCTGCGCTGGAGCCGCTGAATTGAACCTTTCCTCAGCCACAAACGAAGCCTCTTTCTGCAAAAAATTAGATGAAGTGACTAAGCCTTACGTCGACCACGCGGTATTTTATGGTGAATTGCTCATTGCCAAAAATAATCGAGTAGTATGCCGATATATCTCCAAAGTGAGTGATTACACTCCACAAAACCTAGTTAAAAAAGATTTGCAGTATCCCATTGCTTCATTGAGTAAGCCAATTGTTGCAGCGCTTGTGCTCAAACTTCAAGAAATAGGTGTTGTAGACCTCGATAAGCCAATTAGCTTCTATTTACCTGGTTTTACTGCACCTTGGGCTTCCATGGTCACGCTTCATCATCTACTGGCGAATACTTCAGGCTTACCTAACCATTTCACACTGCCAGATTGGGGAAGCGGACGTTATCGGAGGCAATTGCCCAATCAACAATTAATGGAGCTGATCGCCAATCTAACACTTAACTTTACGCCCGGTGCTGATTACCTGTATTCAAATCTTGGTTGGTTGTTAATTGCAAAAATCGTTGAAGAGGTTACTGGCAAGGGTCTACAAGACAATTTGCAAACTCATTTGTTTCAACCACTATCTATGATGCAAAGCGGCGTTGTAACCTCAAACAATAAGGAGTTAGTTGGCGGCTTTCGCTGGGCTCAACAAGGTGGCTGGCAGCCGCATAAAACCTTGCATACGCAAGTGTTTCAAGGCGGCGCGGGGCTTTACGCTAGCGCAAGCGATTTACAATCGTTTGTGCATGCGATACACGGCGAAAAATTGCTGAGCCCAGCGAGTCACGCTATGTTGTTTTCAAGCCAGCAACCTCTTGGCTGGCGGGTAGAGTATCATGAATTGTCGCCGGATGTCTTTACAACGCGGCACAGCTATGACGGTCAACTCGATGGGCACAGCTCCCTTGTTTATTATTTTCCTGAAGAGGAACTGAGCCTTATTTTACTTGCAAACAATGGTATCGGTTTCAGGCAAAAACAGGCGTTGGCTGATGATGTGATTGCGACCTATCATCAATTGCCGGTACCTATTAGAAGTGATTTACCTTCCTTCCATTTACAAAAAAGTCTCATCACCAACACATGGCATGAGACCCTAGAAAAGGTCACACGAAAAAACATTGAATCGTTGGAATCTGCGCAACTCATACTTGAGCTTGCGCGGCAGCTCAGATGGAGTGAACACCCTGAAAAGGCAGTTGACCTTTTTAATTGGCTTGTGGAGAGCTTTCCTGACGCCAAGGGCATTCGTGCGGAATTTGAAGAGTTATGCGGTGATTTCCAAGAATTAACCCCGTGCAGGCAATCAACGCGTTTCAGTATTGGTATGGCGCTCGAGCGATTTGAAGACAATGACCGACAAGCCTGGCGCAGTGACAAGGCAAGACCTATGCATACGCATATTTTTTATCCCACCGAAAGTACCGACATAAAACCGTTTTATCTCGGTGCAAAAGACAACCCGCTATTTAAAGCAGGTAATGTAGCGCACAACGCTTTACCCGTATCTGAAAAGCGGCCGCTGGTGCTCATGTCACATGGCACGGGCGGCTCGGCACCACAAATGCTGTGGTTGGCTGACGCACTCGTTCAAGCCGGTTTTATCGTTGCCGGTGTGAATCATCATGGGAACACCGCATTTGAGGCAAAGAAGTTTCCTGAAGGTTTTTTGTTGTGGTGGGAAAGAACACAAGACTTAAAAGTTGTTCGCCAAAAACTTCTGGAACACCACAAGTGGCGGGAATACATAGATCCTACAAACACTTTTGTCGTGGGCTTTAGTCTAGGGGGTTACACTGCGCTCTCGGCTATTGGAGGCATTACTGATAAGTCTTTGTTTGCACAGTATTGTAGCGAGGCACTGGACGATTTTAGCTGCCAACCGCAACCAGAATTTCTCGATGTCTTGGCCGCATTTGAAGAAGTCGCAAACTCACAACAAGTACTTAACAGCAATGACCAACAGCACTTTAGTTTTCGCTTACCGCATATTACTGCTTCGGTCGCCATTGCACCCGCCGTGGTTTACGCGTTTCGAGCAGAAAGTTTAACCGAAAACTCGGTACCTACACTGCTTATTGCGGGGGCTAAAGACCGAATGGCTCCTAGTAAGGCCAACGCAGAGTACGCCCACGCTTTATTACCTAATAGTCAATTCAAGATAATTGAAGATGCACACCACTACAGTTTTTTATCCCAGTGTACTCAAAATGGTAAGATGGCTGTTCCTGATTTGTGTTCTGACCCCAATGGTGTGCAACGGGAAGAAATACATAAAAAGGTCTCTGAAACAGTTGTAGCATTTCTGCTCCAGTACATTCAGTAGCGCAGTAAATGTATGACTTTTACTAATTAAAAGGTGTGATTGGATGCCATTCAGTCGAGTTTTATTAACTGTACTTAACAAGGCTCGACTGTATCTTCTTCAATAGACGTACAAACTCTGATTTATCGGATTCACTAAAGTCTTGCAGTATTTTTTCAGACAAATTGAAGCGAGCATGAGTCACCCGTTCGATTAGCTCGATCCCTTTATCTGTTAATTGAATAGGTTTTGAGCGGAGATCGGTTGTGTGTGCAACGCGCTCAACAAGCTCCCGCTTTATCAAGCGATTAAGGCAAGTCGTCAATGCGCCGGATGTAATCCTTACCTCTTCTAGAAGTAAATTCGGCGTGGCTATGTGCGGCGCCGGCTGACGCATGGCGCACGCTAGTACATCGTGTTCTGACTGACCCAATTCAAATTGTTTTAGTACCGTCACGCCAATGCCATCAGCATTCGCTCCGATACCAATCAGCCGTCCGATAAGGGCCGCATCATCAACGGCCAATTCTGGATAGAGTGCTTTCCATTGCTTGATGGCTCTTTCTAAAAGATAGTCAAACTGATTTAATTTATTAATTGTTTTTTATCCTGTTTATCAGCCGCTAAATTTTAGTGCCCAATAATTTGTTGCCATTAATGTTAATCAACATTTGTGTTGTTGAAGGCAATTGTATCGTTACCTCGGCCGTGTAGGTCAAGCCTAGATTGTTGACGGTTTGTTGAGTCAACAATTCATCGTCAAGGAATAACTTACCATTAACCGCGTGCAAGCGCAGTTTACCCGAGTTAACGCCGAGTTGTTGTTGCAATTGCTCAGCATTGAATAGGTAGTCACCTAAATGTTTAGAGTAGCGTTGTGCGTTAGCAAGGTTATCAGTAGTCGGCGCCTCAACTTTTTTTCCTCTACTTAACAGGTAAATATCGCGAAGCATAGGTAATATGGGGGTGTTACCCCAGTTTGACGTGATGGCGATAAAGTCTTTACTCTCGGGCATTCTGATAAATACACTTTTGGTTCCATAACCACTGCCTGCTGCGAATAATAAGTTCTCACCGCCAAAAGATTTTAAGCTCCACAGGTACCCTTCTGAGTCACTCTGACCTGACGCAACATGTGGATGGAGCATTAGATTTTTGCTTTTTTCGGACAGGAGTGAATTGTTTTCTATTGCTAAAACGAAGGTATAGAGATCCTCAACGGTGGAATACATTCCGCCGCCAGCACTGTCGCCAAAATGTTTGCTTCTTTGCGCATGTGCAATACCGTCTGCCGTCATTCTATAAGGGGTTGCTTGAGAGGGGACTATTGCTTTGCTCTTATAAAGCCCGGTGTTTTTGAGTTTTAATGGTTTGATAATCTGTTGTTCAACAAATGCGTTGAATGATTGTTTGCTAACAGCCTCTACGATGGCGCCCAACAAAATGACACCAGCGTTTGAATATTGGTATGTTTTCTTTTCTGTTTTTGATGGAATCAAGCCCACAACTAAGTTGTCGATCTGCTCCTTAAACGACATTTCACTATGCTGTTCTATACCGGCTTCTCTGGGCAGACCTGAGGTATGGGTGAGTAGCTGATGAATAGTGACCTCGTTTTTCCACGAGGCTTTCATTTCGGGCAGATAGGCAGAGGCTGGCGCATGCAAGTCTAGTTTGCCTTGCTCAACTAGTATCATTATTGATACAGCAGTGAATGTTTTTGATATCGAGTTGATGGAGTTCCTATGCTGCGGGGTTAGAGGAATATTTAACTCTCGAGAAGCGAGTCCGTAGCTTGTCAAAAACTCGACCTGTTCATTTTCAACCACCATTACGGTACCTGAAAAATCGTACACTTCGTGATAAGCACCGACAAGCTGGGCTAGGTCGTGGTTTGGTTTATCTGTATTCCCCAACGTAGTAAAGGGCAGAAGGCTAAGCATTAATAATTGAATACATGCTGTGAATAAATAGTTGAATGTAGTGTTTTGCATTTTGTAATTAATATTATATAAATCTTTATATAAAGATAAATGGTTGAACAAAGCCCGTCAACGCATTTTCTTTTTAATTGAATGACAGCGCTAACCGAACTGCGATTTGAACCAGTCCCAAAGGCCTATTGAATGGTCTGAGAATAAGTTGATGCCGAGTGCAGATTTAGCCAAATAGAGGAATATAAAAAATACAGCTAGGGCACCAAAACCCATCAGCATAAGGAAAAATACCAGTGAAATAGCCGCCATATAGCGCTCTTGATCCGACAGTGCCCTGCGGTTTTTACCCATCAAAAACACCATGTAAAAGCTAAATGGCAAAAACGGCAGTTTTAACGTACTGCGCACATCTAAGCTGTGTAATCGACCACCTCGAACCCCAATGGCTTCACGTAAACCAAACAACTGCTCGGTGCTGAAACTACTGGCAATATTGGGTGGCATACGTTTGAGTAAACGGTCTACCGCAGGGTCGTTTAATGGATGCTCATTAAACGAAGATGTGCTGCTACTTTGACTCATACTGCTGTCTCCTGTCATGCAAGCCCCCTCAATATAGGAAACTCTGACAATAAAGTACCTCAGCAATTAGTCTAATTTTTGTTCGGAACCTAAATCTGGAAAAAATTAATGAGTAGCAAGTTTGGTCAGAGTTAAGCGAGTTTCAGTTAACTCTGACCCTTATTAATCTGTGAGTTCATACCAATGACTGTCGAATTGACCAATCTTATTCTGGACTACATAGTCGCAAATAAACTTAAGATTCTGTCGATGGTTCTGATAACGGGTTGTTCGTCTTCTTCTTTGTAATCGAACTGGTGATTCGTGTTTTCAACAACGCGCATTTGCATGTTGGTTTTCTCTGGCGCATGTTGAGCGTCCATTGTGCGTAATGCCGCACATTTCTCTAGAGTGTCATCTGGCAGGCTTGTGTCATTAGCGGCGGCAAATAGGAAGGTTTCTGCGTAGGTATTGAAATCATCACTAAAAACACCTTGGGTAGCATTCGTATACCCATTTAATCCACAACCAGGATATAAGCTAACGAACGTTGATGCTTGATAGGCGGCATCAAATGGAAGGTTGAACCACTCCTTACCTGCATCCATAAGTGTTTGTTGTTTTTGCGCCAATGCGGCGTGATTAGCAAGAGCAAGTGCGGCGGTACCGCCGTTGGAAAAGCTTAATACACCGACTTTATCAGCATCTACATCGTCACGAGACTTAAGGTATTCAATGCCTTTAGCAATATCCGCTGGACGCACCGATATAGGGTCGATTTTCGCGGGTCTATCGAGAGGGTCACCGCCACAAACGCCGCCGCCAATATCATTATTTACGTCGCGGTGCGTAAAGGAATCAACCATGAGTACCATGATGCTTTGTTGATTGAGCAATTTGCCCCAGACTTTATATTTGCCTGAAATATATTTTGCCGTCCATTGCTCTGGTACGTCTTTGTAATGTGCGCCGCCGCAGCCATGTACCATGACTACCGCTGAATACTCTAGGTTGGGGTCGTGATCTTCAGGTAGCCACAAATAGGCGTTCATCAGTTCATCTTGGTAATCCAGAATTTCCAGCGTTTCTTCCGGTGTTTTTTTGTCGCTACTTGTCCAATTTGCAAATGCAAAGCTAGGTAGCACTGCCAACATCAACAACCAGTTTTTCATTTTTTCATCCTTTGAGTCCGTGCGGCGTTTCCGCGTGTTTGGGGTCGAGGCAGACGTTACCTTTGAACTCAACAATCGCCTAGTTTATAAACAGTGAAGCGGTTCACATTCCCACGCAATCCGAGGGTATTTGTGAAATGGTTAACAAAGTTTCCACTTACGTTTTTTATCGAAATCGAAATTTTCGCTTGCCCACACTACGTTCGAGGTGCACATTAACGGCCTCAAAATCGAGATTTCGCAATTATTAAAGGGTGGACGTTTTGCCTGAGCAGATTATTCCAATAAAAATTAAAAATAATTTTGGGGACAGTGCTGTTGTTCTTAATTACGGTGCCAGACTACATCAATGGCAACCCGAATTGGACGGGAAAAAACGTGAGCTTTTGCTTAGTTATTCGAATATTGAAGACTACTTAAATGATGCAGCTTACCTCGGCGCTATCGCCGGTCCGTTTGCGAATCGTATTGCCAACGGTGAAGTCAGTATTGATGGAAAAACCATTGAATTAGGTTGTAACGAAGGTAACAACCATCTGCACGGCGGGCCTATCGCTTTGCACAATTGCTTTTGGCAAGTTAAGCGCCAAGAAGAGTCGAGTGTCACTTTAGTGCTGCACTATGATAGCAGTGCAAAAACACAAATGACTTATCCTGGACCGATTCAATTCGAAGTAACCTACTCCATTGCGAATTCTGGCGAATTACTCATTCAAATGCATGCTGAAACTGAGCAAACAACCTGCGTGGGTATGACTGGGCATGCCTATTTTAATTTGTCAGAAGACAAAGAAAGCATAGATGCACATGCGTTAAAAATTAATGCTGCGCACTACACACCCGTTGATCATGAGAATATTCCAACGGGCGAGTTAAAGGCGGTACATGACAAGTTTGATTTCACCGCTATTCGTGCAATCAGTGATGACGTTGACCACAATTTCGCTCTTAATAATAACGCTGACGTTGCCGCGATAGCATTGTCGCCAAGTTGTGATATCAAGCTAAGTGTAAGTACCAACTATCCCGGCATTCAGCTATATACTGGTCATGGTTTAGGAGAGCCATTTTTGCCTAGGCAAGGGTTTTGTCTTGAGCCGCAATTCTTTCCCAACTCACCCAACGAAACTGCCTTTGCTTTTGAATGGACAACACCTGATAAACCATTCAGTCGTTTCATAAAATATAATGTGTGCAGTAATTCTCCATCATAAACCTTCATTGAATTAGGCCTTGCCAATGTGGCAAGCTGCAATTGCTAATTAATTGAGGAGCTGCACCGAGTGAATAATTTCAAGTACTACGACTTTGTCATGGCTGCTTTTGTGGCGGTGCTGTTGTGCTCCAATTTAATAGGACCGGCCAAAATTGCCGAGTTCAATGGTGTCATTTTTGGTGCCGGCGTGTTGTTCTTTCCTTTTTCTTATATTTTTGGCGACGTGTTAACTGAGGTCTACGGATACAAACGCGCGCGCAGAGTGGTTTGGACAGGTTTTGCTGCCTTAGGATTTGCCGCCTTTATGAGCTGGGCGGTATTGGCGCTTCCCGCAGCCGAAAACTGGGGTGATCAAGCTGCTTTGGAGACCGCTTTTGGCTCAACCTGGCGTATTGTTTTAGCCTCACTGATTGGCTTTTGGGCGGGTGAGCTAACCAATTCTTATGTCATGGCAAAAATGAAAATAAAGACCCAAGGAAAGCACCTGTATGCACGTACTATCGGTTCTACCGTTGTCGGGCAAGCAGTTGATTCTGTGTTCTTTTATAGCATCGCGTTTTTGGGTATATGGTCAGTAGAACAAGTACTGTTGGTGATGGTAAGTAATTACATTCTGAAAGTGCTTTGGGAAGCGTTAATGACACCTTTTACCTACAAGCTGGTTAACTTTTTGAAGCGTGCAGAAAAAATAGATGTATACGACACCAATACTGATTTTACGCCATTTTCAGTCTCTGTCTCAGACGAGAAAAAAACATAGTTGTAAATTTGGGATGTGTTGCTTCACTAGCGACACATCCAAGCTATGCTACAGTATGGTTTTTCTAGCATAAAACGACTGAGTCCATGGCAACCCATCAATATCACGACGATCCCCGCAACAAAGACATTCTCATCAATATAAACGGCACACTCTATCCAAGAGAAGAGGCTAAAATTTCTGTGTTTGATAGTGGGTTTATCCTCGGTGATGGTGTGTGGGAAGGCATTCGTCTGCACCACGGTGTGCTGGCTTTTATTGAGCAACATTTGAAACGCCTTTATGACGGCGCAAAAGCGCTCGATATGGATATTGGTTTAACCAAAAAGCAATTGCTGGAGCGCATTGAAGATACCTGTGTCGCCAATGACATGGAAGATGGTGTGCACATTCGATTGATGGTGAGCAGGGGGCTAAAAGCGACACCTTACCAAGATCCTAGAGTTACCATATCGCCGCCAACCATAGTAATTATTCCTGAATTTAAAACACCGCTAGAGCAGGGGGCTGATGACGGTGTTTCGCTATTTACCACACACGTGAGAAGAGGCTATCCGGATGTGCAAGATCCTAAACTCAATACTCATTCAAAATTAAATTGTATTTTTGCCTGTATTCAAGCGGCCAAAGCCAATGCCGATGAAGCACTGATGCTTGACCCTCACGGGTTTGTCGCTACTTGCAACTCAACCCACTTTTTCATTATCACAGGCGGCGAGGTGTGGACCTCAAGCGGTGACTTTTGCCTAGATGGCATTACTCGAAGAAACGTTATCAATGTATGTAAATCCCATGATATCCCAGTCTTCGAAAAGAACTTCACGCTATCTGATGTTTATGCGGCCGATGAAGCTTTTATCACTGGCACCTTCGCTGGATTATCGGCGGTTAAACAAGTCGACGGGCGCGTTATCGGTGATGGCAGTCGTGTCATGCTTAAAAAACTGCAGCAACACTACCTCGATCTTATCGAGTCTGAAACTGGGGCGCTTGCATGACCTTGCGTATATCAATGTGGTCAGGCCCGCGCAACATCTCAACAGCGATGATGCGCAGCTGGGAGAATCGGGCAGACTGCAGTGTGGTAGATGAGCCTTTTTACGCTTACTACTTAAATAAGACCAAGAGTCCTCACCCCTATTTTGACGAGGTATTGGCCGCCCAGAGCAGTGACTACAAAGAGGTTGCTAAACAGCTAACCAGCGATAAGGTTTGCACACCCATCCAATACCAAAAGCATATGACGCATCATATGTTGGCTGGCGAATCACTTGAGTGGACGCGACAACTGACTCATTGTTTTTTAATAAGAGCGCCTGAGCAGGTCGTCAATTCCTACACCAACAGTCGAGGCGTTTGCACTGTTGAAGATATTGGTATTATTCGGCAGGCGGAACTCTACCGAGCAGTCAGTGCGATTACCGGGCAAAATATCCCCGTGATTGATTCCAATGATGTACTCAAACAGCCAAAACGAATCTTGTCTGAACTGTGTACCCAGTTAAATATTCCCTTTAGTGAACAGATGCTTAAATGGCCTTCAGGCACCAGAGCCAGCGACGGGGTGTGGGCACCTCATTGGTATCATTCAGTGCAGCAATCCACGGGATTTGGTCCGTATATCGAAAAACAAATAAGCCTAAACGAATCTCAAAAAGCGGTAGTAGAGGAAGTGACGCCTTACTATCGTTCACTGTATGAAAACCGACTAGGCCAGTAAGAAATTCCAAATTCAGTTGCGCCGTTGAAATTGAGCGCCTAAAACAGATTCAGGCGCTCAGTACTGCCATCGCTACACTTGCATCACCTTCCATTGACCTTTTCTAAACACCCAATAGCCGACTAGTGCGATAAGCGATTCTGCCAACATAATGGCGATGTATACGCCACTGCTGTCTAAGTGCAAAAGTTTCGCTAACGCATAAGCAAGCGGTATCTGTAAAAGCCAATAGCACACAAAATTGATCTTGGTTGGGGTCAAGGTATCACCAGCGCCATTAAAGGCCTGTATCAAAATCATGCCTACGGCATAAAAACCGTAGCCACACGCGATAAAACGCAGACAACTGATCCCGCTACTCACTACCTCCTTGTCCTGACTAAAAAAGCCAACGATGTGCTCTGCAAAGGCGATAAACACAAAGGCGACACTGAGCATGAAGTACAGGTTAAACTTAGCAATGCACCAAACTGATTCCTCAGCTCTGTCAGGTTGTTTTGCCCCTAAGTTTTGCCCCACCAATGTGGCCACTGCATTACTCATTCCCCACGCGGGTAAGATTGTAAATATAATAACCCTAATGGCGATGGTATAACCGGCTACCGCGGCACTGCCGTAGGTAGAGACTATCCTCACCAGAAATACCCAGCTCGCGGTGGAAATCAAAAATTGCGCCATGCCACCAAGTGATACTTTAATGATGTCCTGTATCTTAGCCAGATTTACTGGCAAGTGAGCCATAGTTACCCTGATTCGACCTAAGTGACTGCGCAGGTGATATAGCTGATACAACACACCGATACCTCTTCCGATATTGGTAGCGACGGCGGCACCTGTGACCCCCATTTCTGGAAATGGACCGATACCATAGATGAGCAACGGGTCTAAGACGATGTTCAAACCGTTGGCTATCCACAGTGACCGCATGGCAATAGACGGGTCTCCTGCACCGCGAAAAATCGCGTTAATCATAAACAGGTACAAGATGGTAATTGAGCCAGTCATCATAATCGTGGTGTAGTCAGTACCTATCTCGAGTACTTTTTCCTCGGCACCCATTAAGGCTAAAATCGACTCGGCATACCAAAGGCCTATCAAGGCCACAATCGTTGCGACGAAGAGACCGACCCACAGTGATTGAGCCGCAATCAAGTTGGCATCTTCAACGTCATTTTCGCCAATACGGCGCGCGACTAAGGCGGTAATCCCCATGCTCAGGCCAATGGCAACACCATAAATCAGAGTTAGTACTGCTTCGGTCAGGCCGACTACTGCCACGGCCTCAAAACCCAATGAAGACACAAATATCATGTCCACAATGGCGAAAATAGACTCCATTAGCATCTCTAATACCATAGGAACAGCCAGCAGAAACGCAGCTACCCCAATTGAGCCTTTGGTGAAATCTTGATTGGCATTACCAGCCAATGCTTGTTTGAACAATGTCCATAACCCCGGACGTTGATTGTTGCTTTTTAAAACTTGTTCAGTCATTTTAAATATCCATACTAACGGTAGTAAGTACCAACTAATGACTTTTATTGGTCAAAAGAAGGCAAATCTAACGAGCCTCCAGGCGCGAGTTAAGCCATAGCAATACGCGTGGATGTCGTTCCAAGTGCTTTGTCTGAGATAGCTCAGTACATCAAGTGGGTTTTCGGTTTCCTATTGGGGAAATCGTTATCCGATGAGACGGAGTCGGGAGCGCGAACAAAACACCGAAATCGCCATGGCAATATCATCGCGGTTGAAGGTAGTTGAATTGTTCATTGTCCTTCTCCTAGGTGTTTTGGTTGAAGTGAGAAGGTAGACTAACCTGAATCGATTAATTGTCAATCGAATAATCGATTATTTATTCGACTGTTTGACAGATCCTAGTTCACAGACACCGTTACTTGAATGGTATCGCTGTATTGGCCGGCAGTTTCTAAGCCTGTGACCTGCGGTGTAACGCGCACGTTTCTGCCTCTATCGGTGCCATCGGTACCGCTGCCCGCGCGTTGCGATACGGTTTGAGGCGTTGCTAAAGAAACATCCGATGACGTGGTACCAGGAATTTGGATTAAATACGGGATTTTGTCGCCGTTTTCATTCACCATAAAGCCGTTGTTTATTGAACTGTAAGTTGCACTTGCTGCGCTTTGACCCGTATTACACCAGATAAAGATGTTGTCGGTTTTTTGTCGAGTCGCTGAAGTTAAATCTAGAGTGGTTGATCGTCCACGAACTCTCACTCTAACTTTGCATTGAGGTTCAACCGTACCGCCTACATCAAACTGGGACTGACTGGATTCTGACGCTGAAATAGCCGCGTTCGCTATTGTTGATAACAACATTAGCGAAAAAAACAGGGCAAATTGTCTTTGTAGACTCAATTTCAGCATAAGATGACTGTCAAAAATACGTGTTTCAACTAAACTGGCGTTATTAAAAACTCAAATATGCAAAAAAAAAGCCAATATGGGATTTATTTTTGCAAGATTAAAAAATTTATAAGAAATTAAAGGATTTATGACAGCACCTCACCACATTAAGTCTTTGATAAGGGCATGCGAACGGTTTGATTATCAATACACCCAAGAGGATCATTTTTCGCAGCAATTGATACGGGTATCACGCAACGGGCACCAGGTTTTTTTCGGCGGCGGCAGTATATGCGCATTCCCAATCAATTCGGCCACATCGGTCACCGTGGTTCGGGACAAGTCGCACACGATTAATGTATTGAGCCGATTAGGTTATAGAGTCCCCACGGGTAATTATTTTTTTACACGATTGTTCAAGATATACGAAGGCAAAGGTAAGAGTGCAGCAGATGCGATTCACTATGCCGATTCCATCGGCTACCCCCTTATTGCTAAGCCCAATGATGGTTCTCATGGGGCGTTTGTTGAAAAGCTACGCAGCCCCAGTGACTTGCACACCTATTTGGCGAAAATCAAAGATAAAGTGGGGTGTTTTAGACTGGAAAAGCCCCTTGTCGGGCGAGAGTTCAGACTTCTGATTGTGGATGGTAAACCCTGGTACAGCTACTGCAGAATGTCTCCCCAGCTTGAATTTGACGGAATACACTCAGTTAAATATCACATCGAGCAACAAATTGAGCGGCAATCACAGGAGGGGTTTAGCACTATCGATTTGCATAGCCCATCAATAAGTGAGCTCCTCATAGCCCAGGACTGGACGTTAAATACTATCCCTGGCAAAGGTGTCTGTGTACCGTTTAGTGCTGCCAATAACATCTCAGTAGGAGGTGAGGCGTCTGACTACCGAGAACAGTTTTTAGATTCGGAAACAGCGTTTGCCAACGAATTAGCACAGTTGTTTAACTTACGGGTGTTGGGCGTCGATCTTTTCTTAGCAGAGGACGAGCAAGATTTGAGTAAAGCAACTATTCTGGAGATAAACGGGAATCCGGGGTTATCGGTGGCAGATAAGTTGTCTAAGACGCGCATCATTTCCCGATTGTGGCAATTTGTATTACAGGAAACGTTTGATAAGTGTCTGATAAGTCAGAATTAATTAAAAACCTAGGAAGTTTTCCAAAATTTGGTCAAGGGATTTGCTTTGCTCGTCTTGCCGTGTTACTTGAGCAATTGCAGCTGACGTCATTCATTGAACAAACCCCAAAGCTAGCAATAACCGGGAGTAACGGCAAAGGCAGTGTTGCCCGTATTACCAACGCTATTTTAAGCGAAGCAGGTTTAAACACAGGGCTATTTACCTCGCCGCATTTTCTTGAGTTCAACGAACGTTACCTCAACATGCAAACGGAAGTAGATTACGCGTTATTAAACCGTACTCTGCAACAAATGTTCGCGACCATCCGCCGGGTCGAACAACAAACTCGAGAGCAATTTGGGGTGTTTGAAGTGTTGTTCGTGTTGGCAATAGCAGTATTTAAGACATTGCAGACTAACTTTCTTGTCTTTGAGGCGGGTATTGGGGGTAGATATGACCCGGTGCGATTACTCAAGTCTTCGTTAACTGTGCTGACTACCGTCGACTTGGAGCACAGCGAGTTATTGGGTACAAGTAAAGAGCTCATTGCTTATGACAAAATGGACGCCTGCGCAAATGGCGGTAAGGTCGTACTTGGCAACATTGCGCCTAAGCTAGTCACAAAACTAGAAGCGTTTGGTGAACTGAACCAGATAGAGGTTATTGTCAGTGGCAAATGGGTGAGTGTTGAACCTGACAAACGAGATACAGTTGCAAAGAGCGGTCAAAATACCTGGTGGGTAACCGAAGAACCTTACGCTCCTTTTCGCCTAACAACTCCGCTGCAAGGAGAGTTTGCCAAGTACAATTTAGAAACGTCTATGTTCGTTTCGAACCTGGTATTAAAGCATCTTACGCATGAGCAGAGGGCTGTAATTTACCAAAATGCCGTTGCCAATTTAACTGTGCCAGGACGGCTGCAAATGATTTCACAAGCTCCCCCTATTTTGGTGGACAGCGCGCATACGGAACAATCGTATCAAATTCTGTTTGCATCGTTGCGCAAAGATTTTCCCAAGCAAAAGTTGGTATTTTTGATTGGGCAATCAGAGGGTAGGGAGCCGCAAGCACTTATTGATGGGCTAAAACAACTTGCCAGTTGTGTCATCGTAACAAAGGCCAGCCATAAAGGCGCTAACCCCAATGTGCTTTACGATCACCTCGAATTACATCACGTAGAAGCTGAGAAGTATGCTGACCTCAATAAGGCATTGACCGTTGCGCTGAAGCGCAGAGAAGAACGCGATTGTTTGCTGGTAGTTTGTGGTAGCTTGTTTCTTGCTGGAGAGGTTAATGCCATCATTAAAGGGCAAGACAACAAAAATCTATTTCTGTATTAAAAGAGGCGCTCGAAGTTGTCCTGCAACGTGGCGCCGTTTTGCCTTATCTTTTGAGACGTTTATCAAGAAAATACAATGGTCTTGTTATTAAACACCGCAATTCTGTCTTCGAGGTGATAGCGCAAGCCTCTAGCAAATGCGGCTTTTTCACATTCTTTGCCTTTTCTTATCATATCACCAATTGTGTCGCTGTGATTAATGCGCAGAACATCTTGCTCAATGATAGGGCCTTCGTCTAAATCCTCGGTCACATAGTGACAGGTAGCACCAATCAGTTTTACGCCTTTTTGATAGGCCTTGTGGTAGGGTTTTGCACCGGCAAAAGAGGGTAAGAAACTATGATGTATATTGATAATTTTACCCGCGTATTTGGCACATAAGTGGCCTGGGAAAATACGCATAAAGCGCGCAAGACCTACAACATCCGCTTGGTATTTTTCGATTAACTGATCTATCTCAGCGAATGGGTCAGCATCTGCTTGTTTGAAATCAATAAAATGAAACGGCACATTAAACCAGTCGGCGTACTCTTGCATCTCTGGGTGGTTGGCGATGATACAAGGGATATCACAGTCCAGTTCACCCTGCTTCCATCTGTGCAAGATATCTACTAGACAGTGTGATTGACTGGTGGCAAGTAAAACAAGTTTCTTTTTCTCTGAGCGGTCTGTTAATTTCCACTCCATATCAAACTTATCGGCAAGTGACTGAAACTCGCTCCTTACGTCGGCTACAGACTTGTTTTGATCAAGCAATTCTATTTCATGACGCATAAAGAATCGACGTTCTTCCAGGTCAGTATGGTGCGAAGCTTCAACAATTGTCGCTGGGGCTTTGTAGATGAACTCACTGACAGATGACACTAACCCGGTTTGATCAGGGCAGTTGATAGATAACACTAATTTTCGATTCATAACTTCTTCAAAAGCCTTTTTTAGCACTAAAGGCCTACTCACTGTAAAAATAGAAAGACGGCTGGGATAACGGGTATGCCGGATGACTGCGCATAGTAACTATGAAAAAGTTGTCCGGCTAGACAAATTTGCTATCAATTGTAACCAATGGGAATGATTAGACCTTATATACCCGACACACCTCAAGATGCTTGCTTCAGAGCTATCACAGCGCTTTCAGTACAAGGCACACTTGAGAAGGAATGTGGTTACCTTTCAAGCAATTGTAACGCAGTA
>WKFJ01000020.1 GCA_014872785.1 Alteromonadaceae bacterium
AAACGTTCCATCGCTGTTAAGTGGAAGTGTGCCATTGGCCACTGTCTGTGGAATGTCACTATCAAACGTTGTAGGAACATCAGAGGTTTGCACGACTTTGTCAGGCTCTGCGCCGCTTGCCAGCTGTGCGAATGTCTTGGTTTGGTCACCGCTTCCTGCGGTGTAATAGTTAGTGCCGTTTTGTGAGCCTGCAAAAGCAAGTTGCTGCTCGCTACCGTCACTCATTCTGACGGTTGAGCCGTTTTCAAACGTTCCATCGCTGTTAAGAGGTAGTGTGCCGACAGTCGCTGAAAGTTGATTTTTGCTATCAAGTTCCTCTGGCACGTCTTTGGTTCGGGTCACTTCTGTTGGATCCTGACCTTCAACCTCCTGCTTATACGTCATTCGGTCAGCGCCTTGCTTCCCATTATCAAAATAATTAGCACCGCCTGCTGATCCTAAAAAGCTGAGAGTCTGTTTGGTGCCATCATCCATTGTGACCGTTTGGCCGGATGTTATTTTTCCATTTTCATTTAATGTTGCGGTACCAGTTTCAGAACCTGTTCTGAAAAAAGCGGCTGGATTATATATATCATCCATAGACGCCGGCATGTCATTCACCCGCATTGCCATGTCTGCATAACCCGAATTGGTATCCTGCGCATATACATCGTCACCCGATGCATAGTAGTTTACACCGCCTTTTTCACCAACAAATGTCATTTGGTCGGTATCGCCGTTGGCAAACCTCACCTCACCGGATTCAAATTTACCTTCATTGTCTAGTGGTAATCTTACTGAACTGATAGCAGCCCCAACACCTCCGTCTTGCATGACTTCTTTGATGGCGCTTAAGCGAGCTGACACATCGTTTCCATTTTCAGATTGCAGGTAATCACTTTTAGCCACATCGGCGAAGATGTCACCATTGGTTTTCATGGTGTTACTACGCATCTCATCTAAGGAATCGTATTGCGTAACCTTGCTAAGCAACCTAGCAGAATCTGAGAAATTATCAGAGACTAAAGCCTCACCAAAATCCTCACCTGTGAGTTTTTTCGCAATGCTAGATAGACCATCGTCTTTACCTGATAAATAGATCATATCAGAAAGACTATTGGCAGAATCTGAGCGCACTGACATAGAGCTTTCATCGGTTACACTGGCATTGAGCAGTGCATGATTGAAACCATCCACCGCAGCTCGGCCGGCTAATTGATCGACGTCTGAATACTGTCCACCTGATAACACCATTTGCCAAGATTCAGATGCAATTGAACCTAATTTGTCGAAAAATCCAGAACCTGGACTAAGGTCGTTCAAAATATTTCTAAACAAACCAGGGTCTTTGAAATTATCATTAAAGAATCCATCCAATTGGGTGTTTTCAGAGTAACGGTTAAAAGCTTCGAAACCTGCCGCCAACTCCTGATTTTCAAACTTATTGTCACCTGGTTTGATTTTGTCATCTAATTCAAAGTCGCCGGTATGAATCGCCATCATAGCTTCTGCGGCCTGCGGCGCTAAATTACCCTTTCTGATCTCATCGGCGAAAAACTCAGTTGCCTTACGTTCATCGTCGGATAAACCATTTAACTTTTCTTCAAATACGGCGCTTCTAGAAGAGAGCATATCCAGCGCCTGATTGAGCTGTTCGCCTTCCTCTTTCTCGATGGGATTGTTGCTTTTTTCTAGTTCGTCGGCCTTGTTTCTAAGAACATCATAAGTGTTGGCGCCTGACTCCGGATTCAACCAGTCATTAAAAGCCAATGCGGTTGGCATGCTGACATCAGAGATCTGAGCAAAATCAGAATCGTTTGCCATTAGCATTGCAGCACCTTGCATCAATCCAGCATTGCTGGGGTCTATATAGCCATTCTCATCAGATAACATGGCGCCAATACTTTGAACTAACGTGTGGTTGTAATCTGTTCCCGTTCCATCGCTACCAAAAATGCTGTCATACACACCACTGAATTTTTCACTGAGCGCAGTAGTAAAGTTCTTGTCTTCCAATTCTTCCAGGCGAGCGTCAAGTTTTGTGGAAAGCGCTTCTTGTTGTTTTTTGAAGCCCTCAGAGCCCTTTTCAAACTCTTTCTTTATGCCTTCTTCGGTAAGCATCGTGCGGTCTTTTGCTTGAAAACTGGCTCTGTCTTGAATGGTATCATTGACGCCGTCCGAAATAGTTTCCTGGTCTACTGAATTCTCCACATTTGAGGCTAGGTCAGATGCTTCCTCATAAGCGAATTGATCGTTTTCAACAGCGTCTGCACGCCAATTCAGTTTGACAAGTTCTTCATCGCTCATTAACTGCTCAGCAAGCCCGGCTTGGCGCTGAGCCGCTTGTTGTTCAATTTCAGCAATTTTTTCATACGTTTCGCCATAGGAGACATTTTCATTGTCATCCGCGCCACGGTAATTGTAAGCCACATACGCAATATATCGACTCGTCTCAGCACTGATTGCCATATCAAACGCTCTTGCCTCTACGCCTTCGGCATTGGCGGTATAATCTTCTTGCCTACCCGTGGTAAGCGCTTCTCTGAATCCTTCAATGGCAAGATATTGAGAGCCTACATTGCCGTTAAAGTTGTAATCTTGCTGAGGCGAAAAACGTTCTAGGTCAAAGCTGTTGGATACCCCCATTTGTTCTAAGTTATCTACTAATTGCTTTTCGAGGTTACGTATCTGCTTATCCGATCCCGTCCAATCACTGTTTATTGTGCTGCCAATTCTATTCAAAGATTCGTTACTGAATAAGTTGTCATAGAATTGGCCAATGTTAAATCCATTTCCATTTCCATAAGGGTCGTCCATGGCGCGTAAATGTGTTTTCATTACTTCTTGATTTGACGACACACCCTGCATTTGCGAAATCGAATCGTTGTAGGCGGTTTCGGCTTTTTCAGTTAATTGAATTTGGTCAGACTGGGAAGCTAACTCACGTAATTCGTTTGCCATCGTGTCAGTAACTTGAAACGTCTCACTATCTCTATTTTCAATGAAATCATTGAACGTTTGGCTTTCGACTAATTGATTGTTGGCCGACTCTATTGCCGCCTCAATTTCTTGCAACGTGGTTCCCCATCCAGCCAATTCTGCATCCGTTAGAACGCCACTGATCCCCAAGTCAATTCCCGCGCTACCTTTCGCACCTTTAGAGTTGCTGGTTTGTTCTTTTTCCTTTTCGGTGATCGAATCACCAAAATCATTCTCACCGCGGCTAGTACTTGTGTCCGTAGAATGAATATCTCCCGCTGTAAACCCTTTGGAAATATCACCGTCAGCACCAGCCCCTATACGCCCCATGATTTGCGATACAATCTGTGCAGCTTCTTTGGCATCAATCCCGGATTGATTTGCCAGTGAGGTTTGAAGATTTTTGCCAAATTGATAGGCGATTTGGTCTGAACTCGTTTCTCCAGAGGAAGATTGAGCGGCGAAAGAAAGGCTCCCGCCACTTCCCCACGCATTGCTGTAGTTCTGCTGAAACGCACTGCTTTGCGATTCTGAAATCGATGAGCCAATACCGCCACCAGTACTAATAGCGTTATCCACACCACTTTTCACGGAGAGTGTCGATATCGTCGGGTCAGTCATCGTTTTTTGTGCATAAACATTTTGACCAGTTTGACCATCAATACCGGTGTTGTAACCCATGCCGGACTTATCCCCATTATTCTGTGGGCTTTCGATGGTCGGCGCTGCGTATTTCGGATCAACCGTACCTTTTGTCAGTCCCGTTGACGCTCCCATCAATGAATGAACTTTACCGAACAACAAATACAGCGCCAGCATCGGAATGGTTGTCATTAAAGCGCCGGCAGTAGACAACTCCGCCATGACTGAAGTCATGATTTCAGGGGTACCGCCAAAGGTGAATGCTTTGGCATCAATGGCATCACGGATAGCGTGCATAGTATAGAAATCGACAAATATCTGTACCACGCCCCACAAGTTAATGAAGATAATCAGCATCGAATACTGGGCAACATGTTTCACCCCATTACCGCCCGCTACCATCAATAACACCACAATCGGGGAGATGAAAAAAGAAAACGCCTCGAATATGGTCACAACAGGAGTGAAGGCTTGTTTGAATAACTCTGCCATCCCTGCGTTATCGAACAAACGCTGTTGCATGCCTTGCCACACCATCATATCGACTTCTTTTTCAAACTCAGTGCCGCGCATACCGTTTCGCAACAAATAATTGGCAAACATACCTACTTGCATTTGATAAGCATTGGGGGCAGAAGGGTCATTCAACATTATGAGGTCAATCGCATCTTCGATGCTATCTGGGTCTGAATTTCCCATGATTTGCGCGATTTCCGCTGGCGAATAAGATTTAATTTCGGCGTCAAGAATATTCGCTGCTGCCGGGCAGGTAGTGACCGTCCCGAAGCCATCTGTGTCATCACCCATGAAAAGTGTTGTGGCAATACCGTCGTAATTTGCGCTGACTTTCACTTTCTCAAAAAGCGTGTCATCCAGTGTTGCTCTCATCAAGTTGGACCAGTTAGCGCTTACCGGATTACCATCTAAGTCATTGTCGGCACCAATACAGTCAACAACGTAATTTTTCATTGAGCGCTCTAAGTCGAAGTTAGACTCCCCTGTTCCATATAAAGCTGCGCTGCTTGGCTTTGTCGAATATAACCGTACAAGTGCCCCCAAGACGCTATTGACACTCTGGGTGGATACCCCAGCTATTTGAAAGTGATGTTCTAAAAGTTGTCGGATAGTGGTCATCGCATTGGTAGAAATATAAGCTGGCAACGCGGCCAGCGCGGGCACATCGCCAACAGGCACCTCCGCCGCGTTGGGGTCACTCATGGAATGAACAAACACATCAAACTTAGTGCCTTGTGGGGAGGCGATAAGGATCCACATGACGATACCCACTGCGAATTCTTTGAGCGGGTTTGCTCCCTTATCATCCGTAATAACTCTGATAAAGGAATAGAGAAACACCAGGATAAAGACCACACGCGCCAACAGGGTGAGTTCAGGCGCGGTACTCAATCGCACAACCGCTTCTAATGTAGAAACGACTAAATCTTGATCCCCATATATGTAAATATCAAGGCAGTCACCATTGTCCCCGCAACGGTCATTAAATTCTTTTTTCTGATATGTATTGTCAACGTACGGCATGGCCAAAAATCGCTTCTATGATGTAATGCACAGCATTTTAGCGATTGGCAAGCAAGAAAGGCGACGCTAGACCACAGTGAATACCGCAGTCTAGGCACTAAATTATTCGCAGTCTAACAACCTACCGTTACAGTAAAGCTCCACCAGTTGAGGTTGTCCTTGTCCAAATAAGCGAGAGTTGATCGTGCCTCCTACTCCGGAAGTGGAGCCAAGCGCAAAGGGTCCTTTTTTTCGCTTCACGATAAGGTCTCGATACATCTCGATGTATTGGGTATCTGCACCGCGAGTCCACTCATAAAAGTATTCAGCGGTGCCGTTCTTAGCGGCCTCAAACAACACTGAAGGATGAACGCCGCCTCGTTTTTCATATCGTGCAACCGGAGACATGTAGGTTAAATGCAAAGATGAGTGGTCATTGGTTAACATGACATTCGGCGCATCACCTTTACATCCATAAGCAACCAGAATAAACCGAGTATCATTTTCCCACGGTACAACACCAGCGGCTGCGTAATCACAGGCTTCAGTAACTTTAGGGATAGTGCCATAGGTTGCAGACGCTTCGGTTGCAACAACGAGCAAAAAGATAGCAAATACAGACTTTAACATTGGGACGCACTCCATTTCAGAGAGTGACAATCAGACAGCGTTAAAGATCATATATAAAGTCTCCAACATCCACAAGCTTTAATTGTCAATTACTGACATCATTATCACTAAAATGGTATTTATAGGGCAAAATATGGCGTTATTTTTATTTTATTTTAGATACAAAAAAGCCCGCTTGAAACGGGCTTTAAAAGTTGGATAAAGGTAGATAGTATTAATTATAGACAGACTTTGATATTGATAAATTGACTAGGGTTTTGCAGTACCGCATTGTTATTGTGATGCGCTATTTTCCACTGGCGTTTCTTAAGTTTTAATTCGTACCCTCTGAACTTCTTTGGACCGATGACTGTCCCTAGCCAATGGGTTTTGGAATATAAACAAATACCCGGCAGTGTACCCCGCTGCTTCTTAAGATGTTCATTATCGAGAATAAAATACTCCAATTCCCCCCAGCGCTTCATGAAATCATGATTAGCAACAACATCAAAATGCACATATCGTTCATCAACATCCTTAACATTAACCGATAAACCATGGCGCATCGGGTCAAGATAGGCATAGTAGACCATATCGACCAGTTCTTGTTTATACTGCGCTTTCGCTGCTAATGAGTCTTCGATTGTGGGGCGAAGTAGCATATCTCGCTTAATTTCAAACAGCGCCACATTGGCTGCCACAATTTCCTTGGTCGATGTCAGCTTAGTGGCTTGGTCGAACTGAAGCATAACCTGTTGCAGTCTGGAAACTAAGGCCTGGTTATCCTTAACCGATTCAAACAATGCGAGAGTGTCTTGCTCATTGAGACTAACATCGGCGACTAACGAATAGGTTCCGCTATCTCGTGACCAACGCTCCTCTAACACATCGACATTCACCGACGCTATCCCCAGCGCTTTAATCGATTCTCTATAGCGCCCATCTTTGAACGTTTCTACTCCAGAGACAAGCAATGGTAGATTTTGCAATCCTTCTTTTTTAGCCTTTAATCTTGCTGACTGACGAACCGCATAATCAGACTCGTTATTAATTTTTACACTCACCTCTACTTGTATTGCACTTGAACAAGAGGTAAATAAAAATCCTAAAATAAAAACTGCAATACGCATTGAAAAAACATCCTACATGTTGATTCTAGCAGCGTATCACAGCAACAGGTAGAGGCAACTATCTGGTAATTAGCGAGATAAGTTCTTGCGCGTCATTGTCAGTAGTGCCGCAGCATGACTGGCACGATCATGGGCTGCCCTATTCTTCTTATCCAAGTTGTCTTTGAAGTTGATGAATTTAGCCTCAAAATTATCTTTAAGCCTGACAATCGACTGAATATCTACCGGTTGGGAAGAATCTTGTTTGACGTAGGCTATGGCGTGATAAAGCACGACTAATGCGTCCATAGCCAATCTCACGGCATGCTCTCTGGCTAGTTGTGAGGCTAGCATAGTACCTAAATCCTTCAGCTGATTCTTATCATATTCTCGTGCAGCTCGGGTCCAGGAATAGCGCACAACGCGCTTAAAGTTCTTTTGCTCCTCTTTTAGCGAGTCATCTGATTTGGTATGGGCAACCTCGAAAATCCCGAGTGGGAAATCTCCACCATCACCATTGATGATAGCTTCGTAATAGGGCTTAAAGCCAACTTTAATCTCATCAGGCGCTTCTTCTCTGGTAACACTCATACATTGCATTTTTAGCTTTTCATTTTCGTAAGCTTCCGTTCCTGCCGCACCGACTAACCCATTGGTACTGCCAACACAGCGCCTGATCCCAGTGTCTCCCCCCGAACTGACAGCGCCTTCATAGATGGTTTGTAAAGTTAATACTGGCTCAACCGGCTCATAACTAAAACATTGTTCACCGCCATCAACCGCCGCGTCACATTCGTCTTTACTTTTCGCATGCACAATGACGGTTCCGACCAGCGACATCACAAACTCAAGTGCTTGTTTACGCTTTTCAGCATCCGACGCATTTTTGTCGACGATACCTATCATTTCCATCGTGGGGTAACTGCTCGACACAAAATGGGTCAAGACGTTGTGTTCAATCTTTTTCCTCGTGGCCTCTGACAGTTTTTGATCTGATGAATCTTCCTTCGTGGTTTTTTTAACACCAAAAAAATCTGCAATGCCGGAGTCTTGGTCGATAAGTACCCCTTGGTTTTCCGCCCATTTAGTCACTTTATTTGAAAAGTCGGTTTCTTTGGCCAGCCATTCCATCGATTGCTCACAACTATTGCGACCAAATTTGTTCATGTCTGATATCATTTTTTGAATAGAGTCGGATATATCTTTACACGCTGGACAAATGGACTGTAATGCTAATTGGAAAAAATAAGGTGCAGACCCTTGCGCCACCCCACGCGCCACCTGTACTATTTCGTCACCACTTATTAACCCAAAAGACCCCGCAAAAATATCAACGCCATTACAACCGGCGGATATAGATGGTGGGGTAAATCTTGCCAACGACACGTTCTTTTGTTGAATGCGTCCGGAAAAGCTGCCGCCACTTAAATACATGCCTTCTTGCAAATCCTGCGTATAGTGAGGTCTTGTTTGTGCATACGAATCAAATATTTCTTTCACACCTGAATTGGCGTGAGACGTGGTCGCAGCCAAGCTTATCGAAACACCGAGCATGGTTCGCACTAAAAAATGGCTCATCTTTGGGCCCTATAATTTTTTTACTTGGTTGGCTAATTTTGCGCGTAAGATATCAGTCAAATAATTGGGGTCGTTTTCTAACTTGTCTTTCTGCACGATAATCTCGCCGTTCTTGTTTTCAAACACGTTGAGTTCACGCACCATCTGCGTATCTTCATACTCACTATCACTGATCATGCCTGTCTCTTTGGCTGCCAGTAACAATCGTTCTTTGAATTGCGGGTATGCTTTTAAGCCAACGGAAACCGGATACATAAATTCGCGTTTATTCCCGACTAAAAACAATGAAGGCGTCCTGTCTACACCCATCCTCTGGTAGAGACGTGTGTTGACGTCATTCACGACTTCAAATGTCTCTATACCTGGGATCGGCTTTCCGTCCATCGAAATCGCCAAAATGGTAAACCCCTCATTATCTTGCAGCGCTTTGAGAGTAGGGATTTGTTTATGACAGAACCCACAATCACTGCGGTAAAAGAACCATATATGGGCTTTCTCTGCGAGGGAGGCTAAAACACCGTCGGCTTTGTCAATTGCCTCGGTAGCAAAAGCTTTGATATTCATCGCGGTAGTTGGTCGACGAACAGATTCATCTAGCAGTGGGTCGCGTGACATGTAATTCATCATCTTGGTCGAAAAGCGCGTCGAATAGTCGAGCATTAGGCGTTGTGCATATGCCGCTTGCGCTAGATTTTCATCGGTCGGATTATTCACGGCCTGGTCTTGAATGCGTTGGATGTTGTCGCGTAACCACTGTACGTTGATGGATATGGTTTCTGGTTCCTTAGGCGTCTGTTCGGGTTGCGCTTGTGTGGGCGGTATCACAGGCACTATTGGTTTTGGTTTTTTCCTTTCTTCTTCAACAGGATCTTCATACCAGAACCATCCTCTTTCACGGTCTTCAAAAAAGCTTTTTTTACTTTCATTTTTCTGGGATGTTTGCGCATCAATCGCGCCACTCCATGCCACCAGCATTCCCAATAACAACAGTGTTCGTTTCATCGCCCTACCCAAAGTAACTTCGTCATTGCGAAATTTTAAGATATTCAAGGAAAACGATGAGGTTGTAGGATGCAGTAAACACCTTTGTCTACAGCTAAAAAAATGAGGTCAAAACGAGGAATATGTAAAAATCAAAAAAGAAAGGCCACCAAAAAGGTGGCCAGAGGGGCACTACAAACAAGGGAGATTACATTTACGCCACTTTAGTAAGCGCACGGCGGCGGCGCATAGCAATTTTTTCACGTTGTTCTTTGTTTTCACAAATCCCGCAATGTTGATGCATTTTAACATCTAAATACACCATTGGCTTGCCGCAATCAGGGCAACCCGTCACACTTAGCTGCCTTTCATATAAGTGACCAAGCGTGTAATAAATTCTGTTGATTGTCATTTCATCGCGAGGATGCAACAACATATATGTTTCATAAAATTCAATTAGCTGAATTGGGTCAACCGCACGGATATAGTTACCTTCATAAACTTTATCGACAATACGTATAATACGGTCAGCCATTGCTTTATCTGCACCCGACTGATTTAGCCAGCCCATCTTGGCGCGGTGATCCCATTTTGGCGGGACATATGAAGACTCGAATACACTAGAGTGATAACCGGTCAATAAACTTGCAGTGGCTTTGTTTAGACCAAGTGATACCAATTTGTGTGCAAGTGCTTTGTCATGCAGTGCAGTAATGGTATTGCTTGATTGTTTTTTCTTAGCACAAGACATTATCTTAGCTCGCCATTTCTTTAACTAGATTAGCCAGTACGGCGTCATCATTTAAGGCATGCAATGTTTCAACAATGCCATCGATGTTTTTGCAGCTGTAGATAGATTGGTTATTTGACAACTGAGTCAATTTAACAATGTTTTCCTTCCCCACTGAAGCCAACTTTTCAGCTTCACCTTTGCTAACGTTATTAGTTACGCTAAATGCAAGAGCGCTTGTTTCAGCAAGTTGCAAATCAATTGCAAAAATCATTGCTTCTAATTGACGACGCTTTGCGAGAATACCTTGTAGTTTGTCTTGGTTGTTTTCAGTTGTCATGATAGTGCCTTGTTTGTTTTTGCCTTGTCTGATGTGAACTTTAATCACTGATCAAAAAAACCGCAAGCTATTTTTTCGTTTTTTCCGAACAAAGTTCATTTTTTCTGCAAATTGGATAAATATAAACCCTAACACGTACGTATTTGATGCAATAACAAGGAATTTATACCAGCATCTAATCAAAATGATGGGACGCTCACCAAATAACACCTGCATTTTGTTCTTTATTTCAGAACGCCATTTATTACTCTATCCATATTTACGCGAAAGTTTAGGCGTTATCCTTACCGAAGTATTTCATTGACACTTAATGACGCTCGGCAATCAGAGGAGGCGCCTAAATAAACTGAGAAGAACGTTAGAGGGTAATCGTGTAATCACACTTTCATCGTATACGATATTTACATTTGCTTACATATTCTGGCGAGATAGCATCAAATTCGTAAATGTTGGCAAAAACCACTTTTGTTTTGTATACGCGCCGTTCCAATATGGTCACCTATTTAACCAAATCCTACATTTATCCACCACTAACGACACCTTAAATATACAAAATAACACCTTTTATTGCATATAAAGTCTAATTAAATCAATTAGTTAGAGTTATTTCGAGTCTTTACAACCGGAATGCAACCGGTTATTTATTACATATCAGATTAAATAATCGAGGACTCAATGAGAGCTAATTGTAAATCCTTCTACGATGTTAAATACAAATTTATTGGACACTTGGTGGAACCTGAAGAAGCGAAATATGTTGCGGCAGGCGCAGCAACAAAGCTTAATTGTTTTTGCCAGTTCTGCACGGACGGTCGAGTATTAAAAGTCGCAAATTCAATCAAGGATGGAACACTTTTTTGTTGTGAAAAGAAAGCATGTCAACAACAGCGCGCAGACATAGTTGCAGCACGCAGACAAAACACCATAGTGAGCGGCAAAGGCAGTTTCGCTGCACTACACCCACAGCTGGCGAATGAGTTTCTGGGGTTTGTTGATGAACGGCATCAACACCTTTCGCTTGCACAAGTGCCGGAGCATTGCACTTTTGATGGGCTATGGCAGTGTCAAACCACAACATACCACCAGTATGTTTTATCACCGTCCGACAGGCTGAATTATGGCTGCGGATTTTGCCCGGGAGGGACCCAACTACACCCGCTGGATTCGGCCTTTCATTTTTTAAAAGAAAACGGATGGCTGCACTATTTACACGAGGATGATATTGAAAGAAGCAAGCAGGTGAGAGTGAACACAAACGAACCATTGCTGCACTTTAATTGTCGTACGTGTGCTGAAGCTAGGCAGCCCTCGAATACTTACACGTTTGCACAAGCCGACGGTTGCACACAGTGCCGTGGAAGTTACCAAAAAACGATAACAAAAAGGCAGCTTAAAAAAAGTGGCTCGGTGGCTGACAACCCATATTTGGTGTCTACTTATTGCTTCGATCAACCTTGGGCTCCCGAAAAATATCGAAACAAAACCCCGCCGTCTGACGTACCTGCCATGGACAACAGACAAAGCTATTGGTGGCGATGCAACAGCAAGCATTTTGATTTGCGCACGCCGTTGGTTCAATCAAATAGACGGTGCAACAAGTGTAGCTCTGCCACATCGAAGTTAGAGCATTTTATTTATCATGAGTGGCAAGTTAGATTCCCGGACGACGACATTGAGTTGAGAAAAAAGTGGAAACCACACGATTTGCCAAAGCACGTGAAACCTATTCACAAAAAGACCACTCTGGAAGCTGATTTAATAATTAATACGTTTGCAATCGAATTTGATGGCGTCTATTTCCATCTCACATTAAATAACAAACTCAGCAATGACCAAGATAAAAATAAGCGCTTGCAAGCTCTTGGTTTTGAGGTCATTCGCATTCGAGAAACAGGCCTTAAAACCACTAATAAGGACAATAGCGAGGATCCGATCATTGAATTTTTGGATGTCGATTTGACAGACCACTTGTCAATATTTAACAAAATACTGGCGGTGATAAGACCTGACGAAGCACCAATCGACACTTTCCGAAGCGAAAAGGCGGCACTGCAGGCGTTTCTGGAAGGAAAAGACAATAATGTCACGTCTGTCTCGGAACTTTATCCAGAGCTTTTACGCTATACCTCGCACGAGAACGCTAAATTGTTGGAGCGCTTAAGTAAAAGTGCGCACGAATCAATGGAATGGCATTGTCCAACTTGTCACTACATCTGGCCGCAAAGCATCCGCCACCGTATGATAGGTTGGGATGCGGGAGTCGACAGTCCTGCTTGTTGCCGCCAAACTGTTTGGACAGGAAACAGCATCGCTACAACCCATCCAAGTCTGGAAAGATTGATTCACCCTCTGATTTGGAAAAACCATGCTGATGAACTGGGCGCTTGGCAAGATAAATGGGTGCTTGTAAAAGGACAAAATAAAGCAAAACAGACCGTTTGGTTGCAATTCGAACTCTACAGAATCGTGAAGAAAATAGAGAATTCACCTGAGCTTGTTTTCATCAAACAAACTAACCAAGTACGCCCGGTCATCACAGATGAACAAATAACGCTTTATGCTAAAGACAGCGAAGCACTGCTTTTTGATCTGCAAACTGGCAAGATAAAAGAAAACTGAACAGGCGCGATAATTATTAAATCAAATAACAACGCCAAATCTTATCGTTTTGGCGTTGTTAGGTGTGTTCCAATAGAGCGACTGAAATTATTTTTTGATCACATAAAATCATCGGCCATATCAGGAAGACCGTCAATTGCATCCAGTGACACGCTCTTACCTGAAGGAATCGTCGTTTGCTCTGGTTGATGTGAGCTAACGCTTATCTCTGTCACCCCCACAGCATGGGGTTGGGACATCATCATAGGAACGTTATCGCTAAGCAAAGAATTGGTGGCGAGGCGATACAATTCATGGTTGCGCCCACTTGCCGATTTGAACGAACTTAAATGCTCAGCGAGAGGGCCATCTGGAATGGTGATCTTAAATCGTAAAGCTCGCATTTATGCTACCGCCTTTTGAGCCTGTGCTTTTCTTTCGAGCGCATCTAAGTATTGAACGCCACCAAAAAACATTCCCGCGCAAACCGATTTAATTGGATTTTGCAGTTCAATTAAACGCTTCGCACCATAAAGCTCAATCAATTTTTCTTTGTAAATCGGCGCAGGGCCACCAAGTAGGATCACATTATCAATATCACCACCGTCACCCACTTGATTCTTCATGACTGTCATCGCTTGTCTGATCACTTCATCTCGTGCGCCACGAATATCAAATTGAATGTCAACTGGGTTGCCATCAACGTCTTTCCCTTGGCAGACAGGAAAAGGATAGTGATTGCCATTTAAACGAATGAATGTTTTGTTTTTCCAAAACGCTTCGTCAATCCGCTCAACAGGTAGCCTAGATAAGCTAGGGAAAGCGCCGCGCAAATTCTTTTCAACTTTATCTAAGATGACGCTCATTCCCAAATCTCTGCCACCACTTCGAGCGTCGTTAACTTTTAAGCCAAACGCCAGTGCAAAATCGAACGTACCGTACCCAGGATCAACAGCCAGGTTCGTGCTTTGTCGAAACGCCTGATACTGCTCGGGAGAAAGCGTGGCAGCATAAGCCAATAAGCCAGCCATTGGTTGGGCAATGATCCAAGCGTCTTTTATCTTGTATGTTTTGCCATTTACCGTGTGCTCACCAACGACTAAGTCTTTTAGCTGGTCTCGTCTGGCTTTCCAATCTTCGACCGGTAAACCAAGCACAAGCATGTCTATTTCAGGCTCATTCATATAAACCAATGACCCATAAAATAACGCTTTATATTGTGGCGTTGTGATGTATTCAGCACTTAATACTCGCGCTGATTTGATACCCGCGGCCAGATGAGCATCGGGACCGATTTCATATCGAAGGGAGTCCGCATCGGCTATCTCAACAGTCACAGTATCGCGCGAATGCATATCACCCGACATGTTAACACTGTCGTTTTCTACTGGTGCAACGAAACTCGGGAAAGTCATTATTTCGGGCATCAGGATCGGCGGTTTACCTCGAAACCTATTTTGCTGTTCACGAACACCTTTTACTAAGCTGGTGGTGCCAAAGCCAATTTCTAACGCTCGTACTACTTTCTGATTTGTCATTGATTTCTCCAAATATGATTCATGGTGGTCAGGCGCCACTGAAGTACACAAAATGAACGACAACCCTAAACGCCCCGAAAGTGCCATATAGTGACACCCAAGTCCGCCAATGCACTGTAAAAACGAGTAACAAATCAACCCGCATACATGAAAGGGACGAAAAGGTGCCATCAGAGACCCTAAAGTGACTTTGTTGTCTAATTGAGATAAGTCTATCTTTATCGAAGAGACGTAAGGGGTGCTAGACCGCGGTAAATACCTCAATCTACAGCCTAAAATTTAAGGCAGCACAAACGGTGATATGCGTTTTGGAGTATAGGGTTAGATAATTACCTCGAAAAACCTTACCTGTTCACGCGGAAATCACAGTTACACCCCTTTAAATCCAAGCCATTCAGAAATGGTAAAATAAATTTAGCTGTTCCAGCAATAATGATTAAAATGGCGAAAAAAGGGTTAATATACTAACCCCAAAAACGTCCATCTGTTCACGCGGCATTCTCTTCTACAGCCCTTTAATATCAAGCCCTTCAGAAAGGGTAAAAAAACATTAGCTGCTCCAGCAGTAATCGCTATAAACCCCAAATAACGGTAAATATACAACTCCGTAAAAGTTTACCTGTTAATGCAATAATCTCCGTTACAGCCCTTTAATATCAGGCCATTCAGAAATAGCGAAAAACCTTTAGCTGCTCCAGCCCTCTGTAAATCCCGCCCCTCTGGAACAGGTAAAATTTCATCTGCTCCCGGTAATATAGACAGATATTTTTTTAAATTACCGATTTCGCCATTGGCGAATAAAAGGTGGTGTAGACACCGGTATTTACCGCGGTCTAGCGCCCCACCCTCCGCACGAGCGATTGCATAATAGCGTCACAGAAAACAATTCAATTGAGACCAATGCACGCAGTAGATATCAAACAGCATCCAGAGCAAGAGCCTGAACAGTGGCGCGACGCATCGTTTACCCAAGAGCTGGAGATGTTGCAAAAGAATATCGAGCTTCTAGTTGCGCAAGCGACCAACATCATCAGCGGGGATTGGGACTGGATGCACGAAGAAAACCATAATATGGCGCGTCTGAATAAACAGTTGCTACAGGAAAAACAGGAAGCGGCTAATCTGAAAGACCATCACCGCGTTGCATTACTTGAAAAGCGACTACGTGAAAGTCGCCGCACTAATATCGGGCCACGACTAGAAAAAATTCGCACAACCAATGGCGACGGTAGTACTGATGAAAAATACCGACCTATCTGGCAAGCCTATCCCTATTCGCCAAAAAGAACCAATTCCATAGCCGGTAAAACAATTGGTGTGCGGATCAAGATGACGAACAACCATGAATACCGTCTCTCCACGCTCGGTACTGCATCGGCGAGCTGGGACTACCCGAAAATCATTGAAACAGAAAAGCTACTGATGCCGATTCGCGAAAAGCTAAGCGCACTGCACAAGGCAAAGGTGGAACTGCGTAAATGTAAAAGGCGCGTGGTACGCATTACCAAGAAATATCAACAAGAAAGCTAGAGGATTAATTATGGCTCAGCAAGACACCAAGCAAAAAAGTCAACTAAGCACGCTGACAATGACGCTAGAAGTAGCAGTGAGTTCAGCGATGTTGCAAAACTATTTTGAAAAAGCACAAGGGCTCACTGTGTCGATGTTTGAACGCATTGGCGCATTACAAGCTATGTTAGCCAAAGACAAACCGTTAATAGAGATGGTGAAGCTGTGGCAACAAACCAACATGCAAATAGCGAAAGAACAAATCGTTGAAATCGCTATCAGACGCGAAGCAATTGAGATAGCTCATCCTGACGTAACCTTCCCTAAATTCACCACGCCGAAAGAATGGGGTATTAGCTTTGAGGCAACTCATCCTGCGCTGCACGATTTACGAGAAGTACTCGAAACATTAAACGCAGAACTGAGCGCGATGGAGCGTCTCTTTATGATGCGCGTAATAGATGAAACTGAAGTGGAGCGCTGTAAGACAGCAACCATCACTATCTTGTCTGGATTAACAGATCGTATTGCCAAAGCCACATATCCAGGCAAGCGTCAACAAGCAAGTGGGTCGTTTTACAGTCCTGCCAAATTAACAGGCCACATTAGAAACGGGTTTCGTCTTGAGTTCGAAGATGCCCCTAATGCGTTTATCGACTTAATCAAAGAGTACGAAGAAAAGACCAGTGCCTTTAAAACGGCACAAGGCGATGCTGCCAAGGCGCAAAGTGTTAAGGCGGCGAAAAAGCCCAAGCAAGCCCAAAAGAGGGTCGCTTGATATGTTCAAAGGCGTTGCCCAAAAGTTCAACGACTGGAAAAGGAATCGGTCTATCGATGTCGTGGATATCGGTAGCACTATCCGTCGCGACAGCGAAGAGCAACAGCAAAAACCCACCATTGTGCTCGCTATCGATGATGCAAAAGGGAAAGTGATTGTTACTGAAGTCGCAGAAGTTGAACCAACGCCAGAAGAGACTGTGGAAGAGGTGGATGAGAATATCGTTAAAACCATCCACGGACACCATATCAAAGATGCAGATGAATACTTCATGCCGCGCAAATTGGAAGGTATTCCGGTTTTCGAAACCGACTACATTTTCAGTAAGCACGAAAAAGAAGTGGGCGAAATTAAAAAGGCTTTGAGTATCGGTTCGCACCGTATGCTGGGGGATAAGTCACTTGAGGTAATCCTCATAGACGAAGTGATTAAGCGATTCATTGATTATGTGCACATGTTACCAGCCAGCGAATCATACCATCACGCGTACAAGGGCGGGTTGATTGCCCACTCATTGGTCGTTGCAAGAGACGCTATTCTCAATGCCAAAGACCGCAAACCACCCTCGACTGGCTTTATCGAAATAGACGCCGAACTGCGACCTAAATATTTATACGCCACCTTCATAGGTGGGCTTATCCATGATATGGGCAAGCTCTCCAGTGATATCACTGTCAGTCCTTACATCATCATTGATGAGGCAACAGGAGAAACCAGGCATTTTCATCCAAGGGATGGTGTACCTAATTGGCACCCTAAAAAAGAAAGCCTGATTGCCTGGGCGACACGCTGGAAAGTGTCCAGTTACACAATGGTGTACCGAAGCCGTGCCAATGGCGCCCATAATTACGACACTGTGGAATTCTTGCGACAGGTCGTAGGCATTGAATATGCGCAAGATTATCTGACGCACGACCATCGAAATCTTTATGATGAGTTGGCAGGACAACTTAGTCATCTGTCTCGCTCAAAGCATTACATTGCCACACAAATTCACGCCGCTGATGCTCACTCTGTATTTCAGGATGTCGGCAAACGAATGGATATCAACATTGGTATTCAAAAAGAGAGTGTTTATAAAAAATGTCTTGATGTCCTGCTGCACATATCGTGCGACTGGGACGTCAACAAACCCAATGCAAAAATCTGGGTGGTGGGAAACAACGTTTACCTTCGCTATACCGCTGCGTTTGATGAAATCAGAGTCAAGGGTATAGAAAAGCATTACGAACTACCCAATTCAACGAACGCTATTATCCAAGAGATGCGACATGGTCGCATTGTAGAAATACTGGCTGATGACAAACCAGGTTACAACTTCTTTCCCGGTGTCTACACTGAAAAAGATATCAGAGCATTGCTAGCAGGCGACCTAGTTGTCAAAGCAGAACATCTTATCAAACTGACATGGTCAAGCTGGCTGTATCGTGAAATTCTGCCACCGTCCTGTGCCGGCGTGATGATGTCACCGCTTGATGAAGACCGCGTGTACTACTATGACGAGCAAGGCGACCCGCACGAATTCCTAACAAAAGTCCCTGACAATCAAGCACCGCAAGGGCATACCATCGAAGGTCAAGTGGTCGATAATGCGCAACAAGCGATACCCGCAGATGCACCTATGGCAGATGAGCCACCTCCTCCGACAGAGGATGACTATGCACAAATGGACATGGTCAACACGTCTGAGGGTGACAGTGCCGCATCAACATCGCAAGAACAAAGTCAGGAACAGACAGCACAAGATAAAAAAGCCGCTAAATCGCCGCGCCCGAAAAAGCCAAAAACTAAACCTGTGGCGACGAAAAGCAAACTCAAAGAATTCATGCTATCGCAAAAAAACACCACCAATGACGAACTGGCCTCATTGGTATTGGTAAGCGCAGCTGAAGAAGAGGAGCAGGAAAAGGCAGAGAATGACACTCAGTCATCGGGAACGTCAGAGACGGATAATGTCACACAGGCAAACAGTGCACCATCCGACACTGAGCAGACTGAAGCGCAACAAGACGCGCAAGCACACAGCCAACAATCATCAGGTGAAGATAAACCTGAATCGGTGACAGTCACGGACAGCAATGCGCCCTGTTCACAGACGGTATCGACTAAGGCCACCAGCAATGACAAAGCTGACAGCGCTCACGCAACAACATCGTCACAGACAGACAACACGCCCAACAAAAAGCCTAAAGAGTCGGCACACCAGCAGCGACTGGCACATGTGTATGAGCACGCTCACATAAAAGTAAAAGGCGACAAAAATTACGTCAGTATCGAAAGCATCAAAACGCTTTTCGAATTAGAGACAGACAAAGACGCTATTGCAAAGTTAATGCAAGACAATATCGCCATTTTAAATGACACCAAATCCGTCATGATGGAGCCTATCCGCATCGACGGTCACACACGTAAATTTATTCGTATTCATTCACGTCGCGGCAAAGGGAAAAAGCACACTTCCTCGGTCGGTAAATCCACAAACACACCAAACGAAACGGATACGCGCAAGCAATTTGCTAAAACGATGAATGAGCGCAGCGACAAGCGTGCGCAGCAGGCACAAAAGCGAGAGCAAAGACAAAAGCAAAATAAACACAACACCGAACAGGCGGCCGACGCGCTGGCACAGGAGCATGCCACACACGCTAATCAGCAAGCGCCCGCTCCACTAGACGACATTGCATTTTCACTGGCCGCAGGCATCGTGCATGCCAAAGCACACTCGCTGGCCTTTGTCATTAAAACGGCTATCGAGCAGCACCGCACCAACATCGACTTACAAGGTGATGCCGTGCATTTCTCCGCTCATGAAATGGAGCAAATGGCGCACAAGGTATGTGGCAAGAAGGTGCGTTTTAGGCATCTCAAACGTGTTCTCTCGCAAAACCCACAATTTGAAAAGGTAAGTAATGGCAGCGATGGACTCCGTTACCAATTACCGATTAACCAGTTAAACAATATCGACTTAAGTGAGGTGCTATCGTGAAAAGCTCCGATCCATTATTCATCGAAAACCTTTTTCGTCCCATTTACGAGGTCAACTCGGCCGCCAGTTGGGTGGCAGGCGGCATTGCCACACCTGTCCTAGCGGGAGCCACAATTGGTGCCACCAGCATGTTTTCTGCGGTAGCCATTGGCGTATGGATGTGCCTGTACGGTGCGCATACTGCCATGAGAGCCAAGCCCCTTTTGGATAAGCAAATGGCATTGAATACCAACACCTTTTTTAAGATGAATGTCAGTGAATTACGCGAGCGTAATCAGTTAAAGGCAAGACGCACGGGCGCCCTGACCAATGACAAGTACGAGGCGTATCTGGGTTCGGGTTTTCAGTGGGGCGCAGAACACGCCAACCGCGCGTACCAAGTGATGGATATGGACACGGCCAAAACGAACATTGAGCTGCCATTTTTCGCACGCTACCTCGTCGATGATGCGTCAGAAGAAACCGAAGAATTAGGGGGTAAACCGTGGATCCACGGAATTGGTGATGAAGGTGACGTATACACACGCGCGTCAAACTGGTGGGGGCATAGCATCGTGTTTGGGAACGTGGGTTGCGGCAAGACCACCTTGCTTAAATTAATGGCACTGAACGCCCTACACACTGACGAACACCACATTGGGGTCACTATCGTGGTAGACCCAAAAAATGATGAGCAGTTAAAAGGCGCCATCAAGCAAGAGCTTGAGTATCTTGGTCATGAAGACAAGTTTTATTGCCTGCATCCAAACAGACCGTCCCAATCGTGTCGCGTGCCGTTACTGAAAAACTACAATCGATTAACCGAAGTGGCCGAGCGTATTGCGCCGCTAATGGCGGCAGAGGGCGGAAGTAAGCCGTATCAGGATTTCGCCTACGACAAGATATATAAAGCAGCACGTGCCATGGATTATCTTGGCGAGCCTATTCGCCTCACCACGCTGACCAAAGTGGTTTGTTCAGACCGTGACGGGATAGCGCTTCGCGTTTTAGATAAATATTATCGC
This sequence comes from Alteromonadaceae bacterium, assembly GCA_014872785.1. Classification (GTDB taxonomy): domain Bacteria; phylum Pseudomonadota; class Gammaproteobacteria; order Enterobacterales; family Alteromonadaceae; genus Planctobacterium. Next base: position 20,879 of record WKFJ01000020.1, read on the forward strand.
GAAGTGGTCGGCGAGGATTATCTGTCTAAGCTCAACACTGAATTCCAAAAACTCAGCCCTGTCAGACTTGAGCAGCTTGCCCAATACTATTCGGCAATATTAGTGCAAGAGCATCCGAATGACGTTGTCGACGAGATGATTAATTTTGCGCTACATGAAAAATCTCACTACGACAAGATGACCGCATCATTGGTGCCTGTCATGACGGCACTGGTGGCACCGCCATTTGATGATTTGCTTTCACCGATGATTGATATCGAATCGCAAGACCAGCGCGACATTATCGACTTAAACGATTTGTGCCAAACCGGGGGCGTTTTATACGTTTCTCTTGACGCACTGGCCGACAATAAAAGTAGCGGCTATTTATCGCAGCTTATTTGTTCTGAAGTGGCCAGTATTGCCTCAAAGCGCTACAACAGCGGCGAGAAAGACTCACTGCGGGTCAACATGTTTGTTGATGAGGTGCACTCTGCCATTTCAGACCCGCTACTTAACAGCTTAGCCATCGGTCGTGCTGCAGGATTATCTCTTGTGCTTGCCACACAGTGTTACAGTGACATTGAAGCAAAAACGGACAAAGCGACCGCCAACCGATTCTTAGGTCTGTGTAATAACTTCATCACGATGCGCACCACAGATCCGGCCACGCAGGATTATGCAAGTTTGCAGTTTAGCAAATCCTCAGTGACTTCAGCGGAGATAAGAACCGGCGTAAACACCAGTACAGAAAGCTCAATTACGTCGTTCTCAAGCTCCAAGCAAGAAACCTTATCCAAGTCTCGTGAAGAGGCGTTCCCGCCAAATCTATTTGGAGACTTACCAAAACTTCAATTCATGGCGCGTCTTGCGGACGGCAAGCGCCTGAAGATGAAACTACCGATTATTTTGAATGATGACGAACCTGGGGAGATCGCAGAATGGGTTCAGCAATAGCGACCACCATATTATCCAAATCTAAAATGCGCGAGGTACGCCAAATTGCGTGCGCTACCGATTTCATTTGTGCAGATGTCAAACAGGCACTGCATGACCTAACGCGATATCACGCAGGCCTTGGCTCATTAGCCAAACGCTTGGCCAATCATCTCACTTCGCTACTGCCCGATACTGACGGTGGTTCGTTGCTTGACACGTTACTGTCAGGAATGCTTCATGAGTTTGATGCAGAGCTGGCCGCCAATGGCGCAGAAGCCGGCTACAAAAAGGCGATTATTTATCTATACCACCGATTACATCGCGTCTTAGATTACCGCTTATATACCGTATCGGCCTCAAAAGTGATGACACCTAAAGAGCAGTATTGGGATTGCTTGTCGCATGGCTTACTCGAGTACATTCGTCTGTTCAACATCACCAAACTTGAAGTGGAGTACGCGCCAATGGAATGCGGTATGTCAATTGACAAGCGACGCTTATTTGTGGCTGCCCGTTTGTTTACGCGTGACGATTTTAAAGCGCTTGGCTTACCCGAACCGCTTTGCGTTGTCAGTGACGGACAACCAAGCACCCTGAGTACCCATACCCTTCAGACGCAGTTATCCGATATTTTATGCCATGACAATCTGGTCACACTTGAGCAGCTATCGGCGCATCACAGTGGCATCGAAACTGTGTTGACCAAGTTAGCATCGTATTGCACCAGCCTACTGGGTGATAGCAGTTATAACTTGGTGAATGAATTGGCCGATGTGGCCATGCATGAATTCCAAGCTAATCTCTCCTCTCCGGGCTTAGACAGTGCCTATGCGGCGTTTTTAGATGCCATCATTGACAAACTGCCGTGCTTATTCGAATACAAAGTGGTGGCCACTAAAGTTGATTCGCCCGACCAGCATCTACTGGTGTGGGATTGCTTAAAAGGCGGCCTATCGCAATGGCTATCAGAGCACAACGTCAAAGAAATCGCGATTTACCCCAGCGAGTTACCCGCTAATTACCAGCGCCATGATGCGGCATTGGTGTTGGCCAATAACATCTTAACCCGCTATGACCTGCAATATTTGTTCTTGCCTCCTGCGGGCTTTTTCAAAATGCAGGGGTTTGATTTAGTCAGAGCGTAAGGGGGCAGCCATGATGACGACAAACGCGTCTTCCAATCGCATTTCGGTGTCCATGACGCGCACCCAAATCATCTTTCTTATCATCACATTGGCAGTAGGCGCATCAGGCCTTGCTGTGGCGGTGTTAGACCATGACGCGTATAAGCTGCAAGTGCAAAAAGAACTCAGTTACGCCGAACAAACCCTTGGCCAGCAGCAATGGCAAAAGATGCAAGAGGTAGTCAATGACCGATACAAGCGCCATTTTAAATTGTCAGGGCATTACGACACGTTGCACGCAATGTTCATCCCTGCCCACGACGAACCTGCACGCTTTAAAACCATCACAAGAATACTGGGTAAAGATTTAAACGGTGATCGCACGTTGGATAATTTCGTTAACAACATCCAAGTGCTGGTGTACCAGGTTACCTTTCGGCTTACGGCACTGGAGTATTGGCTCAGTCTACTGACGCCATTGTTAGTGTGCATCTTAATTAGCGCCATCAATGAATGGCGTATCAAGCAATACCAAGTGGGCGGCGCAAGCACTACTCGAGCCCGCATTTACATCAAAGTGACATGGCTTGTCGTGATTGGCGCCATCTTTTTAACCATTACACCCAACATGCTTGGCAAGGTGTCGGTGGTGATGCCCGCTATCGTCCTTCTTACCATCACTCTAATCGCTGGTCAGTTCATTAAGAGCTACCAAAAAGACGCTTCATAAAAGGAAGAAATAAAAATGTTTGGCTTATTTACTCAAAAACCCCCTACGCCACCTCGCAAAGTATCGGATGTGTTAGACCAACATCTACGCACGATTGCCCGGTCAAATCGTTTAAAGAATCTAGCACTAGCGGGTGTCATGCTGACCTCAATGGTGGTGATGATACAGCGTATGAATGCCGATAGTACAACCACAGGCACAGGGGCATCACCGCATATTGCCCATATTGCCTTCAGTGGGAACGTGACGTCGCAAAACCACCAAACTTCTGGCATGGTGACGGCGCAGGCTATTCGCAAAGCGATGAACAACCCCAATGCCAAAGCGATTTTAGTCACAGCAAATTCTGGGGGCGGCTCACCGGTGCAAGCAGAAATCATCGCCAACACCATCAAAGACCTGCAATCCAAACGTTTTCAATCCGCGCCAGAGGATGACCGTGCATCTCATGTACTCAAGCGCTCAGTATTAGCCGATTACTCCAAGCCCATCATTGTAGTGGTTGAAGATTTATGTGCATCGGCTTGCTATGGCGCGTTTTCTGGTGCTGATAGCATCATTGCCCACAGCAATTCGATAGTCGGCAGTATCGGCGTGCGTCTGGATTCGTGGCAATTACAAGATGCGCTGGCAAAAATCGGGGTTGAGCGCGTGACGATCACTTCGGGTGAGGATAAAGCCTTGATGGATCCGTTTGTGCACATCACTGACGAGAAAAAAGCCAAACTCAAGTCTCAATTGATTACCCCACTGTATGACATCTTCGTTGAAACCGTGAAGGCCAACCGCGGCGATAAGCTTGATTTGTCCGAGCCTGACCTATTTACCGGGATGATTTTCCACGGCGCCAAAGCGCGTGATATTGGGCTGGTGGACGATATCCAGTCATTGGATATGGTGACCTCACAATTGAAGGCAGAGTACAACACCAAAAACGTGGTTATCTACAATAAGCCGGAGTTTTCCATTCGAGAAATCCTGACATCGTCAATAGAGAATGCGGTGTCAAGCTATGTCAACCACACTTTTTCACTAAATTAACCCGCAAATTCAAAATTGATGGTCTAGATCGCTATTTTTACAGAAGTCTAGCCGACTCTGGCCATCAAAAAAGCTGATTTAATACATCACAAGAAAGCTTAGAAACCACGACAAACAAAATGAGTTGGGATGCTTTCTGAACTGATTAAACACATTTTAGAGAAGGTATAAGACCATGAACTTTTTTCAAACTAAACTAAACAACATCAAATCTTTTTTCACTAACAACAAATACAGCTTCGTTGCTGGCATTGCGGCCTTTTTCAGTGTTGGCGCACTTGCAGCAGTAGGCGGTGAAGCGGCTGACGGTGCCACCAGCATTGAAGCATTTGACACAACGTACGCCGTTATCGTTGAACTGGCACAAGGTGTTGTGGGTAAAATCGTGACTGCTCTTGCGGTGATTTGGGGCTTCATTTCAATCATCCAGCAAAACTGGATTGTGGTATTCGGCGCATTTCTAGGTGCATTCTTATTGTCCAACCTTGAAGCGGTCGTTGATGACGTATTCGGTGCAACTGTTGAGTTAGCGCCAGTGGTAACCGAAACCGTCACTCAAGTCACCACTGCACTGCCAATTTTATAATAGCTTCCCAACTCATTTCATTTTGACTTAGCCCTGTTTGACAGGGCTTTTCTTTATCTACTTCCCCTTATTTCTCCAAAAACTGCTGTAGACCGAGGTAAACACCGAAGCCTAGCGCCCCAGTTTAGTCCGGGTAATCAGTACCATAGCGCCATCGATAAAATAAACGGTGCGAACTGATGAACAAAGATCCAAACGTATACAGAATGCCCAAGCGCATTAACGACCCATTGACCATCATCATTTTTCCGGCAGTACAGATATTACCAAGCCTCGCGGTATTTGGTGCAGGCATGGTATTTGGCATTTCACTTTATGCCACACCGGTGGCGATTATGTGGTTCTTCGTTTGCGGTCAGATCTTAAAAACATCTGAAATCACCGATGTCATTCACAAACTGTGGATGTGGGGCGTGTTAGACAGTGCTATCAAGCCATCTAAGACGGTCGTTAACCCGCTTATCCGCCGCTACTTTTCATAAGGAATCATTGAGATGAAACGTTCAGAATCCCTTGTTGGTGGTGCTTACTCTGACTACATCGCCAAAACCAAGTTATATCTTGGCGTCATTGGTATTTTGGGGATCACAAACATCATGCAGTTGATGGTGACATTGTCCAAGGAACACACTGTGGTAGTGGTGCCGCCTGGCTTCACCCAGGAGATGCAAATCAACGAAGGCGCAAAAAGCAAAGAGTATCAGAGCCCGTGGGCATGGTCCATCTCAATGCTGTTGGGGAATGTTGACCCGCAAAACGCAGATTTTGTGAGAGATTCGATTAAGGGAATGTTGTCACCGTACTTACGTGGTCAATTAAATGCGGCGATTGAAGAAGAAGCACGCGTTATCAAGGCCACCAAAAAAGCCCAAAAGTTTGAAATCGAAGACATGCGCTGGTCTCCACGAAATGAAATGTTTTGGGTGTGGGGAGACAAAACGGTCGAGAACTTGTTGACCAAGAAAAAAGACACCGTGCGCTTTACTTATGAAATCCGTGTAGAGGCGCACAACGGTATGCCGCGCATTACCTACCTGAACAGTTACGAAGGTAATCCAACCCGGCAAGGCAAATTCCCTAAAGTACCGAACAAACCATATTTAGATGAAGAGACACAAGAGGCGATCACCGCCAAGGTAGCAGAATAATGTACAAATCAGTTATTGCTTTGGCGATGGTAAGCGCCACCACGGTAGCCCAACAAAACTTGCCTGATATCCCTATCGAAGATGTCAGAGCTGGACGCATGACAGCCGAGCAGGTTGCTGAGCGTAATACTGCCCCGGCACAACCGGCCACTAAAGCCGATGCGTTTACGCAGTCAGAGATTGAAGCGTTTATGGCACAAATCAATGCCCAAGTCCCTGGATTCACCCAGGAGCCCCAATCGACATTGGTCACCCCGGCAAACAATCGTGGCTACATATACGAGCAGGCAGAGCGCAACTACAAGCCGACGCAGCGTTACGACGTCAAACCACTGGATAGCTTTGTTATTCCGGTTGGGGCAGGTTCGATGAACTCGATTAAAACCAATTATAAGTACATTGCCAGTAAAACCTCTGACAAGTACACCATATTAGAGCCTGACGGTGGCTTTTTATATGTCACCACCACAAGGGATATGCCTGTGGGACTAATCCTATTTGAAGAAGGCGTACCAGAGAGTCAAATCAGCGTTACGCTGGTACCAATTGATGCCCCGCCTGCGGTGATTGACATTGAGATCGCTATCAGTGAACAGATGGCGTTGAAAGGGGCGGAATTTCAACGTTCTATCGATGAAAAAGAAGCGTTTTCCAATGCCCAGCAAGAACAATTTGCCTATGCTAACGACCATACGCGCCGCATCGCTCAGATGTTAGTGCCCGTCGCGCAGGGTGATTTACCGCCGGGGTTCAGCTTGTCGGTTGATGTGCCCTATGACATGAAGATCCCGTGTGCCATGGCGATTTATCACGAAGCCAAACAGCGCCTAATGGGGGGTAACGAAGTCATTGACGTGGTGCATGTGGTTAACGATGGCGACCGCACTTACCAAATCCGAGAAGAGATGTGTTTGTCTGACGATACGATAGCAGTGGGCTTATTTGAGCGCAGTTATCTAGAGCCCGGTCAAGAGATGGAGTTATACATTCTTCGTAACCGCTATTTCCAAGCTGAGAAGCAACGTGAATTTCGTCGTCCACGTGTGACATCGGGAGAATAAGCATGGACATGTCAAAAATCACCAAGACGGCGAAAGATATTTTTAAAAACGCCAAAGCCCGCATGATTATTGTGTGGGGATTGGCAGGCGCATTTGTCTATTTTGTGTTTCTGCAAGACTCTGGCGAGGATGTGAATAAAAAAGAGCAATACCGCCCGATGGCCACTGACTCGGTGTTAGGGGTTAACAGTTCGGTCGAGCGCATGAACGAACGAGAGTTGCAGCAGGCGCAAGATAAAATTGCGGCAGATTTTAATGCCAAAGAACAACAACTTGCCCAGGAGCGTGCCGAACATGCCAAGCGCATGAAGGAACTTGAAGATCGCAACGCCGAAATGATGGCCAAGTTTTCCAAAATGCAGGGGGATTTCGACCACTACATGAAAATGAAGCGCCTGCAACAGCAGCGCGATGCTGAAAAAGGGGCACAGCGCAGCCAAGGCGGCAATCAACGTGTCGTGGCCACCGGCAATGGGCAGCAGAATGTGGAACAGGATCCAAATAACCAAGGCGTGTTTTACAAGCAACCGACGCAACTTATCCCCCGCGAGCCACTGATTTTTGATAATGACATTATCCGTACGGTCACTCAGCGCACGGTCACTGAAGTGAAGGAAAACGGTAAGATGGAAATCAGAGATACCGAGACAGTCACCTTCACAGGCTCAGGCATTGAAAAATCCGGAACCGGGGTGATTGATACATCACCGCGCACCCACAACCCGTCAGTGAATGACAACGACAATGGTGAATTCGCCTTAACGATGGGGTCGATTATCTCCGGCACCATTATGAATGGTGTAGCAGCCAGCACAGGCGTCAACGCGGCGGCCAATCCTGTTCCGGTGATGTTGCGGGTAAAAGGAGAAACGTTGATGCCGAACAATTTTGTCATCGACTTAAAAGATTGCTTCTTGCTTGCCGAATCTCGCGGCACACTCAATGATGAGCGCGTTCACTTAAGAGCCAATGCCATCAGCTGTATCACTGAGAATGGCCAAGCCATTGAACGTTCGCTGCAAGCTTACGCAGTATCTCGCAAAGATGGTATGGCAGGGATTGGAGGCAAGATCATAAGTCGCTCACGCTCGATGATTTCCAATACGCTGGTGGCCTCTTTTATCGGCGGGTTTGCTGATGCTGCGTCGCCGCGCTCTATTAACTCCGTCAATACTGAGCCTACGACCAGTACACTATGGCAATCGCAGAACTTGGATAGATTTGCCGGGGCGGGCGTACTCAGCGGGACATCCGATGCCCTCGAACGATTAAGTCAGTATTACGTGGACATCATTGAACAACAAGCGCCTGTTATTGAAATCATCCCGGGCCAATCGGTCGACTTTATGGTGACAAGAGGGGTGACACTTAATCTCAATGGCGCGCGACAAGGCGGTCCTATCGGGCAAGGGTTTTCTGGATTAAGTGCGACACCACCAAGCACCACATTTAGCAATACCGAGTCAGCGTCAAACGCATCAAATAATATCGTCAGTAACATCGCCAATGCCGTCTCTGGCATTGTTTCAGCCGGAGGGCAATAATCATGGGCGTGAACATTCCAATTAAACAATCTCCACCCACGCCAAGCAAGAGCGCACCGTCTGAGCACCAAGAAGCACCAGCCAGCGCAGTCAACTGGATGCAAGTGCAAATCAATATCGCCGTAATGGTGATATTAACGTGCGGTGTGATTTGGTGGGTCAAAACCCAATTGCAGCCCCTGCACAACGGGCTTGAGCAAACGCCTAGGGTGACTGTGGTCGATAACGCCGAACTGCTTAGCTATGCTGAATCACAGGGACTGACACCAGCGCAGCAACTGGTTTATGCCGACACTTATATTAAGGTGCTCACACATCAAGGGTATTTTGTCATCGATGCCAGTAGCCTATTAGGTGCACCCAAAGGAGGGAAGTTTGCCATGGTAGCGCCGCCGTCGCTTTATGTGCGCGCCCAAGAGCTTGGCATTCCTCACGGCCAGAATGAACTGGACAATGCACAACGATTAATTGACCAGAAAAAACAATCGTTCACCGACGCACTTAACAACAAATTCGATTAAACCCAAGCGGGTCGCGCCAGCTGTCTCCTCCGCAATTTGATAGCTGGCGCATTTTCTCAATGCTTGCTGCTCTGTTCTGACCGTCTCTCACAGCGCTGAAGTACACCATTAAGACCGCGACCTGATTGCTTGGTTTGACGTGTTCGCCACTTACCTGTACCCGGCCAATAATCAATAACCTCCGATTTACCCTGTACAATCAAATGCACCCCACCATTGGCAGTGGTAAACCGTATACCTTCGTGTTGCAGCTTTACACATGCATGCTCGCGATTTGACGCTCTATTTTGCTTTGAGGACGCTTTAATCACTTCAAAGTGTGTTTTGTAGTGCCATTCAGACATAGATAAACCGCCTTTTACGCTGCAACGTGCACTAGCACTTTGACAATCGAAAATTCACAGTAACCGGATCGCACTTTGCGGCCAGTGTCTTTCACAAGGCTCTCTTTTTCTAAAATAGACACTATTTCTGGCATGTTGTTGGTATCAAGAATGGTTTCGTCATGACCAAGGTCAGCATCGGGTATGCACTTGCTATATACCGCCCAAGGCTCACCCGATTCCAATTCGGCCTTGATGGCTATCTGCTCGGCAGCGTAGCTATAACCACGGAAAAACGACACGTTGACCACGTTGTTGTGGTGCTGGATTTTGTACATAAGTGACCCCTTGGGTGATTGATTACCCTGCCAGTATCTCAAAGCCGCACAGTTAGGCTACTTGATGGTGTTTGATGGTATGGACATAGATGTCGACATGTTTGCCCTAAAAGCGGTACCAATAACCAAAACGGGGTCAGCGACAGACATTACAAGGATCGTATTGTCAGATATTGACAATAATGGTGTCTATCCGGGTACATGTGGCATTACTAGGTAGGGTGACCCATTATCACGAGATTGTGGGGATAACTGCCCGCAAACGCTCTATATCCCCCTCGCCTACGCCATGCTGACGAAAATAAGCTGGCCACTGGGCGACAAGTTCTTGCACGTGAGAGACAATGCGCCTGGCTTTAAATGGCTTTAATCCAAAGCGCACGGATTGGCTGAGGAGATTATCAATGGTGCCCTCTCTGCCATTCTCGCCAAGCCCTAAGCTGTGTATCCGTCGGTTATTGATAGGCAGCACATCATACGCCTGAGATAAGCGCCATTGCCGGTTGGGAAAATCAAACACAAAAGCGTGATTACGGGCGTGGTCGTCCGTATTGCCAATCAGCACATTAAAGACCATGCGCGTATAGAGCTCATTCGCATCGGTAGGCTCAGCACTGATTTTGCGCAGGTACTCTGCCAACTGGCCGTATGTGTAGTGCGTTGTTAATAACGCCTCCGACACCTTTTTAGTATTCAAAAGCGCATTCGCACTGATAAAGTGACATGCGGGCTTGTTGCCCACCACATCAAATCGCTCCACCAGCAGTGCATCACCCACACCGCCGGAGATGACCTTGGTTTTCGCGACTCTACAGGGAAGCTCGCTTAGCATTGACATGGTCGCGTGCTCTACCTTGACGACATTAAATAAGTCATCTGGGCGATTAAACTTCACTAGATAAGATGTCGTACCATCGACGATAGTGGTCTTTGGTCGTGCGCCCCCCATACTTGCGCCAAATTCCACGACTTTCTTGGCCTCCTGCGGAATGGCCTTATCCGCCAAAATCGCGTCTTTTGCCTTAAACAATACGGGTAAGTCACCTAATGTATTTTTATTGTATTTTGGCTTAGATTGAGAGGATGACAGGCTAAACACCAAAGCGCCCACGCCCATCCCTGCACCCGCGAGTAAGAATTCCAATTTATTCTTAGGCTTGGTGCTATGCAGGGCTAAAATGACTTTATTGCCCCATGAGTCTGCACCCGCGTCGGATAACACACCAAACAGACCTTGGCCTAGCGTCGTACGATATTCATCGGTTGAAAGAGGAAGGTTTAACGGATCAAGCGCAAATGCGTCTTTGCGAGCAAGATAGCTCTTACCGTAGCGAAAGCGCCCTACCCCTCTTGTGTCATCTACTTCGGTGACACCCGCAACAACTGGGGTTGGCTCAAGCCCATCTATAAAAACAAACGCCTTAGAAGTCACTCTCTAACTCACTGTGTGTTGTTCTTGCTTTGCGGCTTAACTGCCGCGGCAGACTGTCTAGCTTAGACGATACCAAGTCATGTACGTCATCGAGCAAATCAAGCTGTTCCAACATAGAGAACAAGGCGTCGGCTCTCACCGATTTCCCATTTTCAGCGGAAGACACGGTGTTACGCCCCACCCCTGCTCGCAATGCCAGCTCTTGCTGATCCATATCAATAGCTCGAGACGCTTGTATTAATCGACCAAATGCGGCCAGCACTTCATTGACTTTATGCATGTTTTTATAAACGTTAATATACTTATGTTTATTATATCATGCATTATTGGCGTTTCAACACACGTTACCGCGCCGGTAGAGCCTCACCATGCGGCATTGTCCAATTACCGATTCTACGCTGGTCGTATTCAACAACATTTGACGCGTTATTTTCACTCGCTGCACGCCTTATATGTGAACTCAGCGTCTTCAGGCAACGTTTTGTTAAGCTCGTCGGCTCTAATTCTCGCCTCGCTCTCAGACATCGTTCCTTCTGCAGTTGCCTTGTCTGGAAAGGCGGAATTTAGGGGGCGCTTCACTATGATATATTTTGCACTCATAAAATATTTTTCCCATTCAATTGATTTCAGTATACGGTTACCTTCGCCACCTTTATTGTTGACGCGCTCGGTAAAGTCTCACCATGCGGCACTGTCCAATTACCGATTCTACGCGCTCAACATAGCCGCTAACCTGCTGGTGGATAGCAGCTTCATCTAAGGATTTGGGTAATTTGCAAGTTGTAGTGCTGAGGACGTTATTACCCTCTGTGGTATATTCGCCTGTTAAGTACCAATGCTCTCTGTCGTACTGACTAAGCCACAGAACGACATTGTCAGTGCCACCTAAGCTCTTTATTTCCTTAAATGCAGGACAACAGTTGTAAGGATTGCCGGGTTCCCATCCAAGCTTCACTAAAGCAGCGGTCACAATGGCTTTGAACTGGTCATACTCTAGTGTGTCGATAGCGCGAATAGCGGTCATTTTCGTAAACTCATTTCGTGATTGATAAGCTTAGCTTACCCCTCACAGGCTATCGCGCGACTGAATGGTTAGTGTTCTACCGACGCTTGAGCTTGCGTCTCGGTGGGTGATGGTGCGCCAAGCTCTCTCGCCAATTTAAGCGCGTAAGCACTGCCAAAGGGAAAAAACACCCAAGTGACCAAAAGGGCAACATAAGTAATGCCCGTCAAGAAATAAAGACTTCCCGCTGAGCTATGAGGGAATAGCATAGAGAGCCAATCAAACACGCTAACGTCATACAGTTGATACAGCCACACAAAAGTTAAAATAGACGGGATTACCGACCAAAAACAACTTGCCTCCTCGAGATTAGCCTCATGGGTATTTACGTACACCAAGGCTGACAAAAAAGATATGCCAAATAGCGCCCATAGAAAAATCAAATCAAGCATTACTCATCCCCTTATCAAAATCCGGAAAAACTTCTGGCTCCTCGATGTCGCCGTGTATGATCGCCGCCAAGAAAAACAAATGCCCCCACTTTACGCCGTCATGCCCCACCTGAGCGCGAAGCCTTGTCATTAATCGCTACGATTCAGTTAATTGCTCGCCGGTTGCACGGCCAAAAAAATGGGTTTCAATGTCAGCTTGTGACACACTGTTAAACTGATTTTCCACCAAGAACATCGCCATCCTCTGCCCCTTCGCCTTTTTCAAAAAATGAAAAGCGATCAAGAGATTGATGAAGCTGAAAACCGCACAAACCAACGTCGCAAACATGGGCTTTTCACGAAATGCCCACGCAATATATTCAATTATCTCATTCAACGAGACTCTCCCCGCTTAGCGCTTCAACAAGCCGGCCTTCACTGTCTTCGACCACTTTCATGCTGCGCCCGTTAACGCTAACAATAGCAAACCCAAACAAGGCTAATTGCGCCTCAAGCCGCCTAGCACCGCCAAGTAACGTCAACGCCTCACCATCACTTCGGTAGATAATACTCATATGAATAGTTTCCCTATCTCCACGTAAAAAATTACACTTGGCCCAGCAAATCCTTTTCTAAATTGGACACGGCACCGCTTAACGTTTGCTTTAACTCTGCGATTTTCTGACGGATACGTTCCGCCATCACTTTTCTTGAGACATGGATATTACGGTAGCGAGCATTCAACTTATCTACGGTTGCGGCATCAGTCGCCAGTACATCCACCGTCTTTACGCCAAGACCATTAGCGAAAACCGCCAACTGCCCCTTATTTACCGTTGTGCCATCCCCAACCTCGAACGTCATTAAATAACCCACAGCGTCAGAAAGACCCCGCTCAATCGCAAAGGCATCACAATCACGCATATACTCTGCCAACTCCAGCAGTTCTTGCTCACTTCGCTCAAAGCACAGTAGATTATCACCTACCATCAACATTGCACTAATTTCAGCGGATGGCGTTATCATTATGTCGTTCCTCTCGTTCACTTTGATGTAACACACTATACGACACCAAACATTTAGTGCGACCAAATGGTGCCAACACCTGCGCCCAATTCACCTCGGCAAGAAGAGCGTAATCACTATCCGTTTTGCGAGGTATCACTCACCAGTAATAGACTTACTGACAATATCGACGCTAGGAAATGCACCGCACATGAAAACCCGCCTCGCTTGTCCATCTTCGACAACGTCTTTAAACGGAATGGCATATTGACCCTCAGCGATCTTGCAACACACCGGCTCGTCGCCAGCAAAGTGTAAGACGGGATAGCCCTTGTCGTAACTAAACTGGCTGCACATATCCTGAACCGTGCCAGTGGTTTGCTGCGGGTAGAGCTCGTGGATGCTGGCAAGCTGGCTTGCTTGAGGCACCCCGTTAAGTGACCAATCCACCTCTACATCTTCCTCGGCAAAAAACGCCCTGAGTTGATAGTTATACATCCCGAGACTGATGGCGTGATAGCCCACAAATCCCACAAGAAAGAATAAAATAATTTTTTTCATAGAACACCGCTTTAGGCTGAATGAGAGTAAAATTACCCTCAAAGGTCACTACTGGCAAGGCTAAATCGTCAAAAGAAATAGCCTTGGTTGGGGCACGTTTGTGCCGCAGGTACGTCCTCGTATTTATCCTCCGGATCGAAAGAAAATTTCAGTGGGTAGTCTACTTTTGGCCTAAGCGTCTCCCATTGTCCCGATTCGATAAAATCGTTGGCAGTTTGGCCACCGATTAGCGGGGCGCCATAATTATCAAACTCGACAATCGAGGATTGCGCGCACAGTGCTGGCAGCACTTGTTTAAGCTCTGTCTCAGTGCAATGCATCTTGCAGATGTATAAAACGCCATCGCGCCCGCGATAATAGCGCCCACACTCAAGAAAAATCCCTAAGCTACGGTTGGTAATCCCTAGATTTTTCTGTGACAACCATTCATAGGCGTCAACACCGCCAAATATCCCATAACCGTCATAACTCGGCTCGCAAATAGATGGCTCACCTGGACGTAGCAGGTAAACAGGTTTGCAAGGCTTCACATTTTGATGATGATTGGCAATCGACTCACCGTTTGCTGTTAACCAACTAAACATTCCCATGATTTTTTATCCTCTTGGTTCAAGTTTCGGTAATTTATAATTTTCATGGCAATGGGCGAACTGTTGTAGTTGCATGCCTACCACATCAGCTGGGCGAAGTGTTTCGCTGAAAAAGCGTAACTCACCCGACACCGCGTCTATACCTTTGCGATAGAAGTGTTGCGATTCTTCTTCAGCCGCGTTGTGCGTGCCATGAATTGACAAAATAGTGCAAGAGACCCTATCAAACACGATGCAAAGATGTGTCTGGATCGGCAGTCCGTTGACATCGCTATAACCACCATTGACAGGGATAAGGTGGTCTTGGTTATTAGCTTGGGTACTGGTGAACATGTCGTTGCCTTGTTATTGCGTTTGAAGTGTTACCAGTATCCCGCACTTATACATTCGCGCGACTGTATCGTTAAGCGAGACTTATTACCGCCCCGCATTGCGGAAGTAACAGTTCATCGTTAGAGGATTCAATTACTATTCGTCGTGCATTGTCTGGTTCATGAAGCGCCAAAGCATCACTCAAAGCATCCACCAGCGTGATAGGTAAATCACTTTGAAACGGCATCCACGTGTGACTGATATACGGCTCTGACTGCCCTGTGAGCGCTTCACACTCAGCCCGATATTCCTGCTCATTCAACGCTGTTCGCTGAAAATGCTCAGATAGAATTTGCTGCGCTTTATTGTTTGTCTCCATCAAATGAACCGTATAATCATCAAAAAACATTACATATTTTTTGTCGCTCAACACCAACTGATCTTTTACATGGTGGTAGATCATTGCCCCACCGTCTTTTGCGTGCGTTCTCGTAAAATCTTTTGAAACCACACCAAATACTAATGCCATGTTTACGCTCTCCTTATCCAATTACCAATTCTCTACCAATTGCGACACCTCAGTCCTAAACGCCTCAAGAGGCGGCATGGTAGCGCAATCGTTTTCAGGGAAGGAGATTAACGACCAAAACGTCGTGGCAACTCGCTCAGGCAGCTCATAGACTGCTACACCCGGCAAATCCCCGTCTCTATTAAATTTCTCATCCACCAGCTCATAAAAAACGGCAGTGTACTGAAGAAGGTCAGAAACGAAGCTATCCTCTCCGTCCCCAAATTCATCTGCAATGCATGACGATGGTTTTTTGTCCTCAAACTCATTGAGCACCGCTTCAGTAAAATAGTAGTGGTAACAAGCCAGCTCCGAAAATGATTGGCTTTCACTGGTGTTTCCTAAAATCTCGTTAGATGTCATTGCCTTTACCTTTACGCTATGTAGTTGATGTCTCCACCTTACAAAATATCGGTGATGTCGCGACTAAACGGGTGCACTTTATATAAACCAAACGGCTTTGTTGTCAGGTTGTGACAATACCGCCACTGCAAGAGAGCACTACCAAAGTAAGATAGCTAGCGTTCATTCCTTTTCGGCTGGGATACGCCTACCGGCGTTAGCGGGCAGGCGGGTTAATATCACCTACCAAGGCAGCTTCGCAGCACTTGGGCTAAACGCAATTCTGATCACGAACACTTTGCCGCGCATCGTGCCGCATTTACTTCTTGATTCACCTTCACCAAATTTGAATCGACTCCCCTTTGGCAAAGCGGTGTTTTTAGCGGCGTTGTATAATTGCTGACAAAAAAGTGCGCCAAATTGCTCCCCTATGCGGCCGTCATCGAGCGTGGTCTTGATGTATTGGAAACTAGGTGTGTAAGAAATATCGACATAGGCCGAGCCCTCAGAACGGGCATTGAGTATCGCGTTCTTGATATAGCGCTTGGCTACGATATAACGATATAAACCCACAAGATTGAATAAATTTGGCATGGCGGTTCGCTCCTAATCAGTGATAGTGTCACTATATAAAAGCGGGATATGGGCGCGACCAAATGGTGTTGTCGCGCAAGAGCTGTAGATACTGTACTTTGGGGGGAGGAGATTGACGCCTAGAGCTGCTAGCTCTCAGGCGCTAATTTCTGGCACATTCCTTCTTTGTTAAGAGAAAAGCCTTTAGTACAGGAAAGCGCCAACTCGGCATCGGTTAACTCCTTTTCGCACTGTCCTTCTATCTCCAATCTATCGCCAGCTAAGACCACCAGCGCGACACCTAACTCAAAGCCAGCTATGTGGTCACACAACCACTCTTTTGTGACTTTGCGCTCTGGCACGCATAGTGATTCGGGTAAGTTCTCATTCGTTGTATTGGTATATCCTGTGAAGTAATGCCCACAGTCCATATCTGACAATACCGACCACTGAGATTTGAGGGCGGCCAATTTATTGTCAACCAAGGCCTGAGAAGCCATACCTTCTTTGATGTTTTTATCCGCTCTT
Source organism: Alteromonadaceae bacterium (assembly GCA_014872785.1). Taxonomy (GTDB): domain Bacteria; phylum Pseudomonadota; class Gammaproteobacteria; order Enterobacterales; family Alteromonadaceae; genus Planctobacterium. The sequence goes on from WKFJ01000020.1 coordinate 37,558, forward strand.
ACGTGCAAATCCAAATCACAACTAATATCAAACAATTCATCCGCAAGCGCTGTCACCTTTAGCTCTGGCACATGTTTACCGCAAAGCGATACCGGTGAAATAACAGGAAAACAATCATCACCATAACCGGCCTCGCCTACTTCACAAGCGATATTCCAGTTGTGTACGATGCCAATCCCTGTTTCTCGTTGGATAAGGGTGTAGTCTACCGTCCTCCCTTCGACTTTATCGCCCTTAACGGTAAGGTAACGCGTTTCACCCTGAGCCAGACCAATAGAGTGAATATAACTGCTTGGTCCCGTCTGTGATGAAGCAGAAAAAAGCGCAAACAATAACGCAGCAATCGATAATACTGCCGCCACTAATTTCAATTGAGCCATCTTTTTGCTACCTGTTACGTGTCATATATTTACCTGTAGAGGGAGTATCCTACAAACCCCAAGGCGTGTATATCTGAACGCAAGTGAATTTATACAATACACCCTACACAACTGCTCTCGCCCGATTGGGCAGCCGCGCCCGCTTCAGCTTCAGCGGCGCTGAGTATCTTAGCCGAGTTTTTGCGTTCATTTATCACTGATTTATCAGCAGTAGCGACAAGTAAAGAAAGGCGCGATGGTATACCTAGGCCACTTTCCATCACATCACGTAAAATCAGCTGCATCGCCACTAGCAGTAAGGCATCACGAAGCGCGACCCCCTCTGGTACCTCGTAGTTTTGACACAAAGCCATTAATGAAAATAATTCCTCGTCAGAATATGTCATCAACCCGCCCGCAATGACAGATTGAAGACCAAGTTCAAACGCTAGACCATCACCCACTTCTTTATTGGCCGCATAACTAGCCACATCACGATAGATATTTGGGGCTTTGGAGAAAAGCATATTATCAAAAGCCTTTAAAAACATAACAACCTCCCGGTATTAAGAGCACAAACCACTACGCACCTCATAAATCAGGGTGCTTGCTGTGTATTAGATTAAGTCTAGTATACCGTCTTTGGGCTATCAGATAACCACATGGGCAAGTCACTCCGTCCCTTTTCGTAAATGCTGGTGGTAGGCCGTTTCGCGATTGATATCGTCAATGTATTGATTTAGATTTGGCGAGCGATTCCCAAAACACATCCTAAAGGCATTAGCCACCGTCTGCGGGTTTTTGTGCGATAGTTGATAAACTACATCAACCAAGAAGCGCTGAGCACTTTCGTGAACATCCGGGTTATTTGAACTAGATCTAACAAGCGGATGCGAAAGCGCTTGGTTTAAATACGCAATAAGTGAGGCCTTGTATTGGTTTTTGCTTAACAACAGCATTAAGGCAGCCACTTCTCGATTTTTTTCCCAGTCTTTAAGCTTAGGGCTAATATTTGCGAGCGTACTTATCACCCCAATAATAAACAAACCGACCGCACAAATAAAAATTGGAAATACCCACAAAAGTGGAAACTCTGGGTTAATCGTTTTAGCTACGAATGTAAGACCAGCGATAAACAAATAAATACAGAAAACAAAATGCGAAAAACATAATACTATCGGCACCCACTTGTGAGCGTAACTGAAACCATCCTTGTGATCACAAAGCACCAAAGAGAATTTAGACGCGCGATAGCCGACAGGCTTTGGCGGCGCGTCCAAGAAGAACAATTCATCACGATTAATGTCATTATCATCACTTGGTAAAATCAAGCTGTTGTAATTATCAATTTCATAAATGGACGCCAACGCCTGCAACGTCTCGACTGACACAATCTTGCCTCTTTCGGCATTACTGATCACTTTGGCACTACACTGGCACTGTTCGGCGATGTCTTCTTGGGTGAATCGGGTCTTTTGTCTAAGCGCCTTTAACAACGCGCTGTTTGGTACGGGCATAATTTATCCTAAATTGCTAATACTCTTTTACCCGGCAAGGTAGCGTCATCACGTTCCAGTGAACAGGAACGTAACTAGAAAGCAGCTAGAAAGTGACTGGAACGCGAGGGATTTCAAATGCCAAACTCGGTAAACCAGCCCTTTTCATCCATTAACTGCTGTTTTATGGTCGCGCGGGATTTGGCGGCGGCCAGCTGCTCCTCAGTGACTTCTTGTGGCGGTCTTTCAGGTTTGTATGACAATGTGCACCAACAATCATCGCCATTAAGGGTATAAAACAACTCAACTTTATTGTCTGGAAGCAACTGGTATTTGTCGCACTCGAATATTTTTCCATTTACAAATAAATGAATCATTTCATCCTCGCATGCATCGTCCAGTTCTGACAAAATCAAATCAGGTAGATTCGCTATTTCCCCTGAATCCCAGTCCTCGGTCTCTCTGGTGTACTGTGCAAATTCCATCAGCGCCTGATTGTCAGCATGAGACAAATACTGGTAGACCAACGAAATTAACTCTTCTGCTTCATCACACTCCAACCCTTCCCGTTCAGCCCAGCGAGCGTTGAACGTCTTGGCTGCGTCAATTAACGTTTTTGCGTCAATGATTTCGTTTTCCATTTACGCCTCCTTCGGTCAGTCTAACTGCCCCATGACATACTCGATGACCTTGGGTCTAGTGTGGTGAAAACCAATCATGGACAAACCAGCCATTAGCACTTGCACGCGAAAATCCTTTTCTGACAACCCTTGCAAATGCCTTAACAAGCCTGATTTATCACGTCGCTTGATGAAGTCACTCACCTTGGGAACGGACTCGGTAGTATTTCCAAATAGATCGACCAAGTTAACCTCCTATAAGTTCTCGCGAGCCCAATTAAAGGCACGCGATGCTTGTTCAAAAGCAGCAAGTTTCTGCGCAAGATTAGCGAACCCGGCTTTTTCTAGCGCGACGGTATCAACTTCTGGCAAAATGTCGTTTGCCGCCAGTACGAAACCGTCTTCCAATGCACCGTAGTCGGACTGTGATGCTTCAGCAATATCATTGATATTTAGCGCTTCGATAACGGCAGATTCGGCTGTATCGTGTGGCGTATTCGGTGGCATAACCATTGAGCTATCTCCTAGTAACCATAAGTGCCATTAACAATGGCTTGATGGACTATCGCGGCGATACGCCAGATATCATCGCGTCCCGAGAGATATTTGACAGATAGTAGTGGGCGGTAGCAGTTATTTTCGCAATCCTCTACTACCAGCTCTAGTCGATACCCTTCGCATCGGCCTTCACGCGCTAATACTTGCAACTCTCCCTTTGGCAGCTTTGCTTTCTTATCCTGATTCCAAGTATCGAACGACAAATACTCGGCTGCGCCGTAGGCACTGCAGTCGCCCCACTCTTTTGACATGGGGATTGATTCCAGTACAGCCACAAATTGCTGTTCCAGTTCACCATAGGTACGCTGATCCACATATTCGATTAATCCCGTCGCTTTACCGTCTTTTAGTTTGGGCTGCTCTATTGTGCTTCTGATTGCTAATTCCAAAATATACACCTCAGTAATGGAAGTGGTTTTACGATATCAAACTCAACTGGGGTCGCTACTGACTGGTATCCATCACCACTTTGTAACAATCCCCTTTAACACCTTTTCGTCGGGATCTGACTAAGTACCCTAGCGCAACCCCACCCTCACATAAGGAGCGAACTTTTGCGATAAGCTCATCTCGATTCAAGTTTTGCCATTCGCTAGACAATTGACCAACCAATTGTCTTACGAACCTGACCGAAGACGGTGGGTGAATCGACTCTTGGCCATCGTTAGCAAACGACTGGATTAAAAATTTTGTCGGGGAGCGCACGTATGCCGAGTTAGAATCATTTTCCGTCATATACCGTCCTGCTTTATTGTTCCGAAATATGTAGTTGGTTTTACAGTCACAATACTGCTATCGGGGATTTAGGCGACTAAACCGACAGGTTGCAAACCAGAACGCTTGGCTTGCTGATAAACCCATTTGCACGTTGTGGTCATACGAAGGGCGTTTTTGGTTACGAAAAAAGCGTGACCACCAAAGGCATCGAGTCGGGGTCTATCACAATCATGACTCGCTTCAATCGCCACATAACCTTCAATATCAAAGTGTTTGAGCAAAAGATGGGTAAACATAGCAGCATTATCAGTGTGCATACTCTCGTCATGGCTTATCCAAAGCCCACCCGATCCGCGTTCCCAGCTAAATCCGGAATATGCAAACTCAGGATCGTAACCTTCCATTTTCTTCGCAAACCGTTTAGCCAATCTATAAACACTGCTGTTATAGGCTTTAGCGGCTTTTGTTTTGTGTTTTTTCGTCAAATCCAATTTCTCATCCTCGACACAACTCAACACGCTTACTGCAAAATCTAATTGAACGGGGGAAAGTGGAATAATAAAAGAAGCCAAAGTATTGTAAGTCGCCATCGTATGCGCCCTCTGTTGTGTTTGATAGCTTCAGAATAAACAAGGAGGGGAATGACGCGACTTGATGGTTTCGGTGGTTACCATTCCATAAAATCTATGTCCAAGACGGACAATTAGAAGAGCCGTCTTTTGATGATATCAATGCTCAGAGATTGATAACGGCAGAGCAATATAATGGCACAACTCCCTCCTCGGCTAGGGTTGCTCTGCAAGAGCTTTTTCTATCTGTCGCTGTTCGTTTGTTGCTTGTTTATCGTAATTGATATCCATAAGTAACGAATAGCCCGCATAAAATGGCGAATAGGGCGAAATCGGCGGTTCAGCCAAGGAGATATACAAGTAAAACGAACGAGGACAGAAAAACCTATCGCCAGTGCCATTGGTAGGTGTTGTTGACGGTTGGTGTGTTATGGTTAGCCGAGCTACGTGACGGCCAATGTCATCATCTGACACTACAACGTTTGCTTTTTCGTGCAGTAGACAATCTTTTGCGATGTAGTTTTCTATCGAATCTAATGAAAAACCCGGCAACGTAGGTTCATAGGTTTCAAACTGATGCGGGGTGATACTCTTCACATGCGCAAGGTTATCCAGGCGGGTTTGCTCTTGGCTCACGAATTTAATTATCAGGGTTATCCAGAACACACAGAACATGATGGCAGGCAGGAATATGTGCACCCCAACCCTGCGGGCGCCTTCTCGAATATAAACTGCTAAGAGCGATAGCAGTGATAATGTAAACCAAACAAGCGACAACCGATTGTCATCTTGTTCGGTGGCAGCTATCAACGACACAAACGTGATGCACCACAGATACCAATATTTTGAAAATCCGATGAGCGGCTCTTTGGGGGCGCTAGTGTCTGAACCGTCTTGTTGTGCCTCGCTTTGGAGAGTTTCATCTACCAGTAAGCTTTGCCTGTCCACATCAAACAATTGCGCGACGCTTATGAGAGTGGCTTCACTGACGCGGTTGCCCCGCTCCAAATTTTGCCACGTGCGCTCACTTAAACCAGCAACCGTCGCGGCCTGATATTGGCTTAATCCTCTTTCCTTTCTTAATCTTACGATGGTTTCTCTGTCGACTACTGACATGGTAAAAATACCTTTAATCTTGGATGGCTATATCTATACCCTAAGCACTGTCTATAAACCCACGAATCCAAGGCGCAATCCAGACGCAACAGCACGCAGCATAAATGTGACTACCGTTCATCAAATGGCATTACGACGCTGGTGGGTGTTGATGAATATTACCAAATACTTCTAAATCGGATTGGCAGTACTGCTCCATTGAGCGCCAATCGTGAATGCCATCCTTCCAATACTTGCCGATAGTAAATGTCCCATTTTCAAAATGGACGGTGGCGATAATCTCCTCCTCGTATTCGCTGTGATAAGCCTTGAGTGTATCCCCTTCAAATATGGGTTGATCATTTTTATCTACACCGCCAAAGCCGCGCATTACGACCGCGCCTAATATAGGCTCAACAACCTCACCCATCTCTAGTCGCAATCCATACCTTCACGGTAAGCACGACCATCGGGCGTTACAAAAACACCTTCTGTGAGCATCTCGTTTGTCGAAGGAATGTATACGCGAAAAAGTGGAGAAGTGACTGACATGGCAGTTCCTTATTAAGTAATCATTAGGTAGAAAAAGGATACGATAGTTGATGATGAGCACTACTGAATCGCGCTCAACAAGACAACCAAACTGAAAGCTCACCCCGAAACTGATTAAGTCAGATAGAAAAACATTTTCTATGTGATTTAAGTCACTGTAAGGAGATATGGAAAATTCCCGTGCTTGGGGAATTTACACGTCCTTTCCTGACAGCGAAGCGAGAAAAGTCCCGCTACGCAATTCACCCCAACGGTCAGAACCTTTCGATGCCGTCTTGGTCTCTATCAAAATTGCTTATGAGATTACATCCTCCGCTTAAGCGATTTAGCGAAACGCTTGAACATTATCGTAATGATTGCTTATTGTGCTAAGCGCATTGAATAACGCTTTCGATTCTTCTTGCTTCTCCTTGCCCTCTGTGGTGCGCTTATCGGCTTTACCAAGTTTGTTGGCCAGCATCTCCACGCGGGTTTTGCTGACAACAAGTGTGTCGCTGGACTGCTTCGCTTTTTTGACGATGGCCTCTTGCACAAATAAGCTCAATTCTACCTGCTTCAAAAAGCTACATATTTCTTCCAGCTGAGTGATATCGAACTGAGACAGCGAACCCTCAAGCTTCGCTAATAGCTGCGTTCTACGCTCTTGCTCAATGGAAAAATCGTTATCAAATTCCTTTGAAGTTGTGGCTGCCATTGCTTTATACCTACTGTGTTTGGTTGATTTGAATTCAGAATAGCCAATAAAGAGATTGAGGCGACTTGATGGTATGAAACAAGAGTTATAATCTCGACTCTGCACGTGCCAACGCGCGCCATTTTTTGGCAATAAATCGCTTAATTTCGGGACAATTGTATGCACGCGCAGTCTCAGACCAGTATTCAAGCCCTCCGGCAAAAGTCCCTGATTGGCAGGCCGCCATTAACTCTTGGCACTGTTTTTCTGTGCCTAACCCGTCTATTAACAGCAAATATTCAGACCTAGCCCGAACTCCTGATATCGAACTTGTTCCCTTAAAAATAAACGCAAGTAACGCGAATTTGATTTGAATCTGAAGGAAGATAAACGACATGGTGACTCGCATAACAAGATAATGAATAGGGTCATCATCTCAACAAGCCCGAATGGCGTAATTAAATGGGGCACGACACCACCTAGATGTCACGCACTAACCATACGGTGTTAGCGTTCTAGTAAGCTCCTTCACGACCAATCACACACAGATTTGCCTCTTTATCGAGCAAAAAGTACATATAACACATCGCAAAATCATCAAAGCGCCCATGACAAGTCGTGTATTGGTCAGAGATAACCAAATCATATCCGGTAGGACAACTGGGTAAAAAACGATATTCTGAGGCACTGCGGCAACGGCCATCAGCAATCTCCCAAGCCCCTTGCGGGCAATATGAATCGGTTTGCTTGAATAAATTGCAAATACCATAGCGATAGTAAAAACGATGTTCTCATAGTTCGCTCCTCGATAACTGATATGGCAAGCTTACTGGCTATCGCATATCGCGCTACTGGAGCGTGAAGAACGGGCGAATGATATGTGCATCTTCTCTAGGTGCTATAAGTATTCGCAAACCGTTCAAAGACAGACTATTGAAAATACTCAGCTAACGAATAAATCAGTCCTTGCTGATATAAGCTGGTGCCATTTTCAAGCGCTGACATTTGAGACAACGTAAGACTGGCGATAACTAAATAGGTTACAAGTGACGCATACATCACAAGCGCGGCAGGAAATCGATACTGTGCGGACAGCTCAAGTTCCCGAACAACACTAACCACAAGCAAGCTAGGTACAGCTAAAAACGCCGCTGCATGCGCATCTAGCGCGATGAACAGACAAGCCAATGCAGCATAACCCGCGATATACCGCACGATGGGTAAGGACTTTTTCATATGATATTAAATTCCCTTTTTGTCCTGGCTAATTCACACTGCTTCTGCGGCGCATTTTGCCACCTCGTGAGGCGGCGTTAGCCCAAAATATACCATCCCAAGAATAACAGTGCAGCGACGAACAACAACACCCAAGACGTGAACGAGACGGGGCTGTCGTCGTGGTCATAGGACAGCTGCGCGATCAACGCATCGCGATAGTTAGCCGGCGCTCCGTCTTCCTCCCACTGTAAAATTGTCGCCTCAGATACCGCCATGCGCTTGGCAAATTGCGCAATGCTTAACCCGCACTTTTCTCGTAGTCGTTTAATAGTATCTGGAGAAAGAACGTCTGCAGACGTTGACGTAACAGGCATTTCAAAAACCTCTTTAACAGTAAAGCTCAATCGCGCTCAGTTGTTTATTGTTAACCAGCGCTGGGGATAACGTCTGGGACTCAAATAGTCGGTAGAAATTATCTTCTTCACCACTTAATTTCAATTCGTCCAAGTCAACCCACACGACAGCACCTAAATTGCGCTCAGACAACGCATCGCCATCTGACAGCAAGCTGGTGACGTCATCCAATATTACACTGGATACTTTGAGCCTTGCCGCTTTAATCACTTTTAACATTGATGCACCTTACTTGGTTGATAATCCGAAGTCAGTGTCGCAAGAAACCTGTTCTGCGCCACTGTATGGCCAATGTCATTAGTCTACGCAATCGAGCGGTCTGATCGGGAGGCTAGAAGCGGGTTATTACCCCACTCTAGCGCACATAATCATAAAAAACGCTAGTGAGAGTCGGCAATAGGAAGTGTATTGATAAGCGAGCCAATGGTCACATTCAGTAGCGTGACATAAGCATTACCAAGCCCGAATTGTTCTGCGCAAGCAAAGTAGTTCTCTGCGATGTCTGTTTTGCCTTTTTCACTAAAGATAGCCGTGATGATAGGCAACATGATAGCGCCTCTTTGGACAAATGTCGGGCAATGAATGTCCGATGGCAATGGTATTGGCAACCCTTTAAAAGATTCAAACTGCTTATCAAAATGCATGCGCTGTGCTGCTGTGCTTTCCATGCAACCATCGACGTCTTGGATAACCCCCGCCTCAAAACTGATCAGCAGCTGTAAAAAGGCGTTTAATCCAAAATCATTAACATACTCCACCAGTCCGTGGAGTTTGTTGGTCTTTTCGCACATGGCCAACATCGTACACATATCCAAAAAAAACCAAGGTGCCATGTCAGCAAATGACAATGAGGGAGTGTCTGCGGGTGAAATGGGGGCATATCTGGCCATTTCTTTTTCAAGTGCACTTTGCACACCACCAGATAACACTAAATTTTCATCAAGAAATTCCATACGTCCTTACCTTATTCCACACAAACGTTGATGATCACCGTCATCTTAGATTTGATATTTTATCACGCACGTAGATGACTACAAAGAGCCCAGCACCACTGCCAAGCAACCACAGTAACTGAATAAGCAGATATTCGGGAAATGCCCCTAGCGTAAACCAATCATCAACACCGAATAAGCGATGCGCTGTGGGCTGATGCTGTGCCGGGAATGCTGCATAGCCCACGAGCATGATAATCACTACCGCCCGTATCTGCCATGTGCGTTTATTAGTAAAAGCCAGCATCAATCCGAAGCAAACCAACACGGCAGCAAAAGGTACCAAGAAAAACGGCAACATCAACGCACTACCTCAAATTTATCAGTACCGACAATCACATTGAGCGAGCGATTAATCTCCCATTGGACAATCAAGCTACCCGCATCATCAACGTCCACCACCTTGCCCAGCGTGCCACTTGGAATAGGATCTGGATCGCCAGGCATTGCCAATAACCGGATAGTGACGCCAGTATAACGCTCACGCCATGCTAAAACTTGAACACGAGAAGGCGCGGCATTTTTTTCAGATAATCGTTCAATCATCATTCAGCTCTCCTATCCTGCGGCCATGACAGCGTTGACTGCGCGTGTGAAGCGTGGTGTGCCGAAGTCCTTGCGGTGAAACAAGTGCTCCGCTTTATCCAGTGTTTTTTTGTTCATATTGTTGTAAACCAGCTTGATGTACTGAGAGTGGAAATCTTCAATACGCCCTTTGTACGGAAAGTTTCGTTGTGTGATTGAAAGGAGCGCACTTATCTCCTCTTTGCTCATCGATGCAATATCCTCTCTGCTGTATTCAAATACCGGCTTAACAATCCACGGGAAACGCACCAACAGGTACTTCTCTTGACTTAAATGTATGTCTGCTTCAATCACGCGAAACAGAAAACGCGCCGGTCGCAAAGATTGTTGTGAATTTGCCAATGTCACCAGCTCTTTAATTGCCAGTGCTGAAAGCTGATGGCGCTGGCAATATTCCTCCGCACCTGCATGATGTGAAAGTTGAAATAACTCAAACGCTAACTGATAAGTCTCCATAGCCACCTCATTTGTCTCTGGATGTGTTTGATAGGACGTCTTATTAGATTCTCATAAAGTCCAATTCGCGCGACCGCATCGGAAACCAACACGTCATTCGTGTTTATTGTCATAGTCTGACCATACAAATGCCTTACTTAAGCCGTGCGCGCACACCCTTTGCCCCACCAATCTGTGAGGGCGTAACATCGTCATTCACCGCCGTTTCAGCCATCAAGTCGACCGCGTCTTTACGGGCGTGTTTCCACTGGGCAGCAGTGGGTGATTTGGTATAAACACTGGGCAAAATATTGCCTGTGCCATACTCAACCGGCAGGATGTCAAAACGGTAGTCGACGTAATCAAATAGCGCTGAGGACGCCATCTCTTTGATCCGCAGTTCAATACGAGATTTTGCTTGTTCAAGTGTCGGCAAAGCCGCGATATTCACAGTACGGTCAAACTCAAACTGGCAGTAATCAGTCTGAGTTACGAGAAATAAAGTGTGTTGCATCTTGTCGCTCCTAAGTGATGTACAACAAGAATGCCAGGCACACGCGATTACGCGACTAGATGGTTAGGTATGATTCGCCCCAAATTCATCTGAGAACTATTTGACCCGAATACCCTGTTAGGGTATAAATACTAAAAATGGTGTGGAGATTGGGCTCCGCGCCTTAATAACTGAGTGGATATGAACTATGAAAAAGAACATTGCATTAACGATTGACGGCAAAATTGAGAGTAGACACGATACGGAGGCCGAGGCATACGAAGAGATAAGGCTACATAGAGAAAGCTACGAAAAAATACAAAAAGAAAGCCCCCACTTAATTAGTCTTGATAATCCTTACGAATACCGAGTCATTCAACTCGGACAAACCGATGACTAAAGCCGAATTTTACTTAGCGCAACAAGCGCTTGGATTATCAGACAGTCAAATAGCGCATTGCCTTAACGTCTCAAAAGATACAATCAAAAGCTGGAAAAAAGAAAGAGGTAATCCGATACCTGACGGTATTGAGGCAGAGCTTGAGGCGCTGACAGTGCAGATTGCAATGATTGCCGAGGCGATTGCAATGGATTTGAATGAACAGTACGAAAACGACCCAAGGCACCATCCCAGAGTGTTCATCTATCGAGAAAATGACTGGCATCAAGCTGAACGTGAAGAAGCGCTAGGACACAGCTTGCCATTTGCTGCATTGCATCAATTAGCGGTTCGTTGGGCAATGGAGCAATGTGAGGATACTGAACCCGCAGTGTTTTGGTGGCACACCTGGAGCGAGGCTTAATCAACACAAAAACGCATGAAGCTTGGGAATTTTTACAAGCCAGGCTTCGTTTTTCTCTAAGCAAGTTACAGTGTTCACTCTTTATTTGTTACGCTTTTTAGCGCTCGCCAGAGAGGTAATTTTCAATATTACTGATGATAAATTGCAGACGATTGTCAGGACTTCTGATGTAGTGAAATCCCTCCCGAAAGACACCATCATGCACTTTATTACCAAGCGCAGATTCACTATAACCGGTAAGTTCACTCAGCTTTTTCTTTGTAATGGCAAATAAAGTGTTACTTGGACAATTATTTAAACGCCAAGACTCGTTATTTACCAACCATAAATTATATTGTTGAATCTTGATTTGTATTCTGCCGTCTGGCGACTTTTTGTAGTGCACATCACGCTGGAAGATGTTGTCATGGATTTTTTTTCGAAGAGCGCCTTCGCTGTATCCAGAGAGTTCCGCTAATTTCTTGATTGTAACCGCGCTCAACCATTGATTATTATTACTTTGCAGAACGGCATTATCACGTATTAGCTTTGCATCTAATTCAAATTGTTCCAACAAAGACGCAAGCAGCATTAAATGCTCATAGCTCAGATTTGAAGTGTGCAACCTATTGATGATACTCGCTTTGATTTTTGCAACGTCAGTACCCAAAAATTGCTCCTGCTCACTTGCATGTTAGGGTGCCTGTGCGACCGACTTAGCGAGTCGCTGACGGAAGATTCACTATTACAAGGCCGCACAGACATTGAAATTATTACACAGATAATCAATCCGCTACACCAAGAGATTGACTTAACTCAAGAATAACTACAATCAGAATTCATGCCACCGCTTGGTATGACGTACCATTCCTCGGTTGCATTTACTTCGTTGTCGCTTGAGCACAAGGCACCATCGCTATTTAAAGCAGTCCCTGGAGGGCATTGATACCATTCGACATCTAACATGTCATTTTCAGACACTCGAAACATGAATGTTTGATATGGTGTTTCTTTTTTTAGGCATTTGCCATCGACGAAGATATAGCCACCTAAATCGATATCGGATTCCAGATATGGGGGCCAGTCTATCTCTTCCAACAAACAACTATTGTTACCAGCAGGGATAGCTTTGTATTGTTCAGTATCCCGAGAAACCGGGATAAGCGCCCAAATTCGCTGATATTGATCTATGTAGGTATCGGTGTCTGAAATAAGCCTCAAGGAAACAGCCTCACTTCCAACGCTATAAACATCACTAACCAGATACTTACATCCCTGACTTGCAAGGGCGGCGACGGATAGCAAAAACATCTGGACTAACTTGTTCATCATCAATTCCTAGGTTAATCAATAACATTGAAAGCTTTCGATAAAGGGAATTCATTCCGATAAAAGACAAAGTCTTCATTAATTGAATAGCTTTTACCGCTCACGGAAAGTGCTTCTTCACGCTCCAGTAACTCCCTCAAAATTATATTTGTATTATCAGAAATATTATCATCATAGCGCAGTAGTGAGGTGAGTATTAAATTAAAATCAGCAGGGCATTCTTCATTGTGTAATTTGAAGAATTCAGCTATCTGATTAAATTGGTATTCATAACTACACACCAACCCTTCAATGACTTTCTGAATAATTTGGTGCTCTGGATTTGAACTAACTACTGATTTAAAATTCATCGCAGGAAGTTGTAAATAAATCAAAAAAAGTTTTTCAACTTCATTCATGTGCTTCGCATTTCCTGTCGCACCAAACTTTACTCCTATATGGTTGGAGTCTTCAGTAATGCTGAATCTCGTCCTTACACCTAATGCATGAAGAAATATTGAAAACCCATGCAGATAAAGGGATGCGCAATAGGAAAAGCCGTCAGGAAATAAAAAATTAAATAGATATTCTCGATAGAAAATTGTTTCATCATTGGGCTTATTAGCGTTCATGCTCCTCTATTCCTTCTTTGTTATTCACTCTTTGCCAATTCAGTGAAGTTGGCTTTGTCTGGGATTAAGCATTGCAAGTGAGTTAAATATTCTCCATTGTCTGTGACAGACAACGGACCATAAAAAACCGAAGGGCGTTCACCCATGTCAGGACAATACTCCTTGATGTCATCCTTTTCTGACGCTCTCTCGAAAGCGACATCAACCGACATTGGAATGCACGCAGCATGTAGCAACCCGGATTCTAATTGTTTGGCTCTCAACTCAAAGCCATTTTCGCAAATACTTTGAATTGGTATCTCCAAACAATCAGAGGTCTCGCAGACCGAGATGCCTAGTTTGTGTTCTTTGCCTCGTATGAAGAACTCATCGTTCCGTAGCTCTGGAGAATAAGACAACCCTTCGAGGCTGCGAATTGGATATTCACCCTTGACATACTCTAAAGCTTTGACTTGAAGAACTGTTTTTCCGGATGCTTGCAGCCCAACTTCATTGACACCTTCAAAGCCGCAGGCGTTTAACATGATTACCAAGGGTGTAGCTAACAGTTTATTCATTTTCACTATTCCTCAGAATTACTGTTCCATCCGACAGTTTTAGTGACTTTGTTTTTTGTGTATTGCTTGGCTCAACAAACTTCATCCGAGGAATTTTGTCCGACTCCGAAAGCTGGATCGTTGCATATCCACCCCTTTCAAATATTTCGGATGCTAAACGGTCTTGTTCCAACGCTCTACCAGCAGCTTTTCCATTTGATACTGCGCTGTCTACCTCAGTAACCGTAAACCCACCCAGAATTTTAATAAGCCAATTCATGTTGTATCCCCTGTTTCAAAATATTAGGCTTTTAGCCAATTATTCGACCAAAAATACTTTGCCAAAGCAAAGTGACTTAGCCCCAACATAACCATTGTGAAATCGAAGGCAGAGAAGGTGAAATTGAAGGCTGTTGTATATAAAACATGTAGACCGACAACAAAACCATAGATAGACCAAACCTTGTTTGAATTATCCTTTTCTAGCCTCATTAATCATTTCCTCGGTAAGTATCCACTTGGACACTTGTTGTTAATGCGTTCTAAAATGACATTTCGCAGCACTTCGATGTCGTTCAAAACATCAACACAATCACGCTCCTTAGTTTTCTCAATCTGTTCCTTGAGCCAATAAGAAGCCGCAGGGTCGGATAAAATTAAGTTTTCCATACTATTCCATATTTGTGTTGGTTGACGAATGTTTATGACTCCGCTTTGTTGGAACAGGCTCAATCGATAAATAGGTATTGCTAAACTCTTTCCAGCCGATAGCACTATTAACAAAGGGTAACAGCCTCTTCCATTGCATCGCTTTCATTTTTCTCGGCGACGAAAGCTTCGTACTCGACGATAGGGTTTTCAGCATCTACTGTTGCATAAACGCCTACAGAGCATTTATATAGCTTTCTTTCGTTGTCATACGATAAATTTTCTAGCGCGGCAGATAACCCTAAATGAATTTCATTATCCATATCACCAGTTTTCTCTGCTATGAAGTCATTAAAAGCTTCTTCGGACTGTTGGTTTTCTATGTACTCAAGCAATACCGAAACTTGTGTTGATAAAGTCCAGCCTTCTTGTTCATCGATGTTTTCAAAGTTTGTCATTACAGTGTTTTCCTTATTTGTTAATACCTGCTTGATTGTAGATACACTCACCCGTAAATCCGTGAACAACTAAATACTTGAGTTGATCTTCGATTGAGCCTTGCTTGATAGTGTCTAGGTTGACATCAAATAACTCGTGTTCAGGATATGCCCTTGGTGCGAACATGTTTTGCTCTCGGTCTTTTGAGGCGCTTTCGCACATCTCTAAAATCTTAGGCTGGTGAAACTCAAGGTGTGCCCAAGACGCAACTTTACTGTCTAAGCTCTCGTCTATTAGTTGTTGGCTCGAATGTGTCATTTAGATTGGCTTCCTCTTATTCGCTTAGTAAAGCTGCTTGCTTGACTTGCTCACCATTAAAGTAAGCCAGTAAAGAACCAAATAGATCAGTATCGTCTAAATCAATATCCATGTTTATGGCATCGCCCACCAAATCGTGAATATCGGTCACTGTCCACTCTTGTTCGGGAGTTTCGCTTGCCGCTTCTTTAATTGATTGCTGAATAGTGGAGTCGCCAACAATCATTTTGATAACTTCTTTCTGAGTAAAGTCGTTGCTATTTAGTGTCGTCACAGTCTTTCCTGGTTCAGTTGTTTAGATGAGAAAACTATGTCACAGGATCAAAAACCCGCAACAAACTTACAGTACTGTTTTGATTTCGGTCACAGATTGACAACGGGTAAAACTGCTGGGGTGGAGAATTTGTATTAAGTGTCAGCTGGGTAGCGGCTATTAGGGTTGCTTTGATTCTCGATACTGTCTTTTAGTTCACCGAAAAGACTTCATCCACAAGCTACTCTTTACCATTCCCCAATAAGCGTTCAATCTCATAAAGTGACTCTGTTAGTCGAACAGCGTCATTTGATTTAACACCCCCTGAAATCTCTAATTCAGAAAGTTTACGCCTCAATAACATTGCTGCTTTTTCTACTTCGGACATATAGTCTCTCCAATGAAATTATTTCTACCCTGAACCTCTAAAAGATATAAACT
Source organism: Alteromonadaceae bacterium (assembly GCA_014872785.1). GTDB lineage: Bacteria > Pseudomonadota > Gammaproteobacteria > Enterobacterales > Alteromonadaceae > Planctobacterium. The sequence continues at coordinate 53,690 of WKFJ01000020.1, forward strand.
TAACACTAAAAAGGAGACTGGTGGAATATCTTACCGCCTTCAACATTTGGCACTAATGAATTACTCATCACATTCTTCGTTCAGAAATTTCGTGTTTCTGCTAAAGGTAAACACGGTAAATAAGCCAAAGCCTGCTAGCGCTCCAAAGGGTGCAACCATAAGCTAGAACGCTTTTGTGATTTTCCAACAAGCTGTTCTCAGTACATAACGCCGCACTGTTCCTCGCAAGGGTTTCTTGGAACCGATTCAACATTGTACTGAGACTCGCAAGTCGACGGAAAATAAACCCTTTTTGTCGTCCAAATGGTGAACGATTGTGGAAGTTCCAGTTCATCCGTTCCCTTTAAATCCTCAACTGAATGAGTAGTGGCGATAACATTTTCTATCGAATCGCCTTGTCGTAGCATTTCATCGACAATTAGTTCAAATATAGTTTTCATAACCACGCTCCTCATTAGTAGTAAGCAAGAATACTACGTGATTTGATCCAGCGCTTAAGGCGCAGTAGTCTTCCGTCTTCCAGCTTTTCCCATAGTTCAACAGTTTTTGGTAAAACCTGAAACCCTTGATTTGTTGAAGCTTCTACTAAGTCACCATTGTTAAGCAAAACTGCTTTTGTTTGCTCCTCGTTTACGAGATCTGATAATTGTAAATCTTGCACTATTAGACAGGTTCCAAAAACACTTAAGATGGTCACCAGGTTATCAAGACCTAACACTCACGCGACTGATTGGTTTCAGGTTGAAACAATGTCAATGTCTGACGTTGTCAAATCATTGTTCGATTGTTTGAATATCATTGAGCGCCGTGATATCAACTGGCCGCGTCATCATACCCTCTGGATTTGGCAGAATACGAACATCCCATCCATCATTTACATTAATGACTGTAAAGGACTCGTGTTTACCTAGAAACACGGTCTGGATTTCTCGTTGTCCTTGTTGCTGAACGGTCTTTTTAAAGCGTGACCAATACTCACTCCCACCGGTAATACCGACACATATTTCGGGGTGGATGCCTGTAATATCACTTATATGCTCAGCTATTGTTTTGGCCTTTTTAAATTCGGTGTGGTTCCAAAACCGCTCGGCCAGTTCGCCAATCCCCATCACCCCAGCAATAGTTAGGTTTCTGAGCCGTTGCATTGTCCATAATGGCTGAAACTCGTCTACGTCATCCCTGGCCTTACCATTATCGATATCGTCAAAGAATGGATAAACGTCTTCTTCTAACTCGAGGCCATGGTAATGCATGATGTTAGAAATAATCCGATTTTGGGTTATCTCATCCAGCCCAAGATTCGGACTCCCGTTGTTAAACGTTTCCAATATAATGCGCCAATCCTGATAATTCAGATAGTAAGGAAACTCACTGCGGATCATGTACTGATAGCGATCAGCAAGCCGCTGAGCAATTTCAGTATTGTTTAGATGATCCTTTTCCCTGAAGCTGGTTGGAATGCCAATACCTCGCCCTGCATTATTGATATAGTGTATAAAGGGACTGTTCTCCCCACCGGAAATACGTACGGGTTTAGCCATGTGTTAGTCTCCTTTTAAATATTGTTGTGCGCTACCAATATGCGCTGAATGTCGTGCAAGACAGATTTTTCTTGGTTATTCAAATTGCGATTCGCAAAGCCTTTAGCTTGCTTGATAGAACTGCCATTGGCTGATAGATGCGCGACGAATCCCTTTCTGATCTCGGCCGTGATAGCCGCTTCTAGGTGAGGTTTAACTTTTAAAAATATATCTCCACCATTTTTTGCCGCTCGGACGTAGGCGCTACCGCCGACGCAATGCCGATAGAATCGGCCAGCCGCTTTTAAAGCGCTCGCAGTTTCTATCATCGACGCGCCAAGTGCAGATAACTCATGTTTAGCTTTCGCATAGCGTTCAGCCGCCGGGAAAATAGTGTCAATATCCGCCAAGGAGCCATTCACTGCGCGGCGAGATACCACCCCAGATAGATAATCGTGTAGGGATTTTCTGCGAGTCTTCTTCAGATATTTAAGCAAATTTTCTGTTAATCCCTCGTTTTGCGCGATTTCTAGCAGCAACAAGACGGTATCACCCAATTGATCCAACTGTGCCTTATTCAGTTCTGGCTGGATAATGTCGCTGTTATAAAGTGCCAAGCCTGTTTTAAGTTCTTGCGGCGTAAATCTCACTAACTGCCGAATGTTTTCAGGGGTTAAACGCCCAACAAAATCGAGAAAGTTTAAGTAATTGAATCTATCCAGCTTCCCTCTGTCATTGGTATGAGCGAAATGGCACAGAGAAATTAGACTCGGATACTCTTTGGGGAACAGGCGGAGTAATGAAACTTCTTTGGAGTGAGCTGCTCCCACCAATAACTTGCTAAGTTGGGTCCACTTAGCACAACGTAGCAAGGGTCGAAGTGAGTAACCTTCATTTAGCCAATGACGCAAAGCCTCAATATCTAGTGATTGATATTCGTAGTCGGTTTTTAGTAATTTGTCTGAAATAAAGAGGGAATTTTTATTCAAATTAAACGCCGCCACACTCAGCGCTTCAGTACTCACATAACGGTTATCAGCCAGTCCTTTTTCTGCTGTGATAAGCGCCCGTGTTCTGACCTTTTGCGGAACAAGCCCAAATTCCTCACGAGTGAGCCCACAAGCAGGTAGCATATCAGCGCTGTAACCATTCTCACGAAAAGCGTTGTTGGTCAAAATGCGAATAAGTGACTTTTTGCCCGTTGAACTGGCGCGTTCAAATATCTGAGCTTGAATGGTGCTGTGAGCCGATTGAATGCTACTTTGTAAGATGTCTATGTCACTACTGTTCAACGAAATAATTGGGGCAAGACGGCAAAACAAATAAGTATGGTCGTTCAGCCTGCCTAAATCAGACTTTATAAACTTGGTAACGCCTGCGCTGACACTCCACTGCTCAATGATGGGTTTCGTGCTTTGAAAAATCTCCTCGGATACGCAGCAAAGTAGGAGCTTTGTGAGCTTCTTAGGGAGCTTCTTAGGTTTGAATAAATACAACAACGCCAAATAGGTCCGGTTCGCAGCAATATCAGACAAACCATTTTTTTCGGCAATATCTGTAAACCAATCTATGTGTTCTTTAGAAAGCAACCGTTTGAAGTTCGCCAGATTGAGTTGTTCACAAAAGCTGGCTCGTTTCTCTATTTGTCGTTTAATCGAATTAAATGATTTTTGATTTACCTTTTCGTAACCACTGTTAAGCACCATCGGCACACAACAAAAATGAGCGATGCTTTTTAATATCGGTTTTTCAATGACGCGACCCAAGTGCCGATATTTGTTGAATCCCACCAGTGCTTCGTGACAATTAGCATCTATTTTATATGCCTCTTTGGCTTCATTATGATTTGAGACGGTATAAATACGAAAATAGCCATTCGGAATAGTCCCATCCACCAAGTCTATATTGCCGTATCGGTTTTCTTCCAAAGGGTAAGCAGGGGAATTAAATAAATCCATTGTCAGACACCTTCACCTTATTTTTGAAGCTACACAGCAGGCACGTGACCTCAAAAGCGGTGACGAATAATCCGCATGCAGTCAATCCGGCAAGCCAAATTGAGTTCAGTAGATGATTTAGAGATAAAACAAGACAAATTGCGACGACAGTTAATCCTGTCGCGCTATAAAACGCAGTTCTGAGATTAATCATAATACCTTCACTTTTTACTTTGAGTGTAATCGGCAATCTGTAGCAGCTCACTTGATAAAGTGGCGCATTTCAGTTGCTAACTTAAAAGTACTCTAAATTTCAGATGATGCAAGTGTATTGGCATCAACTCTTGCTAACAAAAGGTATACTGATACGGATCGCGGTCAAACACATGTCTTGTGGCGCCCTAAACTTTCAACATTAACCCTCGGTTTGCTGGCTGAAACAAATGATTTGTGTGCGTCAATATGGATAAAAACTTGTCAGAGTCGGACAAACGGGCAAAGGTGTTTAAGAGAGGCACAACCAATCGTCCTCCTCGTCAGATGCTATCTTCTTCTTATTCTTCGGTAAGGCATCAAAGCCGTTGGCGTAGATAACCGCCATGATTTTTTGGATAAAGCTTTGCTTTAAAGCAGCGTTATACGCTTCAGGCACAAAGCGCCTCCATTCGTGGATTGTGCTGTATCCTTTTGCTGATTCTATGCAGGCGTCTAGCGTCCACTGTTCAAGATTTCTGACCGGTTGATGCGAACACAGGTCCAACCAACCATTTCGGTTTGCCGCTTGATAAGCCCCTGACTCGTTCAATTGCCAATGATTGCGGCATACGTACCTTTCAGCAGAAGCTTTGCAAGCCTCAAGAGTCCATCTCAGTCTGCTTCGCTTACTATGCGGATTTTGGTTAATCTTGACGGTGTTTTCTGAAATGAAATTATCGTCTTGGGTTAGGCACGCCTCGAACCAACCGTGCCGCAATGCTGCTTTGTACGTTCGAGGGTCACCTTTTGACCACTGCCCTGATGTTTTATACAAATAAGAGGCTAAAGCGCATTCGCTGTAGGAAACCTTGGGTGCAGACTCGTCCATATGGCTACAGCACTCTTTCAGCCACCCCTTTCGGTAAGCAGCCATATACGCGTTTTGATCACAGGCCTCCCACACGGACTTTTGCGAGAATTGTCGAGCCGAAGCCTTGCATAATTCAATCGTCCAGTTTACTCGTTTACCCATTTATTTACCGTCACATAGCATAATTTAAGTTCGATTATCCCATAGTAGAGTGGCGGTGGTACGATGTAGACAACAACAAATAGCGCAACCTAAGTCAGCATTTTAGGATTGCCACAGGTAAATATTGAATATTGCAATCTGAACATATTAAGCACCAGTCAATTAAGTCTTCACACTTTCAATACAAGTCAACAAACAATCTTTTAATGTCATCATACTTCATTAAATCAGGGCGACAAAAGATGACAGTCGCCTTCTCCATTAATAATGGCTAATCCCTGTCCGTATAGGACAATCAAATAGCGTTCTGTTCGTAGTCGTTTGTTAGCTTAATTCACTCTGCCACAGGCCAAAAAGTTCGCTACTTTTTGGTAGTCATACACCAGGGAAAAGGGAGTCTTTCTAATTGATATGTCAGTAAAACAAAGGGAAAAAAGAAGCTCATGAATTGGGCTTGAGTTCAGTTCGCTGCGTATAAAAACAGCATGTTGTTCGTTGCCTCAGAAGTATCCACACTGATACCTTTATCCTTTAAATCAAATTCCATCATGCGATATTCATGGCGTATATCGTTAAGTAAATCATAAAGCTTTTCACTTCCTTGATAAGAGTATTCGTGAAGCGGCAACAACGCATCTGGCTTAGGTGTCGCAAGTCTAGTGGTGACTTTTGCTAAAGTATTTAAACAACCAACCATATCTGATGCTCTAGCCCCTAATGCCGTCCCTATAACCTTTTTTGCATCGTCTGTATAACAAAGCTCTATATAATTACCATCAAGCTCAATTAGCTTGGCTTTTAGAGTTTCGTTAACGCACGTTAGAACCTGTTTGTTTGTATCTGCTTTAGTACGCATCGTTTTTTCCTGGTTCAGTTGTTTAGATGAGTTCACTTTGCCACAGGCCAAAAAACTCGCTACGTTTTGGTAGTCACTTTCTACACCTTTAGGGTGTAAACTCATTCCGAAAAAGAAGATATTTTTTAACTTTTTTATCACGTTGAATCACGCTAGATGACACTAACTAATGCGGGTAATTTACTGGGCGTGACAACCCAAAATACCATCGTTATATTCGCAATTCGGAACCAGAGGAGTGAACCCGTGCATTGGGAACGAGAAGAAGCTGGCGCGCATATTAGATTTGATGGATTTGCAGATAAAGATAGGCTACTGCAGATATTTCAGGATCTCGTTGAACGTATTGAAATTGAGCATGAATTGGCGTTGCTATATCAACAAGTGCAAATTAATTTTAATTTCATGGATGCAAAAGGGGTCAAACTCGCGTTAACAAATGAGCGTATGGAGCTGGTGGAGTTCGCCGTAGAGGAGACGGGACAACTAAAGCAAAAATTCAGAATAACACCCCTGTCCGTCATCGAAGAACGCAAGAAAACGCGCGCAGACGTCTTACAAAAATACCATCTAGAAGAGCACCAGAGAGAAATTGAATATCGGCTAAAAGCGGGCAAAAAGCAGTTAAAGATTGAGGCCTTTAAAGCATCTATACTGGCTGAGTATGGTCTTGAGTGTGTCGGGGGTAAAGTGGCCTCAGTCGGTTTAATTGTAGACAAACGGACGATTAAGCGGGTGCTTCCGCATATCGCTGATGAGCATGAAGAGGTCTTTAGAGCATCTATTAGAGACGAAGCCACGGGTGTCATCACATCACATCGATATTACAGTGGCGACCACCACTTCTTAATGGAAGTGCGAAAAAAACCATCGTCTACATCATGGTAGCTATGATTTGGTATCTACGCCTGGCGTTTACGAAAAAAAACGCTTGCAAATTAGCCCCACGCGCCAACGCGTTCACTGAGCGCTAGATACGTAGTGGCAGCTTCTTCCTTATCCGCTGGGTAGAGATGATAACATCTTATGCATAGACGCAGCAGAGGCTGGTATTTAGCAACATCATAGTCGGCTAGATAACCCATATAGCACCTCAATTGTGGCCATTAAGATTATTAATAATATCAATGCATTCTTGGGCAGATCTGCACGGAGACACAAGCTCCCAGTCGCTAACCCCAGTGCCATAATCCTTGTAAACAAACCATAACGCTGACTTAAAAATATCTGAGGTTCTTCGATATTTATAGGAGAATTGATTTCTATTCATTATCTTGCCTGATGTTAAAAATTGGGATTGATATTATTGTCTAGCCATTCAATGAGAGCTGTCCTTTGCTCGCTTTGATTGTCTTTCCACGCTTGCAGTAGATTTTCCGCATAGTCCTTTAGCGATTGCTTTCTTTTATCTGAAAGCCTTAACACGTACATAAATGCACTTGCTTTGGCGAAAAGCAATTGGGCTTTATCAGCCTGTTCAGCCTTGGTCTTCAATGCCAAGACATACCATTTAATCGCTAACCGGGTAACACCCACTTCTGACATCATTTGCTATTCCTTATTTAGCCTTAAAACTCAAAACGTCGTTAAGATGTTCACCAGGTTAACAAGGCTTAAAGTTCACGCGACTGATTGGTTTCAGATTGAAACAATGTCAGGCCATTGTCCGACTCTGACAACAGGCTTTAAAGTTAAATCACGTTCATTTCTGCTAGCTGGCTAATGGCTAATTGACGGCAATTTGGGCTTATTCGGCGTCTTACTATTTCTGTGAACGCCTGCAGCGCGATGCTCTCCGAATAGCCGTACGAGCAATCATCGAGATAACGCCAGACTTGGTCGTCGTCGCTGCACTTAAGAAGGATCTGCGGGTCTGCATGAAAAAATTCGCTAAAAAACACCACTTCAGAAGGGGTCATCAGCATTAATTCTGCGTGAATATTTCCTAGAAACTCGGTTTCATCATAATGCAGCCAATCACCGTGTAGAACACCAATCAATTTTTCATCTACTAAATGTCGATGCAGGTCGGTCAATAAGCGTCCTTGTCCGATATGCGCCCTGTGTCTGGTCGCATCACATGTCACAATGGCTGTATTACAAATGTGCTGAACTTTATAAAGCACTTGAGTTGGTTTCGAGCCTAAAAAGTGAATCCGATTCGGCAGGATCTGTTTGCAAAATCTAAGAATGTCGTGCTCGGACAACGCTTCTGCATTCGACGGCAGTGCAACGCCAATTTTCCCGGCGGGTAACACATCTAGACACTGGTGATAATGTGTTTCTAACGATTGCATCCCTTTTTGCAAAGGCAATATCAATTCAGCCCCTGTTCCTTGGAGAGTAGCTATCCTATCTTTATATTGTCGCAACAGCGCTAATGAACCCTGTTGGTCGCCAATTTTGTCAGGGAGTACCAAGCTAACCAAGGATGGCTGTTTAGCTACACTGACAATATCTTCATAATGGTCAAATATGTCATCAAACTCTATATAATCCGCATGGGGAGCATTGGGATGCTTGATGTTATATCTAAAACGCTCATATTCGCCGTGATCCAACATTAAAAAGTTACCTGCTTTGACGTGCTCCTTAGCGAGAGACCTCACCGTTTCAGAGGATCGCCAAAGCGCGATGCATATTGGCACCCTGGCATCGCTGTAACCTTTAAAATCATTTGGTGACCGTTGGGTACCTGAGCGGTACAACAACACGTCGCTACTAAACCCGTCTACTTGACGATTGATATCAACAAGTCCTTCAATGACATCATCAAGAGAGCGACACGCTTCGGACGTATCTAAGACTCGTGACGACAACCCAACATGGGGTTGCGCAGTGTTTTTCTCTTGGTCAAATAAACTAAATTGCATGGCCGCTCCTACTTTTAATGCCATCACACTAACAGCAAAGCGAAACCACGCGACTGAACGGCTCACCAATCAGCTGGGCATTTCGAACCCTTCCATTTCATCAGGGGAATTGGCTAACACAAACGCAATCAGAGCATTAAACGCGTCCGGTGAGAAACAAACCTCGGTCTTATCTTTAAACCACACTAGATGCAATGCTTGTCCTTTTTGGCCAAACTTAGTGCGACTTGGCAGACTATCACGCATGACACTAAGCGATTCTAAAGCCTCGATGGCTTGGTCAAACACCACCACATTCATGGATTCACCGGTGACGGTTTGTAGCTCATCAAACAGCTTTTTAAGTGATGCAATGAATTGTCTTTGGGCATACGTGGAGCCGTAGCGCGTAACGGTGCACACTACCCCGCCAGAGCGCAAAAATGGTGCACTGCACTCTGATTGCAAATGCAGTTCTCGAATAAGCTCACCGGCAGACTCTTTGAGTCCTTCAGCTTCTAAAGAATTTGCATCATTAATCAAACGCTGTGATAACGCTTCCCAATCCACTGCTTCAAGCCTACCTAGCTCGGTGGCGTTCTGTGTATAACTTTCGTAGTTTTCAGGTGTTAAACAAGACAGTGATTCGCCCTGGTGCACGGCAGTAAGTTCGCTACAAATTTCCTTGTGCATTTTGGCGTAAACTGACCGAATGAAATCGACACGACACGGTATTTCCGCTTGTTCGTAGCGGCAAAACGCATTGACTGAGCTCACGCTTTGTTGAAGGTGCTCAAACGCCGACACTGCCTTTTGTGCGCCTTGGTTAAAATAAGTCTTTAGCTGCCCTGCTACATTTTCTTGTTTAATATCAATAATCATTTTTTAACTCCTGATGCTGCTTTTTCTACAATGACTGTGCTGGTGGAGCCAAAAGCAAAGTGGTCAACGTATTCGGCGTGCTGGTGGACTACGCGGTCTAAATAGAAATGCCGCTTGCCATTTCTCACGCGCTGACCAAGACACTTACAGACAATGGGTTTTTGTGCGCGCCCTGTGCGTAACGTCGCGGTCTTAGTTTGCTCGTCTACGTGAATGCTTAAACTGGGTAGTTCAGCCATGCTTATCGCTCCTGTGTCATCTCACTTTCAATAGATTATCGCGAACTGGTGATAGGGCGACTCAATGGTCACCCCTTTAGGCGGCGCTGCCGTATAGGACGTCAGGATCTAAGAATTGACACAGCACAATTAAATCAGCATTTGAAAGCTTCGCTTTAAAAAGCCCAAACAAACGAGGTTGGAAGTTCACCAGCAAGGCAAAGCGTTGAAGTACTTCTCGCGTGATGGTCGCGCCATCGAAGAACCGGTATTCATAGTCGTAGTCACGAAGCCATGCAGCTAAGGATTGCAGAACCTCATTATCAAGCGCTGACAGCATTTCTAATCGACTCTCGAAATGTGTATTTACAAGCAAACCAAAATGACACGCACGTAAGTTTTCTAACCTAATCTCTTCCGAGATCAAATTTAATGGCAAACGGCACACTTCTTCTGGCAAATGTGTCGCCATTAGGCTGACATGCTTGGGCGTCAGTTTTTCAATTATCGTCCCAAAGTTATCGGCATAATCACGCTCTCTGGAAGGAAATAACGGCTTGACCAATAGCTCATCAATCATACTTTCAGTTAGTCTGTCATCCAAAGACGGAAGCTCGCTGCAGGCCTTAATCGACGCGTCAAGGTGCGCCTCGGTTACCCAAGCACGTGGCAAATCCCATACGCGCTCTGGTGCCGTCGCGATTATCTCTTGTATTTGATAATCCGAAACGCTTATAAATTCTTCGTAATCTAACCGAGCCTCAAACAAGTTCATGGGGAAAGCTTGGCAGGCCAACTGATAGCTTTTGACGCGCTGCGCTTTGGTCAGGCCAAGAAATCTGAAGATTTGGCCGATCATATAGCTGCCTAGGGCTTCTAAGGCGTTGGGAACGGTTTGTATGTAATGCAAAAATAGCTTGTGGCTCCACAGGTGCATAAGATGATGACTCCCATGCTTGTCATACCCCTTGCGCAGTTCTTTCCCAAAGAATGATGCTGAAGAGGCCGCGTGTAGCAGTTCCTTTTCGGTAAAATCAGTGTCCTCAGGAAAAGGTGAATGAAACCATTTTCTATGATAACGCGCCGATAATCGGGATCAGCCAGGACTGGCTCCACGACCTCTTTTAAGTCTCGAGTTTTGAAATCAGTCGCACTCACCGGCTGGCCTTCAAGCGCGGTCGCAAGTAGCGCTGGGCTCAGCGTTAAAAACCCTTTTTTGATGTATTGGTGCAACAGATAGACGCCATGCTCCGCAAAGGCCGCGTCGAGCTGGTCTGGAAAGTTCACTAATTGCTCAAAAGCTTGATACCCAAATCGTGTCGCAACTTTAGCAGCCAGCGGCGCATCAAAGGTGCAATTCACCAAAAAATCATCTATGTCGTTTAAGTCTGAAACCTCGTCCAATAACAGCGCCTGCTCTTGGTCGGAAAAGGTATAACCCTCAAGTAATCGTGCTGTTTGGCATAATCGCTCTGATGTGTGATACCGGTTTGTCTTGGTAAATTGGTTGACCCCTATCGCAATGGCCTTAGCAAAAAGAAAGACCGAATCTTGATCCATACCTTGCAGCAATTCGGATGCAAGTAACACGTCACCTTCAATCGCGGTAGCTATCATTTCAAACGACCGGTTTCTATAGCGGCGTATGTATTCAGGATCGGCTTTAAGTATCTCTACTTTTTTGTCATGGTCTTTGATGTCACTGACTTGATATAACATGTTTTGGCCTCTTGGTCTTTTTTACAAATACTCACGAGAGACACATTACCAGGGCACGAAGTTACCGCCGCTAAATGGTATTGGCCGTTCAAAGAACTAGCTTGCCTGTTGGTATAACGCTAACAAGCCTGCGGCGATATCTTCCCCTTTTACTTTCTCGGTGGTTGGCACCAGTCTCTTATCAGCAGGGTTAGCAAGTAAATCTAGGATGTCATTCGCTCGCGTTAATCGTGATTGCACAACATCGTCAGGCGCTGGCGTTTCACGAAAAAAAACGGTTTCCTCTGACGGCGTTTTGCCACCTAGTTTTTTGGCAATGATCCTGTCATCCCAATGTCCAAGTTGGTCATCCAGCGCATTAGCCAGTAACGACCGAATAGCCACGAATCGCGCTTCTCTGTCCGAAATTAACAATGGCGTTATGTTGCTTAATATCACTTTCCAGTAATGGCATCGCTTTCGCACCATTGCCTGATACTCGCCTTCCAAGTTAAAAAGATGCTGAGTTAACCCATCTTTGATGTGTAGCGCTTGGTTTAGCCCGTTGCGATCTGCGGTCGTACCAAAGCGAGTGAGTACTTGATTAACAGATTGGAAATAAGGGGTGTGCTCTGCTAGCCAATCTTTGGTTATAGCGACTTCATTTAACCAGTTTTTCTCATCAAACCCCGTATAATCCAATGAACAATAAACCTGACTGTCGATAAAACGTTCACCAGCGATGCTCATTCTGTACCGATGAAGTTCGTTGATGATCCCGCGGTACGTCTGATCCAAATACACCAAAGGCGCAGAGTTTCGATGGGCTAATTTTGCTTTCGTTAGCTGACGATTTTTATTGCGCTTTCGTCTTATCGATAACAAACAAGCAGCCTTCATTTTTCTGTGGGCTGGCATCGACAAGATATTAGGCAACCCAAGCACCTCGTTTTGGTCATCGGAAAGGGTGTACAACCCGGCGTCCTCAAATACTTCGGTTCGTTTCATGATGTCTGAGATCCGAAGCCAAGTGTCATGGTTAACTTTGAGCAAGCCAGACTGATGCAGTGCCCAAAACGGCTCGGTGCCACCAAAGCGGTGTACGCTCATGCGACCATTTTCTTTGTGTTTGCGCCGACGCCATCCAAGCACACTTTCACGATAAGCGGACAAGCAAGCCTCAAGGCCAAGTCCAGTTTCCCATGGGTCAGCTTGTTCGAAGATAAAATCAGCTAACGCGATACGGTCAATCGTGTAATTGGGCGTATCATCATCAAGGTTGACACAATTAAATTCAACATTCGGCAGACGTGTATAGCTGAAAGATGGCACCCATGTACTGATGTCAGTTTCATTGGCCAATGTCAGTGACGGTGTGTCTTTGACACTGTAAGTACGAAGCGTGGTTAACCCTCTTAGGATCTTGTTCTTTTTACGAATGATTTTTCGCTCTGTCTTATCCTTAATTTTTCGTTTCCGTGTATCACCGGCAGAGTCTTTTAACCGCGTGCCAAGAGATGTCTTATGCCGAAAGTTCAGCATCGAGGTAAAGGTCAACGTATCAGTATCCGCCTCGTCATAGCGTTGTTGTACGAGCGCTTCGGTGGCCTTAAGCGTATGAGGCCCGGGTTGTATAACACGGTCGTCCACCTTTATTTTAATCGCTGGAGTCTTACTTGGGTCGTACGTGATTTTGCACTTTTGCGTCGAATAGCGCTTATCAGTAAAGATACCGTCGGCTTCCTCAGCGTCGAGAATATCCCAAGACCGATGCGGTGGCTTCCATAAATCTTCAATGCGAGCGCCAGGTTTCGCCAATGGCCACATCATGGCATCGCCAACTGATTCGACGACGATGGAAGATAAATCAACACTGGGATATGGAATACGGTTGCCTTTTACGAATACGTCGTGCCAACATGCAATGGCGAAATATGGCGGCAACTTGACCCCATCTAACGCATGTATCGAGCTTAGGTAAATTGCATGACGCTCATCCCCCAGTTTAATGAGTTGTTGCTGCAAGCCGTCACAATACATGATCAAAAACTCATCTCGCGTTTTGTCATCAATCGTAGTGTCATTGATGATCTCAAGCACGCCCGCATCATCGACCAAGTACCGCCAATTACCGCCATTTAATGCGGCGGCGCGTTTGGCTTCTTTAACCTTCGCTTTGAAGTCTTCGGCGCGCAACAAGTCATCATGGGAGAGTTGGAAGAAATACCTGATCATTTTTGCCAGCACACGTGAATTGAGCACGTTGGGTTGTAAAACTACTGAGCCTGTAATTTCGTCATACGCACGTGGGTGCCAAGTACGGTGTTGCAGCTGGTGAGCGCAGGTAGCAAGCCAATCTCTGACTTTGGTAGCGTTGCGCTGAAACGCCCAACGCTGATAACGGTTCACCGCATTACTCGACTTGTCCACTGGATGTTTAAGGCACTGATGGCAGCCTTGTCTACCGAAGCCGCCACCGTTGCAGCCAACCTGATTCTTGTTAGCACCTAAGTCCAATTCACAAGCATCACCACCCTGCCCTGATTCGTACAAAGCACGCAGTAATCTAAAACTTGGCATAAAAGTAGGAATACGGTACCTCGGGTTAACATTCTCAATAGGATCGCTGCCGAGGCGATTTAACATTTCAAACACAAGGTGCGGATCAAATTCACGCAGAGGGCAAAATGTTTTCACCTTTTCTTCGGTTTCCTCGATAAGCTCAATCGCCGATTTCGTGTTGCCATGCTTACGCATTGAAGCTGCGCGTTTGGCTGACTCTTTCTCATAGCTACCGAGACACACGACCATTTTGTCCAAAGAGTATTTAGCGGAAAATTCCTTTTGCACGCGTTCTGATGTGTAACGCTTGAGAAATACGGCGCAATCGCTGTTCAGCAGCCATGTAGAAAGCAATTTACGAGCACCGGCAAACAGGTTTATGAATTCATGCTGAAATTCAGGAGCGACGAACCGACAATCGTAAGCGATGCCGTGACGCTCGCAGTACTCAATAATCCTCGCCATAGAGAAATGTGAATAAACGGCAGCTTGCACCTGCTCGATCTGCGTATCGACTGTGATAAGGGTAAAAATGGTATCCTTCGTTACTACATTGTCATGTCTTTGCAGTAAACGGCGGTGCGCTTCTAGACCAGCAGCTACCATCAGTGAACTGTCTTTACCCATCGAACTTGGATAAACGGGGTGTAGTCCGGCTTCATGCAATTGAATGATTTCGTTGACGATGCCCTCAAAAACCGCGTGGTAGTGTTGGTCTTGTTCTAGCGCTGGCGACCATTGCTGGACGGGAATAGCCAAGGACTTGGGTTCGGATTTTGGTGTGAATAACGCTGACCAAGGCGCATTTTCAGACACCACAACATCAAGATTGAAGTCTCTACACAAGGTGCTGACATCTTCGTGCACCTTGGCCTGATTGCTGATAATTCGACAAGGCCCTTTTTTACCGTTCAGCATTAAAAAACTACGGGTTTTGGCTCTTGCCATGTCACACTTCAGATAGCCAGTATCGAATTCTCTTATCTCTGCCTGCGGTGCGGTTTCCATCATGTCCAGCGTCTTGATTACTTAGTGATAGTGTCCAGTTTACGGATTTATCAAATAGCGCAATCTAATGGGCTGCATAGCATAGCAGCCCTGATAATTACCTACTAAAGTGACTAGGCATTCAACGCAAATGTCGGGTCAATCCTCTCCCCTAGCTCTCCCAACAAGATCACCGCCATCTTACGCGAAGACCCCTTTATCATCAGACCGTTTTTATCGACTACCTGGTCGAGCCATACCGGATTTTCGCGAGAGAAATCAACGCTATCTAATCTGCTCAAAACTGACAAATCCGGCTTTTGCTGCTTGAGTAATGCATTTATGCAGATCTGTTGTGCCACATACCCGACAGCTTCGATGCCAATAGCGCACGCCAAGACATTTTTGTTTTTGATTTTTGCCGCGTCGGCTTTCGTATAAGTTGGCTCAAACAAGCTCAATGTTGATAGCGCTCGAATGGCTTCAATACCTAGTGTTGAATACATCTCAAGCAATGCTTTATCATCAAACATCTTGTTGATTTTTGAATCCCCAAGCGAAGTAAGTCGGTTGCAGAACCGCTTAAACTGGTCGAGCTTGTAAAGCTTCGTACTATTCCCTTCCACCGTAATATGCTTAGCCAATGCCAACCCCTCTTCTCTGGCTTTTTCAAATAATGACACCGGGAAGGAGGATGCGTGAGAGGAGGAATCAAAATAAATCCCTATGCTGGTGTTTACACGGGTGCTCAGCTTATTGATATCGTGAAATATCTGCTTAATTTTGGCTTTGTCCTCTTCAAGCGTATCTGTGTCCAGAATAATGATTTTCGTATCGATAGTGCGAGTGCCCAGCGACGGGTTGTGTTTTAACGCCTCGGTGATCCCGCCAAGGCGGCCTTGGCCATCGATATATAAGCGCTCCGCTGCTGGTGGAATGGTGATCTCACCAAAACACGTACCCGACGTTGGCATCTGACCAATTTTTTTGAAAGAAGCTTGGCGGCTAACAACCAACATTGCTTGATTGAAAATAGTTAGGGTGTTGTGAGCCAGATAATTGGCAATGCCTTTAATTCTCGATTGCGTAGTATCTCTTTGTAGCTTTTGTTCCTCCAATATTGTCGCATCAGACAACGTGGCCAACTGACTGAAATCATCGTAGGTCAAAGTGCAATTAAACGTGTTGGCGACACCATCATTCCCGGTAAAGGCGCCAAGCACAAACGTTCGGTCAGTTGGTGTGTAGCAATTGGTTAAAGCGGGCATATGTCACTCTAGGTTGTGTTCAATAAGCGTTACCTTAACGTTTCTTTGATTTTGCGCGATTGATTGGTATTGGAAAGACTCCACCATAACGCTGATGAAAGGTAAGCGATTCAATGGTTGCATGGTTACACCCGTAACCAATGGTTACGATAATATAATGGTAACACCCGTAACCTTTGGCTATACTGTGTTCAATTTATTAATAACAAGATAAAGGTACCGAGATGGCCAGAGAGTCAAAAGCTACATACGAAGACGTTGCAGCGTATATGGATGACTGTTACAGCCAAGGCGTCGATCCATCTCTTCGTTCAGTGATCCGCGCCGTAGGTGGAAATAGCGCATCAACCACAAAGCACTACCACGAATACAACAAAACCAGACAGGCCGACATTGCAAAAATGACCCAAGAATTGGGGAGTAGCAAAATAGCGGAAATACTGGCAAGCGAAATAAAAATTCTGGTTACCCAAAGAACGCTCAAACTGCAAGAATCTATTGCTCGGTACGAAAAGCAATTAGCAGAATTAACGGGGATCATGGGCGAGCACGAAAAAGAGTGTGAAAGAAAAGTTAATCTTGCTGAGTCAGACAAACAGCTTGAAATAGCGGGAATGGCAGAAAAGCTCAATAAAGCGATCAAAACCATGGAAGACGCAAAAGATGAAACAAAGGATGCACTGGAAGAACTCGCACAAACCAAAGGTGACACTCAACAAGCAATCGACAAGGCTGAGCAAAAAGCGCAGGTTCTAGTCGACGCCGCAAATCAACGAGCGGATAAAGCAGAAGAAGAAGCTAACTCACTCAGAGAACAAGTCAAACAACTGACCGTAGATGAAGCTAAACGAGAAATCGAAAAAGCACTATTTAACGACACGCAAAATCAGTTAGACGGTATGCGAATAACACTGGCAGATAAAAACACTGAAGTGGTCAAATTAACTTCCGAAAAAGAGATGCATGAGCGAGACGCCGTTAGGTTATCAAAGGAGCTAGAAACCGCGTTGAAAAAAGCAGACCAATTCTCAAAGTCACAGGCTGAACTTATAGAAGCACAAAAGCAACTTAACCAAGTGAAACATGACCTTGTGCAGGCCGAGCGGGAGAGAGATTCACTGACGGTTGCGATACGATCACAGGACAAGCGGTAAACGTTCTCATTGCATTGCTGGTTACACGAATATGTTGGAATGACTCCACACTTAACGTTGAAAAGTAAGTGTGCGACTCAACGGTAACAATAGCTATAACTGATAGTGGACAATTAAGTATCACCCTAACAATATAGTATCATCCTGGACAAAAATGTATCATCCTCTGGAATTAGAGCGCGGCAATTTCGTATGAAATTGCCGCGAGTAATATTACAACCCTATGAGGGTATTCGTCAGAAATTACCTCACGAAAGAATTAAAAATACTATATACAGCTAATGAAAATTAAATAAGTTATAAAAAATAGCCGCCGACGGCTATTTTTTATAACTTTACGGGGTAAATATAAACAGATAATAGAGCATTAGGTTATTTTAGTGGCGTAAGGAAGCGACCTGACAAATGGTGAAAGAGTGAAACTATATTGTTTCTGATTCGCGTGATAATTAAATAAGGTAGGCAAAAAGTATGATTCTATATGAAATACTACTGAGCTACAGAGTGCTTATTATCGTGTTTAAAGGATGATACATACTTGTCTACTAACAATAACTGCGCGTTGCGTTACTCTCCCGGTAACGCAGCGTATTTAGGTATTCATTTAACAACACATCGGGGAATAAGCTCTTACCACCCTCCGTAGTTTTCAATCAAGCGTATGGCAATATCTCTGCAATTTTGGTCAAGAGCCCACGCCAACGCCCCGGGATTTCTTGCTTTTGAACCAAAATATTGAAGACGACCACTTTGGATAACTTCATCCAAAGTGGGAGAATAAGTCTCCGACTCTGCGAACCTTTCAATTTGTGCCTGTAGCTTTAGCCCATCTAGTGCCTCCCCATTGTACAAACTACCTAATAGGTAGCGCATCACGACCATGCTCGATGAGCCATGGCCACCGGAAAGAAGCTTCTCAAGGTCAATTTGAAAATCGCGCTTGCTGCTAAAACTATCTAGAGTCACGCCAGGCGTAAAATCCACAAAATCAGTCCCTACAAACTCCAAACAATCCCTAATAGCAGCGACGAATCTGGCCTCTCTTCCCTTATCAGACGCCTCTTGCGAAAGCAGAACTACCATATCTTCAATTGCGTCAACTTCGTTAGCAAAAAACCCTTCGCACCGCATTAGACGCTCATTATTAAGAGAGTAATAGACAAAACCTATTATTTGGTCAGCTTTTAACAGTCCGACTTGGCTAAATGGGATCTTAAATTGCTTTTCAAAAATTTCAGGATAGGCTTGTGATAAATCGCTTGCCCCTGTGATCCCATTTCCCCAAATCACGAATTTAAGGGCTTCATTCAGTGACACGCCTTGTTTCCTTTTGATATCCTTTGCCAACTCCTTGCTGCGTTTGATGGATAGGCCGGAAGGTAACTTTAGGTGCGGCTCAAAAAGAGAAAAAGGAATAGATTTAATTTGCTCAGATGACATGTTCACTCCAAAAATGTTCTATCGCTACCGGAACCAAGAACACATTAGCTGAGGAAATACATCCGAATAATGCTTAAGAATTGATTCAACAAATTGTCACACTATAAATTGAAGACCGTCGTGATTCGCAACGTTTGAGCCGGTAGTCTCGGGCTTGTCCTAGCCGTTGATTTTAGCTTAACAAACTTAAAATAATCATTCAAACCACTGAGGGTTGGCTTGGTCAAGTTGAGATAGCAAATTTCGATTTTTCGCAGCCCAGTAATGTTTTTCTGACCCAATTCTAAATTCTTTTTTGCTCTGGTATTTACTCGCTTCTTTAAATATATCTTCGTCAGAATACTTGAGATTTTTGCCTTGGTTACCGCGCTTTGCCTTTCTAAACCCTTTGGTCGCTTTCGCGAGTAAGCCTTCCTTTCGCACCGCTGCCGTGTAAGCACTTGGTGACGCTTCTTTCCACTGTGACGACGTGTCAAATTGCGCTGCATCAGCCAATACCGCCTCTTCCGTCCAAAGCTTTCTAGTCGCCTTTTTCTTCTTGGGTGCACAGGTGGCTTTTGACGAAAAGATTGATGAAAGTAGACCACGTCGCTGCGCCTGTGAGTGCGTGCGTCTATCCTTTCTTTTCCACTCGCTTTGGGTCGAGTATTTCTTTCCAATTTTCACAAGTTCATCGTTCGATAAGGAGCGCGAGGAGATATTAAAAAGTGCTTTGACATCATCGAGCATTCTTCGGCGCTTAGCGGCGTGATACGAGTGCGCATTTTCGACCCAATCACTGTACGTCTCGTAAGTCTTGGCATCGTCCAAAATGGCTTCTTGCGACCACGAAGCCTTCTTAACCGTCATATGAGATTGGCAGGAAGGTAATATTTTTCTGCGTTTCGCGATTTCATAGCTTCTTAAGTTTCCAAGCTTCCACTGAGCTGGTGTGGAATAACCGCGGGCGATTTCTTTTACTTGCTCATCGCTTAATTTGAAAGCAATGTCTTGAACCTGTTTGACTAATTTATGTGATTTGGCAGTGCTATAACTTTCATGGCCGCTTTGCCGCCACTGCAGCACACCATCATATTGACTTGCAGCATCGACAAGCTCTTGCACTAGTTTTTCTTTTTCAGTTATAGAGCTTTCCATAAAAACACACCTCGCTTGGTCACATTACATAGTCAGAGATAAATACAGCAATATCTTTATAGCGTGGAAATCCTGCAACGCCCCTATCCATACCAGATTTTTCCAATGAAATCACATTTTCAGCAATCTGGGTGACTACTATAATACTAGCCTGAAGCTCTTCAAACGTACCCAATCGTTTAATTCTGTAAAAAGATTTGAGCGCCCCTTCGCTCGTAAACAAGCGGCAGCCATGAAAGTCAGAAAACGCGAGGTCGTCCAACTTGTTGAGCTTAAAAATCACATTTTGCTGGTTCACCACAAATTTCATAAATTACCCTATTATGCGTGACTAAAGACACACCATAAAACAGAGCTAGGATCTCGCCACTAAACGGTTCAAACGAAAAATCCGGAAACATTGCCCAGCACGACATCAGACGCCTCTAGCAATGTCACTGTTTGCCCATGTTGCGAAATAGCGCTTAACGAGAAATCTCCTGCAATTACGGCATTGTCTGGCG
Organism: Alteromonadaceae bacterium; assembly: GCA_014872785.1. Taxonomy (GTDB): domain Bacteria; phylum Pseudomonadota; class Gammaproteobacteria; order Enterobacterales; family Alteromonadaceae; genus Planctobacterium. The sequence continues at coordinate 73,932 of WKFJ01000020.1, forward strand.
TGATGGTGATTACGCCTTCATCACTGGGAAACCCGTTTAACAACTCAAGTAAGCTACCGACGGTATAGTTATGATTAACTTTTATCATTAAAAGGCGCTGGTTAACATTTAATAAAAGATCAGCTTTTGAACTAAATGTTATTTTTGTCGAAGGTGAAAGGTGATGCGATTTAACTCGTTCAATCAACTCACAAAGATGCATCATTTCACTCCCGCTAAATTAACTCTGTTAAGGTATCTACTTGTTACTATCGTACAAAGGTTTGACGCTAACTAGCCAAGCGGTAACCGGCTCGCGCGTTGTATTCTTCTACAAATTCATAAGCACTTTTTCCTGTCCATCGCTCTACAAATTCATTGATAAAATGCTCAATATGATAGAAGTCAGTGTCGACGTTTTCCCCATAATCCAGTCCAGCAGAGCTGGCACCAGCTTTGAACTCCACCATTTGCGCTTTGTAGCTGTCGATACTGCCGTCAAGATGCATATGTTTAACCAATACCGCGTCTGTTTGGTCTGGGCGCTGGGTGCGCGCGATGGCTTGATTTTCCGTTTCGTGACTATACGAGCGGTCGTATAACAACACGGTTTTGGCCTGTGGAAGGTTAAGGCCTTTGTCGCCACACCCAAAACTCAAGAACAAGACGCCGCATTGCCCTTCTCGAAAGGTTTTGATAATTTTTGCCCGCTGTTTAGGTGGGTTATCCCCAATATAGACCTGCGCGTTTTCGATGCCTTCTTCTTTGGCTAAGCTGCACAGTCGTTTCATGACATCGGGAGAATTGCCGAAAACAATGGTTTTGCGTCCATTTTCGATTTCGGCTTTCACTGTCTTCACACATGCGCGCTGTTTGGACGTAACAGGCAGATAGAAACAGCTCGCCCCAACATCTGATACGTGCGGCCGGTTGGTGGCATCATCCACCCCGCGAAGTTTCGCCAAAATCGCATAGAGATTACCTTGTTGCCCGGTCAAATCGAGCGACTTTTTATATTGTTCAAACCAGGTTTGGAAATGAACGAAGGCTTTCAAGTGGTGATAGAAATGGTCTTCGTCCCACTTAATCGACACAGGGTCATACACAGGCGCGGGGCAGCTGGCATAGGGTGAAAATTCAGGCTCATCGCGAAGGCGTCTTTGTAAATTTCCCTGCAACCACTCTCTAAATAGCTCAACGTTATTGATGCGCGGTACCTCGCGCTTTGCGCCCTGCTCCAATGTGTCTCTAAATTCATTAACGGACCATTCAAGCTCGACAAAATCTTCAGCGAATTTGGCGATGCCGGTTGAAGCGAAACTGGCACTATGAATGAGATTTTTGTGCAAATAGGGAACGCCGAACATGCCATAAGGTTGGTGTGCTACGCCGCTGCCCACCACCGCTGACACCATTGGCAGGACATTGCGCGGATAATTTCGAATTGGGGTGCCTGAAAGCGCAAAGACGCGTCTTGGACTGACTTGGCGTATTGCTCTGGACTGCAAACTAAAAGAGTTTGACAATATCGTAGCTTCGTCACAAATAAGTGTTGAGATCCGACGGCGTAGCTTACGCGCTACAAGCAAATCATCGCCGCGCAAGCGACTGTAAGACACCAAGTTAATTTTCTTTAAGCTACCGTCCCATTTTTCGTCGATGACTTGGAAACAGGATGCATCAAAGCCTAATTTGTTGACTTCAATAATCATTTCATCGACAAGACCAGCTTCCACAGTAATAAGCGCATTACCGGTTTTGACTAAGGCAATCGCCATCGCCAGGCGAGACTTGCCACAACCCTGTTGCCAGCCTGCAACATTCCCATAGGGTTTGGAGACAAGTTCTGCGCAAGATTTCATCTGGCACGGCCAAAGGAAGTTAACACCGGCAGCAGCAAGCTCTTTCTCCATTTGGGTGTAGACAGCTGGATTTTCATCTTGCATGCCTTGATGTTTAATGGTCCAAGACGGATCGTTGCTCGCTTCTGACAAAATCGCTTGCGCCCCGAAAATGGTGCTAAATTCAGCGCTTGAAAGCGTGAAAATATCTCCGTTGACCGTAACATCAAAATCGTTATTGACTTTAACCGCGTCATAGATGGCGTTTTTCTTAAACACGCCAAACGCTGGATTTTTAGGATCGACCAACCGCATTTTTTGCGCAGTAACCGCAAAGGTAGCACTGCTTGAGGTCTGGATAGTGTGACGATTTGGGATCATCTGTCGTTTATGACGTTTAACGAGCTTAGCAAAGTAGCCTTTCAGCGTGTCACTTACCACGGGGAAGCCGCCAAAATCCACGATTGATTTAAGCAAGTCTTGAAATGCGGCATGTGGGTTATCTTGAAGCAGATAAACGTCCAAAAGATACTTGCCACTGCCTTTGTACTTCAATAGACGTGGTCTTCTGCTGTTGGGTTCAACCCTTGCCGGGTCAACCAGTAAGTGATTCTCTACCATCGCCTGTGTTAGACCACAGTGGAATTTTAAAACCAAACGGCGGTTATGGTGGTGCAATTCAACACGGTTATCACCCGTCACCGGTAAGTTGATACTGGGGGTATCGACATCCACACCTTTGGTCGTAAAGAGAAGAGTTTTCGCGCTTGGAGTAAAAGCGATATCAAGTGCAGGCCAGGGGCGTTCAGGGCTTAGCGCCCCTATTGCTATCTTATCTTTTTTCGTGCGTTTTTTGGCAAAGATGGCAACAAAGGTACTGACGTTGGCACCTTCTTGTTCAAAGGTATTGGCTGGCAATGAAAAGATAGCCCTGGTACGTGGTTCGAGCATAACGCGACTGCGCATACTTTCCGGCAGCACCGCAAACACCAGTTTGGCGGCATTGAGCGCGTGGTAAAGCGAGTACTCATGACTAAGCGCATGCGTGTTTGGCCCATAAATCCCGTAAGTATTAATATCCCCATAATCTTCAAGATCTGGATGTTTTAAACTGATGCCATACGCAGGATTAATGATGGCTACATCGATATTAGATGCTCGGACTTCCTCCACTCCCGCATTAATGAAGTTATATTCGAACCCCGCAGCGGCGGCATCTTGACTCACTGCATCCACGCAATTGGCATCGATATCATTACCGTAAAGCGAAAACTTATCCGGCGTCGCAAATGCAAACATCGCACCGCTACCCATGCCATTGTCCAACAAAGACAAGGGTTGTTCGCATTCTGTCGTCCACTGCGTTAAGTACTCATAACAGCCTTTCACCACCCATAATGGGGTGAAGAACTGGCCTTGGTGGAATGCACGGCGAGCGTGCAAATCCGCTAAGCAATTGGCTTTTGGGGCTTGAGAGCCTTTTGATGTAATTACCGAAGAGACTTGGCGGAACATAGACGAAACCCTTTTTTTTGTTTGGATAGTGCCAGTGTAATCTGGCGCGTCGTTGACGCTACCAGATGGTGAACATGCCAAGCGGCAACGCTACGGTTCTTATCAGGCTGCGGCAGACTTTCTTTGTGCGTCAAACGTAATAAACTCACACACTGCGTCTGGGTCATTAAACAAAATGTGTTTGTGGTAGTCATTAAACAGGTAGAAATGGCCAGCCTTTACACGCACTATTTGACTTTGATCACCATTTTCGATGTAAAAACGGGGGCTGCCCTCGATGTGTAAGAACATGACGCCAGCACGAGTGTCAGAACCGTCTCTATGGAATGGACTGCTACCTAGTAACTGGTGATAGCCGACTCGTAAACACTCGTCTGTATTAATCGCTTTGCGCACGGCTTGGACGCGTGCATCGGCTTGGTCACTGGTGTGCCTCTGGAACCACTGCTTTGTCCCGGTGGATTGCGCCCAGTTTTCAGGGTTGATGGTTGCCCTTCCTTGTTCTTGTGACTGTAAAAACGGTGCGAGGTTTAGTGTAGTGAATGCAAATTCTTCAATTAACATAAGCGCCCTTTGAATCGACATGATGATAAGGGCTATTTGAGCAAACCTCTGAATTAGCGTAAGTAAATGGCTAATGTCAGGTCTTAACTATAGTTAGCTATGATGATGCCTGTATAAGTGCAAAAAACCCTGCGTGAAGCAGGGTCAAAGACGTGTAAAACTGAAATGCGTTCTTAGTCTATTAATTTGGTGCAATGGTAATGGTAATAGTATCTGAGTAGGTGCCTGCATCTTCAAAACCGGTTACCACTGGGGCAATGTTAAGCGATGTCGCTGCGCTAGTGCCATCTGAACCAGTCCCAATGGTTTGCGTGACCGATTGGGGTGTTGTTAAATTTATGCCAGTTTGCACTCCTACAACATCGAGCGCATAAGCGACTTGCGCGCCGCCATCACTGATAAGTTGACCTGCGTTAATTGAGGCATATGTGACAGTAGCCGTACTGCCGCCAGAATTACACCATGTGTTAACCACGCCAATTGATTGGGCGCTTGATGATGACATGTCAAGCGATGCAGTCCCAGCACCGTCGTTATTGATTTTACATTGAGAGCTGACGACTCCGGAAAGCTCGATACTGGCACTATTAGTGTCACTGACAGAAATGGTAGCGGTAGCTGACAAAGAAGTTAATGCAGCTGCGGCGAATAATGTGGTTGCGATTTTGTTCATTGTATTGCCTTAGTGTGAAAATTATTAAAAGTTGTAAAAAATGCCTACTGCTGAACGGCTGTTAATCTTGGTAAAGTGACGCTGTTCTATTGTCACTCTCTGACATCTACTATATCTAAACCAAGTGGCATCAAGTGCGGCTAGACCACGGTAAATACCGCTGCCTAACGCATTAATTGTGAATTTCTAGGGTTCATTTTTGCCCAGCGCGCATCCAATTCATTCGATACAGCCCCATAGAGGCAAAAAATCATCACGGACAGGGTAAGCACGCTTAACACCCCACCAAGAGAAAGCCAGTAGCTACGGATCACATCAGACAGGACTAATGTGAACACCAGCACACTTAATGAGGCGCTAGACAAATAAATTAAAACATCAGCAAGTAGATTGAGTTGCTTGGTCGACAAGTGAGTTAGCATGAAAAACTCCAGTAAATTCTAATCATTGGAGCATCATAACCAGTGGCGCAGTGTAATCTGTTGGCTAGCCTTCGCGTTTACCCAACCCTAGAGCAAAAAAAGCCCCGAAAAAGATCGGGGCAAAGTGGGAGTCATGTTATTTTTAGTTATTGTGGGTATTGTGGCTGGTTAGGATCAAACCCTTGTGGCTGCTGCGGAGCAAACCCTTGTGGCTGCTGCGGAGCAAACCCTTGCGCCTGCTGCGGGGCAAACCCTTGCGCCTGCTGCGGAGCAAACCCTTGCGCCTGCTGCGGAGCAAACCCTTGTGACTGCTGCGGAGCAAACCCTTGTGCTTGTTGCGCTTGAGCAGCATCTTTTGGTTTACCGCGAGAATTCACTTCGAAACGATTAAAGACAAAAACCAATTTTCTTTGCTTATTATTATTCTTATCTACCCACTCTTCGGTCTCTGGCTCGATATCCCAAAGCAGCAACTCAGTGCCTTTTTGGGCTAACTGATTAAAAAGCTTTGCCGTTTGGCGATACGCTTTGAATGTGAGCCAAGTGGGCTTTTCCATTTTCTCCTGTGACTTCTTATCCGTCCATTTTTTAGTATAAGCCAAACCAAACTCAACAACATCGTCGCCCGACGGCAATACATTGTGTTTAACTTCTGCGCTATTTCCTTTTACAACTGCATTGAACATACCAAAACCCATTGAACTTTCTCCTGTAAACGTTAAGTCGATGAAGGTTGCGTCTTTGTTAAGACAGGTTCAGATTAACTAAGTATCCAAATGGGGCTACTAGATGGTGTTGAAGTGAAGGATTAACTTAAGACGTCAGAGGTTGACCGTGAAAAATCCCCTTCCGGTTAGAAAAACACTAGCGGTCAAAGGCGTGATCATCATTCGCTTTGGCCGATTAAGCGCTCTATTACGAGACGATAGTGAAGCTTATTGGATAATAGCCGTCGCGCTTAAGCACGTACGAGTGCAAAACTTAATGAACACGTATGGCCAATCAGAAATGGCATCTTGGTATTAGGCAAATAGATAAGTAGTGGAGGGCTGAAACAACGTAAATATGTTGTCGCCTCTTCGCTTTTACGCCGTCATTTCTAGATGGACGAAAATGTCAGCGCTGCCGGACACCATTTAGGATGGATACTTTCATTCTAAAATTTGTATGGCACTGCAACATCAAAATGCGAACAGCCCCCCAAACGGGCATTTGGGGTTTTAGATAAAAAGACTAATGGGCTATGAGGTCAGCACCGTCACCGATTGAAATCAGGCGCTAATGAATAGTGTCAGAGCATTGCAGGTTTCTACTCGCAACAAACTCCACATATTGCATAAGGCTTGCATTTTTCGCTGATAACCCTTCCCTTTCTGCCTGCTTCCTGGCGCCCATCATTTCAATAATAAAATCTTTAATAAAAAGCAGATCTTCATGTTGTTCCATTGACAAACTATCGTCATTCAACAGTCGTTCTAGCACATTTTCAATCATCGGTTTGTATTCCACTTGTAGTCCTTTTTATCGATTAATAATTTACGTTACACGGCACACTTACTAAGGTCATAATGAAGGTACCGCGAAGATGAGTATGGCGTACCTTTGATGTCTGGCCACTCTTTTGTATTACTCAACGGCCTTTATCCAGGTATTGTGAAGCTAAAATCTTAAACAAATAATCGACAATATCTTCGTTGAGCCAAACATCCGGCAATAACCCTACTCTATTTACTCGCAAAGACCCTTTTGCGTGCTTTACTGCTCTAGCGGCGTAGTAGCTTGGAGCCACAATTCCCATTTCGGTAATGGCTAAGGAGTATTGGTCGAGATAGGCGTGGTATCTTTCATAGTCAGTAGAGCTGAACCGAAGAAAACTGATATGTTCACCAAAAAGTCGTTTTAAGCCGTGTGCAATAGACACGCTCTGATAACCTGACATTTGGTCGTGATTACAGTAAGTGTTAACAACTGCGCGAGTCAGTACATCCCAGAACATCACACTTGTCATATGGTGGCTCAATTCATTTTTCAGACAAACAGACTCGGCCATGAGTATTACCTTTGGCTTATCAAACGCTGTATAAGAAGGCGTTGGCAGGCTGAAAAGAGCAGCCTGCTATTAGATGTGTGCTACGCGCCGGGTTTGACGAAGAGCATGGCATCTGTACCTTTGGTGCGCCACATAGGAACCGTGACATTAGTGCTCACTTTACCGACCCGGCCTGCGTAGTAATACTCAGGAGGCAAGTAGAAGTATAATGAATCACTTGAGATTATTTTTTCAGCTAGTTCTGGAACGACATGCTCACTACTTATCTTGGCCCTGACCATCGCATAGGTTCTGCCTTGCGTGAGCCAAGGTAGGTTGACAGCTGTCACTGTGTGCAGAATGGTCGTGTCAGCAATCGCCATACCACACCCGCCTTTGAAGTACTTTGCAAGACCAGCCTTTGCTTTATCCAGTTGCTCTTGATAATGAGGCTGAGAAAGCACTTTTTCGTTCCAAGCATCACAACTGGTCGATTGCGCACCATACCCCATTGTTATCTCACTACCGTGCCAGTTTTGAATGTCACCAATTGGCATGTAAGTGTCTTTTTGCTCACGAATGGAATACATAAAATCGGTATTCTCGCCCTCTACATACGAATCGAGCAGTGTTTTCATTTCACCAATAAACGCCTTTTTCACATAGCGGTTTGCATCAACATTGTCTGGCAAATCAGTCACATCAATCAAACCAACAACCCATTGTCTGCTTGATTTTTTCGCAGGCTCTAAAAATCCCGTGAAAAAGTAGGTTAGCCCTGCGGTTGCTAAACTGCCCGACGAGCGTAGAAAAGCATCAACAGTGACCAGTGCGCGATTAACTTCTTGGTGTGCTGATATCGAATCTTTAGGCACGTCCGCGTCATACACATCGTATATTTCAGCCGCTACCGCAAGATTCTTAGCATAGGAGCTATTCTTGTTGTATTGACGGTCAAACTGAGACAACGAAGAACTCGTGATGGGCTGTTTTGGGGTTGAACCACATGCTGCTAATGTTATCGAAATTAGTATTAGTAATGCGCGAAACATAAATCCTGCTTCCTGTGTTGATTGCTTTTAACTAAGTCCAGTCTAACGAAAAAAAATCTTGCCGCTACTGTATGCTAACTGGCTTTTGCCAATAACTTGGCGGGCAAATCGTTGTCGTAGCCGAATAACCCCGCTTTTAACAACGCCATGTGCAGTATTGAAAAATCGGTAAAGTACAAGACGTGGGTATATTGGAGTAGCTTCCTTGCTTGACTGGCGGCATCACGGTCGATGATTTTAAGCAGCTCAGTGCGTCGCTGGATCAAATCAGCTGATAATGGACGTGCTTTATACGACTCTATGGCGCCAACATATAACGTGCTGCCTCCGTCAGCGATGTTCTGTGATAAACAATGACGGAACTGGGTGTCAGAGAATTCTTCTACTCGTACGGGGAAGCGTTTGCCCTCGTGCGTACTCGACAAGACACTGTCGGTGTAACGTGAGGAACGCAACCACTGGTTCATTTTCACTCGGATCTCATCAGGGCTTGTAACCTGAAGGGCGTTTGTGAGATACAAACTAGCGTCATCTTGAACTGGCGTCTCGCACCACTGCTTAAACTGACTGTTTTGATAAACCGCGCACAAAGGTTTTTGGCGATTCTTATCACACAATATTGCTTCCGTGGGAAAGTGCTGAGTAGCCAGATCCCAATACAGTTTGGATACCTGCTCATATTTACGTTCTGAATCGTAATTCAATAAAACGTTAATGTTGCGATCAAAAATGTGTGTTAAATGGTCCGCCTGTTTTTGGCACTTAGCGCACAGACGAAATCGAAGGTCTTTCTGATTAGTCGAAGCACCAACTAATTCATAGTGCGCTTTGAGATGCAGGTCAGGGATGTGGATTTTAACAGGCTCACTTGGCAAATGTTTAACCGGTTTGTCAAACTCAATTCTCAATCCGTGAACGCTAATATCACGTAAAGTTCCATGACGCTGTGTAAATAAGCTTGTTTGCCAGATGGCGTCTCTATGCAATTCAAATCGTGGTTCGGCTCTCCTGCTATCTAAAAAATGGATAACAGTAACGGCGGCAGTGTAAGGGTTATCTACAAATCGCTTGGGCACATTCGCTTCTACCCTACCAAACGCTTGCGCGGGCAATACTTGCTGAGTGACTCTTTGCGCATAAATGACAGCGTTTGATTTTTGAATATCCATACTGGCATTTTTATCAACGGGCTGCGCATCTATTAAGCGCTTTCGCACTTGTCGCTCAATTTTTCTTAAGCGATAGTGCCACACCTCAAGGGAGTTGTTTGCTCGCCCATCAGTGACAATTTTCGCTAGCAAATCTGTATCCAATGCTTGCTGCAACGTACAAGCAATCGAGACTTCACCAGTGACGGCTTTTACACGGGCCCTTAGCACAAAACATTCTTGGTGAGCTTTTAGTGTTTTAGTAAGCGCCGTGAGTATTTGTCCGCCTGGGAGATAGGGGGGACCCTCCAGCCTCGAAGGAATAATGGCAGTTGGGATAAATCTACCTTTATTTGCTTCACAAAATACAGCTGAAAATGGACTGTTGTGAAATATCAAATCACGCTCTATCCGCTGTTCTACTCTTTGTAACTCTTGCTCTTTAGAAAGCGGTAGTGTTTTCACCGATGCCAATAGATAATCTTTTAGTACTTCACGACGCACCTCGGAAACCCCATCGGTCACATTGAATCGTAGGTAGCAACCTTTTTTTGGAGCCAATTCCATACTTTCAAAGATATAAGTGAGTTTTGCGTGCTGGATCTTCTCACAAATAAATTCAGGGAAATGGAATTCGACTCTGGCGCCAGGGTGAAGCGCTACACGTTCTTCACAGTGCACTGTCAGCGTCTTAAATCCAAGCGCGATGACCGTTAGCGGCTTGCCATTAGCAAGTTCGAGACCCTTTATCTTAAATTTAGGACAAACCTCGACATTCGTACCAAAACTTATGTCATCGTAAGTGCGTTTGGCCACTTCTAATAATTCATCAGTTTGGCGACGCCGCTCTATCTTCAGTTGCGCTTGATAGCGGGTCTCTGACATCAAACTTTCATAGAACCCGCGAGTGTAATTGTCGTTATAGAGCCCTTTTTGTTCGTAAAATATTTGGAGGCCAATTTTATCCAACTGCATTGTCATGTTTGCAAAAGGAACCTTACGCAGAGGAAATCGGGCAAACGCTTCATTGTTCGCCGGTTGGTCACAAGGCTTTGTTCGTCTAATGACTTCTTGCGCCATCAACTTTCGAATGTCTGGACTGAATTTACCAGATAGACGTTTCAAGCCATCAGCAAGCTTATTGTGCAGTGCAAAAGGGACCAGGGCGTTGATCACCGTTGTATACTTTTCTAAATTGATGACCGGTGAGCTCATTCCCTACCCCGCAAGCCGTCTACGTGGAAGCGTATTGATAGTAGCCAGGCCTCTTGAGAGTACTTTCATCTTCATGACCACTGCATCGAGCGGGTCGGCACGATTAATATGGTTTGGTATCAATGTGCTTTTACCAAAAACCGGAGCTTCAATTCCATTGCAAGTAACATGGTTGTATGCCTCGTCAATGGTATTGGCAAAGCAGATCCCCAAATGGTGTTTAGCATCAAAATAACAAGAAAAAACGAAACTATGCATCGCCGCCGACTGTTCCCAGTGGCGAAGTAATTGAGTAGATAATCGCGTAATTTGGTCATCGCGGGAGTTCTGAAAACCCTGCGTATTATTCGCTGCGTCAGTTTCGTCAACGAAAAGCGAGTCAAATAAACAATTACTGATGCACATGTTTATCTCAATCTAGCAACGTTTAAGCCTGGCGATGATGCCAATACGTGAAAAAACATTAAGCTTGCCAAAAACACGACGGCCGTAGGCATCCCGCTTTCAGACAATTCAAACGCGACAGTTGTTGCACCGGCGGCAAGTATTGGGATTAAAGAGTTCATTGCATTAGTCTCCTTTGATTAAGTTAGTCAAAATTAAACCATGAGGATTCACAGAGGTGGTCGGCTAGATTGGGGTAAATACAGTGGTCTAGGGGAGGAATTTCGTAAAAAAACAGCTTTGCCAAATGAGTACGGTTTCGCAGTATTTGGCGGTAAAAAGCGCAGAAGTACCATTGCATCGCGGATCGGTCGTGCTACGATACATATGTCAGTAAGACAGCAGCTATAACCTAAAACAATGAGTATTAATCCAAGTGAATAAATCAGAATTAATTCGTGCGATTTCAGAAAAAACAGACATGTCATTAGCAGACAGTGGCCGAGCCGTTGATGCTTTTTGGGAAGTCGTAGGCGAAACCCTCAAAAAAGATGAATCGGTTACATTAGTCGGTATTGGCACATTCTCAGCCAAGACGCGAGCCGCTAGAGATGGACGCAATCCGCAAACTGGAGAAGTCATTAAAATCGCTGAGAAACGAACGGTCGGTTTCAAAGCAGGTAAATTGCTTAACGAGAGTATTTGAGGCACACTATCATCCTTAAGAGCAATCTGTTAAAAAGGCTTTGCTCTTAAGCTTTTCTCCTTACACACTTTGTATCAGTGCTTGAGCTTATTACCCCGTTCGAGCTAGTGTCTTACTCCTTCTGCAAGTTACCGCAAAATTAGTTTCATTCAGAGCACCAATGCTTGATTATGCGTTATCAATAGACAAGAGACATTGGTGCGAGGTTTACACGGGTTATGCTTTGGGTAGCCCTTGCCCATAACAACGTTTAATTTGCATCGATGAAGGTTAAGGATTACATCCATAAATTAAACGTGAAATATGATTTAAGAAGCCCTGCAGCCCCCATTCTTCCATTTCACATGTAGGTTTCATTTTAAATTTTCAGCGTTGGAATGGATCTAATCATAGCGAGCTGGGGATTTTCTTGGCCACCATTTTGGCTTCCTCCAGTAGCGTATCTGTGGGTAGCCGTTGAATTTGGAAGCCGGTTTCAACTGTGTAGGTGATGGAAATACCATAGATATCGCTCATACATTCGTTCACGACCTTATTATCAGATTCAAATGCAAACGCTAATTCATCATCCCCAATCATCGTCGCATGTTTCTTGAGTAGCTTAGACATACTTTGCTTAAAATCGCGCATTGCCATTCTAGGTGCGACCTTGTCTTTAAGGCTTTGCCAATTATAAGATTGGATAGAGCCAGGGCTTTGAGTAACACTGAATAATAGGAAAGCAAACTTAAGTGAATTTACTTCACTCATGATCCGTTGATCCGCCCTATTGAACAACTTGAGGTTGTTACAAAGCGCTTGGTACATCTTTGTTACTGTCGTCTGGTCAAGCTCCAACCTGTAAACAACTCGGTCATCCTTTGATTTCATATATTCACGAACTTTGAAATGGCTAACCTTAAGTTTATATTTATCGAGCCCAAGCTGCTCCATGATATGAGCCGGAGCACTATCAATGTAGAAATCGGTATCGTCGAGCCTTTCCATCGCAATACTCATATTTTCCCGCTCGCCTGAACCGCTGCCATGCCCCATCACTTTTAGGACGTCTATCTCCATAATGTGGAATGATGAACTGAGGATATACGCCTTTTCAAGTTCGCCAGCCTGCGCCTTCGCGATCCTCATCTCCATCTCTTGTTCACACAACCTAAGGATAGCTAGGTAGTAACGTAAATCCTTGACCAAGGCTACCCTTTTACCTTTGGGAGCAATTGCAGAGACGCGGATAGGCTCACCATCGATAAATATCATCCCTTCGATTTTGTCACTGTGTTTCTTGTGGTTATATTCCAGAACACAGAACAGGTAACCGCAAATGAGATCATCAGCTAAACCGTACTTACTCAGTTCCTTATGCCTGTCGATTAGGTCGAAATAACTCTTTGAGAAAACAAGTTTGCCCTGCCCTTTTTGAGAATATTGCAAAGACTTCTTGTCGTACTCTTCATTAAAAACAAAAAGAGCAGATCGCCTTATCTTTACTGGGTGGGTACGACAGGCTTCTTCTCTAAATATGTTCTTCTCAACCAGTTTTTTTAGTGCTTGCCTGACAGTTTCGTCCCGTCTTCCGAGGAACCTTCCGACTTGTTCTGCAGAACAATACCTCTCACCTTTTTCATCAATCACTGATTGAATGCCAAATAAGACCGCTTTTTCAGATCGAGAGATAATCATAGACTCTGAGACTGCAACGACGTCTTTTAGTGTTGCCGATCCTAAAGAAATCAGAGGGGGCTTAAGGTTTGTGTGACTGAGGTCTATTAACGCCATTATTAGTATTATTATCCGTGGAACTGAGTTGAGAATACGCTGTTCTTTCCAAATAGCAAGACACTATCCTGAAATATAAAACGACTTCAAAATTCAGCAACCATTAATGCAAGGTGGACATTCCCCGGCGGGGAAAATACCAAACACAGCTACAAATTCCCCGGCGGGGAAAATACCAAACACAGCTACAAATTCCCCGGCGGGGAAAATACCAAACACAGCTACAAATTCCCCGGCGGGGAAAATATCAAACACAGCTACAAATTCCCCGGCGGGGAAAATATCAAACACAGCTACAA
>WKFJ01000018.1 GCA_014872785.1 Alteromonadaceae bacterium
ACCTTATTGGTATCTCATTCGAGCTTGCCGAAGCAATTCATCCCGAAGCGAGGCGCGCATTCTACAGACACAAAATTAGAGATCAACTCCTTTTTTAAACTTTTATTTCAAACGGTCACTAATTATACGAATCGCTTTCTGTCCCTCTGTTTCTATTACGTTTTAATCGCATGTGAAGGACAAACTGGTGTTTCAGAAGGAAATAGGTACTATAGGAGGGCTTTTTTTACATAATAATTATTATAAAGGAACAATCATGTCTTCTAAGCTTAAAACGCTTATTGCCTCCATTATTACCAGCATCATAGGATTTGTTGTCATTCAATACGGTGGACTCGCCGTTTCTCCACAAATGTCCTTTGTTATTGGCGCATTAATTACCGGATTTCTCGTATTTATATTAGATACCGTTAATGAAGAGTCAGACGAAGAAACCATTACTGATGAAAACAAAACGACGCTTTATGTTGGGAATCTACCGTACCGTGCAAACGAAATTGCTGTAAAAGAACACTTTGCTCAATATGGCAACATCGAATCAGTACGTTTGATGCGTGACAGAAAAACGGGGAAAAGAAAAGGATTTGGCTTTGTAGAAGTTGCAGCATCTGACGCGAACAGCATCATTTCAGAGCTAAACGATACGGAATTCCAGGAAAGAACATTAAAAGTTCGTCTTGCTAAGGAAAGAAATAAAGAAGAGTAATTTGTATTACTCTTCTGTTGGTTCATTAAGCCGTTTCTTGAGAGGGAAACGGCTTTTCTGCATCAAAGCGCCCGTTAAATGTGTTAAACCTATTAATCGCCGCGACAAGGTCATCGGTATTTATATCTAACACTCTATTCATTAGGCCGTTTATCAGTTTGTCAAACGATGCATTATCAGCCAAGGTTTCACTAGATTCATCGATTACTTTAACGAGATTATCTACATAGTCAGCAATCTTTTTAAAAGGTGACGGAAACTCTTGTTTCTCCTGATCTGATTCAACATAGTTGGAAACCTGTTCATAAGTTTGCACCACCTCTACCGTTTCAGTTTTTGATAGCTCCACTGAATACTCAGCAATTTGCTCCTCGTCAAAGCCCAACTCCAGAGCCTTTTGAAACGCAGCTTCAACATCACCCGAGAAAAAGTCGTCAATTAGAGTAGATGTATCACGCACTAATTGTTGAATTGCAGCTCTTTCTTGTTCATCAATTTCGCCTTCAACCGTGAAGGCTAGTTCTTCGGAATTAAAAGACGAATACGACTGAGATAAGCTCACTGATGAGTCAGACTCAGATGTCTGTGCTTCTTGGTTCTCTAATTCTACTTCCGTAGCGCTCTGTTCTTGTGTCGTAGCATCGTCCGTCGGATTGGTTTCGATCGCTAACGTCTGGCTGGCTTCTATTTGTTGTACATTTTCGAAACTAATCGTAACTTCATCGCCGTCTTGCGTAGTAATCGTGATTTCGCCAGATTTCTCACTCGATGTAGATACAGCCTGAGATGCTGTAACGGTATTTACCTGTTCGTCCTCTTCTGACTGACCAAATACTTCTCGTTCGAGATCTTCGATACCCTTTTTAATAGCATTTAAACTGTTCGTTATCCCTTCGTCGATCTCCTCATTCATAAAGCCGGCTAAATCTTTGCGTGCTTGCTCGACACCTTTTAAGACACCGTCCCTAGCCTGCTCAAACATGGCTAATAGTTCTTCATCTTCAGCGCCATTTGCTTGCGCCGATTTGATAGCTCCACCGACAAACTGCAGCACATTTTTGGCGACTTCTTCAAAATCGAATAAGGGCTTTTCTTCATTCTGTTTAGGTAGCGACTCGAGTAACCTTTGGTTGTTAATAGTTACATTTTGCCCAAACGTAGACTGTAATATGCGCGCACTCGCGAGCGTACGCTGTTCACCCGCACTGAGTGAAACGTGAATCGCTGAGCTTTCTTTAACTGTTTGAGACTGCTGTAGTGCTACACTACTGGCCTTGTCTTTTTGAGCCTGTTCCAACGGTGCTTTATCCGTTAAAACAGATTTAACGTCACCTAAATTCATGACCCAATCCTCTATAACCTCACGCCTTTATATCGGCCAGGCTTTATAGCATTTTAGAAAAAGTAGATTTTTCCTACAATTGTGATGGTATTTAAACTTAATTAATGAATCTGCCCAAGCTAAAATATAGCAGTAGATTGATTAAGACGCTCTCCCAATCTAGAGCCTGTTGACCTTTGCGGTATAAGTTTTGTTCAATCTGAGTACTTTCTGATCGCGGCGTTGCTTTGCAGGCTTAGTGGGCTAAGTCAAAAAGCAACAACAAAGAGCAGAGTGCGCTCAGGAAGAACCCTTTTGGTAGCGCTTGTTTGGTATCTCTACTGCGTTATCGCCTTTTTATGTAGAGTAACTACACGACTCTGCCTCGTACAAATACCAAACAAACTGCAGAAAAATAATACTGTAAAGGTCAACGGGCTCTAGAGTGCTTTTTACTGAAAGATATTGAAATGCTAGACTAGCGCACTTTTTTCAACTCTACATTGAATATTATAGGTCATTGAATGCGTCAGCAGATTAGCCAATCACTTTACGATGAGCAGCTTGCAGTAAAAGTGCATGAGTTCAAAAATAGATTCCAGCGCTTTTTCCAAGAAGATCCTGATATCTACACCTCTGCCATTCATCATTTCAGGAGTCGAGCTGAATTTAGAGTTTGGCACGATGGTGACGATTTGTTCCATATAATGTTCGACCAGGCAACCAAAGAAAAATATCGCGTCGACCAATTCCCGATTGCTAACGAGACCATCAATGCACTCATGCATCGCTTGCTCGATGAGATAAAAACGATTCCAATATTAAGAAGAAAATTATTCCAAATCGATTATCTGTCCGGAATGAGCGGAGAAATTGTTGTTTCTCTGCTGTATCACAAACCCTTGTGCGAGGAATGGAAAACAGCAATAACAACACTCAAATCAAAGTTGAGCATTGACTTCAAAATAAACTTCGTTGGCAGAGCAAGAAAACAGAAAGAATTGGTTGATAACGATTTCATCATCGAAAAGTTACCGATTAAAGGAAAGGAATATCTTTTCAAACACGTTGAGAACAGCTTCACGCAACCTAATGCAAAAATTAACTGTGACATGATTGAATGGGCGCTGGAGGTAACTTCTAACGCGGAAAATGATCTGTTAGAACTCTATTGTGGTGCCGGTAATTTTTCACTACCTATGGCGCAAAACTTTGGAAGAGTTGTGGCAACTGAAATTTCTAGAACATCAGTAGATGCCGCTCAATACAATATTTCGGTGAATAAAATCGACAATGTGGATATTTTGAGAATGTCGAGTGAAGAGTTTTCTGATGCATATTTAAATGGTAAACAACTCAAGCGTTTAGAAGGTTCCGATTTAGCCTCTCTGAATGTATCGACTGTGCTTGTGGATCCACCGCGTGCGGGATTAGACAGCGACACCGTGAAGATGATCAGTCGCTTTGATAACATTGTTTATATTTCATGTAATCCTGAAACACTAGAACAGAATCTCCACGACTTAGCTGAAACTCACGAAGTCAAACGTTTGGCATTATTTGATCAGTTTCCTTACACCCATCACATAGAGTCAGGTGTATACCTTACCAGACGTTAAACTCGATTTTGCATGTGTGCATAACGCAATGCACCTAAGCTTATAAATCTCAGTTGGCGTTCTACTCTAAGCGCCAACTCAGCTTTTTGCTCTGCAGTTGCGTCAATTGCTTCTGCTCCAGCACTAAATACAATTCGCACCATCGCCTCTGCCTGTAATTGAGAATTCTCTTTGTTCAAAGGTGTATTGTTATAGGTGTAGTCAGTGAGCTCTTCGATAAAATGCTGAATTTCTCTATTTACTGCCGCTCTAAACGCGGGCGAGGTTCCGGTATGTTCCCTAAGCAACAAACGAAAAATATTCCCGTTTGCATTCACATATTCCATAAATGTGCTGACAGAGGTATGAATAACACCACCACCTGAAGCAATTCTAATGCGAGCTTGGCGCATCAATTGTCGCAATGCCAAGCCAGCCTCATCTACAAGAGTTAACCCCAATTCGTCAATATCCGAAAAATGTCGGTAAAAGGATGTAGGGGCAATCCCTGCAGTTCTTGCCACCTCTCTAAGACTGATGCTAGACAAACTTCTTTGTTCATCTAGAAGAGAAAAAGCGGCATCAACTATTGAACGTCTTGTTTTTTCCTTTTGCTCTTTTCTGCTCATCTACTTTCTTATTCGTTTTATCTTTCGGTAATTTAGGCGTTATTTGCCTAGCATAGTTACCTAAAACCAGCAATTTTCCGCAAACTCCAATTAAGTGTTAACAGTATGTTGCCAATTCAAGTCGTCCACACTAAAATTAGCGTACACTTGTAAGCTAAAAAGAATAGTATGACTCAATCAACAAAACCACCATTAATTCTCACCAACGCGCTAGTCTTTGGTATCACCGGTTTCATAGCGCTGTTTTTGGTGCCTCTGGAGGGTTTTATTAACGGGTTCGATTGGGTCGAGATCATAGCATGCATCTTCTTGATCTGGTTTTCCGGGATGTCAATAACGGCTGGTTATCACCGCCTTTGGTCTCACAAAACGTACGATGCCCATCCGATTGTTAAAGCGGTATTCGCTATTGGAGGTGCCATGGCCTTGCAAAATAGCATCCTGCATTGGTCTTCTGATCACCGAGTGCACCACAAACATGTAGACACCAACGGTAAAGACCCGTATTCAGCTAAAAAAGGCTTTTGGTTTTCTCACATTGGATGGATGCTTCGAGAATACCAAGCTCATCGGTATGACGATTACAACAACTGTAAAGACTTACAAAAAGACAAAATAGTTATGTGGCAACACAACCATTACCTTGCCATCATGTTAGGCGCAAATTTTGGTATTCCCATGTTACTAGGTTGGCTCAATGGAGACATCCTAGGCATGTTACTATTGGCCGGTGTTTTCAGACTGGTCGTTGTGCATCACATTACATTCTTTATCAATTCCCTAGCTCATATTTGGGGACGCCAACCATATACTGACACCAACACAGCGCGTGACAACGGATTTATCGCTTTCTTTACATTCGGCGAGGGATACCACAACTTCCACCATATATTTGAGTATGACTACAGAAATGGTATCCGTTGGTGGCAGTTTGACCCGACAAAATGGTTAATAAAGGGGCTTTCTTTTGTTCAGCTGACCAAGAACCTGCGCAAATGCCCAGAAGAAAGAATTGAGAAGGCTAAGTTGGCAATGCAACTCAAACGCGCCCAAATGAAAGCAGAAAATTCAGGGCTAAGTAACAAAGACGAGATTCTTGCCAAACTAGAAAGTGAATACAACTTACTTCTCGCTAAAATGACTGAGTTCTATCAGGCAAAACGACGTTTCATGGACGCGAAAAAACGCGCTCTTATGCAAACTTATGAAGGGCTAGAGATCTCTTTTAAATACAAAGAACTTAAGGCTTCTGTTGCGCTTCAAAAAGACAAATGGCTTTGTTTGAGTCAACTAAATTTGCAACACGCGTAAATTAGTTTATAAACATAGAACATACGTTTATCGTAAGTTACTGTTCTATGGGAGAAAGACATGGCAAAGCGCGCCGTTCGCAAAAAGACAACTGTCAAAGCTAAATTTCAATATGACGCCGTTGTCATCGGTACTGGTCCCGCTGGAGAAGGGGTTGCTATGCAGCTTTCTAAAGTGGGCAAAAAAGTCGCGATAATTGAGAAGTACGAATTTGTGGGCGGTGGCTGTACGCATTGGGGGACTATCCCTTCCAAAGCGTTAAGACATTCTGTCAGCCGCCTAATAGAGTTTAATCGCAATCCCTTGTTTAACGACTCAGAGAAAGCTCATCATTTAACCTTTGAGCAAATTCTTAGTCATGCCTCATCTGTCATTCGCAAGCAAACAATGTTGCGCCGTAGTTTCTACGAACGAAATCGGGTAACTGTTTTACATGGGACAGCATCCTTTATCGATGCGCATACTATAGAAGTCGCAAGAGATGATGGTTCTCTTGAACGCCTTACAGCCGACCAAGTTGTTATCGCAACAGGTTCGCGACCTTATACACCAAAAGATATCGATTTTAGCCACCCGCGTATTTATAACAGTGACACTATTCTCGACCTAAACCACGATCCCAAAAACATCATCATCTATGGTGCTGGTGTAATAGGTACCGAATACGCCAGTATCTTTAAAGGCATGGACGTGAAAGTTGACCTGGTTAACATGCGAGATAGATTATTGTCGTTCCTTGACGGTGAGATTTCTGACGCTATCAGTTATCACCTGTGGAATAGCGGTATCGTTATTCGTCACAATGAGACTTATAAATCTGTCGAGGGAAGAGAAGATGGCGTCGTACTGCATCTAGAATCAGGTAAGAAGATGAAGGCAGACTGTTTACTATTTGCAAACGGCAGAACCGGTAATACCGACATGTTGAATCTATCAGCTGTCGGTCTGCAAGCGGATTCTCGAGGTCAGTTGAAAGTTGATTCTAATTACAAAACCGAAGTAGATAACATCTATGCTGTTGGTGATGTTATCGGATATCCAAGTCTCGCCTCTGCGGCTTACAATCAAGGTAGATTCGCCGCAGAAGCTATGCTAAAAGGCGAATGTCACACGAGTTTGGTGGAGGATATTCCTACCGGCATTTACACCATTCCAGAAATTAGTTCTGTTGGTAAAACCGAGCAAGAACTCACCGAGCAGAAAATTCCCTATGAAGTGGGCAGAGCTCAATTCAAGCATCTTGCTCGCGCGCAGATTGCGCACAGCTTAGTGGGTGGGCTAAAAATAATTTTCCACAGGGACACGAAAGAAATTCTAGGGATACATTGTTTCGGGGAGAGGGCATCGGAAATCGTGCATATAGGGCAGGCTATCATGCAACAAAAAGGCGATGCTAACACCATAGATTATTTCGTTAACACCACCTTCAACTACCCGACTATGGCAGAAGCCTATCGTGTAGCAGCGATAAACGGACTTAACCGCTTATTCAATTAGTTTTGTTTATGGTTGTCGTGATTAACGGCAGCCATTTGACTTTTCTTTTGATACTCGTCTTGAGCGATCACTTCAATGAGCATTTTTTCTGGGAAGAATCGCAATGTAGCCATTACGTTACCACCCAAGTCTTGCTGCTCAACAGTAAATGAATTCATGGTTTCAATAAACTGATTGTTGCTCTCGATTTTACTCGCCATACAATCAGGGTTCAGCGCTAATTTTTCTGATTCGACACAGTTGAATAAATTATTGTTTTTCTCTGCAGCGTGGAGCAATGCGCTGGACATCGTCAACATCGCAAATAACATAATTTTGCGCATAAGCTTCTCCTTTTTTGCTATATTCTTTTTTACTATAGCACGATAACTTTTAAATTGCATAATCATTTTTGATTACATAAGTTACTTAAACGATTACATGAGTATCAGTATTGATTATTAACTCTCTCCATCATCGTATTTTAAGCTGTAAAGAATGCGTTGCATCTCTACCTTTCTCACCGAAACCGATATTGCAATTCTCTGCAAAAGCCAAGTTAGTGATCATTGGCCAAGCCCCGGGAATAAAGGCTCACGAAAGCATGACACCTTGGAACGATGCATCGGGAGAAAGACTGCGTAATTGGCTTAAAATTAGCGATGAACAGTTTTACGACGAATCGTTAATCGCACTTGTACCTATGGGGTTTTGTTATCCGGGAAAAGGTAAATCAGGAGACCTGCCGCCGCGAAAAGAATGCGCAGAAAAATGGCACCAGCTCATTTTTAACAACTTCGAAGCACCTCGCCTCAAAATTTTGGTAGGAAGTTACGCGCAGAATTACTACTTGGATGACAAGCTCACACTTACCCAACGATGTAAAGCGTGGGAGAGCTACTTGCCGCACTATCTCGTGTTGCCTCACCCTTCACCCAGAAATAATATATGGCTCAAAAAAAACCTCTGGTTTGAGACAGAGGTTCTTCCTAACTATTTGAGTGCAATTGAAAATGCTTTAACAGATTAAGGTTTGTATTCGCTCAAGAAAGTAATGAGCTCGTCGAACGGCATAGGTTTAGCGTACATGTACCCTTGCGCTTCGTCACAGCCTAACTTAAGCATATATGCCGCTTGTTCTTTTTTCTCAACGCCCTCAGCGATGGTTTTCAAACCCAGTTTTTGGCCAAGTGTAACAATTGTTTCTGCAATAAATGCCTGCTTTCCAGGCTCTATTTCATTAACAAAGGCTCTGTCTACTTTTAGACGATCGAGCGGTAGTTGCTGCAGATAACTCATGGAAGAAAAACCTGTTCCAAAATCATCTATCGCGATTTGAATGCCACTACTCTTAAGGTCCTTAAGCGCCTCCACAACAATTTGAGGCTCATCCATTACCAAGCTCTCAGTAATTTCGAGTTCAAGATTTGCCGCTGGGATGCCAGTATCTTTCACAGTGTTTTTCACATTAGCAACAAACAGTGGATCTCTGAATTGGGGCATTGAGATGTTCACCGCCACTCGCAGTTTGTCGTGCCCCAGATCTTGTAATTGCTTAAGTTTCAAGCAGGATTCTTCTAACACCCACTCACCAATATCGATGATTAAGCCAGAATACTCGGCCAGTGGTACAAAGACTGCGGGAGAGATGTAACCGCCCTCACGATTCGGCCATCGCAATAATGCTTCCATACCAACAACTTCTTCAGTCATTAGGTCGATTTGAGGTTGGAACCACACTTCAAGACGACGATCAGCAAAATCAGACCTAAGTTGTCGAATCATTCCCAAACGCCAAGTGGTCTTTTCTTCCATTTCTGGCGCATAGTATTCGTAATTACATGTAAGGCTCTTCTTCGCTCGGTTAAGTGCTATGTTGGTTTGCTTGAGCACATTAATACCGCTTGCAGACTCTAACAACCTAGTCAGTCCGATAGTGATATTAACCGGGAGCGTATGGTCACCAGCCTTGAAAGGCACATTGAATATAGCGTCAATTTTATCAGGTGCGATATCAGCATCGGCGCCAATCAAACCAAACACGTCAGCACCGATTCGCGCCATCATGACGCGTTCGTCGAACTGATTTTGTAGTCTCTCGGAGACAGCGATTAAAAGTTTATTACCCGCTTCCTGACCCAAGCCATCGTTGATATCAGAAAAGTGGTTGATATCGATAAGCGCAATGATATCTGCGTCAAAGTCATTATCGGTTCTATTGAGATCATCAAGCATATTGATGAATTCATTTCGGTTTGGCAGTTTCGTTAGCCAATCTCTGAACGCAGCGTTACGCAATTGATGGAATAAATTGACGTTCTCATAGCCCACAGACACGCTCGACAGAAAAACTTCCAATAACTGCCTGTCTACTTCGCTTATATCGTTGCCTGCTTGAATAAACACCGCAGCTTCATAACCGGAACTATCCATGTAAAGCACGGAGTAATCGTCCCCAAAAATGTGCTCTTTCTTTTGTAAGCACTGGGTAACTTGCATGACGATTTTATCATTGTGGATCGATTCTAAACGTTCGTTGATGTAGGACGCAAAGTCTCCTGCTGCGCCCAATACATACACACCATCTTCTTCTTTATCGAGAACAGAACCTGCTCTGGCACAGAGTACCCCACCGGCATCTAGACCAATAAGTGAGCTGATTTGCTCCACTACGCCCTCACAAAAGCCTTTAACTGAGTGCTCCTCGAGCAAGTTAGCAGCTGAACCAATAATCTTCTCAAGACCTTTACGGCTTTGATTGATGGTCAGAATTTGCTGATAAGAACGCAGGGAAGCGATAATTGTCGTGACTAATTTACTTCGAGTGAGCTCGGTCTTCGTTTTGTAGTCATTAATATCGTATTCTTTTATGACACTTTCTTCGGGCGCGTAACCTGGTTGACCAGTTCGTAAGATTATACGGGGTTCCTCAAGGTGCAATTCGTCACGCATTTTTTTCGCGACTTGCAACCCAGCATCATCACTTTCCATTACCACATCGAGCAGTAGCACCGCTATTTCATGACCTCGTTCGGTCAAAAACTCCAGAGCTTCGGCTCCAGAATAAGCATGGTGAAAAGTCAGGCTTTTCCCGTTTAATACTAAATCTGATAATGCCAATCGAGTAACTGAGTGAATTTCTTCATCATCATCGACTACAAGAACATTCCAAGTTCCACTTGCCGCTTCATTTTGTTCTTGTTCTTGGTCTTCTTCATCCATGAAGATCAATTCGTCATTTTCGTAGTCAGTAGGACACATCTAATTATTCGCTACACATTTCAAATACAGTTGGCCTTTATTAGAGCCAAGTTACATTAACCTTATCGCAATA
Source organism: Alteromonadaceae bacterium (assembly GCA_014872785.1). Lineage (GTDB taxonomy): Bacteria > Pseudomonadota > Gammaproteobacteria > Enterobacterales > Alteromonadaceae > Planctobacterium. The sequence continues at coordinate 10,376 of WKFJ01000018.1, forward strand.
TTTTGCAAAGAGAAACTGCTATTTCACCGTCAGTTGAACATTAAAATAGAGTTCATTTGCTTATTTATGGTTAACTATAGATGTTAATTATCAAAATTATGAAATAAACCCGTAAAATTCTTGGTTTATTTCATTAAATCTTTGCGAAGAATAGCTTCCAAGGCAGTATTTGTGACCGAAATTTCGTCTGTAAAATCCAGTGTAGCGTCGCCGATTCCGAAAGACACATCAAAAGGAAAAGCGTCTCAAACGTCAAACACGACAAGCGAACCGGCAGCGACGACATCAAACGCGTCGGAACAGGCCAGCAGCAAAATCAGCAAATGGTTTGCCATGGCAGGCGTAAACAGCTCTAAGTCGCTCAATGTCGATAGCGACATCAACAAGAAACTAGAAAAAAGAGAACACGTAAAGCGACAAAGGAAGTTGCAAAATCTTGAGAATGTTTTAGATAAGGCGCTAGATTTTTGCAGCGATACTGAAGCTCCGGACAATATAGATCCCGATTGGTTTTTTAATTTTGTTGAGATGGCCGAAAATATCTATTCCCCGCTGATGCAAGAGTTGTGGGGGAAGATTTTCGCAGTCGAAATCGCTAAGCCGGGCGTGTTTTCGATTAGTACTCTAAAAACTCTTAAGGAATTAACGCAGCGAGATGCTCAGACGTTTCAAACTGCGGTTGGTCTGGCCGCAAAAAAGAAAGGCGAATACAGCCCCAAAATTATCTACGGCTTTTATCGCAAACCCAGTTTTTTCTCTATGGTGAGTATGCAAAAAAGTCAGCAACTAAACCTAGCACAATACGCCCTTCCCTATCCTGAAATACTGTCCCTCATGGATACAGGATTAATTTACTCATCTGAAATTGAATCTGGGGAGCTAAGCATCAATCGTCGCAGTGAGTGGCGCGTCGGAGGTACCATGTTTCATTTGAGTCCAAAGCGAAGCGGCATGTTTTTAAATTATTACAAGTTCACACCTACTGGTGCAGAACTATCAAAATTGCTGGGAGCCAAAAGCAACGAGCATTACGAAAAGGATCTCTTGACGATGCTGGCAAGTGCATTTGAGGTGACAGATTTAACAGTAGAAGGCTGATACCTTGTTCTAAGAAAAGACCGCATATAGCGGTCTATTAGATTCCATCTCCAAACTCGTGCAGTCCACACTCTCTATTGAGTCCGAAAAAGCGCGTGTCCTGCTCACTCATACCGGCTTCAAGCGGGCGAGTTGTGTGCCAATCGCCGACCGAGACATAACCTTGTTCCCACAATGGATGATAGGGTAAATTATGTCCTTCAAGGTAATAATGCACGTCTTTGTTGGTCCAATCGAGAATGGGATAAATCTTGAATTTCCCATCTACCAATTGCAACACATTTAACGTATTGCGCTGGTCTGACTGAGTACGACGTAACCCTGCAAACCAACTCTTCACACCAAGCTCGTCTTGCGCAGCACGCATTGGTGTGACTTTATTCATGTGATTGTACTTAGCAATACCCTCTTCGCCTTTCTCCCACAGTTTCCCAAAGCGCGCTTCTTGCCATGCAGGAGATAATTGTGACCGGTAGGTTTTCAAATTCAGTGCTAGCCTTTCGGTCAACTGATCCGCGAATTGATAAGTCTCCGGAAATAAATATCCAGTATCGGTAAAAACGACAGGCACATTGGGGTACTGCTCAGTGACCAAATGCAACATCACCGCAGATTGAATACCAAAGCTAGTCGACAACATGAAGTTATGAGGCAAATTCATTAAAGCCCAACTAATGCGCTCTTGGGCTGACATTTTTTCCAGCGCTCTATTCAAGGAAACCAGTTCTTCTTTAGTTACCTGTTCCGGCACTAATTTTGAAGGCAGCACATTTTTGATTTTATCAATCGCTAAATTAGTCATAAAAATCCTTCGCGGAATCTACCACAGGTTTAATTACACCGGCGCGGATCACAAAGTCGCCAAATCTTTCATCGGCTGTTCTTTCGGTCGCCCATTTACCAATCAACATGTCCAACTCTGCAAAGATTTCATCTTCACCAATGTTCTCTTTGTACATCTTTGGTATACGAGTTCCGCTGTAATCACCACCAATGTGCAGGTTGTATTTACCCGGGCCTTTCCCAACTAAACCAACTTCAGCGAGCATTGCTCTGCCACAACCGTTAGGACAACCGGTAATTCTGAAAATTATCTGCTCTTCTGGCACACCATGCTTTTCAAGCAACGCTTCGAGTCGATCTACTGACTCAGGTAAATAACGCTCTGCCTCAGCCATAGCTAGCGGACAAGTAGGTAAAGAAACGCACGCCATTGATGCTTTGCGTTGATTACTGACATCAGCCTGTTTTAGGCCATGTTGAACAGCTAACTTCTCTATAGTTTCTTTATCTTTATCGGCTACACCGGCGATAATTAAATTTTGATTCGCCGTCATACGAAAATCGCCTTTATGGATTTTCGCAATTTCTGCACAACCTGTTTTTAAAGTTTTGCCAGGGAAATCTAAAATACGACCGTTCTCAATAAACACAGTTAGGTGATGTTTACCGTCAATACCATCAACCCAACCTATGCGATCGCCGCGCTCTGTAAACTCATAAGGTTTGGGCTCAGCAAAACTAACACCCGCTCTGCGCTCAACTTCAGCTTTAAACGCTTCTACGCCAACAGCTTCGAGTGTGTATTTGGTTTTGGCATTCTTTCTATTGCTGCGGTTACCCCAGTCACGTTGCGTGGTCACAACAGCTTCTGCAATAGCCAAGGTGTGATCGGTAGTAACAAAGCCAAAATCATCAGCTTTGCGTGGATAAGTGGTCTTGTCACCATGGGTCATTGCTAACCCACCGCCAACAAGAACGTTGAATCCAACTAATTTGCCTTCTTCTGCAATTGCAACAAAGCTCAAGTCATTTGCATGCACATCCACATCGTTTTGCGGTGGGATAACAACAGTAGTCTTGAACTTCCTAGGCAAATATTTACTGCCTAGAACTGGTTCTTCATCGGTTGTTTCAAGTTTTTCACCATCTAACCAAATTTCGGCATAGGCACGTGTTTTCGGCAGTAGGTGCTCACTTATTTTCTTCGCCCACTCATAAGCTTCTTGATGCAGCTCAGATTGCATTGGGTTAGACGTACACAGAACATTTCGGTTCACATCGCCAGCCGTAGCAATAGAATCAATACCGACTTTATTTAATGTCTGATGCATCAGTTTAATGTGCGGCTTAAGCACACCGTGAAACTGAAAGGTCTGTCTCGTGGTTAGTCTAATACTACCGTATGACGTGTACTCATCTGCAAACTTATCTATCGCTAACCACTGCTCAGGGTTAATGATACCGCCAGGCAGGCGAGCACGTAGCATCACATTGTGTAATGGCTCCAGCTTTTGCTTGGCGCGTTCAGGACGTATGTCTCTGTCGTCCTGTTGGTACATACCGTGAAAACGAATTAACTGGAAGTTATCGGCAGTAAAGCCACCAGTCACATCATCTTTTAAATCTTGCTCAATGGTTCCTCGTAAGAAATTACTATCACCTTTGATACGTTCATTCTCAGACGGCTTGCCTTTATTGTTACCAACACTCATTAATACACATCCTTCTGGTAACGTTTGTTTCTGCGCAAGTCGTTGACATAATGTTCGGCTTCTTCATGTGATTTATTGCCGTGTTTCGCCACAACTGCAACCAATGCATCATTCACATCTTTTGCCATGCGGTTAGCATCGCCACACACGTAAACATGAGCACCTTCTTCGAGCCAAGCAAAAACCTGCTCACCTTCTTCTAGAATGCGATGTTGTACATAAATTTTTTCTTTTTGATCACGAGAAAACGCCAATGAAATCTTGTCCAATACGCCTTCTTTCAAAAAGCGCTGCCATTCAACTTGATACAAGAAGTCTTGTGTAAAATTGGGATTTCCAAAGAATAACCAGTTCTTGCCTTCAGCTTCCTGCGCTTCACGCTCCTGCATGAAAGCTCTGAAAGGGGCAATACCAGTTCCTGGTCCAATCATAATTACGGGCGTTTCACCGTTTTCAGGTAGCCTAAAGTTTTGATTAGACTCAACGTAAACCTTAACCTCTTGACCTTCTTCCAAGCGATGACCTAAAAAGCCAGACGCACCGCCTTGGTGAGTGAAACCATGCTGTTCAAACTCAACCGTGGCAACCGTTAAGTGAACTTCCTCATCGACCTCGGCTTGACTACTCGCAATAGAGTATAATCGCGGCATCAGTGGACGCAGACTATCAACTAGTTGCTGCGCACTAATGCTGCCAGGGTAATCTAAAACAACATCGATTATCTGACGTTCTGCCAAATACTCACGAAGTGCTGATTTATCGGCAAGCAATTCATCGAGCGCTTCATTGGCAACAAATTGAGCGTATTTCTGGACAAATGTTGGGTAGCTTTGGGTCAACTCTAGCTTTTCTTTCAAAGCATCTGCGATATTAAGTGTTTCATTTTTGATTGTGACCTGCTCACTTGCATCAATAGACAAAGCGCTAAGGAGCCTTGTCACTAATACCGCATCATTTAAAAACCATACACCTAATGCATCACCAGGCTTGTACTCAATACCGGAGTCTTCCAATGAAATCTCTATGTGTCTGATGTCTTTAACAGAATCTCTACCGGTAATTTTCTGGCTTTCGATAAGTTCCGCGGAGTACGGATTCTTTTTGGTATAAACTGCTGCATTCTCGCTAACATCTGTGTTTGCAGCAGGAAGAGTAACACCGGGCATAGGCACAACTGAGCTTGCGGTGAACTCTTCTTTCAAAACAGAGTTAACTGCTTCGGCCCACGTTTCAGCATCTTGGTCGTAATCAACATCACAATCAACGCGTGCAGTCATTGCCGTCGCGCCAAGTTTAGCTAAACGTTCGTCAAAATCTTTGGCGGTTTGACAAAAGAACTCGTAACTCGAATCACCCAAGCCCAATACTGCGTATTTCAAGTTGTCTAATTTAGGCGCTTTTTTACTACCCAAGAATTCGTGCAATTGCACAGCGTCATCTGGCGCATCGCCTTCGCCATGTGTACTCACTAAAATAGCGATATGGGTTTCGTTTTTGATATTTTTGGGCTTGTAGTCAGCCATATTAACCAGCTTTACATCAAACCCTTTGCTCTTTGCTTGTTCCGCGTACTGCGTGGCAACTGCCTTAGCATTGCCCGTTTGCGAACCATAAAGGACTGTAAGTGTTTGTTCAGCCTTAGCTTCAACAACTGGCGCCACTGTTGCGGGTATAGCAACCTGTGCTAAGCCGGCCAAATAACCGCTAGCCCACGTAAGCTGCTGTGGAGACAAACCTGACACGGCAGCATTGAGCTGGTGCCATTCATTTTCATTTAACAAAGCGACAGGCGAATAAGCCTGAGTCGTTGAAGTAGACATAAACAAAACTAACCTTATTTAACACGATGGAAAGGTTAGCTTTGAATAATCATAACGTGAAAGAATAAATCTTAATTTTTAATAACTAAAAGCAATGAAAGAATGTGAACTCATTGAAATGTGCAGTCACCCTCTAACTAAGTCCAACTGCTAGAAATGCAGCTGAACTCCAGCAAATACGCCGTCAAAGTCAATATTACTGTAGATGCCATCGACATCATCGCGTTCCATAGTGACTAATCGATAACCGAATTGAAGGCTCAAATCAGCTGCAATCGCGTCTATCAGTTCATAGCTTAATGCGACTTGAGCATCAGTTATATTATTATCGTCTATCGCGAGATAACTAGCTTCCCCATAAATCGACCACCCAGTAAGAGGTAAACCTAGTTCAGCGCGCGAATAAAGCATAGGTATAATGACTGATAAGTCTTGTGCAGCCGAATTGGCAGAATTGGTTGCGTCAACAACGCTTACGGCGCCGTCGACCTTCTTACCATTTAAGCCAACATCAATAGAGATTAGATCGTTGTCGAGAATTTCGTAATAAAGAATGTAGTCCGTAGTATCAATGTCAAAATTCGTGGCCAATTCAGTATTGGTAGTGAAGGTTTCCCCACCAAAGGTAAAACTGCTGTTAAGCAAAGTACTACCACTAGTACTCAACTCTGAGGTTGCGACTTTGACATTCGGTACAAACGGAATGGGGTGCTCCAATGCCAGATAGAAATTACTTTGAGTTTCGTCAGAAAAATCGAAACTAGTGAGGGTATTGCCACTGGCAAATGCACCATCAGTCTGCATTGCCCATCCTTGTGCACCGGCGTAAATACCGTAAATAACATCTGCTTGCGCAGAAAATGAAAAAGCGCTGGCAAAAGCCATCGCACTAAAAGAAGCACAGATTTTCTGTTTCAATGTTTTATCCTTGAACTAATAACTCAGTTAAGTCAATGAGAGCCGCATTGGCTCTGGAGATATAATTAGCCATTACCAGCGAGTGATTGGCAACTACACCGAAACCACTACCGTTTAAGATCATTGGACTCCACACCGTTTGTTGAGTAGCTTCCAATTCTCTAATAATTTGTTGCAGGCTGATTGAGGCATTTTTCTTCTCTAGTACATCTGCGAAATCAACTTCTACCGCTTTTAGAAAGTGCAACAATGCCCAGCTAGCGCCGCGAGCTTCGTAGAAGTTATTGTCTAATTGCCACCAACTTGTTTTGATGTAATTCTGCTGCGCGGTTGGAGTGGACTGCTTCGCTGCCGGATCACCAGCTAAGTCTGTATTAATCTTGTCTTGACCTACGCTTGCACTTAAACGTTGCGATAGGCTACCCAAACGTTTTTCCACTTGCTTTAACCAGTCTCTCAAGTTGTCAGCACGGGCGTAAAACTGGGCTTGACCTTGCGTTGGGTCTTGCAAATCTTGCATATATTCCTGAACAGCTTCTAAGCCATCGCGATATTGTGACTCGGCAGAAGGTAGTATCCAGCTACGGTGGTCGATATTAAATTTGGGCTGAGCGGACACTAAAAACGCGTTTTCAAGAGACTGTGACTGAGAGCGACTAAAGTCTTTACGCATTGCCAAAGCTAAGTCTCGTGTCATTTCCAATACACCGAACTCCCAACTTGGCATATCGTCCATGAAAACAAATGGAGGCATTACGTCATTAGAAAGGTATCCACCTCTCTTATCAAGAAGAGTACCGCCGACTCGGTGTAGCGTTTTAGTTAAGGTCACACCGACGACAGGCTTTTCTCCGTAATTAGGCTTTACATCAAAGGTGTCAGGCTCAGAACTGAAGAAGAAGACCATGAAGGTAATGAGCAAAAAGACAACGACCAGCGATGTGATAATCCATTTTTTAGTCAAAAACTTTTCCAAACCTACAACTCCCGCTAGTTACCAAGCACTTGTTAATGTGCGAATATCTCAAATTGTCACGCTTTATGTTCGTCGATTCAAGTTTCGATACCAAACTTTACAATAAATCCTATTGATGAGCAGGTTTACGGCTATTGGAAAATAAATACACCAGCAATACGATAAACAAAATTGGCCAAAAAACACTTAGCCCGACAAATAAGACTCCGAAAAAAGCCGCAGCAAGACCAATAAAAACCGCGCCGAACAAACTGACCGCGATTACAAAGCCAATAAAAATGAGCAGACCGGCAACACCACAAATAACCAGAAAGTTTACGAGAGGGTCAATTATATCAACACCGCTGAGCTGAAACACAAACCAGTGATCTGCCATTTCACCAAAGATATAAATCAACCCACAAACTATCAGAATGGAAACTAAAAAATTCTTCATGGACTGCCGCTCCCAATGGTCAAATTAACGAGAAGGAAGAAGTAATGTCGCTGCGATGTAAGCAATAACCAACGGCATTGGAAACATTAGAAACGCGACAACAGCGCCCAACCTAACCATCCAAGGCTCTAGACCAAAGTGCTTTGCAACCCCTGCGCATACACCTGTTACTTTTTTACGTAAGTTGTCTTTGTATAGTCTGTTGCTGTCGTATACCGTTTTCATCGTAAGCTGCTCCTAAATGATTCTCAAAACGTATGGCTCAAGTGAGTCGCCTAAACCTAGGCGACTTTCTTCTTCAACTCTGCCAATTCATTCTCAATTGCGTCATTGGCTTCCATTTCTTTAAATTGAGCCTGTAAAGACTGGTCACTTGAAACCATGTCATAGGCATCCACTCTCGCTTCTAGTTCATCAATCTTGTTCTCATAGCTATCAAACTTGTTAATCACACCGCTCACATCATATTGCTCGATCTCTCTTTTCACATTCAATCGAGTTTGGGCGTGTGCAAATCGAGTTTGCATAGATTTTTTCTTCGCTTTAGCTTCACTTAATTTCTGCACCAAGCGAGCAGAGTCTTCTTGAAGTTTCTCCAACTGCTCCACAACTGCTTTGTTGTGCTCTTCGATAGACTCCATCTCAGAGGTCGCTTTGTGTTTTTCGACCAAAGCTGCACGGGCTAAGTCTTCACGGTCTTTACTCAGTGCAACAGTAGCTTTTTCCTGCCAGTAATCGGCCTGCTTTTGTAACTTGTCTAATTTGCGCTGACAGCTTTTTTGTTCAGCTAGGTGTTTGGCAGCAACGGTTCTTAACTCTGTTAAGCTGTCTTCCATTTCAGAAATAATTAGGGTGAGAAGTTTTTCGGGGTCTTCAGCTTTATCTAAAACTGCATTTAGGTTTGCTTGTACGATATCGTTGATTCTTGAAAAAATACTCATAATGAGTCTCCTTGGTTGTTGGTGCCAATATCCAGATACTGGTCACGGATGCTAATGTCCAAACAATGTTTGTTCAGTTATGTATATAGTTATCAAGCAACGTGCCAACTAAAATAGTTTATAAGCCATTGTTTTAATTAGACTTTATTTATTTACATCCAGAAACATTTAGCGCTCATTAAACTAAGAACCAATTATTGGTTAATTTCACTAATTAGTTGGTGGAAAAGGTCAATTAGCGAAGTAGATGAATATAATTATTTGTGCCTTAGACGGTGCCAAAACTCGTTTCAGATAATCCACAAGCATCACTGCGGCTTGCCAGTCAAAATTCAATAAACTGAGAAACTGAGCTGAATTTTTGAAAACGGTGTGTCGCGTGTGGAATGTTGGCGATAGGGAAAGATCGTAATATATGAAGAGGTGAATAACTAACGTTGCACCAGTTATCCACTAATTGTGCTGTGATGTTACTCGAGTGAAATTGTGTACTTTTTGCAACAACGTGAATAAGGCAGCACCTGCGACAAAAGCGACTACGGGGGCAAACACGAGTGTTATTAATTCTAATTCAGTAACCATTTTAGTGATGCCCTATTCCGCAGTTAATTCAGAATCAGATTTTTTCTCGTCAGTGCTTGAAATAATAACTCGCGTTTCAATTTCGCTCTGCTCAAGATCAAATGAATGAGAAGCATTTAAGATTGATGCATAAACATCGTTCGCGATTTCGTAGGTGGTTGTCGCAACAGCGGATTGGACATAATACGATGCAACATCTGCCGCAGTGAACTCGTTTGCGTCAGCGGCAACAGCCAGCAATGAACCCGAAACCAGAAGCACAGCTGAAAACTTGGCTCGTACAGACATTTTTAAACTCCTTTAAATTATTTAATATGGATGACAACTAAGTCGCTTTAAAACACGTAAAAGTTTTAGCGATACTCATGCCAACTCCAAAAAATATTATAAACCATTGTTTTTATTGAGTTTTTATTTTCATTTTTTTTCTATGTAGGACAACTCGCACATGGTTTGTAACAACTATTGGTCATTTTCACACTGCTGTTAGTGAATTTGACCACTATGTGAATATTCCATGAACATTTAAGGAGTTAAATTTTCGAGATGCTCACAAGTATTATCCTTGAAGAACTAAGCTTCGGCTGGACAATCCTTATTGCGGCTTTACCATATATGAGATTCAAATTGTAAACGGTTAAAGAATGAAGATTGCACTGGCACAAATGCATGTGGTTCCGATGGCATTAGAGCAGAACCTAAACTCGATGTTGCACTTCATCGAGAGTGCGAAGCAACAAGATGCAGATATTGTCGCGTTTCCTGAGTTATGTTTGAGCGGATACTTGTTATCCGATCAGTGGCTTGACCGTTCTTTTTGTGAAGACCTCATGAACTATAACGAGGTTATCCGTGAAGCAAGCAGCGGAATTGCCGTTATCTATGGCAATGCTTATGTCGATACTGAAGCCGAAGCGCGCTTAGGCTCAGGACACTATTGCAATAAAGATGGACGTAGCCGATTATACAACGCGGCCTATATTTATCAGAACCAAGCAGCTCCTAGTAGAGTAGGAGAAACAAATTCCCTACCTCAGGGAGTACAGCCTAAAACACTTTTACCCAACTATCGCTTTTTCGATGATCAACGATACTTTTTTTCACTACAGGACTTGGCAATTGATACAGGTGTGACGCTTGAATCCTTGAGCCAACCTTACCTTATTGATTCGAAAAATGGCAAAAAAGCGATAGGCCTGCAAGTCTGCGAAGACCTATGGTGTAAAGACTACCGCAAAGACCGAGCAAGTATTAATGTCAGTAAGTATCTAGTTGAAAATGGTGCAGAAGCACTCATCAACATATCTGCATCCCCATGGACATTTCACAAACACGATGCACGTGACCGTCGCATTAAGTTCCTAAAACAAGAGCTGGAAATGGAAGGCGCCACTTTCGTGCCGTTTTATTATGTCAATAATGTGGGTGCACAGAACAATGGCAAAAACATTATTACGTTTGACGGGGGCACGTCAGTCTATGATGCTCAAGCTCAGCTGCAAAAGTCCGCCGACAAACCGTTTAATGAACAATTACTCATTAGTAATCAGCAAGACTTTTCAGCAACCGGTGAGCAACGTCCAGAAGAAGAGAAACTCGCCATTAAAAGTTCAGCTATTCTCGCCGGGTTACGTCATGTACCAGAATTATTAGGATGGAAGGATGCACCAAAGTTTGTTGTGGGTCTTAGCGGAGGTGTCGACAGTGCTCTGGTAGTAGCATTACTCACCTTGGCATTCGGCAAAGAAAAAGTCTGGGCTGTGAATATGCCCAGTCGCTACAATTCGCAAAAAACACACGATGTAGCAGCGCACATCTGTGACAAATTAGGTATTCGGTACTTCCAAGTGCCCATTGAAGAATTGGTGTCTTCACATAAGACGACATTTGACGAGCTTGATGCCAATTGTGACTCACCAGACTGGATGCGCAAACTCTCTGATGAAAATATTCAAGCGAAAATTCGCGGCACTAGCATTCTAAGTAATATTGCCGGTCGCTATGGCAGAATGTTTACTAACAATGGCAATAAGGTAGAGATTGCATTGGGGTATGCAACACTTTACGGTGATGTGGGAGGGGTTATTGCGCCAATTGGCGACTTAACCAAAACGGAAGTATTCGGAATGTGTCGTTATTTAAACGAGACCATTTTTAAAGATGAAGTGATCCCAAATAAACTGTTGCCGGACACGCTATTTGAGTTTGGTGAACAAGATATCGCACCGAGCGCTGAGCTACGTGATGCACAAATAGACCCAATGAAATTCGGTTACCACTGTGCGTTATTAGAAGCCTTCACTTCATTCAACAAAGTATCACCAGAACACCTATTGCGATGGTATTTAAAGGGTAATCTGGCGCGCAATTTAAACATCGAGCCAGAACTGTTATCACGTTGGGGACTTACTTCACCCAGTGCATTTGTTGAAGACTTGGAATGGTTTACTGAGTGCATTCGTAAAAGCGTTTTCAAGCGGATCCAGTCTCCACCCATTGTGTTGACCAGCCCCTCAGCCTACGGATTCGATATTAGAGAAAGTCAGTTGCCGAGCTACCAAACTCACGCATACAAGAGGCTAAAACAAGAGGTACTTGAATTAGACGGTTACTCAGAAATACAAGGTTGATGCAGCGGGTAAATAGCCTTTGTTAATTTTACCCCCCTACTCACCCCTTTGCTGAGCTAGGTACTCTTCTCGCGGTAAAATCTTCTCTCTGGCAGCGTACATAGCTTCGAGGGCCTGCAACAATACCTCAGGCTTTGCGTCTACGCCTATAGCATTCTGACTCAAAAAACGACGCCATACTCTTGAAGCAGGTTCGCCCTGATACAACCCAAGGATATGTCTGGCAACATGCCATACTTTTCCACCGTTTGCGACATGCTTAGCGGTGTAGTCCTGCATTTGGGCTACAACCGTATCACGCTCAATAGTGGGCGCATCATTAATATTAAATAATTGAGAGTCTACTTGGGTTAAAAAATAGGGGTTACTATATATCTCCCGGCCCATCATAACGCCATCTGTGTACTGCAAATGGTCTTGTACTTCAGCCATAGTTTTCACGCCACCATTGATAACGATATTCAATTCGGGAAACTGCTGCTTCAACTGATAAACGCGATCGTATTTTAACGGCGGTATTTCTCTATTTTCTTTAGGACTCAATCCTTGTAACCAGGCTTTGCGGGCATGTACAACAAAATGCCGACAACCAGCAGCGGCCACCGTTTCAATAAACCGAGTGAGATCTTCGTATTCGTCCATCTCATCAATTCCGATGCGAGATTTGACGGTGACCGGAATATCAACTGAAGCCTGCATTTGTTCGACACATTCTGCAACCGTTGCAGGCTCAGCCATTAAGCAAGCGCCAAATTGGCCATTTTTCACTCGATCTGAGGGACAACCAACATTAATGTTTACCTCGTCATACCCCATCTCTTGGGCTTTAACCGTGCACTTAGTCATATCCTCTGGATTAGAACCACCCAATTGAAGCGCTACAGGGTGCTCTTCGTCATTGAACCCCAAATAGTCACCCTTGCCATAAATGATGGCTCCGGTTGTCACCATTTCGGTGTACAACAATGTTTGTTTAGACAATAGGCGATAAAAATAACGACAATGACGGTCGGTCCAATCCAACATTGGCGCCACAGAAAACCGACGTTGACGATCAATTTTATGTTTCGGATGGATGTTTGTATCTGCCATAACCTGCGTTCTTAGATGGATTGCTCAAAAAAGGAGCGCGATTGTACGCTAAGTTAACGCGCTACAAAACAATTGAGCACCAATATTCTATTAATTTAAGCGCAAACGATACACAACATTGGTTTTAGATTTGAATACTTTGAAGTATCCCAACTCTCTAAAAACAGTATTTAAATTAGAGTTTGATGAAAGAACGTCGTTCTTAAGACATATGGTCTTGGGGAAAAGCACTAGAGGTGCGGTATCGAAGAAATCTTCAAGGATAAGTTCTTCATCGCCTCCAGTATCTATTTTAAGGACATCGACTTGAGGTAATTGCGCATCGGTAACAAGCTTCAATAGTGAGACATTGGATATGTTAGATTGTGAATCGGCAAAACTCATCTCAAACATATCAATTACCGGCCAATCTGGGTAAAGCTCAGCATTTTTAGAAATATTCTTACGCAGCCTCTCAAATTTTGTCGCGTCGGGTTCAACTGCAATAACCCGTCCATTATTTGAAAGTGCGGTAGCCGCGGTCAACGTATAAATTCCAACATCGGCGCCAATATCCACAAAAATGCCATCATTTGGCAAAAACCACGTCAGCAGTTTCCGCTCTTTGCTTTCAAAGGAATCAGGAGTAAACGCAAACTGCATTTCCGCATGGCTTGCTTGTATATCACAAGACATTTGCAAATTCCCCACTCGAGCCTCAAGTGGCAAAGGCGCAAATGTGACGACTGTTTTTCGCAATACTTGAGAAGCCAATTGACCAAATAGATGATTTGGCATCGATTGAGATATCTCTACTAAGTTTTCGAAAAACGAACGTAACTCTTGTGTTTTCTGTCTATATAAATTTCTAATCATTGGTTGTGAAACCTCTGCTATTTTAGCCACGCGTCAAAAGCGCAATTGGAACGTGAAAGTGTGTTTGGTGAGGAAACGGATGAATCGCCTAATTTATTCCACACTAAAGAGAGTAAATGTGCTTGTAAGTCAGATAATTGGTCGAACTATTTTTCGACTTCAATTGTTTTGGAAAAGCTCTAATAATGCTTGCTCGTAGTTTTCCTATGTTAGTATTCGAGGCATTAGAATTTTTACCGTGTAATCAAAGCAATATGCAGTATCGTAGAGTCGGCCAAACAGGCCTAAAAATTTCTTTATTTTCACTTGGTTCCTGGGTGACTTTTGGCAAACAAATTCACTTAGACGACGCGAAGGTGTTGTTAAAAGAAGCCTACGATGCAGGCGTTAACTTTTTTGACAATGCCGAAGGGTATGAAGCTGGCGCGTCTGAAGAAATCATGGGCTCAGCCATCAAAGGATTGGGTTTGGACAGAAGTAGTTTTATCGTTTCTAGCAAGGTTTTTTGGGGTGGTGATAAACCGACTCAATTAGGACTTAGCGCAAAGCACGTTCGAGATGCTTGTGACGCGGCTCTGATTCGTCTAAAAGTAGATTATCTAGACCTATACTACTGCCACCGACCTGACCCTGAAACACCAATCTTGGAAACGGTTCGCATCATGAACCAATTGATCCAGCAGGGTAAAATACTCTACTGGGGCACCTCAGAATGGTCTGCAAAGCAAATAACCGAAGCACATCGAGTCGCTCAACAGTACAATCTCATCGGACCTTCAGTAGAGCAGCCGCAATATAATATGCTGTTCAGAGATCGAGTTGATAACGAGTACTCATCTTTGTATCAGAACGTAGGCATGGGTCTAACTACCTACTCGCCGCTTTGCTCTGGAATATTAACCGGCAAATACCTTGATGGTGTGCCAGATGACAGTCGTTTGAACTTGCCTGGTTATGAATGGCTGCGAGAAATGCTACTGTCAGAGCAAGGACTCAAGAATCAAGAGAGCCTAAAGAAGCTTCAACCCATTGCTCATGAGCTGGATATAAGCTTAGCCAATCTAGCTATCATCTGGTGCGCAAAAAATAAAAACGTGTCGTCAGTCATTTTAGGGGCGTCTAAACTAAGTCAGTTACAGAGTAATCTAAGAGCTGTGACAGATTATGACAAAGTGACGGACGAAATTATGGGCAATATCAATCAGATCCTTGACACTTCTGTTCAATAAACCAGCATTGTTGGCGACGAGAAAATTAATTTCTGTCGCTTTAAAACTTGTGTGTTAAACTCGCATCGAGGAAGTACTGAGCTATCGTAGGACATGAACCAAGATAACTTAATAAGCAAAGCCAAAGAGTATTGCGAAGGCCGTGGAGCCAGATTTACCCATTTACGCGAATCCGTTTATGCACTTTTGTTAAAGCATGAAGGCGCGATAGGTGCTTATGACCTGCTAGATGAGTTAAAGCGCACAGAAGACTCGGCAAAACCTGCTACTGTTTACCGCGCCCTGGATTTCTTGTTAGAGCATGGCTTGATTCACAAGGTTGAATCTGACAACACTTTCGTTGCCTGCCAACACTTTGATTGCAGTCACCCGGTGCAGTTTTTAATTTGCGATGACTGTGGTTCGGTACAAGAAATTCAATCTTCAGGGGTGAAAGAGTCGCTTGAAGAACAAGCCAATAATTTGGGTTTCAAGGTGCGAAAGCAAACCATCGAAGCTCATGGTCAATGTGGTAAGTGTATCTAAATAAGTAATATTGCACGTACTTACTACATTTTTATTAGGCTCCTCAAAAAGCACCAAATATTAACCTGTATTTTTGCGTTTTTTTGCTAAGCTTACGCAAATCACAGACGATACGAATAAGAGTTTAAAGAAGGAAGTTCTCACATAATGAACGCAGATTTCGTCAACCCATTTATTATTTCGCTGTTAAATGTGTTAGAGACCATGGCGCAAATTAAACTTCAAGTAGGCAAGCCCAAACGCAAAACTACGGCGCTCGCCCAAGGTGATGTTTCCGGTCTTATCGGTATGGTTGGTGACAACATCAAAGGTTCGATGTCTATCACTTTTGAAGAAGGTCTAGCATTAGACATTATGCAAGGTATGCTTGGCGAAAGACCTGACACGCTTGATGCGGAAGTGAGCGATATGGTGGGTGAAATTACCAATATGGTTGCCGGTGGTGCGAAAAAAGAATTAGCGAAGAAAGGCTACGATATCGGCATGGCGACCCCTATGGTTGTTTCTGGTCCAGAGCACACGATCAACCACAAAGTGAGCGGTCATAAAATGATCATGCCTTTTAAAGGCGAAGGTGGTAAAGCCTACATCGAAATCTGTTTCGACAAGTAATCAAACACATGTGGCAACAAAAGACAGTCGAGCTATCTGCCAAGCCACGTGGGTTTCACCTCATTACAGATGAGATCTATCAACAGCTTCTCCCTGAGTTAAGTGAACTAAATGTTGGGCTTGTGCATTTTCTCTTGTGTCACACCAGTGCCAGCTTATCCATTAATGAAAATGCTGATCCTACCGTACGTAGCGATATGGAAAACTATATCAACCATCTCGTACCTGAGGGTATCCCGTACCTTAAACACACTTATGAAGGCGATGACGATATGCCTGCACATATCAAATCAAGTTTGTTTGGTAGCAGTATTTGTGTTCCGGTTAGTGATGGCCGTTTCTCATTGGGAACCTGGCAAGGCATATATCTCGGAGAACACCGTAATCACGGTGGCTCAAGACGCATAATTGCAACTTTGCAAGGAGAATAGCCTAGCTTGCCATTGCCCACTGTGATCGCTTTTTCAGGTGCATCGGGAAGCGGTAAAACCACATTAATCAACGCGCTACGTAATACTTTCGACTGTGAAGTGATTCACTTTGACGATCATGTCACCAAAAATACTTATCCAAATGACATGCGTGTATGGTTGCAAGACGGTGCTAATGCTAATCAAATTAAAACCCCCGATTTGGTAAACGCAGTCCTCTTTGCAATACATCACACTCAGAAAGCTTTCATATTTTTAGAAGAGCCTTTTGGGAAAAACAGAAACGAAATCAGCTCTTTTATCGACTACAGTATTTTGCTCGATACTCCATTAGAGATATGTTTAAGCAGGGTAATTAAGAGACATATGACGCAAAACGCGGAATCTGCCTTAGAGGGGATAAACGATTATTTAGCGCGCTACGACCTATTGCTTCGTGACTGCTATCAAACTACGAATGAAAAAGCCAGGTTAAACAGTGATTTAGTGCTAACCAACAGTGACAATGTCGCAACTGCGGTTGTTCACATAAAAACATGGCTAGAAGGTTTGGATAAAGTGCGTTAAACGCTCTTTATTCCATACCTGGATAGTCGCCCTGCGCAATCTGTACGTAGTTGTCGAAACGAGAAAATTGTCCTTGGAAGGTCAACCTGCAAGTACCGATTGGACCATTACGTTGCTTACCGATAATAATCTCTGCCACTCCTTTATCCGGGCTGTTCTCGTTATACACTTCGTCTCGATAAATAAACATAATCAAGTCGGCATCCTGCTCGATAGAGCCCGACTCACGTAAGTCAGAGTTAATTGGGCGCTTGTCAGCACGTTGTTCCAATCCACGGTTCAGCTGAGACAACGCAATGACAGGAACCTGCAATTCTTTCGCAAGCGCCTTCAGAGAGCGGGATATTTCGGCAATCTCTAGGGTACGATTGTCCGAAAATGCAGGGGCTCGCATCAACTGAAGATAGTCAACCATAATAAGACTTAGACCGCCTCTTTCCCGGTGAATCTTCCTCGCACGACTGCGCATTTCCATTGGTGTCAGTCCCGACGTATCGTCGATATACAGATTATTTTTTTCAGCAAGTTGCTTCATGGTATTGGACATTCTCGCCCAATCATCATCTTCTAATTGAGCGGTACGAACTCGGGTCTGGTTAACTCGACTCAAGGAAGCCAACATACGCATCATGATCTGTTCTGAGGGCATCTCTAAGCTGAATACCATGACTGGTTTATCTTGCCCCATCATGGCGTTTTCGCACAAGTTCATTGCAAAGGTGGTTTTTCCCATAGAGGGCCTTGCCGCTACGATGATAAGGTCGGAGCGCTGTAAACCACTGGTCATTTTGTCCAAGTCAGTAAACCCTGATGACACTCCCGTGATTTCGTTGCCCGCTTTATTGAGTTCCTCAAGCCTATCTAATGTAGCAGACATGACTACTTTCAAATCCTGCGGGCCTTCGCTCTTGGTGGTTCGTTTTTCTGCGATTTCGAAAACTTTGCTTTCCGCTAGGTCTAAAATTTCACTGCTGTCACGCCCCTCGGGATTGAAACTGGTCTCTGCAATATCATTCGCGACTCCAATAAGCTCACGAACGACAGCTTTTTCCTTGATAATGTCCGCATAAGCCAAAACGTTCGCCGCGCTTGGTGTATTTTTAGCGAGTTCTCCGAGATAAGCAAAACCACCCACTTCATCAAGCTGATTGTTTTGCTCCAAGTCTTCAGAAACTGTAATTAAATCGACTGGCTGCGTTCTTTCCAAAAGACGTATGATGGCCGCATAAATTAACTGATGGCTACGGTTGTAAAAATCGCCTTCTACAATAGTCTCTGCTACCTTGTCCCAAGAATCTGGAGAAATAAGCATACTGCCGATGACCGACTGTTCCGCTTCAATGGAATGAGGGTGAATCTTTAACTTTTCTACCTTCTCGTCCCGCTCACGGGCACTGGCGACTTTTATATTGGACATCTATACCGACTTAACATTGAAATTAGCGTCAAACTGCAATGGCAAATTATGACGTAAAAGAGAGGGTAAAGACAAACGAAACATTGAATGAATTAGGTATAAAAAAAGAGGTACTAAGTACCTCCTCTCAAGAATTCATGGGTTATTGCTAAGGTTTAGTCTAGTGGCCTTCTAACTCAATTCTGCCACTGACGGTTGAAAGTTCTACCTTGCCCTTGCCGCCCCTCGTGGTGAAGTCCAACCAACGACCAGGACCGTACTTCGCTTTGCGAACATCGTCGTCCGTCAAGTTATTTACCAATCTGCCACCAGCGTGAGAGTCAATATCAAACTCAGCAGAGACATCATTTTGCAACGACAGGTTAATGCGTCCAGAAACATTAGAGCCCTCAACCGTGCCGCCTTCCATCAAATCCATGTGCACGTCGATAGTACCATTTACTGTAGTCATTTCTATTTTTTGCACCATGCCTAATTTTAGCTCAAGGTCACCATTTACCGACTCTGCCATCACTTCGGGCACACTCGAATTAACCATGATCTCGCCGTTGACACTGGCATAAGTCGCTTCAGAACCCGATGATTTTTCGTCGTTAATTTCGCCATTTACGGTTTCAAAACTCAAGTCACCATCTAAACTTCTCGCGTCAATGCCACCGTTAACCGTTTCTAATCTGATGCGGCCAACGATATCTCTAGCGTCAATATCACCATTGACTGTCTCGGCTTTTAAGCCTGCATTTAAAAATCTAAACTGAACATCGGCATTTACAGATGTGTATTCCACTCTGGCGCCCATAGGCACAAAAATTTCCAAATCATCACCTTTGTACTTATTGCTGCTCCAAGAGCGACTCTTTTCCATTTTCACATGGATGATCACTGTTCCGCCACGCTTCTCAAAGATAAATTCTTTTGCTTTATCATCAAGTTCACCGCGCACTTGCACTTCATTTTTATCCCAGCCAAAAACCTTGGCGTCGCCATTAGTGTGCTCTATATCGTCGTAAACGTCTTTGTCTACCTTCATGTTTTCATCAACTCGCTCACCGGCGATGGCACCCAAGGTGGTGAAAACTAATGCCGTAGTTACAATCCAGCTTTTCATAATACGCTCACCTACTTCTTATGTTCTAAATCAATATTCTTAAATTCGATTCCACTGAGGGGAATGTACTCGCTCAATCAAATCGATTTGTTGTTGGTGTACCTGCTGTAGCATTTTCAGCAACGCTACGTTATCAGGTTCTTTCTCTAAAGCTGTTCTAATGGCAAGTGCCGCAGCCTCTAAATCATTCAGTTGTTGTTGCCAGTCCTGTGTTAATGGCTGTGTTTCAGACACCGAAACCAACAAAGCGTCTTTTTGTGCAGAATGTTGTTGTGTCATCGCATCGACCAAAAGACTAGCATCACTCACTTGTGGTGTCTGTGTCATATTCCAACTAATTGCAGCGACCGCAAAAAAACTCGCTGCCAGAGCATAAACTTTTGGAGAACTCAAAAAGTTCGCACTAATAACATTACTTTTTTCACTGGCCTGGCTTGTTGGCGAGGGTACATGCTCAGCATTCTCAGCTCGCATCGTTAAGGCGATATCGATTCCAGACCAAAGATCTTTTTTGGGCTGAATTGAATCAGGCACATGCTCAATTTGTTCGTGCAAGTATTGCTCAAAATCTTGCTTACTCATAACCCATCCACTCTTTCAATAACTGTTTAGCTCGATGAAACTGCGCTTTGCTGGATCCCACCGCAGTATTCATCATATCTGCTATTTCTTCGTGCCGATAACCTTCAATGGCATGTAAAACAAACACTATTCTGGCTCTTTCTGGCAATCTCTGAATATATTTATCCAAGTCGACCTGCCCTGCAGAACCTTCGGCTGGAGCGTCCATAGCGGCAGTATCTTCAATATTGAACATACGCTGCAACCAACCTTTTTGTTTTCTCAGATAAGAAATTGCAATGTTAGAAGCAACACTGTGAAGCCAAGTACTGAACTTACTGTCACCGCGAAAATTATCTAATTTTTGCCATACCTGAATGAAGACTTCTTGCGTGGCTTCTTCGGCGTAACCCACATCTCCCGTTAGTCGAAAACACAACGCATAAACTTGACCCACAAACTGGTGATACAACTTCTGATAGGCTTGCCTATCTCCCGCTTTCGCAGCGTCTAGCATCGCCATCACCGATTGATCCTGAAAGGTTTTTTTTGCGTCTACGACGCTATCTAATACAGTCAAAGTTATCGTATTTTTTTGTTTTCTTGCTGGGTTAGTCGCAGCATAATTTAGAAAGGTTTAAATGCATAAAAAAATTTTTTGTAGAACACGACTATGATAGGGGAAAGATAGGAACAGCATAACCGTTATAGGTACAAAAGACATAAAAAAACCGCTCTAAATGAGCGGTTTTTTCGCAATAAGTCAAACTTATTAAGCTTCTCTGATAACAACCAACTTGAAAGTTGCAGTAACGTCAGAGTGGAACTGAATGTCGATCTCGAACTCACCAGTCTCGCGAAGTGTGCCTGTAGGCAATTTAACTTCAGCTTTGGTTACTTCAAGACCAGCAGCAGTTACAGCATCAGCGATGTCGCGAGTACCGATAGAACCAAATAGCTTACCTTCGTCACCAGCAGGAGCAGCAATAGTTACTTCTGCGATTTCAGCAAGTTTTTCAGCTTTAGCGTTAGCAGCAGCCAATTGCTCTTCGATTTTAGCTTCAAGTTCTGCACGACGTGCTTCGAATTTTTCAACGTTCGCTTTAGTTGCAGGAACCGCTTTGCCTTGTGGGAAAAGGAAGTTACGCGCATAACCAGCTTTAACGTTAACAGTGTCACCCAAACCGCCCAAGTTGGCGATTTTGTCTAGTAGAATGATATCCATCTTGCTACCTCTTTAATTTCGCCAATGATTACTTGTGGCCGTCAGTGTACGGCAACAACGCCAAGAAACGTGCACGCTTGATAGCGCTAGAAAGCTGACGTTGATATTTAGCACTGGTACCAGTGATACGGCTAGGTACAATTTTACCACTTTCAGTGATGTAGTTTTTCAATAAACCGATATCTTTGTAATCGATCTCTTGAACGCCTTCAGCAGTGAAACGGCAGAACTTACGACGTCTGAAATAGTTAGACATAATCGGACTCCTTATTAAGCTTCTTCAGTGGCTGCAGGCGCAGGCTTAGCAGCTGGTCTTTCTGAACGATCAGAACGGTCACGAGAATCAGACTGTTCTTTAGCCATAGGTGACGGTTCAGTAACAGCGTTTTTAGTTCTCATGATCATGTTGCGAAGAATTACGTCGTTGAAACGGAAAGCAGTTTCTAGCTCTTCTACAGCTTCAGCAGATGCTTCAGCGTTGATCAACACGTAGTGTGCTTTGTGAAGTTTTTCGATTGGGTAAGCCAATTGACGACGACCCCAGTCTTCCAAACGATGAATTTGACCACCATCTTTAGATAGGATACCAGTATAACGCTCGATCATACCTGGAACCTGTTCACTCTGGTCAGGGTGAACCATAAATACGATTTCGTAATGATGCATGATTGCTCCTTACGGTTAAGGCCTTGTACAGCTCAGCCAGACTGCTTGAAGGCAAGGAAACAAATTAAGTAGCTGATTTAAGGCGGCGGAGTGTATACAAAAGCATCAGGTTAAGCAAGGAATATTTAAGTGTTTAACTATTCGCTCTTGAAAAATGCGTGGCTCACAAATGGTGTGTCTGCAGTTATACACTGCTCAACTTCCAGTGGTCTTTTAAACAATTGTGCTTCATAGCAGCCACCGAACAAAGAGCAGTAACACAAAGAGACTTTCAGTTTATGAGAATGTTGGGTAAACAACTTAAATGCTTCAGGCGATTGCTGGGATGTAAAACCAAACGGCGAAGATTGTTGTCCTGCTTCGAGAAACATCCCAGCACTAATAGGCGAGCGGCTTGACGGGATAGACATGTTGTCAAAACTTGCGGGCGTCGCATAGGCATTGGCGATGAGTCGCGCTAAATGATCCCAATTCTTTGCAAATTGACCCTCAACGGAAATATCGAACCGTTCAATCACAGCCGGCCCAAGACCTCGGTTACTAAACACGAGTTTGTATTCACCAACACCTTCAGTCGCGTTGATGTATGTTGAAATCCAAACTGAGGGCATTACCGATATTCTTTGTGCTTGTCGTTCTAGCTCAGCTTCCTCGCGCATTACTTTTGTCTGTTCCAGCGCAATGACCACTGCGGCGACGGCGGTCACCAAAGCAGCAATTGACAATAATAATTCAACGTTTTCTCTTGCGAGCTTTCTAAGCGCCATGGACAACTCTTTTTATCAATGATCTACAACCTAGATAGTTTTACTCTGCTGCCACCAAAAAAGCCACCCCAGCCAAGGCGACAAAAGACCAAATAGCCATACGCCCGCTGACTTTCTCGCCAAGCACGCGAGCAACAAGCAACGACAAAACGACACTCGTTGCGAATAAGGTCTGCACGATTGCAGCTTTGGTATGTGTAAATGCCAGCATTTGTAAGAACAATGCAGCAAACGTCCCAATCACCGTCGCTCCAGCGAACAATACCCACGTTTGTTTGAGGTTTTCAGCCTTGGGAAGCCATCGGTCTTTGCGGATAATCATGAGCACGACAATAATCGCCATACCACCAATAAGGCGTATTTGGCTCGCATTAGCAGGGTCAATATCCGAACTGGTTAACACATCACGACTTATTACCGCGCCGAACGCTTGGCAAAGTGCTGCGCCCGCGGCATAAAGATAGCCGGATGGTTCAAACTTGGTTACGGCCTTTCTCTTCTGGAGTTTGATGATCATATCGACTGACAAAATAACTACAGCAATACCTATCCATTGTTGCCAGCTGAGCCATTCACCAATCCAAGCCATCGCAAATAATGCCGTAACAATGGGTGCTAAGGTTTCCGCCACTAGGATAGATTGACTATCACCTATTTTATTCAGTGCCTGAAAAAAGAAGGTGTCGCCCAAACCAATGCCTACCGCGCCGCTCAGTAGGAGCCAGAAGATCTGTTCGTTGGTGAGGGTAAAATCGGGATAAAACCATTGAGTGACAAAAAAGAGTACCGCTGCAGCAGCCAAGCCTTTCCAAAAATTTAGCGCTAACGGCGAGAAACTTTTGCCGAGGATTTGAAACATTCTGGATGCTACCGCCCAACAAAGAGCAGTTGTCAAAGCTGCGATTTCACCTATCAATTAAATTCTCCAATGGCGATTTGACGTAAAAAAATAGCCGTTGTAATGACACAACGGCTATCTCTAACAAAACGGCGGCAAGGATACCTCAGGCAGCTTCAATATGCATCACTCCTACCTCAACATGAGTGACTCGTACTTTTTGTCCTTTAGACAAATCAGTCGCTGTAGCCAATTTCCATTCGATTCCTGAATATCGATAAGTTGCACTGCCATCATTAGACGCATCTGACGCGAGAACAAACTCCATACCAATCATGTCGTTATCGGCTTTGTGTGCTTCGGTCTTCGATTGCATTCTCTTGAGCGGCTGCCAGAGAATACCTGCGTAAATAGCGGTAAGTACCGCAATTGCAATCAATGAGTACATCACGCTGTCTGGCAGTATTCCGATAAACACCAAAACCGCGGTTGATACGCAAGCTAACCCGACAAAAAACAATACAAAGGTACTAAAGCCCAAAACGGCTATTTCAATAACAAGCAGCAATAGACCTAAGACCAGTAACCCTTCAGTTAAATTCGCTTGAAAGAAATCCATAGCTACTGCGCCTTATTCGCATTGAGCGAATTAATTATGGAGGTAGCCTGTGCCACAATACTTGCTGCATCACTGGCATTATCTGGTAGTAGCACCACAGAGGACTCTTTGGCAATTAGCTGTTTAGCCTCAATGGCCTTAGTCGCCAAATCTAACTGAATAGCCTTTTGACCTTCTTCGGTATTAGCCGCGGTTCCTACTTTAGTCAGCGCTTCAGCTTGAGCGTCTGCAACAGCGACAATTGCTTTGGCTTCACCTTCAGCTCTTAACACTTGTTCCGTTTTTTCCGCCTCAGCAGCAAGAATTTGCGCATTACGTTGACCTTCAGCAATGTTAATTGCCGACTGACGCTCACCTTCAGACTCTAGAATTTGGGCGCGCTTCATACGTTCAGCCTTCATCTGAGCTTCCATTGACGCCATTACAGATTGAGGTGGCACTATGTCTTTTATCTCATAGCGCATAACTTGAATACCCCAAGGAGCAGAAGCTTCATTTATTTGGGAAACAATACGAGCATTTAGTGAATCTCTTTCTTCAAAGGTCTTATCTAATTCAATCTTACCTAATTCAGAACGCATAGTTGTTTGGGCAAGCTGTACTACGGCGAAAACGTAATCTTCAACGCCATAAGTAGCCTTGTATGGATCCAAGACACGAAAGTACAGAACGCCGTCGACGGTTAATGAAATATTATCTTTGGTAATTGCAGACTGACTTGGTACGTCTACGGCCTGTTCTTTCAAGGAGCGGTTGGCTGCGACCTTGTCGATAAAGGGGACGATGAAGTTTAAGCCCGCTTCTTTGGTAGATTGAAATTTACCGAAACGCTCGACGATGAAGGCACGGTTTTGCGGCACAAATTTAATTGATGAGCGCAACAGTATTACAACAAACAAAAGTGCAAATGCTTGCGGGGTCAGTACATATTCCACTAAAAATTCCATATTTAGATGCCTTATTTCTGCTCAAAGGACGTTCATTGTAGAAGATAAAATAATCAACGGCTATGAAAAATATGTAAGCTAAAATTCCGTATCAAGTTGATATTGAAGAGCTTCTTCTAATGGGATGTCGGGTAATGAGAACTCACGTTGATAATGGACGTATTTCAGTGTTCGAAATCCATCGAACCAATCATCTATGGCTTTTTGAAGCTGCTTTTCATCCGCAAACTGAGATTGCCAACGCGCCCACATTGTCCAAAATTTATTGTCAGAGAGAAACTGATTCGAGCACTCATCAAGTTCTCCTTGAACGACAGATGGCGCTTCTCGCAAGTTATTACTTAATGCTTGTAGGAGCTGCCTTAACCTTGCAAAAATGTCCGGGTGATAAATTAAATAGTTCGAATGATTTAATTTAGCGTCAATGATCTGTGCAACTGCGGGGCCAGTGCCAAATGGAACACGTGCAGAGACCCGAGAAGCAATAGAAATACGGGTCGGTAAAGACACAACATCACCAATTTTGGCTAGCTTATTAAGTAAGTAAAAATCCTCTCCGCCCGACTTTTTGGGAAAGCCTCTCACCTGGCAGTAGGACATAGCAGAAAATGCTAAACAGCTACCTATCGTATGAAACGCATATCGCGACTTCGCGTGCTGCAAACCTTTCACGTAATAATGTAAACGTTGCTCGTATAGTTCGGTAGCGCTATCAACCTTTGCATCACCGCTGGCAACATGACGAAAATTGAACACTGCTGCGGCTGCGTCGCCTGCATTGTCAAAGGTATTAAAGTAATCACTTGGCAATGTTGCGTCGGCATCGCTTGAACCAATCCACTGAGAGGCGACCCATTGCCGAGAAATAGCCACAACTGCGCAATCAGCGGCAATTTTTCTGGCTAAACCAACCCCTTGCTTGCGCGGTATGCGTTTAGCCTCTTGAAACCTCTCTATGAGCAATATGAATAGATTGGAGCCTTTAACCGACAGCAATGATAGGTGTTGTATGTGATGAATAGTTGTGTAGCGCGCTTTCAACTGTGCGACCAGAGACAACTGTGCCTGCTCATTCGCGATATAGTCCGGCTGATTTATCACCAGCACTAATAGAACAGCACGCTTGTAGAAGCTTTCTACAAACCGTTCAACAAAGACATTGGTTTCATCAAAGGCCGGAATGATAAGTACATTATCGGCCTTAATAGGTGGGAACTCAGAAAACAATTCGGCTTCTGGTTCGGCGTGATTTTTTATATATTTATCGACGAGTTTATTGTTCAAAACCACGCTCAAAAGCAATCAGTGCAAGGCTGCGGTAAAAGGCAAAGAAGCACAAATTTCCGCTTCGGCGTCTAATAACTCATCTAACCTTTTATGTACCGTATCTTTGTCAAAATATTCATATGCCAATTCAACAAATAGGTCTTTGTGTTTCGCTTCCGACTCAGTAATGGTCTGGTAAAACTTTTGCAGCTTACCCTCTGGTAATGCTTCGGCAACTAAAGCAAAGCGCTCGTGCCCTCTCGCCTCAATAATACCACCAATCAATAACCTATCTAACATATAAACCTCAGTGCCCTTTCGGAAGTGCTTTCGAAATTGGTTTACATATTCATCTTTGGTATCCGCTCCCGGATTGAGTCCTCGCTGATATAAGAACTTGACCACTTGCTTAAAGTGAATCATTTCTTCAATTGACAAATCCACCATGGCTTTTACCAGTTTTTCCTTATCCGGATAATGAGACAGCATCGACATTGCCATACCCGACGCTTTTTTCTCGGCGGCAGCATGATCAATCAAAAACGTATCCATATCTTGGATAACTGCTTCAGTCCACTCCATAGGTGTTTTGTATCTCAATTCAAACATGAAAAGAACACTCCGTGAATTTTAAGGGGGCGCGATTATAACGAGTAGAGCAAGAAACAACCAGCTATCCAGTGCAGATTTCTCTTTTGTTATTCTGTGTATTAATCTTGCCTCATTTGCCACTGAAAAAGTTGTCAACATGAACACAATTCAAGCGCTAATCGATAAATATCAATTAACACCACATCCCGAAGGCGGCTATTTTGCAGAAACCTATCGAGCCGAAGAAGAAGTAGCATCGCCGGTTCATAATCAACCGCGTAATAGCGTCACCCAAATATATTTCCTACTCGCAAAGGGTGACGTCAGTCGCTTTCACAAAGTATTGCATGATGAAATATGGCACTTCTACGAAGGAGCACCATTGCGCTTACTTGATGCAAACAATGAGCAATGTGAAGAGATCCTGCTCGGCCAAGATGGTCGCTATCATCACGTTATTGCGGCTCATCGCTACCAGGCAGCCGAGAGCACAGGGGAATACACCTTAGTTGGTTGTACTGTCGCGCCGGGGTTTGATTTCGCTGATTTTAATTTCTTAGCCGATGATGCTCAGACCATGGCATTAAAAGCTGATTGTCTGCAAGCGCAAAAACGCTTTATCTAGAGCCTGTTGAGCTTTACGGTATAAGCGCAACAGGCTCTCGTCTTTCATGCCCCCAAAGCTTTTTGCAATGCTCGCCTGTTCATTAAGGTGAGCTGCATCGCAACGATTAAAGGTGCGAAACTCGCCACAATAAACCATACGTTGTTGCTTCCTACAGCCCAAATGATGAGCGGCATCACAGACAAACAACCAACTCCGGTATACACGAAAGCGCGCAACGAAATATTCTCATGCCGCTTAATTGCATCAATCGTCAGCCGAATTACCCCCAACATGCCCAAATATCCACCTGCAACAATGGCTATCCAAGCAAGTCCCCACATTTCTGCTTGGGAGAACAAGGCGGCAAAAGCGATAAAGCTAAAAATAGTGCCTAGAGCCAGTACAAATACAGGGAAGGTGTATGCAGCAACGACTTCCAAAATTAACAAAGTGCCGCACCAATTGGTTTGACTCTTCATGACATGCCCCCTAGTAATACCGAAGTTCCGTTACCTTGCCTCTGAATACCCGATAAGAAAACACGGTGTAGGCAAAGATACACGGCAACACTACCATTGCCCCAATCAATATGAATCGCAGAGATTCGGGCGCACTTGCACTTTCTTGAATGGTGATCTGCCCCGGCACGACATAGGGGTAAAAGCTAAAACCAAGTCCCACAAAACAAAGTACGAAAATTGCCAGTACATACAAAAAGGGTCTGTGACATCTAACATCACTTAGTACCTCACTGTGCCCAAGCGAGCGCCAAACTTGAATAAAACATAGCGCACACAATGGCGGCACTACCGCCATAACCAGTAATCCATTGCCAGATAGCCATTTATTCATGACATCAGGGCTGACAACCGGGTTTACCGCGCATACTAAAAGCACACCCAGCGCACAAAACCTTAAGGCTTTTTTAGCCCATTTCAGCGCCTGAGATTGCAAAGCCCCTTCCGTTTTCATTACTAACCAAGTGGCTCCAATTAACATATAAGCCGCAACCACTCCAATCGCGCTTAAAAATGCGAACCAGATACTTGCAACTGACATTTCAAATCCCATTACATAGAGCCCTAGCATAAATCCCTGTGCTGCAGACGCCATGAAGGAACCTACTTTAAAGGCCATATCCCAGTCTTGTTTGCGACCTTGTCTAACTTTAGCTCTGAAATCGAACGCCACACCACGTAAAATCAACCCGATTAGCATCACCATAATGGGTAAATACAGCTCTTGTAATACCACACTGTGCGCAGTGGGAAAGGCTATAAGTAAAATACCAATGGCAAGTACCAACCAGGTTTCATTGGCATCCCAAAAGGGACCGATAGATGCGATCATGGTGTCCCTATGAGATTCGTTGTCCACTGGAAGTAGCATTCCGACACCCAGATCATAACCGTCGAGAATGGCATACATTAAAATGGCGATACCCATCAACGCCGCAAAGATACCGGGTAACATTTGGTCAGGGATCATGACGCCTCCTAAATAGTGGTTAACGCAGGTTTAATTCGTAATTCTTCTGGCTGATACTCCTCTATTTCAACTGAGCGTCTGGCCATTAGAAATACCGTTCGAATGTAAGCCACCAGCAAAAATGCATAAACTGAAGCGTAAAGGGCAAGTGAGAGGGCGACATTCCCAGACGGTATTGTGGTGGCCGCTTCGGCTGTTTTTAAAACACCTGATACGAGGTAAGGCTGACGTCCAATCTCTGTCACATACCAGCCAGCGAGTGTCGCGACCCAGCCAATGAAGGTCGTCGCAGTCGCTGTTTTTAAATACCACATCGGCAAGTCTTTTCGCTTCCACACAAAGTACGAGCCAACCGCGGCCATCAAGAGCATTAATAATCCCAACCCCACCATTACTCTAAAGGCATAAAAAACGGGAGCCACGGGGGGATGACCGCTACGAAACTCATTTAAGCCCTGTATTTCACCATCGGGGTCATGAGTTAAAATAATGCTGGCAAGTTTGGGAATGCCAATTTCAAAATGATTAGTTCTGTTTTCTTCGTCGGGAATAGCAAACAACAACAATGGAACCCCTTGCTCAGTCTCCCAAACACCTTCCATCGCCGCTACTTTTTGCGGCTGATGCTCCAATGTGTTCAGCCCGTGTAAATCGCCCACAAATATTTGAATCGGCGTTAACACCATGGCCGCAACAATAGCCGTGCGCAGCGCGGTTAACGGTGCTTTTTTGGCATCACCGCGATATACACGATAAGCTGATAACCCCATGATGAAGAAGCAAGCGGTTAAGCCCGATGCCAACATCATATGTGCAAAGCGGTAGGGGAAAGACGGGTTAAAAATAATAGCCCACCAATCTAAAGCGTGCGCTACACCGTCGCGCATTTCAAACCCTGCCGGAGTTTGCATCCATGAATTAAGAGACAAAATCCAGAACGCTGACAATGTTGTGCCAATGGCCACGATGATGGTTGAAGTCGTATGTAACCAGGCGGGAACACGATTAGTACCAAATAGCATTATCCCTAAAAAGGTGGCTTCTAAGAAAAACGCAGTCATTACTTCGTAACCAAGTAAAGGACCGGCGATATTACCCACCTTTTCCATGAAACCGGGCCAGTTCGTACCAAATTGGAAAGACATGGTGATACCGCTTACTACTCCCAATGCAAAAGTCAGTGCGAATATCTTTACCCAAAATCGATAGATACGCATCCAAACTGGGTGTTGGCTGATGTCATACCTGATCTTAAAGTAGGCCAAAAACCAACACAGTGCGATTGTGATGGTGGGAAACAAGATATGAAAACTAATATTTAGAGCGAATTGTATCCGTGAAAGCATAATTACATCAGCCACAGCAAACCCTCCTGCCGAACGTGTTACAAGTGAAAATCAGTGATATTGGTTCCCTCATTGAGGGTGAGATTTCGGCGGATTCGCCGATGCTAACTAGCCAGAGTTTACGGAGCTCATTACTTTGTCTTTAAACTCCAAAACTTTGCCAACCCCAGAGCCTAACTTCATAAGCGTATTGAGTTTTTCCGGGCTCATACTTTGCAGCTCTTTTGACCAAGTGGTAACGGTTTCCAGTAGATCATGGATCTCGTGCAATTTTTCTTGCGCATACGCTTCTTGCTCATTCGCCGGCGTTTGCAGTAGAACATCGCGAAGCATGGTCAGGGTAGGATCGACTTCTCGCTTGCGCCTCTCTTCAAAAACTTTAATCGCCATATCCCAAATCGAACCAAGTGCTTGATAATATTCCTTGCGATCACCTGGAACGTGTTTGGTATTGATAAGTTGCCAAGACATGAGTTCTTTAATGCCCATGCTGACATTACCTCTGGAAATATTTAGGGTCTCGGCTAATTGATTGGCAGTCAATGGCTCTTTATTAACCACAAGTAAGGCATACATTTGCCCAACAGTGCGATTAAAACCCCATCGGCTTCCCATTTCCCCGAAGTGCAAAACAAAAGACTCAACGATTGGTGTCATCATAATACCTTCTGAAGTTTCAATATTTTCTGAAAGTTTAAAACAAAATGAATTTTTTGCAAGTAATTGTGAGCTAGATCAATGAAAATTTAGTCATGGGTCGCACACATTTTGTAAGCTAAGTAAAAATGCCAACACTTTACGGTGAATAAGCAATGATTTCGCGAGCAAAGCGTTTGTTCACTGCACAAAATTAATTGTATGATTACGGGCACATATCGGTGGTAGTCCATTGAGATGAACAAAACGACATCCGACTGCCACAAAGACTAGCTAAAGTGAATAGAAGTGTTCTGATGCTGGTCTCAATTGGGATTTAATTGCGTGAACGCCTCAGTAAACAAACAGTCTGCAAAACTCATCGATACAGATGATGCTTCTTCTGCTCCTGTAATAAGAGGACTCGACATACATAAAGGTCTCGTCACCGTTTTTCAGAACCCGAAGTTATTCCAAAAAGCCCTCACCAGATTTGCCAAGCGTTATCAAAGTTTCATTGATGACTTTAATCAAGCAGAACGCCTACATTGTCCTGAGGATAAAATTTTACTTGCGCATAACCTCAAAGGTAGTGCCAGTAATGTCGGCGCTACCGCTCTTGCGCAAGCAGCATCAAAGCTCGAAAGTGCTTGCTTGAATAACCTGCATATAAATTTGTTTCTCGCTGAGGTTAGTAACGAATTGCAAACGGTGTTAGCAGGTGTTGCAGGGTATTTAGACTCGGTTGTGAATGAGCCTCAGAAAGCCACGGCTTATTTGTCTGAGCAAGAATTACAAAAAAAGCTGCATGAACTTCAATCGCTACTACAAGATTCCAACACCAAAGCTATTGAAGAAAGTGAATCTTTGCTAAACCAGGTACAAAGCACTACACAAATTTCCGCCATCAAACAAATTGTCGATAAAATGGAAGACTTCGATTTCGACGCGGCTTTGCATATCTTAAAAACACAACTGCTGAAATAGTCGCGAACAAAAACACCTTTCACCGTTCAACAAAGCGCATTATTCTGGTCTATAAATAATAAAAAAGTCAGTTCTTATGAAGCAACTCGCTCCAGGGTTTTTAGTCGCGGCCGCATTTATTGGTCCCGGCACGGTTACCACCGCTACATTGACCGGTGCAAATTTTGGTTTTGCGCTTGTATGGGCACTTATTTTTTCTGTTTTCGCTACTTTAATTCTGCAAGAAATGGCGGCTCGGTTGGGCGTAGCGACAAACCTTGGATTGGCAGAGGCAATTCGTTCGCAATTGCGTAAACCACTGCTTAGCACATTAGCCATGGTATTAATCGTGGCGGCGATTGGTGTAGGCAATGCCGCTTATGAAGCAGGCAATCTTACTGGCGCAGCGATTGGTATCAGCAATATTTTTGGAGGTTCAACCGCAATATGGGCGAGCACTCTGGGTCTCTTCGCGGCATTAGTCTTATCAATAGGTGGCTTCAACTTCATCAAATGGCTTTTGACCGGCCTCGTTTTATTGATGAGTCTAGTATTTCTAGTGACCATGATAATGTCAGGAGTCGATATAAAAGCGCTAGCTTCAGGCATCACCTCCATACAAATACCAGAGAATGGTTTAACTGCGACACTGGCAATTATTGGCACCACGGTCGTGCCATACAATTTGTTTTTGCACGCAAGTCTTGCCAGTCAATATGACAGCAGTGCCAACAAAGCCGATAGAATCAAAGCATTGCGTAAAGATGCCTTGTTGGCAATTAGCCTCGGAGGCTTGATTACCCTCGCGATAATGGCAACGGCAATGGCCAGTTTTTATGGTGGTTCAGACACGCCAGATATGAAGACCATTGCGAATCAACTCACCCCCTTACTGGGCGATTGGGCGCCTTATTTTTTTGCTGCTGGCCTTTTTGCTGCAGGATTAACAAGTGCCCTTACCGCCCCTATTGCGGGGGCATATGCAGTGTGCGGGGCGATGAACTGGTCGACAGACACCACCGCCAAAAGTTTTCAAACGGTTGCTTTGTCTATTCTGGGAATTGGCATCATATTTAGCTTTTTACAGTTAAAACCATTGGAATTAATTCTGTTGGCACAGGCCGCTAATGGACTATTGCTGCCTATTATCGCCTGTTTTCTACTCTGGGTGGTCAATCAAAAAAGTTTAATGGCACAGGCCGCAAACTCTTTATTGCTTAATGTGATTGGCATAGTTGTGCTGGTTGTCATTTCAGGTTTGAGTATTTACAAACTAAGTACCCTATTCTGATTAGGTCTGCCCTGGTCTTTTGTCGACCCAGTAAATTCTGTAACATGCCGAGTGTTAGTAGCAGATAGATTTAGTTGAACTATGCGAAGTATCATCGGTGTCTTTTCCGTGTTGGCCTATTTCATAAACACGGTTTTTTGGTTTATCCCCATTTTCTCCTTGTCATTCTTAAAATTGATTCCCATTAAGCCGTGGCAGACGTTTATTTCATACATACTCGATGGCTGTGCATCCAATTGGATATCAGTAAATAATGTGAATCAAAAACTCACCGGCAAAACCGACTGGGATGTAACCGGTGTTGGCCAACTAGAGCCAAAAGATTGGTATTTAGTCATCGCTAACCATCGCTCATGGGTCGACATATTAGTACTGCAAAGAATTTTTAACCGCAAAATTCCATTTCTGAAATTCTTCCTCAAACAACAACTCATTTGGGTGCCTTTTTTAGGCTTAGCTTGGTGGGCACTGGACTTCCCCTTTATGCGTCGATTTAGTAAAAAATATCTCGAAAAGCACCCTCACATGCGCGGCAAGGACTTAGAAAGTACTCAAAAGGCCTGCGAGAAATTCAAGTTTAAGCCCGTCAGTGTAATGAATTTCGTCGAAGGAACCCGAATAACAGATGAGAAACATGCCAAACAACAATCGGAATTTAACTATCTACTTAAACCTCGTGCGGGAGGCTTAGCTTTTGTGCTCAGTGCCATGCAGGAGAATTTACAAAAGTTAGTCGATGTAACCATTTACTATCCACAAGGTACCCCAACTTATTGGGATTTTGTCTGCGGAAGGGTGAAAAAAATCGTGGTTCGCGTTAAGGTATTGTCAATTCAAGAACTTAGAGCATCGGGCGTTATCGCCACGGATTACTTCGAAAATCAGCAGCAACGGGAACGATTCCAATCCTGGTTGAACGAGCTTTGGAAAGCAAAAGACGACGATATCGCCGAACTCATATTAGAACAATAATCATGCCGATCATCATTTTTCCAATACACTTTACCTTGCAAATGTGCAACTTGGCACTGTGGGCAACCCTTGTTGTAACCTTTGGCATTATTAAGTTTATTGTGCCATTCAAGTTCCTCAAACAACCTTTAAACTGGTTAATCACCAACTTTATGGCCATGTTTGGCATTATCAGTGTAGCAATTATTAAACTATTCAATCGCGCCGAATGGGACTATCGTACCAATGGTGATTTAAGCAAGGATAATTGGTACTTGCTAACTTCAAACCACTTGAGTTGTCTGGACATAATTCTATTAATAGAGTTTGCCGCCAAAAGAATACCCAGTCCTAAATTTTTCCTTAAACAAGAGCTCATTTGGCTTCCCTTCGTGGGTGTAGCGGCGTGGGCATTAGAAATGCCATTCATGAAGCGCTACAGCCGAGCTTTTATAGAAAAGAACCCACATCTAAAGGGAAAGGATATAGAGACAACCCGCAAACACTGCAGTAAGTTCAAGGATTCACCGACTACCATCATCAACTTTGTTGAAGGCACGCGTTTCAATCCGCAGAAGAAAGCATTGAAGAAAAGTTCGTTTGAAAACCTGCTGCCCCCCAAAGCAGGTGGTATTGCATTTACCTTCGCGGCTATGGGCGAGCTATTCACAAATGTGATTGATGTGACCCTGGTTTACCCCAAGAACCAGGGAGGCATTATGATGGATTTGCTTTGCGGAAGGCTTGAAAAAGTTATTTTCCATGTTGACGTTCTGCCAATGACAGACGAACTCATTGGCGATTATTTTAATGATGATGAGTTCAGAGAGAGTTTTCAAAGCAACCTCAATCAACGATGGCTAGCAAAAGACGCAAAAATAACTGCACTTTTAGCGGAGCAATAAAATGAACGATTCAGCCTCTTTTCACTTTGGCATCTGGGTACTCAATCTCCTTGCACAAAAGGGAGTAGAAGTCGCGCAGGAAAATATCTGGTTCGCGATTGCCAGCAGTCTTGTTGTCGTTCTGTTGAGTTGGGTTGGCTTCAAGGTTGCGCAACACGTACTTAGCACCAAAGTGATCAGAATCATATTAGCGACCAAGAACAAATGGGACGATGCACTTGAACAGCACGGATTTTTCAAACGTATAGCACATGTCGTTCCCGCCGTTCTAATCCACTTACTCACACCGCTGTTTCTGTTTGAACAAGACGCCCTTTTAGTTGGACTACAAAAATTCGCGGTTATCTATTTAATTTTCACGGTAACTTGGTCAATTAGCGCTATATTCAACACCCTACAAGATGTGTACAACGAAACACGCTACGCCAAACGCGTACCTATCACGGGTTTTGTTCAGGTAGGGAAGTTATTCGTCACTGTCATAGCGGTTTTACTGGTTATTGCTGAACTGTTAAACAAATCTCCACTCATCCTACTCTCAGGTTTAGGTGCAGTTACTGCTGTTATCATATTGGTGTTCAGAGACACCATTTTAGGGTTTGTTGCCGGCATCAATATCGTTGCCAATCGCACCGTAAACAATGGTGATTGGATAGAAATGCCCAAATATGGAGCTGATGGTACCGTGCTCGCGGTGGGACTAACCACAGTGAAAGTACGAAACTGGGATAATACTATTTCGACTATTCCAACCTATGCACTTATGTCGGACTCGATGAAGAACTGGCGGGGCATGGAAGAGTCTGGTGGGCGACGTATCAAACGCGCCATTCACATTGACGTCAATTCGATTAAATTCTGTAGCGAGGATATGCTGGGCAAGTTAGCCCAGTTGGAATTGCTTAACGATTATGTAACTAATAAGCGTGCGGAGATTAAGGCGCAACACGAAGCGCTAAAGAACCAACAGCTAGCCGATGTTAATCAGCGACAACTGACCAATGTTGGTACTTACCGAATTTATCTCGAGCGATACTTAAAATCCCACCCGATGATCAATCAAAACTTAACACTTTTAGTTAGACAGTTGGCTCCAACGGAAAAGGGACTTCCGATTGAGTTATATGCCTTTAGCAGTGACAAAGCGTGGGCGAACTACGAAGCGATTCAAGCGGATATTTTCGATCATGCACTTGCTATTATGCCTCTGTTTGAACTCAACGCATATCAGGCGATTAGCGACGCTCAATTTTGCAGGAAATAAGGATTTGTAATAAATCATCATATATTTTCATTATTTGTGCGGTAGACATCATTGCAAATTAGTAGGAACTAAGTACAAACTATAAGCGTTTAATAAAGGCAACCATAAGAAAATCCATGTCACATATACTCGTTGTAGAAGATAATCCAGATATTGCGTTACAAGTTCAGCGCTTTTTAGAAGCTAATAACTTCACCACTCACCACATAGTTAAAGGTGACGATGTCATTCCTTATGTGCGCGATAATAAACCAGACTTAGTGGTTATGGATTTAGTCATCCCAGGAAAAGATGGCGTGACGTGTTGTTCTGAAATTCGCGAATTCTCCAATGTGCCTATTATCATGCTAACGGGTAAAGCAGAAGAGATTGACCGCCTTATTGGGCTGGAAGCAGGAGCCGAAGACTACATGGGCAAACCGTTCAGCGCTGCAGAGTTAGTTATGCGTGTACAGGCTATACTTCGCCGTACCAGTGACCACGTGTACTTCTCTATTTTCAGTGTCGATGAAGAAAAGCAGAAGCTTTCATACAAGGGTGAGGATATTCCATTGACTACCCTTGAGTTTCATCTGTACAACTTGTTGTTCAAAAATCCCGAAAGAATTTACTCTCGTCAGCAAATTATCGACTTGGTGTATCCCAATATAAGAGACATTACGGATCGTACAATCGACAGCCACATCAAGAACATTCGCAAGAAGTTAAAAGCTGCCGGCATTAAAGAAAACATAGTTGAATCAGTATACGGCGCAGGTTATCGCTTTAGGTTGCCTCTTTAAGCATAATCAGAACCAGACACTAGATTGAAGAACAGCTCCCATCGGAGCTGTTTTCGTTTGCGCTATTAATTTTCGATTCACACGCTTACTATTACACTTGAGAAAAACAGGAAGGATTTCTATGCGCAAGTTAACATTGCTACTCGCCACAATTCTGATGGTAGCTACCACAGATGCCAGAGAATTTGAAATTGACGCCAAAGGCAAAGCGAGAGGTTTAGTCAAATCACTTTTTACCAAACTGCATGCAACAAAGGTGGATAAGTCTATCGCCTATTTAGCATTAAAGGGACGTGTAGATAGGGCTCAGTGCACCGTTATGCGTTTAAAAGATGATGACATGTACGCCTTTGAAATTATCAAGTTGGCTGTGACACTCAATCACCCCATCGACGTTACGTTTTCTTATGCTGCTGACGACCAGAATAAAGACTGCGAAGTACAATCCGTCAGAATGGTAATGCGCTAAGCAATAGCGACCACATTTTTATCTGTCTATTCAAATGGCGAGACTTGCATTCCCTGTAATTGATATCCGGTAGTCGCAATATCTGCGCTGTAGGTCTCTGTCGTCAAGATGCCCGTTACCCATATTGCGTCATACAGGCTATCAACTGGAACAGGCTGTTCAAATTTTACGTATACCAGCTGATTTGAAGGTG
Organism: Alteromonadaceae bacterium; assembly: GCA_014872785.1. GTDB lineage: Bacteria > Pseudomonadota > Gammaproteobacteria > Enterobacterales > Alteromonadaceae > Planctobacterium. Next base: position 48,486 of record WKFJ01000018.1, read on the forward strand.
GGGGCGGCACGTGGATACAGGCGCCAAAGTAGGGAACCAATAGAAATTCAGTGAGCGCCTGATCGTCACCTTCTAGAGGCACTACAAAGCCTGGAATTTTGACGTATTGCTGGTTGAGCTCCGGGACAATAGGCGCATTGGGATTAAGCTGTGCCATTGGATTGTTGTGGTCAATCTCAGGTACCGTATCCAACGGTTCGAAATCAGCAGGGATAAGGTCTTCCCAATACAATTCCTTTGGTTCTTGATCGGTAACATCGATCACCGGCTTTTCTTCCGCTGTGACCACTGAAGGCGTAGTTGCTTCTTCCGGCGCCTTAATACAGGCAACTAAAAATATCGATAACAATAGAACGAGATACTTCATAAATAGCTTAATTCGTTGTTTTAATTTGAGAGACTGTGAATGGATTCTTTATAGCGACATTCGCTTGATTTGGATCCTGCGGGATGTTTTGCGCCAATATCAATGAGCAAAAAGCGAAGCCAGCACCAATGAAAAACACCAAACTTGGCGAGGTTAACCAAACAATACCAAGAAGCGCAGGAATAATTACTGCGGCAATATGATTAATGGTGAAGCTTACCCCTGCGGTGGAGGCGATATCTTTTGGATCGGCTATTTTTTGGAAATAGGTTTTAATGGCTATCGCCAATGCGAAAAACAAATGGTCAACAACAAAAAGTACACCGGCTAACAAGCCGTTTTCTACCAACCCATAACTGATAAACAATAGTGTTAAGCCAATATATTCAAAGGTAAGCGCCGACTTTTCACCGACTTTGTGGATCCACTTGCCGATACTCGGTGCAAACAACAAATTAAAAACATAATTAATCGCGAATAACAGGCTGATATCACCCACCGAATAGCCAAACTTTTCAACCATCATAAAGGCTGCAAACACCACAAATATTTGTCGTCTGGCGCCACTAAAAAAGGTCAGCATGTAAAACAACCAATACTGTTTACGCACCACCAGCTTTTTATGCTGCCCAGTGGCTTCCTTGAAGGTGGGAAAAAACAACCATAGCGCGCTGACCACGATAAGCCCTGCGCCTCCTGCGAGCATATACATGGCGTTGTAGCTGATTCCAAAAAACTCCATCAGTATCCAGATAGCGCCATAAGCAAAAAGCGACGCAAAGCTCTTAACTGAAAGCTGTTTACCCATGAAATGGGCAGTCTTATCTTTATCGAGCCACTGGAGGGTGAGCGATTGATTAACGGTTTCAAAGTAGTGAAAGCCGATAGACATGAGAACCGTTGTGCAATAGAGGCCAATTTCAAAGGGAAACCATCCGGTAATTGCCACACCAATGGACATTATCGCCAGTGAAAGCAGAGCAAAGGTTTGTTCTTTTAATACCAGTAAAACAAATACAGCCGTAAATGCTAAAAAACCAGGCACTTCACGTAAGCTCTGTAATAGGCCAATTTCAGCGCCGCTAAACGCCGCTTTTTCGACCACAAAATTATTCAGCAAGGCGTTCCAGACAGAGAATGTCAGCGGCATGACAAACGCCATAGCCAATAATAAGATTTCCGGGTTCTGGCGATATTTTTGAAGAATTGTTCTCATGGCGACATGGTAGTGGATAAGCGTTACAAAATAAATGACTCGCCGTATTTAGTGACTCTTACAGCGGAAGTAAAAATCCACCTTCTAAAGAAGGTGGCTTTGTGTTTACTCCCTAAAAGGGAGCCTATGGTTCGAGGGATAGCTGAGCTTGTTCTTGTTTCTCGGC
>WKFJ01000014.1 GCA_014872785.1 Alteromonadaceae bacterium
AAAACGCCCTAGGCCATCACGACCCAGGGCAGTTAAGATCTCAAAAACCCGATATCCGGTCAATCGCAATGCTGCTCCACTTAAGTGAACTGCATTGCGGTATTGACCGGGCTTTTTTATCGATACTGCATTAGCAGTTCTTTCAATTTTTGTGCGCCTATAGCTTGCATTTTAGCAATGTTATTCTCAGGGATTTTCTCGGGCTCAGAGTAACTTTCCAGCGCACGAGTGAGTGAATTTTCCCTTAACAAATGCAGAATGGGATAGGGCGCACGATTGGTGTAATGACTAGCAGAATCTATGTCCTCACCTTCAAATAAATATTCCGGATGAAACGTGGCAATCTGATAAACCCCTTCATAGCCATTGTCCGCCAGCCAGTGCATCGCATAATCGACTAAATCTAAATATTGATAAAAGTCTTTAAAACCTTCACTGAAAATAATGAGTGTTGTTTCAATCGCCGGCGTATCTTCCAAAAATTGAATTTGCTCGGAAAATTCTGTTAACGCCGCTTTTTGCTTACTGGTGATAATTTGGTGAAAGTGAATTTGATTTTTAACTAGAGGCTTTTTCGCAAAAGGGCACAAATTGTGCCCTATGACCATTTCTTCCAGCCATTTCTTTGTGGCATCTAAGGCTGATGGCGCTGTCATGGTTTACTAACGCGAGTGATATTTAACATAGGCCTCAAGCGTGTTTTCAATCAAACTCGCAACGGTCATCGGGCCAACACCTCCTGGAACAGGTGTAATCCAACCCGCGCGTTCTTTTGCTTCATTGTACTGAACATCACCAACCAAACTGCCTTCTTCGGTGCGGTTAATACCCACATCGATGACAATTGCCCCAGGCTTGATCCAAGCGCCCGGTATAAATTCCGCTTTACCCACTGCTACCACTAAAATATCGGCGCGCTCAACGTGGCTTCGAAGGGCTTTAGTAAATTTGTGACAAACAGTCGTAGTGCAACCCGCCAACAGCAATTCCAAGGACATGGGTCTGCCCACTATATTAGAGGCTCCTACAATGACTGCGTCTAATCCTTTTACAGGCTTTTTCGTCGACTCAATTAACGTCATAATGCCTTTTGGAGTGCAAGGGCGCAGTGATGGCATCCTTTGGGCGAGTCGCCCGATGTTGTAAGGATGGAAACCGTCTACATCTTTGTGCGGGTGGATCTTTTCCAAGATTAAGCTCGCGTCTAATCCAGCAGGTAGAGGCAATTGAACCAAAATACCATCCACATCTGTATCATTGTTTAGTTGGTCGATGATATCCAATAACTCGTCTTGACTGGTGTCTGCAGGTAAATCGAACGACTTTTCAATAAAGCCAACTTCTTTACACGCCCTGCGCTTATTGTTGACATAAACTTGTGAGGCCGGGTCTTTACCAACCAATACAACCGCTAAGCCAGGGGCGCGTTTGTTGGATGAATTGATAGATTCGACCTGAGTGGCGACTTTTTGTCGGATGTGTTTGGCTTGTTGTTTGCCATCGATAATAAGGGCGGACATAACTAATTTCTGCGAAAGTGTGTGTGCTTAAGATTCTGTTATTGTCACATGAACCCCTTTGCCAGAGCAACGTTTCTAATTGCACAAAATAAGCTAAACTAGGCGCAAATTTACAGAGCTTCACATTATTAAGGTTATAAAATTGAATTGGATTGAAGTTTTTGGTTACTTTGCGTCGGTTATCATTGCATTTTCATTAACCCGCAGTTCGATAGTGCAACTTCGCTGGATCAATTTATTTGGTGCTTCTTCGTTTTGTGCTTATGGCATAATTATTGGAGCGTACCCGGTAGCGATTTTAAACGGCTTTATTACGCTCACGAACATTTATTACATCCGAAAGTTTGTCTATCACAGCAACCACGCGTTTAAAATTTTACGTACCCAATCACAATCCCACTATCTAGATTTCTTTTTAGAATATCACAAGCAAGATATTGATCTTTTCTTTCCCAAATTTGACCGCAAAAAAGAAAAATCGGATCGGGAATACTATGTGTTATTAGAGGGAACACAGGTTGTTGGTATTTTGTCGGGTTATGCAAGGGATGACTTTGACATTGTGGTCGACTTCGATTTTGTTATGCCAGAATATCGCGATTGCCGCCTGGGTGAATTTGCCTTAGGTGAAGAAAGAGCATTACAAGAGCTAACAGGTTACAAAAAAGTAGGGGCCATCGCTGACAGTGTTGAGCACGAACAATACTTAGAAAATTTAGGATTTAAACCTAATAAATTTGGCATTTGGTGGGCAGGTGAAGTGAGTCCTAGTGCGGCTTCTTAAACCAGCTTGCTGCAAATTTGCGCACATAGAACAGATTGCCAAAAAAATAGTTTGACGCCGCTGTAGCAAATCAGTAATATGCGCCCCCCGTAACCGGTGTCATATGACACAAACGTGCTGGAATAAAACGGTGAGTAGCGCAGCTTGGTAGCGCACTTGGTTTGGGTCCAAGGGGTCGTAGGTTCAAATCCTATCTCACCGACCACTTCCGCTCAGAGGTTCGGCGTGCGTCCGTAGCTCAGCTGGATAGAGCAACGGCCTTCTAAGCCGTGGGTCGCAGGTTCGAATCCTGCCGGACGCGCCATTTTAAATGGTGTGGCTAGCGTTGAATTCGGTTATGATTAAGTCAAAATGGTGGGCGTAGCTCAGTTGGTAGAGCCCCGGATTGTGATTCCGGTTGTCGTGGGTTCAAGTCCCATCGTCCACCCCATTTCGGCTTCTCTTATATTTCCTTATATCGGTGAGTAGCGCAGCTTGGTAGCGCACTTGGTTTGGGTCCAAGGGGTCGTAGGTTCAAATCCTATCTCACCGACCACTTTCTCTATATTCAAAAAAAGAAAAATTCAAAATGATCGTATGTTCCCTACGGCCATTGGCGCGCAGCGACAAGTCTAGGTTCACTAAATCGTTTGGGGGAGACACGTCTTGAGACGAGTATACTCGGCTAGTGTCGAACGACTGGGCATTGGAAGGCCAGGCTGGAATGAATCACAGGGTCGCTTGAGGCGCTTTGCTAACCAATCCTATCTCACCGACCACTTTCTCTATATTCAATCTTTCTCTACTTTCAACGAACAAACTTCTGTCAATTGTCGTAATTGCAGGTTTTCTTTAGCCCTAATTTAGCACGTTAGTCGTTTTTATCGCCGTTTAATGACGGTAAATTTGCAAAACTCAAGATAATGCACAGTTATACTCGACTATGCCAATTGCTATCGGTATAATGTCGCGTCTTTTTATCAGGTCAACTCCCAGATTCGATTAAAATCGTCGGTTTCATCCTGCAAAGCGATGCTAACCTATCCGCAAAATTCGCGGTGTAGAAAGGAAATTTCTGATAAAGGTTTATATCTGGGGGCGGGTAAGTCGCCCACCTTACGTTAGTTAGAATGTGCTCAGACACAAATAGAGGTAGAAGAATGCAAGTATCAGTAGAGGCAAATGAAGGTTTAGAACGCCGTCTCACTATTACTGTGCCAGCGGATACAGTGGATTCTGCGGTAAAATCGCGTTTACAGCAGCTGGCAAAAACACAAAGAATTAATGGTTTCCGTCCGGGCAAAGTACCAGTATCGGTAATCAAAAAGCGCTATGGTAGTGCGGTAAGACAAGAAATCGCTGGTGAAGTTATGCAGCGTAATTTCTACGAAGCAATCATGCAGGAAAAGCTAAATCCTGCTGGCATGCCTAGCTTCGAAATGAAAACTGATAAAGACGGTCAAGATCTAGAGTTTGTTGCCGCTTTTGAAGTATATCCTGAGTTCGAACTTGCTGATACCAAAGACATCGAAATTGAAAAAACAGTTGTAGATATCGCTGAAAGCGATATTGATGCGATGATGGAAACACTTCGTAAGCAACACGCAACTTGGGCTGAGACGGACGGCGAAGTTACCGAAGATTCGCGTGTAGTTATTGATTTCAACGGTAGCATCGACGGTGAAGAGTTCGATGGCGGCAAATCAGAAGACTTCATGTTGGAGATGGGCAAAGGCAGAATGATTCCTGGCTTTGAAGACCCCATTTTAGGTAAAAAAGCGGGCGACGAGTTAACTTCAGAAGTTACTTTCCCTGAAGATTACCATGCTGAGAATCTTAAAGGTAAAGCTGCTAGTTTCGCAATTGTAGTGAAGAAAGTTGAAGTAATGGAACTACCTGAAATCAACGAAGAGTTCGCTAAGACCTTTGGCGTAGAATCAGGTGATGTGTCTGAGTTACGTGCTGAAGTAACCAAGAATATGGAGCGTGAGCTTTCTCAAACACTTAAAGCTAAGTTGAAAGAGCAAGTTATCGCCGGTCTTATCGAAAAGAATCCGATTGACTTGCCAGAAGCCTTAGTTAAGCAAGAAATCGGTGCATTGCGCGAACAAGCTCAGCAGCGTTTCGGTGCCCAAGCGGGTCCTGACATGCCGGAGTTACCTGACGACCTTTTCGCTGATAACGCAAAACGTCGTGTATCAGTAGGTCTGATCCTGGGTGAAGTGATCAAGACTAAAGAACTAAAAGTAGAAGATTCAAGAGTTGATGAGTTAATCGCAACTACTGCGTCTGCATACGAAGATCCAGAAGAAGTAGTGCAATACTACAAGGGCAACCAAGAATTAATGCAACAAATGCAGAATTTAGCCCTTGAAGATCAAGCAATCGACACAATCTTAGAAGAAGCTAACGTTACCGAAGTTAGCAAGCCTTTCGAAGAGGTCATGAATAAAGCGGCCCAGTAATACGGGAAGTCATTGACTTTAAAGATATGAAGTTGCAAAAATGCTCGGTACACCCGAGCATTTTTTATTTTAAGAGCAAGAAAAAAATATGATTCATACACCAACAAGTAATATTGAAAGCGCTCTCGTCCCTATGGTCGTAGAACAAACCTCAAAAGGAGAACGTTCCTACGACATTTATTCTCGTTTGCTAAAAGAAAATGTCATCTTCTTGGTAGGGCAGGTAGAAGATCACATGGCAAACCTTATCGTAGCGCAGCTGTTATTCCTTGAAGCGGAAAATCCTGAAAAGGATATCTATCTTTATATCAACTCACCTGGTGGCTCTGTGTCGGCAGGTATGGCTATTTATGACACAATGAATTTTATCAAGCCAGATGTAAGTACAGTGTGCATGGGCATGGCAGCAAGTATGGGCGCCTTTTTACTCTCAGGTGGAACAAAGGGCAAGCGCTATTGCCTACCGAATTCTCGCGTGATGATTCACCAACCACTTAGCGGCTATCAAGGCCAAGCGTCCGACATCGAAATTCATGCCAAAGAAACACTTTCTGTGAAAGAGAAGTTAAATCGATTATTAGCAGAGCACACTGGCCAAGATTACGAGCGCGTTGTGCAAGATACTGACCGTGACAACTTCATGAAAGCTGAAGAAGCGATGGAGTATGGTTTGATTGATAAAGTGTTAAGTAGTCGTTTAGACGCATTAGGCGACAAGTAATAGAGTTTTTTAAGTATCATTCCAAAGTATACATTGTGTTTTGGTAGGGTTTTTGATAAACCTAGAATTGATGCTTTGACAGGATAGAGGCGTAGTAAATGAGTGAACAAAGCGGCGACGGCGATAACAAATTATTGTACTGCTCTTTTTGTGGTAAGAGTCAACACGAGGTAAGGAAACTAATCGCTGGCCCTTCTGTTTTTATTTGCGATGAATGTGTAGAGCTTTGTAACGACATAATTCGCGAAGAAATCAAAGAGATCTCTCCTAAGAAGAAAGAGGATTCATTACCCAAGCCTCTTGAGATCCACAAACACCTAGATGATTATGTAATCGGCCAAGAGTACGCTAAAAAAGTACTTTCGGTAGCGGTTTATAACCATTACAAACGTTTGCGCAACGGTGACATGCATAATGGTGTTGAACTGGGCAAGAGCAACATCTTATTAATCGGTCCTACTGGTAGTGGTAAAACGCTTCTAGCCGAGACACTAGCAAGATTGTTAGATGTGCCATTCACGATGGCTGATGCGACTACCTTAACTGAGGCGGGTTATGTCGGTGAAGACGTTGAGAACATTATTCAAAAGCTGTTGCAGAAATGTGATTACGACGTGGAAAAAGCACAACGCGGTATCGTCTACATTGATGAGATAGATAAGATTTCTCGCAAATCTGACAACCCATCAATCACCAGAGACGTATCAGGTGAAGGTGTTCAACAGGCATTATTAAAGCTAATTGAGGGCACAGTTGCATCAGTGCCTCCACAAGGCGGCAGAAAGCATCCGCAGCAAGAGTTTTTGCAAGTTGATACGTCTAAAATACTTTTCATTTGCGGTGGCGCATTTGCTGGACTAGATAAGATTATCGAGCAACGAGCAAATGTAGGCACAGGTATTGGTTTCGGTGCAGAAGTTAAGAGTGAAGAAAACAAACGCACGCTTAGTGAGTTGTTTTTAAAAGTCGAACCTGAAGACTTAATCAAATACGGACTTATGCCCGAATTTATCGGACGTCTGCCTGTGGTGACAAGCCTAGCTGAATTAAGTGAAGATGCGCTTGTACAAATATTAAAAGAGCCCAAAAACGCACTTACCAAGCAGTACGGTGCATTGTTCTCATTGGAGAATGTCGAGCTCGAATTCCGTGACGACGCACTGTCTGCTATTGCTAACAAAGCAATGGAAAGAAAAACCGGCGCGCGTGGATTGCGATCTATCGTTGAAGGAGTGTTACTAGACACTATGTACGAATTGCCTTCAATGACCGAGGTGAGTAAGGTGGTGATAGACGACAGCGTAATTAACGGTGAATCTAAACCTATTCTCATATACGATAATTCTGCTGATAAAAAGGCGGCTTCTGAATAAAGGCTCAATCGAGCCTTTATTTCTATAAAGCAAAATTTTTCTCAATTGGGGTCATTCTTTTTATTTGATCTTTATTCCATTAGCCCCATATTCAAAACACATTACAAAATTAAGAGATTAGTATGACTGAAGAGCGCAATAGCCCCGTTGAAATGCCTGTACTTGCATTAAGGGACGTTGTTGTCTACCCGCACATGGTTATTCCATTGTTTGTTGGCAGAGAAATGTCAATACGCTGTTTAGAAGCGGCGATGGAAAAAGACAAACTAATATTTCTAGTCGCACAAAAAGACGCTGGTGTCGATGAGCCCAAAGAAGACGATATATATGAAGTCGGCACAGTGGCTACTATTTTACAATTGCTAAAATTACCTGATGGCACCGTTAAAGTGTTAGTTGAAGGTAACGTAAGAGGCAAAATTAATGAGTACACCCAAACTGACGATTACTTCGTTGCTGAAGTAGAAAAATTCAAGGACAGCGCACTTCCTGAAGCTGAACAAGAGGTATTAATTCGCTCTTCAATTTCTCAGTTTGAAGGCTATGTGAAGTTAAATAAGAAAATACCGCCAGAGGTATTGACCTCTCTTAATGGTATCGAAGAAGCTGCTCGCCTAGCAGATACTATGGCTGCTCACATGCCATTGAAACTCGCAGAAAAACAGAAAGTCCTCGAAATGGGGGATGTAGCCGAGCGTTTAGAATATTTAATGGCGTTGATGGAAAGTGAAATCGATTTGCTGCAGGTCGAGAAAAAGATCCGTACACGCGTTAAAAAACAAATGGAAAAGAGCCAGCGCGAGTACTATTTGAATGAGCAGATGAAAGCCATTCAAAAAGAGCTTGGTGAACTTGATGATGCGCCTGATGAATTTGATGCTCTGTCTAAGAAGATTGCCGATGCCAAAATGCCTGAAGAGGCTGAAGACAAAGCAAAGGCAGAACTTAATAAATTGAAAATGATGTCGCCTATGTCGGCAGAAGCCACCGTAGTGCGCAGCTATATCGATTGGTTAATTAGCGTACCGTGGGTGAAGCGAAGCAAAGTTAAGAAAAACTTAGGCAACGCCCAACAGGTGTTAGACGAAGATCATTACGGTTTAGACAAGGTTAAAGAGCGCATAATTGAGTACTTGGCGGTACAGCAACGCGTTCGTAAACTAAAAGGCCCTATTCTTTGTTTGGTAGGTCCTCCTGGGGTGGGTAAAACGTCATTAGGTCAGTCCATTGCTAAAGCGACTGGACGTAAATATGTTCGCATGGCATTAGGTGGTGTCAGAGATGAAGCAGAGATACGCGGTCACAGACGCACCTATATCGGCTCGCTTCCTGGAAAGCTTATCCAGAAGATGGCCAAAGTAGAGGTTAAGAACCCACTTTTCTTACTAGATGAAATAGACAAAATGTCTTCTGACATGCGAGGAGACCCAGCGTCTGCGTTATTAGAGGTTCTCGACCCTGAGCAAAATAACAGTTTTAGCGACCATTACCTCGAAGTCGATTATGACTTGTCCGATGTCATGTTTGTGGCTACCTCTAACAGCATGAATATTCCAGGTCCTTTACTAGATAGGATGGAAGTTATTCGCCTGTCGGGTTACACCGAAGACGAAAAATTAAATATTGCTGTGCGTCATTTGATTAAGAAACAGATGTCGAGAAATGGTTTAAAAGATGGTGAGTTAGAAATTGAAGAGTCTGCCATTCTTGGTGTTATCCGCTACTACACTCGAGAAGCTGGAGTACGTAGTTTAGAACGTGAGATTTCTAAGATTTGTCGCAAAGCGGTTAAACGTATTTTGCTTGAGAAAGACCTTAAGCAGGTCAAAGTATCTCAAGAAAACCTACACGACTTCTTGGGTGTGCAAAAGCATGACTATGGTAAAGCGGACAAAAACAACCAAATTGGTCAGGTTACAGGGTTAGCTTGGACACAGGTTGGCGGTGATTTACTGACAATTGAAACGACATCTGTTGCGGGCAAAGGGAAAACGACATTTACCGGCTCATTAGGTGATGTCATGCAGGAATCTATTCAAACTGCGATGACTGTCGTGCGCAGCCGTGCTGAAAAACTCAGAATAAATGAAGATTTCCACGAAAAACGCGATATCCATGTTCACGTACCAGAGGGAGCCACACCAAAAGATGGTCCTAGTGCTGGTATCGCAATGTGTACTGCTCTTGTGTCTACCTTGACCGGCAACCCGGTTAAATGTGAAGTCGCTATGACCGGTGAAATCACATTACGTGGTGAAGTGCTCGCAATCGGCGGCTTAAAGGAAAAATTATTAGCCGCCCATCGTGGTGGAATTAAAACCGTCGTTATTCCGAAAGACAACGAACGTGATTTAGAAGAGATTCCAGATAACGTTAAGCAAGACTTGGATATCTACCCGGTACAGTGGATCGATGATGTATTAAAGCTTGCATTGCAGGAAAATCCTGAGCAATTTGAAATTATGCAGTCAAAAAATGCTTGATTTGAGAGCAATCGTTAAAAAAAAAATTAAAAAAGACGAAATTGGGGCTTCCTAAACACAATAGTTGTGGTAGCCTTGTTTCTAGCTACGCTGAAGCCCTTATATCACAAGGCTTAGCGAGTATTTCATAAATTTTAACAAATTGTTAAAACAAGTCTTGAAGTTCCGGTTCAAGCTTGTTATAACGTGTCCGCAACAACAAAATCTGCGGAACTATAAATAATAACAATTGAAGGGGATGATATTGTGAACAAATCTCAACTTATTGATGCCATTGCTGAGGCTGCTGACATTTCTAAAGCTGCTGCGAGCCGCGCACTGGACGGATTTACTGACACTGTAACTGAAGCGCTTAAAAACGACGACAGCGTAGTGTTGGTTGGTTTTGGTACTTTTTCTGTAAGAGAACGTGCAGCGCGTAGTGGTCGTAACCCTCAGACTGGTGAGACGATTGAGATTTCTGCTGCTAAAGTTCCTTCATTCAAGGCTGGTAAAGCGCTTAAAGACGCGTGTAACTAATTAGCTATCGAAAGCAATTTCGAAGATAAAAGGCGATTTTATAATCGCCTTTTTTGTGTCTTACGGAAGCTCTTACAGTGTAGTCTTAGAGTCGATGTTTCTAGAACTGAATTGTTCTTACCTTTCGTTTCCTACTATTCAACTTTTTTACCGTTTATTTTTGCTGCGAGTCGCATGATTGCTATATAATGCGCCCTCGAAAATATTTATCAGTGTATAAAAACCAGTATTAAGTGAGTTAACCACAACATGTTGGAAAAAATAAGAGAAGGCGCCACAGGATTTTGGGCCAAAGTTATCCTAGGGGTAGTTGCCCTGAGTTTCGTATTTGCGGGTGTCGGTAGCTATATCACGTCTAGTAATGACGTACCTGCAGCGTTAGTAAATGGTGATACTATAAGTACCGTCACATTTGAGCGTGCATATCAAGCTGAGCGCAACAGAATGGAATCGCAATTAGGTGACGCATTCGCACAGCTTGCAAACAATCCTCAATACCTACAGGGGTTTCGTCAAGATGTCCTCACTAGGTTAGTAAATGACAAGTTAATAGACCAGAAAGCTAAAAATTTAGGGTTGAGAGTAAGTGATGAACAACTCAGAAAGACGCTATTGGAAATGCCTGAATTTCAGGTGGGTGGTCAATTTAATAACGATCGTTTTCAAGCACTGATTCGTCAAGCTGGCTTCTCACCGGCAGAATTCCGTGATTATCTGCGTACTGAGCTGACTAGACAACAGTTGAGCCGAGCGGTTGCTTTAAGTGAATTTGCACTACCTTCAGAAGCTGAATCCATATTAAAGCTGCAAAAGCAAACCCGCGATGCACGTTATGTAACGATTAACAAAGACCTTTTCGTAGCTGATACAGAAGTTAGTCAAGAAGAGTTGCAGTCTTACTATAATGAAAATATCGCAGATTTCGATACTGAAGAGACTGTTAGCGTTGAATTCATCGAGCTAAAAGCCAATGATTTAGTTGCTGAAGCAGTCGTTGCAGAAGATGAGATTCTTACTTATTACGAAGAAAACAGTGCAAGTTACATCTCTGAAGCACAAGTGCGAACTTCTCATATACTCGTGGAGTTAGGTGAAGACGAAGCGGCTGCTGAGACAAGAGCCAACGACCTACTAGCGCAAATTAAAAACGGTGCTGATTTTGCTGAACTAGCGAATTCCAGTTCTGACGACACCTTTAGTGGTGAACAAGGCGGTGATCTAGATTGGTTTGGCAAAGATGTAATGGATCCTGCTTTTGAAGAGGCGGCTTTTGCACTGGCTAATATCGGAGATGTTTCTGACGTAGTTCGCAGTGAATTTGGATTCCACATTATAAAGTTAACGGATGTTAAGCCTGAGCAAGTTGAACCTCTTGAGAATGTAAGAGAGGACATCACCACGTTTCTGAAAGAAGAAAAAGCAACTGAGCGCTACATTGAGTTACAACAAGAGATGGCGAGCCTAGCGTTTGAAATTCCAGAAAATCTAGATGAAATTGCTGTCGTATTAAATAGCGAAATCCAGACGACAGAATCTGTTTCAAGAAATAGCGCCACCGGCACATTGGCAAACCAAGAGGTATTGGCTGCACTATTCTCACCTGAGCTAATAGAAGATGGTGTGAACAGTGATGTGATTGACATTGCAGATGACCATTCGGTTGTTGTCCGAGTTGCCAGTCACCAGCCACAGCGTACTCAATCGCTTGAAGAAGTTACAGCGGTTATTCGTGAAGCCTTAGTGGCAGAAAAGGCACAAGAACAAGCTAAAGCATGGGCTGAAACACTTGCCGGTACTGTAGTAGAAAATGAAGAACAAGCCAGTGCGTTACTAACCGAGAAAACGCTAGAATGGAATGCTGTTGAAGCAATGGAAAGATTTGGCAGCGGCGCGCCACGTGAAGTCAGTTCTGAAGTTTTCAAAATGGCAGTTGCAAACGAGCTTAAAACAGTTGAGTTGTTCAACGGCGATGTGGCATTGGTACAGCTTCTGGCAATCAATGAAACTAGCGCTGTAGAAGAGTCTGAAAAGTCTTCTACTCAAGAGCGTCTAGCCTCTAATAACAGCCAACAAAGCTACCAAAGCTTGATCACCGCGCTCAACGATGCGGCTGAAGTCGAGTTATCTGTGCAATAAGCACTAGTACGAAAATAAATCGTTAAAAAGTCGGCTGGTGCCGACTTTTTTATTTCCAAGACTCTTTATTTCAAATTCATGACAGAATTAGATGAGCAACTGCTCATAACAGCGCTGTTACTAATCTTCCAGCAGTTTACTTTCAACAAATGATTGATGGGAAGCAATGAGCTTTTTCATGTAATCGCTTTTAGGCCAATTAAATACAACATCGGTTTTGCCAGATTCAATGATATTGCCATTTTGCAACACAATGACCCGATCGCTAATATGGCGCACTATCCCTAAATTGTGTGAGATAAACACGTAGCTTAACCCTAAATCCTTTTGCAGCTGCATAAACAGATTTACCATCTGTGAGCGCACTGATGGGTCTAGCGCTGCAAATGGTTCATCGGCTACGATGATCTGAGGATTGAGTATTAACGCCCTTGCGAGCGCGACACGCTGTCTTTGACCGTCAGACAACATATGACGATAGAAGTAAGCATGCTCTCTTAACAACCCTACCTGACGAAGTGTGCTGTAAATCTTGTCTTGACGGCTCTTGGTATCGAGATCGGTATTCAACTTCAGGGGTTCATCGAGAATAGTCCCAACGGTAACAGCAGGGTTCAGCGACTCTTGAGAGTGTTGGAAGATCATTCGAATATTCAGACTGCGCTGTTTTAAGTTTCTTTGACGCAAGCGCTGTCCGTTTAATAATATTTGTCCGGATGTCGGAGGTTGAACGCCGACTAACAGGTTGGCTAAAGTGGTTTTCCCTGAACCGTTATCTCCAATAACAGCAAGTGTCTCACCCGCATTTATATCAAAATTAATCGGCCCAAGTTGAAATACCTTTTTCTTTTGCCACCAGTTGTCTCTGCTAGTGCGCGCAAAACTAAGATTTTTAACCGTAAGTAATGTCGTCATCTAATCGGCCTATGTAGAGGAAAGTGACAACTATAGTGGTGTTCGTGAATACGGCGCATCGAAGGTATCTTTACACATTCCTTTTGTGCTCTTGGGCAACGCGGCCCCAATCGGCAACCAGTAGGCAAATGCTGCAAGGTTGGGATAGTGCCGGGTAACGCAGATAAATCAGACTTGGGCAAAAGATCCTTAGAGAAGCTTGGGGCACTGTCTAATAGTGCCTTAGTGTAAGGGTGTAGTGGACGTTTTCGCAGTTTTTTTAATCGACCAGCTTCTACAGTTTGACCGCAGTAAAGCACTGTCATAGTTTGTGCCATAGAAGAAATCGCGAGTAAGTCGTGGCTTACGAAGAGAATACTGAGGCCTTTGGTTTGATTCAGCCTGGCGAGTAGTTTGAGAATTTGTCCCTTCGTCGTGGTTTCCATGCCGCGAGTCGGATCATCGGCAATTAACAGTTTAGGCTCTGATACTAGTGCCATCGCTATCATAAACTTTTGGCAAATATCATCAGGAATTTGATGAGGGAAACTCTTCAAACACAAATCGTGATTCTTTATGCCCACTTTTTGTAGTTGTCTTGTCACTAATTGCTTTCTTCGTTGTCGCCTTTGCCAAAACCAACCTCTACCTATGAGAAAATCAGGAATGGTTTCTTCGAGCTGCTCACCTAAGGAGGCCGTCGGATCCAGCGAACTTACTGGGTTCTGGAAGATGACTGCGATTTCATCCTTTACCACATTTCGCCGTTTAGATTGATTCAATCCCAGCAAGTCCTGGCCGCGCCAGTTCATTCGGTCTGCGGTGAGCTGCCATCCCTCATTTATCGCGCCTACTATGGATTTGACGACAAGACTTTTGCCTGAACCAGACTCACCGACGAGTGCTCTTACTTCATTAGCTTCCATACTGAGGTTTATTTTATCGAGCGCTTTGACCCAGCCATTCGCCGTTTCTATTTCTAGTGTTAAATTTTTAATGTCTAACAGAGGCACGTTTCGCTCCTAGTGTCTCAAGCGATTGCGAAGAGCAGAACGCAAACCATCACCGACGATATTGACCGATACGATGACTAAAAATATGGCAGCTCCCGGTGCAGCTATACTCCAAGGAGCGATATAGGCAACGTCGAGCCCTTCAGAAAGCATTGCTCCCAATTCAGCCACGGGAGCTTGTACTCCTAAACTTAAAAAACCCAACGCACTGATATCAAGAATAGCGATACTCAGAGCCAAAGTGCCCTGTACCACCAACATTTCGATCATATTGGGTAGAATAGAATGTATGAAAATGTGCATTGAAGAAGCCCCATCTAAACGAGCGGCGATGACGTACTCTTTTTCCATTTCCGCTCTCACGAAGTCGCGCGTGTAGTGAATAAACTGAGGAATAAGAGCGAGCGTGATGGCCCACATAGAGTTGACCAAGCCTGGGCCTAAGATAGCTACGATGATAATGGCGATCAACAGTGTTGGAATAGCCATTGTTGAGTCAAGTAGATGGTTTAGAAAACTACTGCGAACGCCCCTGTTCATACCAGCAAAGGCGCCAATAAACACACCGACTAACATCGCCATTAATACCAGAAATATACTGATACCGAAGGTGACTCTGCTGCCGTAAATCACACGAGTTAAGACGTCTCTTCCAAGGGCGTCGGTGCCAAGCATGTAGCTGATACCACCGTTAGGTGCCCACGCTGGCGGGATAAGTAGGGCATCGGTATTTTGCTCTACTGGTGAGTAGGGAGTAACGAAAGGACCCACCAAAATGACAACAATAAAGAATATGAGCGCACACAGGCCGACAAACGCCACATGGCTTTTCTTAAACTCCTGCCACGTCTGTGACATTGGAGACGGATACTGTTCTTCTTGGTATAGACTAGATTTTAACACGTTGTCTGTTCAATCTTTTAGGGTCGATCAACTTGTGCATAATGTCGATGGACACGGTAAATATTACCACTAACCCAGCTACGGCCAACATACCGGCTCTGATTGCGGGGTAGTCTCCCTGATAGATAGCTTGAATAAGCCAATTACCTATGCCGGGCCAGGAAAAAATAGTTTCGACGATCATCGCGTTGGTCAAAAGTGTCGTAAACTGCAATGCCAGTTGAGGCATAATAGGCAAAATCGCATTGCGTATACCATGCCTAAATATAACCTGTGAGTGATTTAAACCTCTGGTATAGGCCGCTTTGATATATTCCTGCGACATAACTTCAATCACAGAGCGTCGAGTAATTCTCAAGATGATGGTGCTGGTTACAATACTGATAGACAGTGTGGGCAATAGCATATGCAACATTGCATCTTTTATTGCCTCCCCTTTATCAGCGAGATCGGAACGTAGTATGTCCAGTATGATAAAACCAGTTTGATGGGGAATGTCATACAGAAGACTTAATCGCCCGGAAATAGGAAACCAACCTAGTTGTAAGGCAAAAACGATAATGAATAAAAGCGCGAGCCAAAACACCGGTACTGAATAGCCCAATAAACTGACAGAAAAAATCGTGTAGTCGGTTAACTTGTTGTGGTTCAGGCCAGCGATGAAGCCAAGCGGAATGCCAATTAGTAAAGACAAGATTAACGCATATGCGCTCAGTTCAATACTCGCTGGCAGGAATGTCGAAATTTCTTGTAGAAGAGGTTCATTTGAGGCGAAGCTGATGCCCCATTCTCCTTGCCAAAGTAATTCTAAATAGCGAATAAACTGTAAAAACGCTCCTTGGTCAAATTGGTAATATTCAAAAGATTGCAACCGTTCAGATTCGGTGGAAAAACGAACTCCTGATAGGTTGGTCAGTTCATCACCAGGAAACAGAAAAGCCAAATAAAACGATGCCAAACAAAGAACCAACAATGTGAATATCAATAGATTTAAACGTCGCAGCAAGTAGTAGGTCATTGCAGCTTTTTCACCCCGCCAAATCGAATACCACCAAACGGGTTGATATCAAGGTTGGTCACGTCGTTGCGAAACGCCTGATAGCGATAGGCATGAGCTATCGGTACCAAAGGCATTTGGTCAGCAACTATAGCGTTTGCTGTTTGATATAACGCGGCACGGGTTTCTACGTCGTCATACGTCAATGCTTCGTTGATAACTTCATCATAGAGAGGGTTACACCATTTTGCCCTGTTAGTACCTGATTCAATTGCTGCACAGCTTAAAAGAGGGCGGTAAAAGTTATCGGGGTCACCGTTGTCGGCTGACCAACCAATAAGCACAGAATCATGGGCTCCACCTTGCAGGCGACGTCGAAAATTAGACCATTCAAAGCTGACAATATTGACCGTTATGCCTACTTGTTCCAGGTAGCCCTGAATCAATTCCGCCATCATCAGTGCATTAGGGTTGTAAGTGCGCTCAACCGGCATCGCCCAAATATCCATTTCGAAGTCACTACCAATATTGTTCTTTTCTAATAACTCTCGAGCCATTAACGGATTGTAACTGGCGTCGCGTAAATCAGCTTGATACGCCCAAGAGGAAGGCGGAATCAATCCTGTCGCTTTAATTGCACTACCGAAATACACGGCTTCAAGAATGGTCGTTTTGTCAATTGCCATTGCGAGCGCGCGTCTCACCTCTGGGTTGTCAAATGGTGCCTTTGACGTATTAAATGCCCAATATCCTACGTTGAGACCTGGTTTCTCGTCTAACACCAAGTTATTTCTTTCCCGAATGATATCTAGTTCGCTATGGGCAGGTAAAGAAATCACATCGCATTCGCCTGTCATTAGCTTCGCCAGCCTCAATGAACTCGATGGTGTGATGTCATATACTAGCTGCTGAACCACGTCTTTCTCTTGCCAATAACCCTCATGGCGAGCGTATCTAATATGACGGTCTTTTTGATACTTAACGAACTTAAACGGTCCTGTACCAATTGGTTCTTCATCTAATCTTTGAGGGGTATTCTGCGCCAACAGATTTTCAGCGTATTCTTCAGACAATATGATCGCGAAATCGGTGGCTAAGTTGGCCAAAAAAGAGCTGTCTGGTTTGCTTAGGTGTATTTCTACGCGGTAACCGTTGATGCGTACGACATCTTTAATAAGACTGTCTAGGCCAAGACTAAAGAAATAGGGGTATTCTGCGTCTGAGATATTGTGAAATGGGTGATTCTTGTCGCGCCACCTATTGATACTAAACATCACGTCGTTTGCATTAAAAAATCGTGAGGGCTCGTGGTACGGCGTGGTGTGAAATGATACTTGTTTGCGCAGCTGAAACGTGTAAATCAAGCCGTCTCTACTTACTTTCCAGCTAGAGGCCAGCCCAGGGACAATCTTACTGGTTTGTGGGTCAAACTCTAATAATCGGTCGTACAACTGATGCGAAGAAGCATCCACAGTCGTGCCAGAAGTGTCAAGTTGAGGGTTAAACGTAGAAGGACTCCCCTCAGAACAATAAACAATGCCGCTTTTTCGTAAATTAGCGTTACTGTGCTCTAGACAACCAGCCAAAAACCATACTGCAACAAGCGCAAAGTATTTCACCAGCGTATCTAGCACTAACCTAGTCATCTATTGCGTTGTCCAACAAGTTATACTTCTTGAGATATCCTCTGAGTTGATGATAAGTCAATGACAGTTTTTCTGCAGTTTTTTTCTGATTGTATTGGCTGTCTGCGAGTGCTTGTTTGATTAAATCTATCTCGAAGCTTTGTGACTTTTCTTTTAAATCCACTGGGAAAATAACCTGCTGCACAGGTGCTGGTGTTTCAGTGGGCGTTGAAACCGCAGAGGACGTTTCGGGCACAGGGACAATTGGTTGTGCTGGAGGCGGTGTAGGTGCAATACGGTCACTGGTTTTAACTCTGGTTTGAGGTCTGAATTTAGACTCAAACGGATCTAAAATAATATCGTGTACAGGAACATAGGGATTATTAGTGCGATATACAGAACGTTCCACCACATTTTTAAGTTCCCTAATATTACCGGGCCAGTCGTAGTCCAACAGGGTTTGCTTGGCTTTTTCTGAAAAGCCACTGAATAATTCCATTTCCATTTCGCGAATCATATTGATAGCGAAATGTTCAGCAAGCACCAAAATATCCTCTCTTCGTTCTCGCAAGGGGGGAAGTGTAATTACATCAAAAGCGAGTCTGTCTAATAGGTCGGCCCTAAATTCGCCTGAATCAGCTAATGTCGGTAAGTCTTCATTTGTGGCTGCGACAAGTCGAACATCAACTTTTACCGACCTAGAACCACCAACTCGCTCGAACTCACCGTATTCAATTACTCGTAAGAGCTTTTCTTGGATTAAACCGGATGTATTCGCCAGTTCATCTAAAAACAAAGTACCGTTGTGGGCCACTTCGAATCGACCTTCGCGTCGTTTGCTTGCACCAGTAAATGCTCCAGCCTCGTATCCAAAGAGCTCCGACTCTAATAAACTCTCACTAAGTGCCGCACAATTTAATTTAATATAGGGCTGTTCCCAGCGGCTAGATAAGTAATGTAAGCGAGCCGCGATGAGTTCCTTACCGGTTCCTCGTTCACCAATAATAAGCACTGGCTTATTGAGAGGCGCGATTTGGGAAATTTGTTCCAATACTTCTAAGAAGCTATTGGCCTGACCAATCAAATTATCCTGTTGTCTGTAGCGACTCATTAGTTTCCTCAAAAATTGGTCTTTTTCACCAATATCTAGTTTATTCCAAATAATAAGTGAGATTCACTAAAATTAGTAGTTTTATTAAACTCTTTATTTTTCATATAGTTAAAAATATTCTGTATTTGGCTCATAACTTGAATAAAGAATTAGCAAATTAACTAAATGCAATGAGAAGCAATCATGAGAGGTAATTAGTTTATGGGTATTTTTTCTCGTTTCTCCGATATTGTAAATTCAAATATCAACGCTTTATTAGATAAGGCTGAAGACCCAGAAAAATTGGTTCGTTTAATCATCCAAGAAATGGAAGATACATTGGTAGAAGTGCGTTCTGCTTCTGCTAAGACGATAGCCAATAAAAAGGATTTAACTAAACAAGTAGAACGCTTCGAACAAGAAGCGAACGACTGGCAAGCTAAGGCTGAACTAGCCATTAGCAAGGAACGCGAAGACTTAGCGCGTGCCGCTTTAATTGAAAAGCAAAAGTGTGCGGATCAGGCAGAAAGTCTTAAGTCAGAATTGAGTCTGGTTGATGAGCAAATTGGTAAGTTACAAGCCGAAGTTGTGCAGTTACAAGAGAAGCTTGCTGATGCTAAGGCGCGTCAGAAAGCCATTATTATGCGTCAGAAGACCGTTAGCTCTCGCTTAGAAGTCAAGAAGACACTTGACGGAAGCAAAGTTGATGACGCGATCGATAGATTCGAACGTTACGAGAGAAAGATTGACGATTTAGAATCGCAGGTAGATGCCTATGACTTGGGTAAGAAAACCTTAGCTGACGAATTTGCAGAACTTGAGTCGGATAATAAGATTAACGACGAATTAGCAGCACTTAAAGCGAAAGTTGGTGCGAAAAAAGAAGAGTCAGAATCTAAGTAATTGAGCAAGTTGAGAGGTAACGCCCCGTGGAAGAAGTTGTAGGAATAATCATTGCGCCAATCGTAATATTTTTAATCTTTGTAGCGCCAATTTGGCTTATATTGCACTATCGCAGTAAAAAGCAGATTAGCCAGGGGCTGTCAGAGGAAGAGTTTCGCAACTTGAGTGAGTTAGCTCACCAAGCTGAGAAAATGTCTGACCGCATACAAACTTTAGAATCAATCTTAGATGTGGAAGCCCCAGAGTGGAGAAAGAAAGTATGAGTATCAAGCGCGAATTCTTCAGAGACCCTGAAAAAGGCAAAATTGCCGGGGTTTGCGCAGGGATTGCGGATTACTTCGGCTGGGAATTGTGGTTAGTTCGTATCATCTTTGTTTCGGGTACCTTGCTAACAGGTGGTTTCTTCCCAATGGCATACATAATCGGGTGGTTTATTTTGGATAAAAAGCCCTCAGCACATGCCGCTCCAACAGCCAAACCTACGACTAAAGCCAAGGGAAAAGGCTGGGTATCAAGTGCTGCAGATGATGTAAAGGTAGAAGTGAAATCTAAAATTTGGCAGGCGGGCGAACCGCCTAAACAAGCTTTTAGGGACATTAACAGCAGTTTTTCCAAGCTAGAGAACAGGCTTCGTAAAGTTGAAACTTACGTAACCTCTTCGGAGTATCAACTTAACCGCGAGATAAATCGCCTCTAGGGACGGCTAACCCACGATACTTTAATAAAGCGATACCTAAAAAGTATCGCTTTTTTTATGTAAGACTCTTCCCAATTTCTTACCCCATATTTTTTCAACTGGTTGGAGCAGCCCTTTAATGTATGCACTTTCAAGCTATACCCTAGATAAAACAAGGGCTCAGGAAATTCTAAAGGACTTAAAATTATGTCGTAGTCAATTTTCTTACAATTTCAAAATACAGTGGTCTTCCCTTTAACTAGAACTTGAGCTAAATTGTAATGCTTAGTTTACACTTTGGCTTTATTTGGAGAGGTGCATGCGGCTGGAGATAAGTTGTCAAGACAGATTGGGGATAACCCAAGATGTATTGGACATTTTGGTCAAATACAATATCGATTTGGAAGGAATCGAGATTCATTCTGCTGGCAAGATATTTTTAAGCTTTCCCAATATTGAATTTTCAGAGTTTCAGCATTTAATGCCTGAAATACGAAAATTAAGTGGTGTCGATGACGTAAAAACAACACCATTTATGCCCATTGAGCGTGAACGTAATCAGCTCACTGCCATTTTAGAGACATTGCCTGATCCCGTGTTTTCTATTGACACCAAAGGCAAGATTATTATGACCAATGACGCTGTTCTATCTAGTTTGGAGATCTCGGACGAAGCGCTCATGGGAACCGAGATTGGAGAATACGTAAAGGGCTTCAATTTCACTAAGTGGTTAGATTCCAAAAAAATCGACCCACAGTCGCAAAAAGTAAAGTTTATCGAACAAGACTACCTCGCCGATATTTTCCCGGTGTTTGTTCCCGAGGCAAACAAGTCCGAAATTTTGGCTGGCGCGGTGATCATGCTGAAATCTGAAATTCGTCTCAGCCAGCAATTCACCGTATTTCATCAAGCACCGGATGACAGTTTCCAGCACATGCATGCCAATAGCAGCGCAATGAAAAAGGTAGTCAGAGAAGCCAAAAAGCTGGCTGAATCAGAAGGAACCATCCTTATTTTTGGTGAAAGTGGTACTGGCAAAGAGTTGCTGGCGCGGTCTTGTCACAATGCCAGTCGTCGAGCGGAGCACCCCTACATTAGATATAACTGTCATCTTGAACAGCCCAATGACAACGAACTTTTTGGTAATGAACATAGCACCGATAACAGTTTATTTGCCAAAGCAAATGGTGGCACCCTGTATCTTGACGAAATAGCCAATTTAAATGAGTCACTGCAACGCAAGTTACTCAAGGTTATTCAAGAAGGAATAGAGGTTTCAAACGCAGAGGGTGAACGAACTGCAGCTGATGTCAGATTAGTGGTGAGTACACAACATGACTTGGGGCAGCTGGTAGAAGATGGCAAGTTTAATGAAGAGCTGTACTATCGACTCAATGTGTTGCCTCTGGTGTTGCCAGCTTTACGCGATCGCAAACAGGATATCATTCCGCTTGCAGAAACTTTTATTAAACAGCATTCAACGAAACTGGGTAAACGTCCTGCCAAGCTGAGCAAATCCTGCGTTGACTTTCTGATGTCATACCCGTGGCCCGGGAACGTCCGTCAATTGGACAATGCACTTTATAGAGCTATCTCTATTCTGGAAGGCAAAGAGCTGAACAAAGAGAACATTCAACTACCTTCGTGCGCAACGACGGTAAGCTATGTTTCTGATGACTTTGAAGGCACGCTTGATGACGAAGTTAAACGCTTTGAAAAAGATCTGTTAAGACGCCTTTATCCTTCTTATCCCAGCACAAGACAACTAGCTAAAAAATTGGGCTTGAGCCATACCGCGATTGCTAATAAATTACGTGAGTACGGTATAAATAGAAAGACAGTAAAAATTTAAAAGACCCTTAAAAAGTGCGATAAGTGGAGTAGATTACCCTTCTACTCTTTCTTTTGGAGCATCAGGTAGAGATTGGCAGTGCTGATACAGCCTGTCAATCAGGCCACTTAGTTGCTGCTTCTCATCGGTATTGAAGCATTCTAAAAGTGCTTTTTCATATTGTAACGACAACGGCACGATTTCTTCGTAAACCGCAGCACCCATTTCCGATAACCTTATGTGGGAACGTCGTCTATCTACATCTGATATTTCGCGTTCGATCAGATGCCTTTTAAGTAGGCGGTTTACCGAGCGACTCAAAATTGATTTCTCTATTTGGGTTTTGGCTGATATCTCATCTGCAGATACCCCCGGAAATTCTCCAAGCACCGCCATTATGCGCCACTCAGTAATAGTTAAGGCAAATTTGTCCTGGTAGGCACTGGCAACCATGCTGCTTATTTTGTTCGACAGAATCGATAGACGATAGGGTAAAAAGCGTTCAAGTGTTAAAACTGTATTTTCCGATTTTTCAGTCATGCAAATTCTCCACTGTAAACTATTCTTTAAAGTCTAATTTCAACCTTGGTTTGACATTAGTTGCGCTTGCAACTAAATTGGTTGCAAATGCAACTATATGAGTCTTGCCATCTGTTTGCAAGACAAACGCGACAATAACGAGGTAACTAAATGGCTGATTTATTCGAAAACCCAATGGGATTAGACGGTTTTGAATTCGTGGAATTCACTGCTCCTGAGAAAG
The DNA here is from genome assembly GCA_014872785.1 of Alteromonadaceae bacterium. GTDB lineage: Bacteria > Pseudomonadota > Gammaproteobacteria > Enterobacterales > Alteromonadaceae > Planctobacterium. The sequence goes on from WKFJ01000014.1 coordinate 22,676, forward strand.
GAATGTTAGAACCTATTTTTACTTCAATGGGTTTCACTAAGGTTGCTGTACACAAATCTAAGCAGGTTGAACTATGGCGCCAAGGCAATATCAACTTTGTTACCAATTACGAGCCGAAAAGCCACGCACATTATTATGCAGAAGAGCACGGCCCTAGTGCTTGTGGCATGGCTTTTAGAGTTAAAGACGCTCAATTTGCCTATGAAGAAGCATTGCGCAAAGGCGCACAACCAGTTGAAATTAAAACCGGTCCAATGGAATTGAGACTTCCGGCCATCAAAGGTATTGGTGGTGCGACTCTGTATTTGATTGATCGTTACGAAGAAGGCAGTAGCATTTACGATATCGATTTTAATTGGATTGAAGGCGTTGACCGCAACCCAGAAGGCTGTGGCTTCCACACGCTTGATCACCTGACGCACAATGTTTACCGAGGGCGTATGGATTACTGGGCAAACTATTACGGTGATTTGTTTAATTTCCGTGAAATTCGTTATTTCGATATCAAAGGTGAATACACAGGTTTATTGTCAAAAGCGATGACCGCGCCGGATGGTAAAATTCGCATTCCTTTGAATGAAGAGGCTGCTGGTGGCGGTGGTCAAATCGAAGAGTTTTTGATGAAGTACAACGGCGAAGGGATTCAACACATCGCTTTTGCCTGTGATGATTTATTGGCGTGTTGGGATCGCTTGAAAGCGCAGGGCACTAAGTTCATGACTGCGCCTCCAGCAACTTACTACGAAATGCTAGAAGAGCGTCTTCCTGGCCATGGTGAACCAACTGGTGAACTGCAATCTCGTGGCATCTTGCTGGATGGCACCACTGAAGGTGGTCAACCTAGATTGTTGTTGCAAATTTTCTCAGAAACCTTATTAGGTCCTGTTTTCTTTGAGTTCATTCAGCGAAAAGAAGACGAAGGTTTCGGAGAGGGCAACTTCAAGGCACTGTTTGAGTCAATCGAAAGAGACCAATTAGCGCGCGGTGTCATTGGTGACAAAGAAACCGAAGAGGCGTAATCATGGCTATCCAACGTATACATCACGTTGCTTATCGTTGTAAGGACGCTAAGGAAACAGTAGAGTTTTACAATACGCTGCTAGATATGGATTTTCAGTTGGCGATCGCTGAGAACAATGTGCCTTCAACGGGCGCACCTGACCCTTACATGCATGTATTTTTAGATGCAGGTAACGGCAACGTGCTTGCTTTTTTTGAAATCCCAAATTCACCTGAGATGGGACGTGATGAAAATACCCCAGCATGGGTACAGCACATTGCTTTTGAAGTCGAGTCTATGGATGAATTGCTGGCACGCAAGAAAACGCTGGAAGATGCGGGTCTTGAAGTGCTTGGCCCAACGGATCACACTATTTTTAAATCGATTTATTTCTTTGACCCCAATGGCCATAGAATCGAATTAGCTGTTAACACAGCAAAGCCAGGTATGCATGCTGAACTTAAACGAGTTGCACGTGACATGCTTGACGAGTGGGCAGAAACTAAGCAAGCGCCTAAACACGCAGAGTGGTTACACAGTGGTGAAGAATTTACAGGAAATAACGCATGAAATTAGCATCATTAAAATCAGGTAGAGACGGACAACTTGTGGTTGTTAGTAGTGACTTGAGCAAAATGGTAAGCGCTGCTGATGTCGCGCCTACCATGCAGGCAGCGTTGGATAACTGGCCTGAAGTGGCTCCAAAGCTAGCAGAATTATTCAGTAAGTTAGAAAATGGTGAAGTTGAATCTACTGATTTCAACCAAAACGAATGTGCATCACCTCTGCCTCGAGCATATCAATGGGCCGATGGTAGTGCTTATGTAAACCATGTTGAATTGGTACGCAAAGCACGTAATGCTGAAATGCCAGCAACATTCTGGACTGATCCTCTTATGTACCAAGGCGGCTCAGACAGCTTTTTAGCGCCTAGAGAAGATATTCAAATGCCTCAATCTGAGGGGTTCGGTATTGACTTCGAAGCTGAAATTGCCGTTATTACAGATGACGTACCAATGGGGGTTTCCCCAGAAGATGCATTGGGCCATATTAAACTCATTATGATCGTAAACGACGTATCATTACGTGGTTTGATCCCGGGTGAACTTGCGAAGGGTTTTGGTTTCTTCCAATCTAAGCCTTCGAGTGCATTTAGTCCTGTCTGCGTGACACCTGAAGAATTGGGTGAGAAGTGGGACAACGGCGTATTGAGCTTACCGTTGGTCTCGCACTTAAACGGTGAAATGTTCGGTAAACCTGACGCTGGTACTGACATGACCTTTAATTTCGGACAGCTTGTTGCCCATGCCGCTAAGACTCGTCCTTTGTGTGCGGGCACTGTTATTGGTTCAGGTACGGTATCTAACAAGTTAGATGGTGGCCCTGGAAAACCAGTAAAAGAGGGTGGTGTCGGTTACAGCTGTATTGCCGAGATTAGAATGATTGAGACGATTCAAAATGGCAAGCCAGAAACGCCATTTATGAAAGGCGGCGATGAAATCAGCATCGAAATGTTTGACGCTCACGGCAATACAATCTTCGGTAAAATTGCTCAAAGAGTAACTATTACCGGATAACGGAGTACAGCCTGGGCAACTATGAGTTGAGTAAAAAAGACGTCTTTGCAAAGACGTCTTTTTTGTTTGTTGCCTTCGTTTATTTTTGCTAGTTTTAACAAACAAATTATTAAGAGAAATAACCATGAAGTTATTCAGTTATTGGCGCTCTTCAGCAAGCTATAGAGTAAGAATAGCGCTAAATTTAAAGCAGATAGACTACGAATATTGCCCCGTTCACCTTGTCAAAAATGGTGGTGAACAGCACAGCGACGAATACACCAATCTCAATCCCGGTCACCTAGTACCTACATTGGTTGACGAAGATAATGAAAACGACATTATACTTAACCAGTCGCTAGCGATTATAGAATATCTAGATGAGCGATTTCCTGAAGTTAGCCGTTTATTACCAGAGCACAAATTGGATCGGGCACGTGTTCGCACAGTGAGTTATGACTTAGCTTGCGATGCTCAGCCGATACAAAACCTTCGAGTACTCCAGTATTTAGAAAGTAACTTGTCGGCAAGTTCTGATGATAAAACGGCCTGGGCGAAGCACTGGATTGAAAGCGCTTTTACTTCCGTTGAAAAACGTATTCAAAATACCGCGGCTGATTTTTGTTTTGGTTTTAACGTGACAATGGCAGATGTTGTTTTGGTGCCTCAACACTACAACGCTGTTAGATTTGGTGTGGACATGGAGCAATTTCCGCTAATAGAGCGGGTGGTTGCTCATTGTAATAATCTGCCGGCTTTTGAAAAAGCAAAACCGGAGAATCAACCAGACGCAGTACAATAATCGAGATAACAGAGTTACTGAGATTTGATAGGTAACTCTGTTGTATTTTTCACTTGTTTGAGAGCAAAGGTCGAACTTAAATGATCAACACAGGGTAGGTGAGTGAGTTTGGCTTTTAATAAATGTTCGTACTCTTCAATACTCTCGACTATCACTTTTAGTAGTTAGTCTTTATCACCACTGGTTGTGTGGCATTCAATAATTTCTTGAATGTCCTGCACAGCAGCTTCAAATGCATTGAGTGAGGAGGTGTCATGATTCTTAAGTGTCACGTAAATGAATACGCTTACACCTAGGTTGAGTAATTTATTATCGAGTATGGTGACTTTGTTCTTAATAATGCCAGCGCTTTCCAGCTTTTTGACTCTGCGCCAGCAGGGGGTGTGCGACAAGCCAACAACTTGGCTCAAGTCTGCCATAGATACGGTAGCGTCTTTTTGTAAAACTCGCAGGATTTCGCGGTCGAATTTGTCTAATTTCATTCGGTGTTGAATTTGTTTTTCTTTGACGTTAGCAAGAAAACAACATTGGCGAAAGTGCAAACGTAAGATTTATCATAATTTTCTGTCAATTAACGCAGCCAAATTTCATAAATGCCTAGAATGTGCTGATGGTTGTTTTAACTATCAGCAGATGGAACAAAATCCTTACATTTGGTTGCGGATTCAAAAATTTGCTTTTAGCAACTAAGGATGGGGTGTTTGACATTTTTTAGTTAAAATTCCCGACACCAAAAAATAAAATTATATAAGAAACCCTATGTCAGTATTTGATCATCACGAATTTGATAATCATGAGCAAGTTGTATTTTGCAGCGATAAGAAAACCGGCCTAAAGGCTATCATTGCTGTCCACAACACGAACCTTGGACCTTCTTTAGGTGGCTGCAGAATGTGGAACTACATTGATAGCGGTGATGCCTTAAATGACGTATTAAGACTTTCCAAAGGTATGACTTACAAAGCGGCCATGGCAAACCTTAAACTCGGTGGTGGTAAGTCGGTGATTATCGGCGATCCAAGAAAAGATAAAACACCAGAAATGATGGAAGCGATGGGGCGGTTTGTTGATTCTGTAGGTGGTAAATACATTACTGCAGAAGATTCAGGCATTAGCTTGGACGATTTATTGCTGATGTCCAAACACAGTAGTCATGTTACTGGTATCCAGTCTCGATATAGTTTTCACGGTGGTGAGGCCGACGGCAATCCGGCGCCGGCAACAGCCTACGGCGTTTTTGTAGGCTTGCGTGAAAGTGTACGATATGCGCTTAAGTCTGATTTGCAGGGGGTTAAGGTCGCTATTCAAGGACTTGGTCACGTTGGTTATCGATTGGCAAAACACTTAAAAGAAGCCGGCGCACAATTATTCGTTACCGACATCTATCAGGAGCAACTAGCAAAAGCCGAGTCAGAACTGGGTGCGACCATTGTTAGTCCAGAAGAAATTTTAAGTTTAGATGTTGATGTACTGGCTCCTTGTGCACTTGGCGCAGTTATCAATGAACGTTCACTGCCACATATCAAGGCTAAAGTGATTGCTGGTGCTGCTAACAATCAGCTAGCTGTCGAAGCCCATGGTGAAGAGCTTAAGGCTAAAGGCATTCTTTACGCACCGGACTATGTCATCAACGCTGGTGGAGTCATTGATATCTATCATCAGAAACAAAGCGATAGCAGCGGCGAGCAACTTAAAGAGCACATCGAACAGATAGGCAGTACCTTATCAGAGATATATGAGCGTGCGGAGCAACTTAATAAATCGACAAATACAGTGTCGAATTTGATTGCCGAAGAACGATTTGGATTATCTTAAGCCGATACTTGCAAGGAGTGGGGGATTTGGGCATAATGCGCCGCTTTCTATGGCGGTCCTGTTGGTCCTCCCGCAATGATAGCTTGTGAACCCGGTCAGGCCTGGAAGGGAGCAGCCGCAGCAAGTGACTCATGTGCCGGGATGAGGCTGGCGGGATTGCCACCCTCTTTAATCTTCTCTCTCTTCTCGAGCATCTAATATTTTAATACCTTCATCAATGGCTTCGTTTACTTGGCTCTGCATTTCTATACGTTCTTCTTGTGATAGAAAAAAAGCCATATCAACTTCATAACGAATGTATTTATGAGGGACTTTGTTAAGTGCTAAACAGCATAGGTCTGCTATGTAGTCAGCATCTTTTGAGTTGTACAGCTCTAATGCGGCAATACGATCTAAAACGAGATGTTCATAATAGTTATGAATGTCATCATCCAACTTCATGGTGCGGTCTGTCCTATTCATCAACTTAGGTCTAGAGTATGAAATCATGGATGGGAAAACAACACAATTTAACGGTGATTTACTATGAAAAAAAATACCACTCCAGTTTATTACGGTGACTATTTGGGATTGGATAAAATACTCAGCGCGCAGAAACTACAGAGTGCCAAGTACGCATCACCTGCACATGATGAAGTTCTGTTTATTATTGTGCACCAAGTCTACGAATTGTGGTTTAAACAAATCCTGCATGAGCTTGCATCAATCATTGAAGCATTTGAAGGTGAGCAGGTTAGTGACGAGGCATTAAGCACCTGTGTCCACCGATTAAACCGAATCATCAAAATACAGAAAATCTTGAATGACCAAATAAGTGTGATGGAAACGATGACACCACAAGAGTTTTTGTCGTTTCGAGATTATCTAGTACCAGCGTCGGGGTTTCAGAGTATTCAGTTTAAGATGTTAGAAATTAAATTGGGTTTGAAATCTAAATACCGCATAGATTTTGACAAGCAATCTTTCTATCAAAGATTAGAAGAAGAAGACCGCTCATTTTTACAAGACTTAGAAACGAAACCGAGCTTGTTTGAATTAGTTGAATCATGGCTGGAAAGAATGCCGTTGATGGAGTTTGAAGATTTTAATTTTTGGCAACATTATAAAGATGCTACTCAGACGATGTTAAAAAGCGATAGGGAAATTATCGAAGACAACGATACCTTGTCAGATACTGAAAAGCGCAAAGAGCTAAAAGAGCTTGAAAACACAGAAGCGGCCTTTGCAGCACTATTAGATAAAGATAAATACAGCTTGGTGATGGAAAGTGGCGACTTCAGATTAAATCAGCGCGCGCTTTTGGCTGCATTATTTATCCATCAATATTCTGAGGAGCCAGTGTTTAATTTGCCATTCCAATTTTTGACGTGCTTAACCGAGATAGACGAAAACATGACGATATGGCGCTATCGTCATGCGATGATGGTACAGAGAATGTTGGGAACAAAAATAGGCACTGGCGGCTCTTCCGGGCATGAGTATCTAAAGAAAACGACAGAATCAAACAGAATTTTCAAAGATTTTTTTAACATGTCGACATTTTTACTTGCGAAGGATTGTCTACCTTCCCTTCCCGTAAACGTAAAGAAAATGCTAGGTTTTTCATTATCTTCCATTTAATAGAACTTTTTTTGTAAACCAATGGTTACGGTTAATAAATCTTTAAATAATTGTTAATTAGAACTTTATTGTAACAGTGAGATGTTTGTTGTTGACCATGGTTCGTTGATATGTGTATTATCAAAAGAGGGTTCACTACCCTCTGAGGCTCACTACCTCATAAAATAAATGAGGCAACCCCTCAATAATATTTCGGGCTATGACCCGAAAAATAACACTAAAAAATTTATAAAATTAGTGGTCCAGGGAGACAACACATGTATTTAAACTCTAAACTGGCAAAGTCGGTTCGACTTGCCCTTGCTCTTGGTGCGGCTTCAACCGCAGCTTTTTCGACTACTGCACTAGCGCAAGAAGATGCAGCTGAAGAAGAGTCAGTTGAAAAAATCGCAGTAACAGGTTCTCGTATTCGTCGTGCAGACATCGAAGGTGCTAACCCGATTTCTGTTATGGACGCTGTTGATATCGAAAAGTTCGGTATTACTTCAATTGGTGACGTTCTTCAATCTATCCCAGCTGCGGGTTCTGCGATTAACACCAACAACAACAACGGTGGTAACGGTACAACTACTCTTAACATCCGTGGTTTAGGTTCAAACAGAACATTGGTTTTGGTTAATGGTAAGCGTTGGTCTCCTGGCCTAGGCGGTTCTGTTGACTTGAACAACATCCCATCTGCAATCATTGATCGTATCGAAGTACTTAAAGACGGTGCATCTGCTGTATACGGTTCTGACGCTGTTGCAGGTGTTGTTAACATCATTACTCGTAGCGACTTCGAAGGTTTCCACGGTTCTGCTTACGTTGGTGAAAACACTTCTTTCTCAGACGGTCGTAAAGAAGACGCGAACATCGGTTTCGGTGCTACTTCTGATAAAGGTTCAGTTTACTTCAACCTTAACTATGTAAACGAAGAGCCAACTTTCGCAGGTGATCGTGAGATTTCTGCTGTACCTGTATTTGGTACACCTGAAAACTTTGCAGGTTCATCTGGTACGCCTTTCGGTCGTTTCATTTGGTTTGATGCCGACGGTGGTTTCCACAATGAAGCTGGTGATGGCAACGGTAACCTAGTTCCTTGGGTTGAGCCTACTAGCAGTTTCAACTATGCACCTTTTAACTACTTGTCTACTCCTCAAGAGCGTACAAATATTTACACTCAGGCAAGCTATGAAATTACTGACAACATCAAAGCAGTTGCTACTGGCTTCTACGGCAACCGCCGTTCAGCTCAGTTCCTAGCGCCTACTCCTCTTTTCTTTGGTAGTGCATTTGGTGACGCTGGTTACATCATTCCTGCTGACAACCCATTCAACCCAACTGGTATTGATTTAAGCACTGACGTTGGTATTGCTAATCCAGGTGACTTGTACCTAGTTGGCCGTCGTATGTTCGAAGCCGGTAACCGTGAATTCAAACAGAACGTTGACCAATATCAGTTTAACTACGGTCTAGAAGGTGTTCTAGAACTTGGTGACAACGAATACTACTGGGATGTTGGTTACACTTATGCTCGTATCGAGCAAAACCAGATTACTGACGGTTTGTTAAACACTGACCGCGTTAAAGCTTCTCTAGTGTGTGGTACAACTCAAGAAACTGATCCTTCTTGTGTGACTCTGAACTTGTTCGGTGGTTCAACTGGCCTAGGTCAGGGTACTATTACTCAGGAAATGCTTGACTACATCACGTTCACTGCACAAGACGCAGCGGGTACTGACTTGAGAAGTTACCAAGCGAACATCGCAGGTGACATCATGGAACTTCCAGCGGGTTACCTTTCTTTCGCTGCTGGTTGGGAAAAACGTTGGCAGTCTGGTTTCGATCAGCCTGATGCATTGATTGCTGCTGGTATTACTTCAGGTAACTCTCGTCAGCCTACTGAAGGTGCATTCAGCGTTGAAGAATACTACCTAGAATTAGCAGTTCCTCTACTAGAAGACGCACCATTTGCTAAGTCTCTAGATTTAGAACTTGCTACTCGTTACTCTGACTACAGCAACTTCGGCGACACTACTAACTCGAAAGTGGGTGTGAAGTGGAGAATCAATGACGAATTCATGCTTCGTGGTACATTCTCTGAAGCTTTCCGTGCTCCGTCACTTACTGAATTGTTCCGTGGTAACAGCGACAGCTTCCCAAGCTTAACTGACCCATGTAACGGTGGTGCTGCTGCTAACCCAGATCTACCAGGTTGTGCGGGCATTCCTTCTACTTACCAACAGCCTAACTCACAGATTCGTATCACCGTTGGTGGTAACCCGAATCTAGAAGCTGAAGAAGCAGAAAGTTTCACTTACGGCTTCGTATACAGCCCAGAAGCTGTTGAAGGTCTATCATTGACGTTTGACGTTTATGACATCGAAATTGACAACGCGGTTTCTAGCGTAGGTGCACAGCAAATTCTTAATGCTTGTGCGGCAGATGGTCAGACTCTATGTTCACTGTTAACTCGTAACTCTTCTGGTGGTGTTCTTGACTTGTTCAACGGTCTTATCAACCTTGGTGGTCAAACTGCATCTGGTTTCGATGCTAACGTTGAGTACGCATTCGAAACTGGCAACATGGGTGACTTCAAACTTTCTTTAGATACTTCTTACATCAAAGAAAGAACGTTGTTGATTGTTGATCCAGTGGCAGGTACTACTACTGAATTCAACGAAGCTGGTCAGGCATTTGACCGTGACGTTGTTCCACGTATCCGTGCTAACCTTAACCTTAACTGGTCGTACGAAGATTGGTCTGCTAACTACTTGATCCGTTATATCCACAGCACAGTTGAAGCGTGTGATATCAGCAGTTCACTTGACCAAGAATTGTGTAGCATGCCAAGTGCTGAAGTTGGTGGCGATAGCTTCAACGAACTAGAAGCGACGGCATACCACGATATGTATGTTGGTTACCACATCAATGATAACCTACGTGTTACTGTTGGTATGAACAACGTATGGGATACTGATCCAGAAGTATCTTACTCTACGTTTGCTAACAGCTTCGACCCGTCTATGTATGAAATCCCAGGTCGATTCATGTATAGCCGTGTAAGCTTCAGCTTCTAATAGAAGTTTAAATTTGAAAAAAGCCTCGCAAGAGGCTTTTTTTTGAGAGGAAATTATGATTCCAGACCCAACGCTTCAAGCGGGTATTGAAACAATACAAAAAGGAGAGCTCGCCAAGGGAACTGAGCTGGTCAAGGTGGCGGCCGAAAAAGGGAATGTGCAAGCCATTATGCTGTATGCTCAATTGTTGTTTTCTCGGAATAAACAAGATGCATATCAGTACTTACATGAAAAAGCAAAAGCAGCTGTGCCCGGTGTATTACATCGGTTATCTCTGATGCGCGTTTTTTTGACGCCAAAATGTTGATCGCTGAAGATGTAATGAATCTTCACGTAGAAGCCAGTCGTGGTCATGTAGAATCGTTATTGGTACTAATTAATTATCTCGCTGATGCGACTTCGTTGCGTGATTATTACACTCTTCTGCTGGGCAATATTTCTCGGGATTTGGTTTCGGATTTACAACTGACTTTGCCGGAACAAGATACTATTAATAAACCTGACAGCACAGAGCTTATAACTGCAGTGTTGGATCGATGGGAAAGACTTACTAATCTACCTGCGGTAACTCACTCAGAAGAGATTGCATTACATTCGGTAGACGGCTTTATAAGCGTTTTAGAAATGGAATATTTTAAAATTCGCTTTGCCGGTATGTTAAGACCTTCTGTTGTCGCACATCCAGAAACCGGCGAACCTATAAATGATCCGATAAGAGACAGTGCGACGGCTAATATAACACCTGATTTTGTAGACTGGTTTACAATGGATGTTGAAAGGAGAATTGCTGCATATACAGACACAGAGTCATATCAGGGAGAGTCATTTAACCTTTTAAATTACCAACCCGGTCAGCAATATAAGCCACATTATGACGCATTTTTAGGGCATTCTCGCGGTGTGCAAAGTATTCTTCAAGATGGTGGGCAACGGGTCAAAACCGCAATCTGTTACTTAAACTCAGTGGAAAATGGCGGAGAGACCCATTTTTCGCGATTGAATATCAAATTACCGGCAAAAGCCGGGCAAATGATATATTTTTCCAATGTCGACGAGTCTCATAAACTGCTTAACAATTCTTATCATGCGGGTTTACCTGTACAAGAAGGTGATAAGTGGATCTTGACTAAGTGGATTAGAGAAAATAAGACGCGCTATGGAAGCCTGGTTTATCGCAAGTAATTTACAATTAGGTTTAAAACACCACTGCTTTTATAATCGTTGACGGATAACCTTTGCAGTACATTGTGGAATTTATAACATTTTGTAATCACAGGTTGCATAACGTTAAAAAGGGGTATATTTTGGTTCGACAATTGTTGGGTTACACACCGTTATGATTAATATCTTAGACGATTATGTATCCAACTGTTTATATTGAAAAATTTTCGAATGCACCATCTGTGATTTTGAATGGCCATCTATTGTGTTCTTCCTGTGACAAGAAAGAGCGTAAAGCACAGTGGGGTGATTTGGTGGTAATGGTAAGCAGTGCCATTGGGATTAATCTAACGATAGGAATGTTAAAATGAAAAAAATTGGCGTTATCTTAGCGGCTTTAGCCATCTCAGCTTGTACTTCAACAGCAAAAAATTCTTCTGCTGACGGTACTGAAGTTGCAAAAGTAAATAATAGCGATGGCGTAAGATGCCAGCGTGTAAGAGTTGTAGGAAGTAACATTCCTCAGGAAGTATGTACTACTGCCAAACAACGTGACGATATGCGCGAAGCAGCCAGAGATGGTTGGCAACGTCAACAAGGTGGTTCTGAGACTAAGAGTGGTAGCACCGGTTTTTAGTCGGTAATTTCGTTGTGTAGTGCAACGACAACATTTAAAACTAGTTTAAGTAATTAATGGAATCTTTTATAGATTCCATTATTATTTGTGAAACCGGTTTAACAGTAACTTCCCGATGTCATTTTCCTTACTTGAGAATAAAGTCTCTCAAGCACTTCGCAAAAAAAATTACGAAAACGCCTTAGCGTTATATCTTGAAATGTATGATCAGCAATTGCTGGTTGAATCGCTTAGAGCTACCCAGTATGCACAACATTTGGTCAATGCGGCTAGTCTGGCTCGTAAGAAATTATACGATATGTGTCAGGCTGATCTTACCGTTAGTATTAGATTTCAGCGCGCCGTAGAAATGTACTTGGGAGCGACTCCTCGGGTTTATAGCAACAAACTGCAAAAGCCAAATTTTTTCCACATGCCCGATTTGCCAAGTAAACCTTTTTATGACATTCCAGAAATCCCCGGTCTTCAAAAGCTTTATGACGATTTAAAAAATCAAAAGCAACTAATCGAGTTTGCTAGTAAGCTCGAGAAACAAAGCTATGTAGACGTTATAGGGAATACGCCTAAAGAAGACCGTTGGCAGAGCCTCAAAGGAGAAAATTGGGGATCGAGACATCTGTTAAAAGCAGGGGCAAAAGTGCCAATTCCTGAATTGGATACTACAGAGTTTGTAAACTGTTTCGCTAATTCGTGTGTGCCTGATTGTCCGCCACATGCTCCAGAGGTGTTCATATCCCAACTGTTACCTTCTATTGAAATTCCCCCTCATTTCGGTGTTAGCAACATTAAGTTAACTGCTCATTTACCCATTCAGGTGAATTCTGGTTGTTATCTGGAAGTTGGCAATGAGAAACGTTATTGGGATGATGATGTTGAAGGTATTGTCTTTGACGACAGTTACATTCATAGCGCAGGGAATTTGGGCAAACAGTCTAGAACCGTGCTTATCTTTGATGTGTGGAATCCAAATTTGCAGCAAGAAGAAAAACAAGCCATCAGAAATTTCATGCGTAATCATCATGAATGGTCTAATTCATATGGTAAAATGGCTGCTCTTGATAAACGTTAAATAAAAAAGAATAAGAAAGATATGTTAGGAAGCCCTCCGCCTGTGGCTGTGCAGCAGCTTGTGAGCCTATATCAACAAAATAAGCACAGCGAATGTTGCAGCCTATTTGATAAGCAGTTTAAGGTTAATTCGGCTGATCAGGTTGCTGTACTTATTTACGCACTGAGCTTGCGCAAACTGGGTAAGTTAAAAGAATCTCAAAAAGCGTTTCAGAAGGGCGTTAAGAGGTTTCCTCAAAATTTAGATTTTATGAACAATTACGCCAATTTGTTGATTCAAATTGGCGATGTAAAAAATGCGAAGGAGCATCTGCGTAAATCCTTAAAAATCAACGCAGGATTTTTTGAAGCTAACCTAAATATGGGTAGGCTATTGTCCCAACAAGGGATGTTCCAAGAAGCCCAAAACTATTTTGAAAAAGCATTAAACACAAAGCCGCAAGATGCCAACGCAAATATAGGACTTGCCGAATCTTACCTAAAACAAGGGGAACTAGATTTGGCTGAGAACATATACAATCGCGTATTACAGGCGAATCCGGGGAATATAAAAGCAATTAATAATCTTGCTACGGTATTTCGTAAAAAGGGTGACTATAAAGGGTCGATTGAGCTTCTTGAAAAAATCGCATTCACTCAATTTAGCTCAGTTCAAATAAGAAAAAACCTCGCCGCTTGTTATGTGTTGCAGTCAGAACACGACAAAGCGTTGCCCATTTACATTGAACTATTAGAAAACACCCTTGGTGATGTAAGTTTGCACGAAGAGGTTACTCATATCTTGTGGGTAAAAGGGGATTCGTCTCCTTTTAGATATTTTATTTCTGCACTTGGAGAAGACTATTCCAAAGTAGAACTATGGCTTAAATATATCGAGCTTTTAGACAAAGCTGAACAAACAGAAGCCGCGGAGCGTCATAGCCAGCAACTTTATAATAGTAATCCAAATAACCCCTTAGTATTAATTCAACACGCTTCATTACTTCGTGCCGATAGCAAATTAGATGAATCGATAAAATTGGCGCGAAAAGCATTGTCTAAAAGTAAAGGAAGTACTGCTGTTGCTGCAAGTAATGAACTGGGCTATTCATTAATTAGTGCTGGCAAAACCCAAGAGGCTAAAAACATCTATCAGTCTCTTTGTAAAAGAGAAAAAGACAACCAAGGTTGGTGGACATTGTGGGGAACTACGTTACGTGAAACGCATGACGAAAAGAATATCAACTGGCTATATGACTACAAAAAACTCGTAGGTAAATACAAAGTTGATGATGTAGTGAGTGATACGGCGTCGTCGTTTTCCGCTGATGCTTTGCAAGCAAAACTGTTAGAACTACATTCAAGCTATAAACATCCTATTGGACAATCGTTGAGAAACGGTACTCAAACATTCGAAGACCTATTTGATCTCGATGAGCCAATCGTACAGCAACTTTCACGTGCTATTTTAGATACAGCCAAGCAGCATGTTCGAAATCAGAAAGCAGATTCAAAACATCCGTTTTTATCACGCCTTACGGAAAATCTAATGTTTAAAGGTTCTTGGTCCGTGTGTTTACGCAGTACAGGTTTTCACAAATCTCATTTCCACCCGGAAGGGTGGCTGAGTGGCGTATATTATGTCGATGTTCCAAAAGAAATCGATAATGAAGGACAAGGTTGGTTAGTGTTTGGGAGACCGGATATTCCAAATTTGAGTTATCCCGGAGATCTTGCTGTAAAACCGGAGCCAGGTTGCGTAGTACTATTTCCATCGTACATGTGGCATGGCACTAATCCATTTACCTCTGGGCAACATCGCCTGACCGTGGCTTTTGATATCATTCCAAATAAGAGTTAGAGAACAAACGTGAGCAGTAACTGGCAACAGGCATTGGCGCTATTCAAATCAGGCGATTACAAAAAGTTAATCAAATTCTGTGAAAGAAACAAAGGATCTCATCCTGGTTTTATGATGTTACTGCCGGTCGCATACGGAAAAGTGAATAACACAAGCAAGGCAACGCGCTTGTTTGAGCGCTTGCAAAAAGAGCAACCCACCAATCCTGATGTATTTCACAATCATGGACTTATGTTTTTGGAAGTGGGACAGCCACACAAAGCGCGTCCATTGTTGCAACAAACAGTGCAACTAAATCGCAGTTATCATCAGGGGTGGCATTCCTTAGGAAATTGCTATCTAGATTTGGGGGAGTATGCCTCTGCAATTACGGCATTTGAACGTGCTTATTCCTTAGCTCCTTCTAATCCAGAATATCTACGTAGTTGTGCCAATACTTTGTTCATCACTGGTGATTACGCTAGAGCAATGTTAGCGATTCAGGCTCTTTTAAATAGCCCGGTGGAAAGTTCTTCCGATGTTGTATTCGCGTTAAATTGTATTTATAAGCTCAAGGCAAGCAATGAGCACAACGCATTCATTGATTACGCACTTTCGAAGTATTCTGAAATCGACGATGTTTTGTTTTTTGATGGTCTACTTTCGATAGACCAAAAAAAGTTTATAAGAGCGATGACACAGTTGTCTTTGCTCGAATCGCGTATGCCCGAGCCTAAATCCTTCGGCGTCATTGCAAATTTAGCATTTGCTCGGTTTATGGTGTCACCTAGTGAAGCTCACTTAGATGAAATAGAGAAATTCTTAGAAGAAGCGCCAGAAGTACAGAATGTCATTTTTGTTGTAGATTTGTTTGAATCACTAGGTATGACCGACAGAGCGCTTCAGATACTCGATAACCCTAAATTTCAGTTCGTTGGTAATCACAATCTCCAAATTCTTAGAGCCAGAGTATTATTCCGCAAAGGTAAAGCAAGTGAAGCTAAAGCGGAACTGTTATCTATTAGTGCGAGTAACGAGGATGTCGAGGAAGATGTTGCGTTTGAACTCATTCGAATTCAAGAGGGAGTAGGCTGTATTTCTGATGCTGCTGAGGCGATAAGGACAGCTGCCAAACTCAACAATAAAAGGGTGGGTAACGAACCCGCCGATAAATTCTTAAACGAAATTGAAAGTATCGACGCTGCTTTGCGAAAACTAAGCAACGACAACGCAAGCCAAGCAAAAAGTACGGCCAAGTTTGTTTTCATCGTAGGATTTCCCAGAACAGGTACCACCTTATTAGAGTCGAGACTTGCAGGAATTGAACAGGTCAAAATTCTGGAGGAAACACATGCCTTGTCCGATTTGTACCGAACATTGCAAAAACGCTCAGGTGGCATAGAGCCGTTTGCCTATATCAATTCATTAAATGAGCGAGAACTCTCAATCATTGCGGATGAATACATAGATTCTTTAGGGGAGTACACTGACATTTCGAACGCGAGTTTTATCGTGGACAAAATGCCGATGAACGGATTGTATTTACAACTTATAGAAAAGTTATTTCCATCTGCTGCGGTAATTCTCATGCGTCGTGATCCTAGAGATGTCTGTTTGAGTTGTTTGAAGCAAAAAATGATTCAGATCAATGATGTTGAAACCTTTAAGCGCTGCTACCAGGCTTTTTTCAGTGTTATTGATAAATATCAAAACACATTGTCGTTGCCTGTTTTGCAAGTGCAATACGAAGCTCTAGTATCTGATTACCAGAATGAGTTTACCAAGATCCTCGACTATATCGGGGTTGAAGAGGGGGCATTGTCTGTAAGTCGTAGTCAAACGAATAGGTTTTACAATACCCCTAGTAATCAGCAAGTCTCTAAACCAATTTATACTAGTTCGGTTAATCTGTTCGAAAAATACGCCGAAGAAATCGATTTTAGTGCTCTCGACAATATTTAACCGACTACTTAGCCGGCTCCATTTTGAACGCTAATGTATATCGGGGTTTTATACATATTTTATTCGGTGGTCGACCAACATGTTTGATTGCACCGTGGAAAATGACAGTCCTAGCGGGTTTTGGTGTGCAGGCAAAGACGCAATCGTCATTATTATTGTAAAATAATGTTTCACCACCCCATTCAATGTCCCACTCATCGCTAATGTATGTCAAAACGGTGAGTTCATCTGCGTCTGGTGCACAATCTGTATGGGTAAATAGCATATCACCGAACGTGGCGTAGTTTACATATCCTCGATAGGCGTTATAGGACTTGCTCGCCAGTTTTTGGATAGCGCTTATAGATCTTTTATAAACAGGAAGGGCATTTATTTGCTGCGCATTTAAATTAACGACCCAATGTTGATATTTCGACGTGTCCGGACGAGCTATTTCAGTACGAATAAAACCGGCGGTCAGCAGCCCGGTAAAAATGTCGGATGACTCTTGCAATGTGCACAAATCGTCGATGACCCAAAGTGGTTTGCCGTCTATCTCTTGATGAAAAGTAAATAATTCTTTATCCATTAATATTTAGTCAGTGCTTTTTATACTTTTAATTAGGCCATATTAATCCATTATGTAAACAACGAAAACTGTTGAAGAATTGTTAACTGCGAAAAGCAAAGTGGTTAATTATTAGACGATGGCAATCCCTGGGTATCATTGCTTGGTTATTAATTGCCGAGAATTTGCACAAATGTGGTCACACCAGGCCGGTTGAGACATTAAATTTGCACTAATTTGTTGCCAAACAATAGAGAATGTGCAGTTAGGTCAAATGTTTCTCATATTTAAAAAAGTGTAAAAAAAATTTAAACATATGTTGCTATGTAACGGTTTGGCTGCTTGACTTAATGGAAGCATCCGTGTGAATATCTTTGTGCCGAGCGCTATAACCTTTTTAAAGCGCTTATTCCAAAATCAACAAATACTTTGTATATCGTCCCTTGTTACAAATTGTCCGGATTTAGTTAGCAAGGATTAAAACTAAAAAATTGGTTGGGAACTATGTCCAAGATGAGCAAGAGAAAACAAATTGCTTCAGCCGTTATCGCTGTATTTGCAATCGGCGGTAGTGCCGTAGTCTCTGCAGATCCATTGGTGGGTTTGCAAAACGAAGCAGGTAAAACTCACGCTGCTTCAGTTAAATCTCAGGAAAGAATCGACAGTATTTATGAGCAAACTCAGGATTTGCTAATCGAATATCGCGCTGTTGTTGACGAAACTGAGAACTTGAAAGTTTATAACGATCACGTAGCCCGTTTGGTTGCGGATCAGCAAGAAGGCATCAACGACCTTCAAAGACAAATCGACAACATTGACGGCGTGCGCAAAGGCGTAGTGCCTTTAATGTACAAGATGATCGACTCTCTGGAGCAATTCATCGAGCTTGATGTACCAATCAACTATGAACAGCGTAAAGCACGTGTTGCACGTCTTCGCGACTTGATGGGTATGGCTAACGTTACTACTTCAGAGCAGTTCCGTCAGGTTCTAGACGCATTCTCAATTGAGCTTGATTACGGCGGTACTATTGCTGCTTACCAAGACGAAATTGAATTCAATGGTACAACTATCGCGGTTGACAAGTTCAACCTTGGCCGTGCTGCATTGGTAGCCTTGTCGCTTGATCAAAAGAGCGCGTGGGTATGGGATAATCAAGCTCGTCAGTGGTCTGAATTGGGCGACGAGTTCCTATCTTCTACTATTAAAGCGGTTAAAATGGCACGTAAGATCGAGCCGTACAACCTAGTTAAAATGCCGATTGCTGCAGCGGAGTAATACGATATGAAAAAAATGCTAAAAACATTATTGATCGCATCGTCAGTTGCGGCTTTTTCTGTGCCGACAATGGCACAAAGCACACTAGACGATTTGCTAGAACAGGTTAAAAGTAACCGTGTATCTGAAGCGAACATTAACAAACAACGCGAAGCGGAATTCATGTCTGCAAGAGCAGACAAGCAAGCGCTTCTAAGACGCGCGCAAGCTGCATTAAAAGCTGAGAAAGACCGCGGTGATCGTTTGCAGAAGCAATTCGCAGACAACGAAATCACTCTTGCTAACAAAGAAGTTGAACTGGAGCAGGCGGTTGGTAACTTGGGTGAGATGTTCGGTGTTGTTCGTTCAGCATCTGCAGAAGCTTATGGCCGTATCGCAACGTCAATCGTTAGTGCAGAATACCCGGGTCGTGGCGAATTCTTAGAAAGAATGTCAAACGAAGCTAAAGGTCTACCGGATATCAAAGAACTAGAAGATTTGTGGTTTGCACTACAAACTGAAATGACTGAATCTGGTAAAATTTCTCGCTTTGATACAGAAGTAATTAGCCTAGATGGTGGTAGTACTACTCAAACAGTTGTTCGAGTTGGTACGTTCAACCTTATTGGTGAAGAAGGCTACCTTATCTATAAAGATGACTTGAAACAGGTTCAGCCGTTGGGTCGTCAACCTGAAGGTCACATGGTATCTGGCGCTCAAAGTTTCTTGAACGCAAATGGTGGCATGCTTCCGTTATACATCGACCCTTCCAAAGGTCAGATTCTTAGCTTGCTAACTTCTGCTGCAACCTTAGAAGAGCGTTACCACGCAGGTGGCCTACCTGGTTATATCATCACTGGTATGCTAGCTATCGGTCTACTTATCTCGCTATACAAAATCATCACTCTTACTGTTATGGGTGGCTCGATTCGTAAGCAACTTAACAACATCGATAATCCGTCTACCAAAAACCCTCTTGGCCGTATCCTAACGGTATATGAAGAGAACAAAGATGCAGACACCGAAACGCTAGAGCTGAAAGTTGACGAGGCTATTCTTCGTGAGCTACCAAGCATCGAAAGCGGTATCAATATCATTAAGATCTTGGCAGCTATTGCTCCGCTACTAGGTCTATTAGGTACGGTTATTGGTATGATTCTAACGTTCCAGCAAATCACGTTATTCGGTACAGGTGACCCTAAACTGATGGCTGGTAGTATTTCAATGGCACTTGTAACTACGGCACAGGGTATTATCGCGGCACTACCGCTAATCCTAATGCACGCAATCACTGCGGGTCGTAGTAAGTCAATCTTGCACATCCTAGATGAGCAAGCTGCAGGTATCGTTGCTTCTCGCGCAGAAGGGGAGAAGGCATAAGATGTTATTCCTGATAGAGATTTGGGAATCTGTCAGGGATTTTATCGCTACGGGCGGCGACGTGCTGTACGTCGTCGCGGGTGCGCTCTTTTTCATGTGGATGTTAATGATTGAGCGTTTCTGGTTTTTAAGTGTCACCTTTCCAACAATTCATAAAAAAATTGTTTCAGATTGGGACGCGCGTAGTGATACAACTTCCTGGTATGCACATAGAATTCGTGATGCATGGGTTTCTGAAGCGGCAGACAGACTAAATGAAAGAGTAGGATTGGTGAAAACACTAGTAGCAATGTGTCCTCTTATCGGCCTACTTGGCACGGTGACAGGTATGATTGCGGTGTTCGATACCATGGCAACTCAAGGTACCAGTAATCCTCGCTTGATGGCTGCTGGCATATCAATGGCAACTATCCCGACTATGGCGGGCATGGTAGCGGCTTTGTCTGGATTGTTTTTTAGTTCTCGCTTAGAGGCAAAAGTTTAAATCGCTAAAGAAAAGCTGATTGATAGCTTGCCCCATCACTAGAGAGAGATTCATATGGCTCGTAAACAACGCGAAGAGGGAGAAGAGGCAGCAATTGATATGACTCCGATGCTCGACATCGTATTTATCATGCTTATCTTCTTCATCGTTACCACCTCTTTCATAAAAGAAGCAGGTGTAGAAGTAAATAAACCTTCAGCTAAGAGCGTATTTGATCAGAAAAAAGCAAACATCTTCGTCGCAATAACTGCAGATGGCGATGTTTGGTTAGACAAGCGTAAAGTTGAAGCGGATAGTGTCCGTGCGAATATTGAAAGATTGTTGGCAGAACAGGCGTCGGAAGTCGTCGTTGTGCAAGCTGACTCTGACGCAGAGCACGGTAAAGTAGTTGAAGTACTAGATCAAATTAAGGCCGCTGGCGTTAATAGGATCGCATACGCGGCAAATAGGGGATAAAGATGGCTAGATTTATTATATCTTTATTCGTTGGTGCAGGTATTACGTTCCTATTATTCGTTGTGATGGCTGCGTTGATCTCTAACACGCAACGTCCACCAGAGGATTCAGAGCCACCACCGGTAATTGATATCGTAATGGATGAGCCTGATTCATCAATACAAACACGCGTGCGCGTGCCGCCTCCGCCGCCTCCACCGCCACCTCAGCCTCCTAAGGTTCAGCCTAGTGAGCCAGAGGAAGCTAACCCTGATACCGACGGAATGTCATTCAATATGCCAGGTGTTGATTTAGGTGGTGCGTCGATTGATATCGGTGGTCCTGGCGCGATGCAACGTGATGGTGAAGCGACACCGATCGTTCGTATCGAACCGCGTTACCCGATTCAAGCTGCTCGTGATGGTAAAGAAGGCTGGGTAAAGCTATCTTTTACCATTAATGAAGTTGGCGGTGTTGAAGACGTTGAAGTAATTGAAGCTGAACCTAGAAGGGTGTTTGACCGCGAAGCTAAGCGTGCACTTAGAAAGTGGAAGTACAAACCTAAGATTGTTGATGGTAAACCCGTTAAACAATTTAATATGAAAGTTCAGTTAGACTTTAAACTACAAGGCGATTAGGAGGATTTATGCGATTAAAAACAAATAACATTGTTAAATGGCTCGGTTCTTCTTTGGTGATCTGCGCAACCCTAGGTATGTCTAGTGCGTTTGCGCAGCAGCCAGCAGCTCCAGTTATTTGTGCGGACTACAAACGTGGTCCGACTAAGATTCCTGGGCAGAGAACAGGTAAGAAAGTGCAGCGTGCTTTCGAAGCCTATTCACAAGACCTTGTTGATGAAGCGATTGAGATACTTAAAGAAATAGATACTAGTGACTCATTCGATAGAGCCTATGTAGATAGATTTTTAGGTAATCTATTGGCGGCTAAAGAAGGTGAGGGCAAAAACGCACTTGACTATCTAAACCGCGCTGTTCAAGAAAAGCAGCTTAACGACTCTGAGCATGCTCAGACGCTTCGTTTAGTGGCTGACTTGAACTTGCAGCAACGTCAATTTCCACAGGCAATTAGCTTCTATGAGAAGTGGATGGAGTTTACCTGTAAGGAAGACCCTGATATCTACACTCGCATGGCTCAAGGTTATTATGAGACTAGGCAGTTAGACAAAATCATTACGCCGGCTAATAAAGCAATCGCGCTTTATGACAAGCCTAATAAAAACCCTTATGTGTTGAAAATGACATCTTACTTTGAACGTAAGATGTATGCTGAAACTATCGAAGTAGCGAAGGCACTCGTTAAGTTGTTTCCAGAAACAAAACAATGGTGGACGCAGCTTGGTTTCTTCTACATGCTGATTGAGGACTATAAACTTGCATTGCAAACGTTTGAGCTTTCGTATCAGCAAGGGTACTTAGAAAAGGCATCTGAAATCAGAGCATTGGCTCAGCTTTACGGTACTAATGGGATCCCGTTCAAATCTGCTGTAATTCAGGAAAAATATATTAATTCTGGATTACTAAAACGCAGTGAAGAGAACTTGTCTCGCATGGCAAATGCATTCCATCAAGCGAAGGATTATGCAAAAGCTGCTAAGTACTATGGTGAAGCAGCTAAGATGGACAACAACCCTGATTACTATCGTAAGCAAGGTACATTGTTGTTAAGTGCTGAACGTTATCCAGAAGCGCTCGTAGCTTTGAATAAGGCTCTTGAGCTTGGCAGCGATAAAAAAGGCAATATCCATATGGCTATGATGGAAGCTAACTTTTATCAGAATAAGTTCAAAGAAGCACACAAGTGGGCTTTAATGGCGATGAAAGATAAGTCTGTAGCTCGAAACGCGAAGGCGTGGGAACCTTACATAAAGGAAAAAGCCAAAAACCGCGGCATCAAAATTTAACAAAAGGCTCCTAACGGAGCCTTTTTTTTCGACTAAAATTAACCATGTAAATGTAACAATTCTTTGTAAATTCTATATTCCGAAATAAAGTATTGTTTTATATAGATATTTTACTTTTTGTAATGTTGAAATTAATTATGGGGCGCCTAGGTCTATTGAAATGAACGCGTCCTAGAGACGTAAAACTTGGTAATTATTGAAGGAAAACCGAAATGAAACAGGTTAAAAAATCAGGTATTGCAACAGCTTTAGGCGCAGTTGTTATTGGCTCTTTAGCAAGCGTTAGTTTACAGGCTAATGCAAGTCCATTTGCTATCCAGACTTTAGAGTCTGGTTATATGCAGGAAGCTGCAGAAGGTAAATGTGGCGAAGGCAAGTGCGGCGGCGATAAGTCAGAAAAAGAAGGCAAGTGCGGCGAAGGCAAATGTGGCGGCGACAAAAAAGGCAAAGAAGGTAAGTGCGGCGAAGGCAAATGCGGCGGCGACAAAAAAGGCAAAGAAGGTAAATGCGGCGAAGGCAAATGCGGCGGCGACAAAAAAGGCAAAGAAGGTAAATGCGGCGAAGGCAAATGCGGCGGCGACAAAAAAGGCAAAGAAGGTAAGTGCGGCGAAGGCAAATGCGGCGGCGACAAAAAAGGTAAAGAAGGTAAGTGCGGCGAAGGTAAGTGTGGCGGCCAAGCTTAATTAGCTAACCTTAAAGTTAAAAGGCTGGTTTGTTGCCAGCCTTTTTTAATGCTACTGGTGAAATACGAAGAGAAAGTTGTGATGAAAAAGGTAAAGGGTGTTGGGTTAGGCCTCAGACGAGAAATGTTACCTGAATTGGAAAACATACCCGAGGCTGTTGATTTCTGGGAAGTAGCCCCTGAAAACTGGATACCTTTTGGTGGCAAATATCCGGCGCAATTGAAACGTTTCACGGATAGTTGTCCATTCGTTACACACGGACTTTCACTTTCCATTGGGTCACCTGAGAAATTAGACGTTAACTTCGTGAAGCAAGTTAAAACTTTTCTCGATACGCACGGTATTGAGACCTACAGCGAACACTTGAGCTATTGTTCAGGCAAAGGTCATATGTATGACCTTATGCCAATTCCCTTCACTGAAGAGGCGGTCAGACACGTTGCAGACCGTGTGGTACAAGTTCAGGATATTATTGGAAGGCAATTGGTATTGGAAAACGTTTCGTATTACGCCGCGCCTGGACAAGAAATGAATGAGTTAGATTTCACTTTGGCTGTTTTGGAAAAAGCGGATTGCAAGCTGTTGCTCGATGTCAATAATATCTATGTTAATTCAATTAATCATGGTTACGAAGCATTAGAGTTCTTAAAAGCGCTTCCGAGTAAGCGTATTGAGTACGGTCATATTGCAGGTCACTATAATGAAGAGGAAGACCTAATTGTCGATACTCACGGTGCTGATGTGATTGAACCGGTATGGCAGTTGTTAGAATCTGCCTACGAAATTCATGGTGTTTTTCCAACTTTACTTGAGCGGGACTTCAATATTCCCCCATTAGAAGAGTTGTTAAAAGAAGTAGAAAAGATCCGAGAGATTCAAGCTCGATACGACAGTTGCCAGCAAACTCGGATTGCATGATATGAATTTTAAGCAAGTACAAACTTCATTTATGTCTCATATAAGAGACCCACAACATCATCCTGATGAACTTGGGCTTGAGGATCGCCGTCTTAAGATTTATCGGGAATTGTTTTTTAATAACATCAAAGGTTTTCTTAGTTCGGCTTTTCCGGTACTGGAGTCTATTCTCGGCGAACAACACTGGGAAAAGCTCTCGCGTGACTTTTTTGCTAATCACGATTGTCGCTCTCCGTATTTTCTTGAAATCAGCAAAGAGTTTGTTGAGTTTTTGAGTAATAGCTATGAACTACAAGACGATGATTACCCGTTTATGTTTGAATTGGCTCATTACGAATGGATTGAACTTGAGTTAAGTACTCGTAAACAAACACTGACCCAAACAACATGGGAGCAATCATCTGACTATAGCTCTTTTAAACTATCGGAGATGGCAGAGCTCCTATCATATGAATATCCGGTGCATCAGATAAGTGAAGAGTACCTGCCAGATACACCGGCACAGGAACCGTTTTATTTTATTGTATCGAGAGATGCAAACTTTGAAGTTTCGTTTACCCAAATAAATGCAGTTACTGCTCATTTGGTGCAGCAAATTGGTGCCCGTGATGCACTTGACCTAGTGACCTTACAAACAATAATGTGTCAGGCGCTGTCACATTTGCCCAAAGAGCAAATTGAAAATGCCACGACTGATATTGTTGAGAGTTTATTAAAACAGCAAATACTCGTGATAGACGCCTAGAATCATTGTTATTTGTGCCATAATTGATCTACCATTTAGCACTATTCAAATAGAAGGGTTTTGTCATGGCAGGCGGCGCATCTGACGAATATCATGATTCGTTTAACGTAAAGCAGTTTCTTATTATACTGGTGACCTTGTTAGCATTCCCAATGCTACATATATTTTCGGGCATTTCAGTTTACCTACTGTAAATAATTCGATAAGGATTTCACATTGTCGGCTACTTTAGTCAAAGATAGTATCGCGACTATTCCAAACTACCCAAAACCTGGAATTATGTTTCGCGATGTCACTTCATTAATGCAGCACCCAGCTGCATTCAAGGCTTCGATTCAATTACTCGCGGAAAAATATTCTGGATACGGCTTTTCAAAGATTGCTGGAACCGAAGCGCGTGGTTTCATTTTTGGTGCGCCGCTGGCATTGGAGCTAGGCATTGGATTTATACCTGTGCGTAAACCAAAAAGCTGCCCAGAGAAGTGATAAGTCAGTCGTATCAACTCGAGTACGGGGAAGACTGCCTAGAAATGCACGTTGACTCGATTCAGTCGGGTGACAATGTCTTGATGCTTGATGATCTGTTAGCCACTGGCGGTACTATGTTAGCCACAGCAAGTTTGATAAGACGACTAGGCGGCAAAGTAGAGCATGCTGGTTTTGTCGTGTCATTACCGGATCTCCCCGGTGAAGCAAAACTCGCTGAAAACGGCATAGAAAGCTTTTCTATCTGCCAATTTGAAGGAGATTAACCGTTAATGGGATACCAGGTTCTTGCCAGAAAATGGCGGCCAGGTAAGTTTTCTGAGTTGGTTGGTCAGGAGCATGTCGTTACTGCAATTAGTAACGCCCTGGCAAACAACCGCCTACATCATGCTTATCTATTCACCGGAACAAGAGGCGTTGGCAAAACAACCATTGCTAGGATATTTGCCAAGAGTCTTAACTGTGAGAAGGGGGTAACTCAAGACCCTTGCGGTCAATGCGGAAATTGTCTGGATATTGAGGCAGGTCGCTTTGTTGATTTGCTCGAAATTGATGCGGCTTCGCGCACTAAAGTCGAGGACACCCGAGAACTTCTCGATAACGTGCAATATAGCCCTACGCGCGGCGATTACAAGATTTACCTAATAGACGAAGTACATATGCTGTCCAAGCATAGCTTTAATGCATTACTAAAAACGCTTGAAGAGCCACCACCTCACGTCAAATTTTTGCTTGCGACAACGGATCCACAAAAATTACCAATAACCATTTTATCCCGTTGTTTGCAGTTCAACTTGAAAGCCCTCTCCAGGCAACAGATAGCACAACAGCTATTACATATTCTGCCTGAAGAAGATATTCAATTTGAAAAGGAAGCGGTTTTAGAGCTTGCCAAATCAGCGTCAGGTAGTATGCGAGACGCATTGAGTACCACTGACCAAGCCATTGCCCAAGGAAACGGTAATATCACCTCTGCAGTGGTATCTGACATGCTAGGGTTGATGGATAGAAATGTTGTAATAAAGCTGCTGCACGCTGTGTTAACCAAAGATAAACAGCAAGTCTTCAGTATGATTGAAGACATTTCGTTAAGTGCTCCGGATTATAGTCAGTTAATGGCTGAGATGATGAGTTATGTACATCAAACCGCATTAACTCAATTTGTCCCCGATGCCTGTAAATTGGAAAATGCGAGTGCTAAGTCGGTGTACTATTTGGCTACCAAAGTCCCGCCAGAACAATTACAGCTGTACTATCAGATCCTGTTGGAGGGGCGCAAGCAAATAGCCCACGTTCACGATGGGAAAATGGCTCTAGAAATGACCGTCATGCGCATGATGGCTTTCGCCCCAGAACTCGAGCTAACGAGCGCCGCCGAGTTAACTGATTTAGCTCAAGTCGAGTCAAAAAAAAAGATTGATGTAAGTGCTCCTTTAGTTAATGCGACTCCAATAGAAGCTAGTCCAATTGAGACTAAGGCGGATAAAGCTGATGAAAGTGAGATTGAAGAGCCTAGCGAGAATACCGGTGAAGAGCTAACAGAAGAGACTATTTTCAGCGAAAACAGTTCCGTCACCGAAGTAGGCGAGCAGGCGGCGGAGCTAGTTCAAGATAAAGGTGAAACATCCGAATCTGATATCGTTGAAGATTCAGTGGAAGTAGCCGAGAAAACTGGCGTAGCAGAACCAGATACCGCAGAAACAAACTCATTGAAAAATGAGACAGCAACTTCTGATGTGGATACCCAAGAAACGCCGCATGCGCAAATGCTTGACATAGAAGCACAGGCTGCGGCGATGCGAGAGCAAGTACCTTACGGTGGTGCCGATAACGCAGTACAGCAGCAAATTGAACCTGCTGAAGACCTAAGTGGATACCAAGCGCTTGATACTGGCGAGCCAGATCTCTATCAAGAGCATGATTACTCAGCGGATAGTTACGATAACGGTACCAACACTGGCGGTCTAAATACTGCTCAGAGTGCGCTTACCACTCAAAACACGTCAGAGGCTAGAAACAAAGCAAGTGGTGCTTCGGCAGAATCGGTAACGAATCTTTTAGCGCTTCGCGACAAGTTAATCGATTTAACACAGACAGATACCGAAGATGCTGACACACCTTCATTTGATGAGTCCACGCGCGATTTTTCTGCTCCTTCGTCTGAACCTGAAAAGCCATTATTTACTAATAGCGTTGAAGAATTAGAAAGCGCGCTCAGTAGCGATGATGAGACCGAATTAGCGAGTTCGATTTCTGCGCTAGCAGATACCGAACAAGAATCTATGCAAGATTCGGCTAATGTTGTTGAGTCTTTGAGTGATAACGGCATTACTTCAGATGACACTGGACCAGAAGATGAAAGTGTTGATTTTGAAGTGCCTCTGTTTTTAGAGGGCACAAAGGTTATTTACGCAAGTCAGATTGATACATGGAGTCAATTGTTAACGCAGTCTGGCCTTTCAGGTTTGCCCAAGCAGGTTGCTTTACACAGCAATTACTCTAAAAATCAGAATGAAGTAACCCTTGTAGTTTCGCAGTCGCAGTCCCATTTACTTAATGACGCCACAAAACTCAGCATAGAAGAAGCATTGAGCTCAACCTTACAGCAGCCTTTGCAGGTCAATCTGGTTATTGGTGAAGTAAAAGATACGCCATTTGCATTGCAAGAACTTATCAATAAAAAGAGACTCGCTTATGCCAAAGAAGCGATTCAAAAAGACATTAATGTAAATCAGTTATGTGAGACTTTTTCGGCAAAAGTGCTAGAAGAGTCTATCAAACCAAATTAAAGAGGAAATAGTTATGTTCAAAGGTGGTATGGGAAATATCATGAAACAAGCGCAACAGATGCAAGAGCAAATGCAGAAGGCGCAAGAAGAATTAGCCAATATGGAAGTTATTGGCGAAGCCGGTGCAGGTATGGTTAAAGTAACCATGCTAGGAAATCACAATGTTAAGCGTGTAGAAATCGATGAAAGCTTGATGGAAGACGATAAAGACATGATTGAAGACCTACTAGCGGCGGCGGTAAATGATGCGGTTAGAAAAGTCGCTGAAACATCTCAAAAACGTATGTCTGAGCTTACTGGTGGTATGCCATTACCGCCAGGATTTAAAATGCCTTTTTAAGCTAAAAATGAAATATAGCCCCTTAGTATCTCAGTTAATTAAAGCGTTGACCTGCCTACCAGGAGTAGGTAATAAAAGTGCGCAACGAATGGCTTTTCATTTGCTGGAGCGCAATAGAGAAGGGGCTCTCGATCTCAGCCGTGCTTTGCATGATGCAATGGAACATGTGAGGCATTGCGAGCGATGTCGCAATTTTACTGAGTCTACACTTTGCGAAATATGTATCGATCCCAAACGCAGTCAGTCAGGATTACTCTGTATCGTTGAGTCTCCACAGGACGTGGTAGCTGTTGAACAAACCGCTGAATACAGGGGAAGTTATTTTGTCTTGATGGGGCGCTTATCTCCGTTGGACGGTATTGGCCCTGCTGATATTGGGCTAGACAAATTAAGTGGCATATTAGAAGAAGAAGACATTCAAGAAGTCATTCTTGCAACCAACTTCACTATTGAAGGTGAAGCCACCGCACACTACATTACCGACATGTGTCGCAGCAAAGGCATAGTCACCAGTCGATTAGCTCAAGGAGTTCCTATTGGAGGTGAGTTAGAGCATGTCGATGGCACTACCTTAGGGCGAGCATTGGCTTCTCGCAGTCAAATATAATTTCCACTTTCCCGACTTCGTCTTACTCTCAAGTCAGCACAAAAAAATTCAAAAAAAGCCTTCCTTTTACTATTGAAATACGTTTCATCGTCCCTACTTTTAATAGCGAATTAAGTTAGTAAAAAAGATTTGGTGATTTGCTAGCAAGGTTGGTTGATCTTAGAGGTTCAACGACCCTCGAAACGTTTTTAGACATAGTGAATCATCAAAAGCGAAATAGTAGGAGCTGAAAATGGCAGAAGCCGCACAACACGAGACTCACGGCTTTCAAACGGAAGTTAAACAACTTCTTCAATTGATGATTCATTCACTGTATTCGAACAAAGAGATTTTCTTACGTGAATTAGTATCTAATGCTGCGGACGCAGCGGACAAGCTACGCTTCAAAGCGCTTGAAAATGATGCTTTGTATGAAAATGATGGTGAACTGAGAGTACGTATCTCTGCTGATAAAGACGCCGGCACGCTTATTATTTCAGATAACGGTATCGGCATGACTCGGGCTGAAGTTATCGAAAACCTGGGGACTATTGCTAAGTCTGGTACTGCAGAGTTCTTCAGCAAATTAAGTGGCGATCAAACCAAAGATTCACAATTAATCGGTCAGTTTGGTGTTGGCTTTTACTCAGCTTTTATTGTTGCAGATAAGGTTACGGTAAGAACACGCAAAGCGGGCGGCAATGCAAATGAAGCGGTTGTGTGGATTTCCGAGGGCGAAGGAGAATTCTCTGTAGCTGATATTGAAAAAGCTGACCGCGGTACCGAAATTACGCTTCACTTGCGTGATGAAGACAAAGAGTTTCTAGATGACTGGCGCTTGCGTTCAATCATCAGTAAATATTCTGAGCACATTTCTATTCCTGTTGAGATGTGGAAAGAGCCTACGCCTGAAACAGAAGGCGAAGATGGGGAGAAGATCCCAGGTGAGCCGGGTCAATGGGAAGCGGCTAACAAAGCCACTGCACTTTGGACACGTGACAAGTCTGAAATTTCAGAAGAAGAATACAAAGAGTTCTACAAACACGTATCTCATGACTTTGGTGATCCGTTAACTTGGTCGCATAACAAGGTTGAGGGCAAGAACGAGTACACGAGCTTGCTTTATATTCCTGCAAAAGCACCTTTTGACCTGTGGAATCGCGATCAAAAGCACGGTTTAAAACTTTATGTTCAACGCGTTTTTATTATGGATGACGCAGAGCAGTTTATGCCGGTTTACCTGCGCTTTGTAAAAGGTTTATTGGATTCCAACGATTTACCATTGAACGTATCTCGTGAAATTCTGCAAGATACTAAAGTCACGCAATCGATGCGTCAGGCATGTTCCAAGAAAGTACTTCAGATGCTTGATAAAGTAGCCAAAAACGACGCTGAAAAATATCAGTCATTCTGGAATGAATTCGGTAATGTAATCAAAGAAGGTCCAGCGGAAGACCAGGCGAATAAAGAAAAAATCGCTAAGCTGTTAAGATTTGCGTCTACCAATGAAGATAGCAGTGTGCAAAATGTGTCACTTGAAGACTACATTGGTCGCATGAAAGAAGGTCAAGACAAGATCTATTACGTTACTGCCGATAGTTACCAGGCTGCGAAGAACAGTCCGCACCTTGAAATCTTTAAGAAGAAAGGCATTGAAGTGCTGTTGATGTCTGATCGCATCGACGAATGGTTAATGTCTCATTTGACTGATTATTCTGAGAAGCAGTTCCAGTCAATCACTCGCGGTGCGCTTGATTTGGGCGATCTTGAAGACGAAGAGAGCAAGAAAGCACAAGAAGAAGCCGAAAAGCAAGTTGAAGGACTAACTGATCGCGTAAAAACGGCACTTGGCGAAAAAGTTAAAGACGTTAAGTTCACCCACAGACTGACAGATTCACCTGCTTGTGTGGTTGCTGACGAGTTTGGCATGACGACGCAAATGGCTAAATTGATGGAAGCCGCCGGTCAGGCCGTACCAGAGATGAAGTACAATCTTGAACTTAACCCAGAGCACGCGTTAGTTAAGCTCATGGCAGACGTGCAAGACGAAGAGCAGTTTGGCAAATGGTCTCAAGTGTTGTTTGATCAAGCTTCTCTAACAGAGCAGGGTAACTTGAAAGATCCAGCCAGTTTTGTAAATCAGCTAAACAGTTTATTGCTCGATTTAGCTAAGTAGTTACAGTAAATATCAAAAGCCGCGCACTTGGGACGCGGCTTTTTTATTTAGATCAGGTATTGCCTTGTAAGACCTGTAACTAATGTGTAAAGTTTTCATTTAGTTTTTTAATTTCGACAAAGTCTCATGACTTGGGGGAACAAAGTATGCGTATCATACTATTAGGCGCACCGGGCGCTGGTAAAGGGACTCAGGCTCAATTTCTTATGGGGAAATACGGTATTCCGCAGATCTCCACGGGTGACATGTTAAGGTCAGCCATTAAAGCAGGAACTGAGTTAGGCCTTGCGGCAAAAAAGGTAATGGATGAAGGCAAATTAGTGTCTGACGAAATCATTATTGGTTTGGTTAAAGAACGCGTTGCCGAAGCTGATTGTGCCAAAGGCTTTTTGTTGGATGGCTTTCCAAGAACAATTCCTCAAGCCGATGCGATGAAAGAAAATGGTATTGATGTAGACCACGTAATCGAGTTCGATGTACCTGACGAAGTTATTGTTGAGCGTATGGGCGGCCGTCGTGTTCACCCGGGTTCAGGACGTGTTTATCACGTAACATTTAATCCACCAAAAGAAGAAGGCAAGGATGACGTAACCGGTGAAGACTTGGTTATTCGTCCAGATGACGAAGAAGCAACTGTGCGTAAACGTCTTGGCGTTTACCATGAACAAACTAAACCCCTTGTAGACTACTACCAAGGTGAAGCTGATAGCGGCAACTGTAAGTATCACAAGCTAGACGGTACTCAACCAGTTGATACAGTGAGTGCCGCAATGGCAGAACTTCTCGCATAGTACTTGGCTAAATATTTGAAAAGGGCTCACTTCGGTGAGCCTTTTTTGTTTATACTTGAAAAAACAATGCTATAACTTGGGGACGTCGATGATATCTATTCCAATAACTGCCTTCTATGCGAGTATCTTAGGTATTTTTCTGGTGTTTCTAAGTATCTTGGTTATTGCACAGCGTCGTTCTGCTAAGGTTTCTCTTGGAGATGGCGGGGATAGGCACATGTTACAAATGACCAGAGCTCATGCCAATTTTACCGAGTATGTGCCGCTTATTTTAGTATTACTGATGATTGCAGAAATCAATCAAGTTAATCCATTGTTCTTGCATGTAATTGGTTGGGCGTTGGTCATTTCTCGTTTTCTGCACGCATATGGACTGAGGCATCACTTTGGCCCAAGTTGGCAGCGTGGGGCAGGGATTCTATTGACCTTTGCTTGTCTGTTGGTGTTGAGTGGTGTAAACCTTTGGCCATTGTTTTTCAAAAGTTAGCCACAAAAAAGCCCGGAACGACCGGGCTTTAGAAGGAAAACACACACTGGGAATCGAGAATTAGTTGTTCTCTATGAGGTTGGCACCGATTTCAATTTTTCTCGGTTTCATTGCCTCAGGAATCACTCGTTCCAAATCAATGTGTAAGAGTCCATTTTCCATATCTGCGGTAAGTACTTTTACGTGATCACCGAGCTGGAATTTACGTTCGAAGTTTCTTTCCGAGATCCCTTTGTGTAAAAAGCGATTTTCTTTGGCATCTTTCTCTGCCTGCTTCTTACCCGTTACTGCAAGGGTATTCTCCTGAACTTCGATACTGATATCTGATTTAGCGAAGCCCGCCACTGCCATCGTGATTCTGTATTTGTCTTCTGCAAGTAGCTCAATGTTATAAGGTGGGTAACTGGCTTGTTTTTCGTTTCGAGATGCCGCGTCAATCATGGTTGCAAGATGGTCAAAACCAATGAAAGAACGGTATAATGGAGATAGATCGATAGTACGCATATTCATATCCTCTTTTAAGCAATATGTATTTTAAATTTGCCCCGATTATTCGGCGGCGGTTTTTTGTGACCCTTTCGGCGTCCACAATTCCTATATGGTATTGCCAATTTCTTTTTCAAGAAAAAAACTAATATATTTTTAATTTTATTTTTAAGTGCATGAAAAATAAATAAAAAATAATTTGAATTCGCTTTGAGAGTTTTTGTTGAAGAGACAATAACCGCGATTAATAGCCCATATTGATAAATGCTATGTGATGTAAGTTCTTTAATCAGTAAAGAGTGTTATTATTGTGAACCTCAGCAACTCTAATGCGTACAGATATTCATGAGTACGTTGTTTGAGACAATAACAATTATTAAAAAACGTTTCCCAATAGAGATAAATGTCGATTAAACAGGCCATATCACTTTGTGATAACAGTTCCTCTGAAGAGCTAACCGAAATTTACTGGCACTACCAAGACAGTAAAGATTTTGAACAGGAACTCATCAAAAGTCTAAAGTATGAAAAGCTTCAAGGTGCCGCTTCGTGGATGCTTAAGCACCACCTTGAGCAAGGCTTTATGCTGCGCCCTAAACTTGCGAATAAAGTATTTGCGCAATTGCAAAATCAGGCGCATTGGGAAGCTCAGTTACACTTGTTACAGTGTTTACCCATGGTCGATATTCCAGTTGATTCTGTGCCTGAGGTCATGGAATTTTTAGACAACAACCTAACCAATACCAACAAACTCGTTAGGGCATGGGTCTACAATGGCTTCCATGAAATAGCAAAAGCAAATATTGAGTATCTGCCGAAAGCTAAATCATTGTTGATGCAAGCATTGGAATCGGAAGTTCCCTCAGTACAAGCACGAATTCGCAATATAGTCAAAAGCGAGCTATACGATTAGTTCCCTTTATACGAGTGAATCTAAGCTGGCTGAAGTAGGTTCATTTTCTAAAACGTCGTAACAGGTTTAAGTGGAATGGCAATAGCATTAATAACCGGTGCCAGTAAAGGTATAGGGCTAGCCCTTGCGAGGTTAATGGCTGAATATGGACATGATTTGGTGCTCGTAGCACGTAGTAAAGAGCGCCTGTCACAACTGCAGTCTGAATTAACCTCAACCTATGCTATTAGCGTTTTTTCTATCAACGCCGATTTAAGTCAATCGGAGGCTCCTACACATATATTTACACAGTTATCACAGCAGAATATTTTCCCTGATATCTTAATCAACAATGCTGGATTGGGTGATGTTGCGCTGTTTAGCGAAGCTAACTTGGAAAAGCAAAAGCAAATGATCGCGCTCAATATCAATTGCTTGACCGAATTGACTTATCTTTTTTTACAACAAAGACGACAGGGTAAACAGTATTGGCTTTTGAATATCGCATCCACTGCGGCATTTTTGCCCGGTCCTAGTATGTCTGTCTATTACGCGAGTAAAGCCTATGTCTTACACTTCACTGAAGCACTTGCTGAGGAGTGCAAACAAAGCAATGTCTCTGTGTCTGCGTTTTGCCCGGGGCCTGTCGCTACAGATTTTCAAGTTTCGGCTAACATGCCCAAAGCCAAGGGATTGAAAAAGTCTTTGTTATTGTCCGCTGAAGAAGCTGCTAAATTTGCTTATAAAGCGATATTCGATACCAAAGTCGTTGTCGTACCTTCATTTAAGAATCGAATGGCCGTTTGGCTTGCTTCATTACTTCCAAGAAAACTGGCCATGCGCGCGGTTTTTAAATCCAATGAACTTTCGGGATAGGGTTTAAATGGAAACGTTTAGCGCAAAAATGAAAAAGGCTCGTACAAAACGAGCCAAAAGTTGAGAACACAAATAACACATGGGATTGTGTTACAAATTTATACTTGTGACCTGACAGTTAAGATCACAAGCTCGCTTGAAAAAATGTCTTAGCCTGGTTCAATTCCGATGGCCGCACAATCTTCTATGTAGTTATCAACAGATATTCTGAAGTTCTCTTCAAGTTGGGTGGGGCTAGTTGCTCTGTAACTTACAGTGTCTCTGTTAAGTTGTATTTGACCAAAAAAATAACAAGCGTCTGGTCTGAATTCCATACTACCCAAGAAACCTTTATATTCGAATGTAGCCACGATTTTTTCCTCACTACAATGTGAAAATATTTATTCACATTTAACTATCTGATAGATATAGAAAAATTAATGTTTAACTTTTGAGCGAATGATATCAGAAACTAGACGAAAGTATTAGATGGTGTAACTATTAATATTGCGGTTGTTATTTCGTAGAGATATGTAAGCGATTGGCTAATTGGGCTACAGCAACGTTGAAAATCATGCGTTTAAACGATGATGCCTCCAGTATTTAAGAGACATCATCACATGTCAAATTACTTACCGTGACGTTCTTGAAGAACGGCAATACTATCTTCAAGACTTAAGCCCGATGCCTGTAGCAAGACAATTAAGTGATAGAGTAAATCGGCTGACTCGTTTTTTAATTCTTCTAAGTCTTTTACAGTAGCGGCAAGTGCAGTCTCGACACCTTCTTCCCCTACTTTTTGCGCGATGCGCTTAATACCTTTACTGTACAAGCTGGCTGTATAGCTGCTGTCAGGATCTGCCGACTTGCGCTCTGCCAGCACTTGCTCCAACTGCGCGATAAATGACATGGTAGGTACTTTTGCAGAATCCCAACAAGTAGGCGTGCCTTTATGGCAGGTAGGACCGACAGGATTAGCCATTGCTAAGATACTGTCATAATCGCAGTCGCAGGTTAGTTCAACCAAATCAAGGGTATTTCCCGAGGTTTCCCCCTTAGTCCATAGCCGCTGCTTAGAGCGACTAAAAAAGGTCACTTTACCTGTTTCCAATGTTTTTAGGACAGCTTCTCGATTCATGTAACCTAGCATCTGTACCGAGCCTGAGTAGGCGTCTTGCACGACACAAGGGATAAGGTTGTCCATCTTTTCCCAAGCTAGTTGGTCTAGGTTTTCCTGCGTAATTATCATGGGCGCATCTCTATATTTTTTGTGCGTAAATAGCTTTTCAGTTCTTGTATATCAATTATTTGCTTGTGGAATACTGATGCGGCCAGTGCGCCATCAACATCACTGGTTTCAAATACATCGGCAAAATGCTCCATAGCACCAGCACCACCAGAAGCGATTAATGGTACCTTGCATTTTTCACGAATATTACTGAGCTGTTCAATGTCGTAGCCTTTGCGCACGCCATCTTGGTTCATACAGTTAAGGACGATTTCCCCTGCACCGCGTTTTTGCACTTCTTCGACCCAATCCGCCGTTTGTCGACCTGTGTTTTGAGTGCGTTTTTCGTCCCCAGTAAATTGGTACACTTGATAAGTTTTACTCGTCTCATCGTAGTAACTGTCAATACCGACAACCACGCATTGTTGTCCAAAGCGCTCGTTGAGTTGCGTCACCAGTTCCGGATTGGCGAGGGCAGGAGAGTTCACCGATATTTTATCAGCGCCCATTTCTAAAATGATTTTGGCGTCTTCTACTGTTTTGATACCACCGGCAACGCAAAATGGAATATCGATAACCTGTGCGATGCGCTCCACCCAACTTTTGTCTACCACACGTTGGTCACTGGAAGCGGTGATATCGTAAAACACCAGTTCGTCAGCGCCTGCCTCAGCGTAGCGCTGCGCAAGAGGCACTATATCGCCAATGATTTCGTGGTTGCGGAATTGTACACCTTTAACCACTTTGCCATCGCGCACATCTAAGCAAGGAATAATTCTTCGGGCTAGCATTATCTTTTCTCCCACAGTGAGATGGCATCGCTGAGCTCAAATTTACCTTCGAGTAATGAGCGACCCAGGATGACGTTTTGTACTTTCGTTGGGATAAGCGCGGCGATGTCCTCCAGTGAGCCTATGCCGCCAGATGCTTGCCAACTTACTTGCGGAAATTGCGCCACGACTTCAGCATAAAGGCTGTTATTCGCGCCTTGAAGGGTGCCATCTTTACTGATGTCCGTACAGAGGACATGCTCGACGCCGGCGTCTAAGAATGTGGTCAATAAACCTTCTAGGGCAACGCCACTATTTTCTTGCCAACCATGAGTAGCAATAAACTTATTGCCATCGTCGTCGATGTTGATGTCCAATGCGAGAACGAACTTTTCGGCACCGTATTCACGCATCCACTGCATGACCAGTTCCGGTTCCTTAACCGCTAACGAGCCGATTACAACGCGGCTTACTCCGATGTCTAGGAGTTGTTTAACGTCTTGTTCACTGCGAATGCCACCGCCTGCTTGAAATTGCATACGGCCGGTCTTGACCATGCGTTTGATCAACGCTAGTTGACGTTTTTCGACGTCTTTTGCGCCGGTCAGATCAACGATATGTAACCAAGTGGCACCTGCATCGGCGTAGCGATTGACTACGTCTACTGGGTCGTATTGGTATTCGGTCTTTTGGCCGTAGTCACCTTGAAACAGACGTACTACTTGACCATCTATTAAATCAATTGCTGGAATAATCAAAGAACTCACCTACACCTTTTCAATAAAGTTACGCAGCAACTGGCTGCCTGCGCTGCCTGAACGCTCTGGGTGGAACTGCACCCCCATATAGTTACTATTGCAAATCGATGCTGAAAACGGCTGAGTGTAATCGCAAACCGCGAGCGAGTGGTCTCCCGTCTCTACCGCAAACCCATGAACAAAATAGAAGTAGGTGCCATTTTCAATTCCATCAAACAAGGGATGC
This sequence comes from Alteromonadaceae bacterium, assembly GCA_014872785.1. Taxonomy (GTDB): domain Bacteria; phylum Pseudomonadota; class Gammaproteobacteria; order Enterobacterales; family Alteromonadaceae; genus Planctobacterium. Next base: position 60,415 of record WKFJ01000014.1, read on the forward strand.
TCCTTGGTTTTGGATATTTGGTTCCAGCCCATATGTGGTAAGCGCAATTCCTCCGAGGTCATTCGTTTCACTTGGGTGTCGATGACGCCTAAGCAGTCTGCATTGCCTTCTTCTGAACGTTTAGTTAAAAGCTGCATACCAAGACAAATACCTAAAACAGGTTGGGTAAGTGTTTGCAGACATTCCGTGAGGCCTTTGTCGGCAATTTGCGCCATAGCTGCAGCCGCGGCACCAACCCCCGGGACAAATACCTTGTCAGCATTTTTTATGATGTCGATATCTTCCGATACAGTGACATCATATCCTAGGCGCTCAACGGCAAATTTGAGTGAGCTAATATTGGCACAGCCGGTATGTACGATTACTAAGCCTGACATTTACAGGGCTCCTTTGCTGCTCGGTAATACGTCACCTTGTTTTGTGACTGCTTGACGCAATGCCCGCCCGAATACTTTAAACAAGCTCTCTACTTGATGATGAGCATTGCCCTCGGATGCTGTTAAGTGCAGCGAAATGCCCATTGAATCTGACAATGAACGGAAAAAGTGGGACACCATCTGGGTACTCATTTCGCCCACTTTTTCTTGGGTGAAGTCAGCTTTGAACTGTAAATAAGGTCTCGCTGAAATATCTAAAATACACTCGGCTCGCACTTCATCCATGGGGAGAGCAAAACCAAATCGACCAATACCACGTTTGTTGCCCAGTGCTTGACGCAAGGCATCGCCAATAGCCAAAGCGGTATCTTCTACAGAGTGATGATCATCAATATGCAAATCACCATCGACCTGGACATCGAGTTTGATTCCACCGTGTGTCGCGATTTGATCGAGCATGTGGTCAAAGAAGCCAATGCCTGTAGAAATTGATGACTTTTGGTTACTGTCCAAATCGACATTGACTTTAATATCGGTTTCAGAGGTAGCGCGATGTACTTGTGCGGTTCTGGCATTAACCGTCAGCTGTTGCACAATGGCATCCCAATTGAGGCTTTCTCGATCGTATTTAAGCCCTTTAATACCCATATTGGTCGCGAGTTGAATATCCGTGTCTCGGTCGCCGATAACAAATGAACGCGTGAAATCAACTTTGCCCTCAGTTAAATAATGCTGCACAAGTCCTAGCTTTGGCTTGCGGCAAGTACATTCATCCTCTGCAAAATGCGGGCAAATAAGCACATCAGCGAACTCAATTCCCTGGCTTTGAAATAATTGCATCATCTTGTCATGAGGTGCGTCAAAATCAGCCTGCGGGAAGCTGTCAGTGCCTAAACCGTCTTGATTAGACACCATCACTAAGGTGAATTGTTGTTGCAGTTTTAGCAGTGCAGGCACTACGTTGGGTTCGAAAACCAACTTTTCTAGGCTATCTAATTGCTTATCAACGGGGGGTTCTTCGACTAATGTTCCGTCCCTATCGATAAATAAAATGGGCTGCTGGGACATGTTATACGTTCCTATTGTTGTATTCATCGAGCAAATTGATGAATAACTGATTTTGTTCTCTATTGCCTACGGTGACGCGCAGGCAGTTTTGCAATTGCACCTGTTTCGATTGGTCTCTGATCAGTAGTCCTTGGTCAACCAAGTATTGCATTACGGCATCTTTTTGTTGTGCCCGAAACAGAATGAAATTTGCACCATCTGCGCCGACTGTCTCGTAGTTTCTGGCTTGTAATTGTTCACCAAGCCACTGCTTCTCAGCATTGAGATAAGCTACCTGTTCTAACATCAGGTTTAAGCCGTCAGGACTCAGTGCTTGCTGCGCAATTTGTGCAACGGGCGCGGAGACAGGGTAGGGGGCAATGACTTTTAACAATACCTTGATGATTTGTTCGGAGGCTAAAGCAAAACCACAACGAATACCGGCCAGTGCAAAGGCTTTTGACAAGGTGCGCAAAATGACTAAATTGTCGAAATTCTGCAATTCACTTTGCCAGCTTTCTTTGGGACTAAACTCTATGTAAGCCTCATCCATAACCACGATGGTTTTCCCTGCAAACAGCTCCAACACCTGTTTTACTTGCGCTTTGGGCAACAAGGTGCCAGTGGGGTTGTTGGGTGAACACAAGAACAATAATTTAGGCAGATCCTTTGAATGTGCAATTTCAGTAAGCGCGTCAATGTCTAAAGTAAACTCTGATGTAAGCGGCACTTTATTCACAGCCACGTTAAAGGTGTTCGCACTTATCGCGTACATGCCGTAAGTAGGAGGGCAAATGACAATATTGTCTTGTCCTGGGTTGCAAAAGGCTCTAATCAACAACTCAATGCCCTCATCAGCACCACGACTGGCAAGCACTTGAGAAGGCTCAAGATTTGCGTAGCTGGCATACGCGCCAATCAACTCTGACGGTTGGCAGTCTGGATAACGGTTAAGTAATGAGGTGTCTAGGCTAAAGTCATTCGCAAATGGTGATTCGTTGGCGTTTAACCAATAACGGCCACCAGAAAACAAGCGCCTGGCGGATTCATAAGGCGTAAGTTCTTTGACGAAGTCGCAGGTTATGTCCTGTATAAAGTCAGTCATCGCTGTTGTCCTTTAGACGAATTGCCACCGCATTTCTGTGCGCGTCGAGTCCTTCGGCGTCGGCCAAATCCATGATAGCGGTGCCAATGTCTTTTAAGCCTTCATAGCTCAGCTCTTGTACGGTGTATCTGCGATAGAAATCAGATAAACCTAAACTGGAATAATTACGTGCATAGCCATATGTCGGCAAAACGTGGTTGGTACCACTGGCGTAGTCGCCCGCTGACTCCGGTGACCAGGCTCCTAAGAAGATAGAACCCGCATTTTTAATATCCGCTAAATATCGACGCGAGTTGTCAACTTGCACAATTAAGTGCTCAGGAGCGTACTGGTTACTGACCTGAATGGATTGTTCAATTGATTGGGTTAATATGTAGCGGGCATTTTGCATGGCTTTTGCGGCAATATCCGAACGTGATAATTGCGCAAGTTGCAGCTCAACAGCTCGCTTGGTATCGGTAATAAGTTGCTCAGACTCGGAAACTAAGATGGCCTGCGAATCAACACCGTGTTCTGCTTGCGAAAGCAAGTCAGCCGCGACGAAACTAGCATTTGCATTGGCATCAGCAATGACCAGTACTTCTGACGGGCCTGCCGGCATATCTATAGCGGGGCCGCCAGGTAATTGGCTCACTTGTTGTTTTGCCTCGGTGACATATGCATTGCCTGGTCCAAAGATTTTATCGACCTTAGCAATAGACTCAGTGCCTATTGCCATTGCCGCAATGGCCTGTGAACCACCGACTAAATATACTTCATTGATATCACATTTAACTGCCGCGTATGCTATAGCTGGGTGGATTTCACCGTTTGAATTTGGCGGTGTACACAATACTCTTCTCGCACATTTAGCGACTTTAGCGGGGATCCCCACCATTAGCACTGTCGAGGGAAGTGGTGCAGTGCCGCCAGGAATGTATAAACCTACTGCCTCTATCGGGGTGTAGCGCAATTCACAATTTACCCCTGGCGAGGTTTCAACGTAACGATCTGTTGGCTGTTGAGCGTCATGAAAGCCATAAATATTATCATATGCCTTATCAATTGCCCGCTTAACCTTATCTTCGAGACTATCGGCTAACTCGTTTAACTTGGTACTATCCAGCGTCAACGATGCTAAGGTTACGCTATCGAATTTTTCCGTAAGTGCTAGCAAAGCAGTGTCGCCATTCTCCGCCACTTGGCTCAAAACCTCAGTGACTGCAGTGGTAACCGCTTGGCTATTTTCACTCACTGGACGTGAGAGCGCATCTCTTTGTTCATTTACTGATAAATCAGTCCAAACTCGCACGGTTTACTCCATCATTTTTTCAATTGGAAGCACTAAAATGGAGCTACAACCGAGACCTTTTAACTTCTCCATTGTCTCCCAAAATAAAGTTTCTGGGCTTACCACGTGAATTGCCACCATGTCGCTATCCGCGCCATTGGCCAGGGGTAACACGGTTGGGTTTTCAGAGCCTGGTAACAAGCCTTTGACTTCTTCGATACAGGATTTGGGAGCGTGCAACATGATGTATTTGCTTTCCTTTGCCTGCATTACGCCTTTTAGTCTTGGCATAAGCGTATCAATCAACGCTTGTTTGTTTGCTGGGAGGTCTGTCGCTCTTTGAATCAATACGGCTTTGGATCGGAAAATGACTTCTTCTTCTTTTAGGCCATTAGCTTCTAAAGTTGCACCGGTAGATACCAAGTCACATATCGCATCGGCAAGTCCGGCTCTTGGTGCGACTTCAACTGAGCCTGTTAGCATGACACTTGAGGCATCAACATTATTTTCTTTAAAGAAGCGCTCTAGTAGATCTGGATAGGTGGTCGCAACCGACTTACCGCTGAGCGACTGTACTGAGTCATATCGGAACTCATTAGGTACCGCAATTGATAAACGGCAGCCACCATAATCAAGTTGTCTTAGTACCTTGTAATCACTGTTTTTGCCAGCAGCTTGGCGCTCCAGCATTTTTTCTTCTAGTTCGTTTTCGCCAATAAAGCCCAGGTCGACAACACCATCCATGACTAAACCTGGAATATCGTCATCCCTAACGCGCATTAAATCGATAGGCATATTGGTGGAATGAGACATCAGTAAGCGATCCTGAATGGAAAGTTTCACGCCAATCGCCTTGAGTAAGTTGATACTTTTTTCACTCAGGCGGCCTGACTTTTGAATTGCGATACGTAATCTTGACGAATCAGTCATTGTCTTTTTCCTACTAATTTTGATTATGCCTAAAACTAAAAAACCCCCGGAAGTCTCCTTCCGAGGGTTATAGATTTTGCCGCCGGAAGGATAATACAAACCTTCCAGCACGAACCTGAAAGGTTATGCAGGATGATGGTGATGTACGTTTGCTTCCAGGATATATATGTTCATTATCGACGTTTGTCTTTATTTTGTGGGTCACACCTTAACCAACTGAAAACTGAATTGCAATTACTGTTTTTGGAATAATAAATTTTTTTGGGAATAAAAGGTAATAAAAAAATCGTAATGCGACTTGATTTGGCGCAATGTCTTCGTCGTCCAGAAAATGTAGGATTGATGAGTAGGCTTTAGAATCAATTACTTATGCCGATAAGGAAATAAGGTTGAACAAAAAGTGAACAGCTGAAGGGCGCGATATGTCGAGCGATTTGCTATTTTACATTTTACCACGTGAGGGCAAACTTCCGGTTGAGCCGGTGGATCATCGCGTGCAGAGTGTTGATAAAGATGCATTTCTCAGACAGTTGAACGATGAAGAAAAAGAGCTAAACAACGAAGAAAAAGAGGCGCGGGAACAACAAAATAACAAAAAGCGTAAACGCAAAAAGCAAGACGAAGAAGATGATAATTCTCCTCATGGCATGTATACCGACGAAGATGGCATAGAACACTTTGATGACTATGCCTAAAGCGATCGATGTAGTCGCTCCTTAGCAAAATGCCAGTGCCACGCAAATGCGAAAATTTGGCCGCTAAAATAACTCAACGCGCACCAAGATATAACGCGATATTCAATTTAATTTGCTCAGATTTCGGCGCTTCTTTAAAACCTGTCTATACTACTTCACAAGTAACTAATTTATTTTGTTACAAGACCCCTAGTCGTTTTATAACTATTTGATTCCTAGCCAATTCGACCCGCTGGCGCAACCAAAGAATAACGAGCGTGTGAATGATACTCAGAGATGCCACAATTGATGATTTAGAAACACTCCAGTGGTGGGATGAGCAGGCGCATATCATCGCAGCAGGGCCTCCAACCTATAAGTGGGCACGTGAACTCAAGCGCAAACCCGAGTGGCGAGAGCAGTTAATTGCCGAACAGGAAGGTGAATCTATAGGGTTTGTACAAATACTCGATCCCTCGGGCGATCCCAATCAATACTGGGGCAATAATGTCAGCCGAAAAATGCGGGCAATTCAAATTTGGATAGGCGAGTCCTACAACTTAAATCGCGGATATGGTTCGACAATCATGAATATGGTGTTGGAGCGCTGTTTTGACGATGATATGGTAAATGAATTGGTTGTTGACCCGCTTTCAACCAACGCCAAGGCGCATCGTTTTTATACGCGCTTGGGCTTTAAATACATGGAAACCAAGAAGTTTGGCGAAGATCTTTGTTATGTAATGAAGTTAAAACGGGCGAGTTATTTTAATGAGTGATTTGGAATAGTATGGCTAAAAACGTTTTATTAATCGGTCTGCAACCTGACGTCGTCGACTTTTCACAAGTACCAGGACTGACCGAAAGTAAACTTTTAGCTGGCCTTGATATGTCGGCACAGTTACTAAACAGCAAAGGGTTTAACGCTCAATGGTGTTTACTCGATTGTGGCGAAAACTCGGTAGCCGACGTCACTGAACGTTTGATGAATCGAAAAAACGAAGTGGTCGTTATTGGTGCTGGTATACGTATAGATCCCAAACATTTGATCTTATTTGAACAAATTATTAATAAGGTCGTCGAACTGTCTCCACAAAGTAAAATTGCTTTTAATACGTTACCATTTGACGTGTTAGACGCCGTAGAGCGTTGGGGCAAATAATCTAGTCAGGCTCACAAGACTCGCAAGTGAGTCGGCAATACGAAGGTGAGCTTGTGTCTAAACAAAAAAGTCTTCCCACAGGACAGTTAAAACGTCTGAGTAAGTTCGGCGGTTTGGTCTCTAATGTGCTTGGGAATATGGCCATTGACGGGGTGAAAGAGCTGAGTAAGGGGCGTCTTCCGGCACTTAAAGACCTCATGTTAACCCCCCAAAATATTGCAAATTTAGCCGAGAGACTCGCTCAACTGCGCGGCGCAGCCATGAAAATGGGGCAAGTCTTGTCAATGGATGCAGGTGACTTACTGCCCCCAGAGTTGGCAGAAGTGTTGGCTATGCTCAGAGACAATGCATATGTGTTACCCGATGACCAATTAAATACGGCATTAACGGAGTATCTGGGAGAACATTGGGAGTCGTTATTTGCTACATTTGAGAAGACGCCATTTGCCGCTGCTTCCATCGGACAAGTACACAAGGCTATTTTACATTCAGGGGAAATTGTTGCAGTAAAACTGCAATATCCTGGAGTCGCCAAATCAATCCACAGTGACGTCGACAATATGGGCGTCTTGATCAAGATGTCTGGTTTAGTGCCTGAGAATCTTGATATGACAAGGGTGTTGTTGGAAGTCAAAATGCAGCTGATAAGAGAATCAGATTATACGATTGAAGCGGCTTTTTTAAAACGATACCAAGAGTTACTACTTACAAGCGATGACTTTGTCATTCCGCGTATCTTTCCAGAATTGAGTAATAGCCATATTCTTACTATGTCGCTGGAAAGTGGTGAGTCTATCGATACGATAACAAGCCTGCCAGAATGCGAAAGAAAAAAGGTGTGTGAATCGCTCGTTCACTTATTATTTCGAGAAATGTTTGAATTTCGTCTGATGCAAACCGATCCTAACTTCGCCAACTTTATGTACGATGAGTCTCGACAAAAAATCGTGCTACTCGATTTTGGTGCTACTCGTGAAATTAGCGAGGACATAAGCGAGCAATACAAATTAGTCGCCAAAGCAATTTTGAACAATGATATGCAGCGTGTCGTTGAAATTGCCTCTGAGCTGGGATTTTTTATTCAAGACTTCCCTGCCTCATTTCGCAAACAAGTCGTCGACATCATGCAAATCGCGGCCGAGCCAATGCAGCATGACGGTGATTTTGATTTTGGTGCCACCAATGTCATTACAAAATTAAGGGAAGAGGCGATGCCTTTGCTGAGTCAACGCAAATACATGGGGACGCCACCAGGCGATGCGTTATTTATGCATCGTAAAATTGGCGGGGTATTTTTGTTAATGATGCGGGCAAAGGTAAAACTCAATTTGCGCGCGATTTTAGAACACTACATACAAAATTAGATTTTATTATTAACGTTAACTTACCAACTGCTTGCTCAATAGTGACCTTTTATGTCACCGAAGCAACGCTAATGATTGCGAGAGGTTCTCAGTAAGGGTAGTCAAATTCTGTCTTTTCACTTATTGTTATTCACATAACCTTGTCTCTGAAATCTTCCATGTACATGAAAAGTATTCTAATCAAACTGTTTTCACCCATATTAAATCAATTTGAAACCCAAGACGTGGCGCCAAATTACAAATCGTCTCACCGAATAGCCCTCAATGTTGTTGGATCCCTATTTCTGGTTCTATCAATAGGGGCTGGTTATGCGGCGAGATTCGGTGATGATTTAGGTTTTTTTATTCCTGTCGTCGTGTTTTTTTGTTTGGGGTTAGTCGCATTAGTGGTAGGTACTTTAGGCAGCAATGGCGCGGTGTGGAAAATCTGGGGAACCAAATAATCCTCCGCTGACATCGGCTTTTTTAGTGTTATTAGCGAATTAAAATTAAGTTAGAGATATCGAATGATAGACGACGTACTTTCGTTTTGGTTTGAAGAATGTGAACAGGCGTTTTGGTGGCAAAAAGACGCTGACTTTGACCAATCCATTGCCGAGCGCTTTGGGTCGTTACATAAACAGGCCGCAAGCGGCGAGTTGTTCCGGTGGCGCCAGAGTCCAGACGGTTGTCTTGCTGAAATCATTGTATTGGATCAGTTTTCTCGCAACATTTATCGCGATGAACCTGAGGCATTTGCTTGCGACCCATTGGCACTCGCACTTGCCCAGAATGCGGTGGCAAGTGGCTTTGATCAACAGCTTAGTCAAATAAAAAGAAACTTTTTGTATTTACCTTACATGCACAGTGAATCGAAATTAGTGCACGAAGAAGCGGTAAAGATCTACCAAGCGTCAGGTGATGCGTACACTTTAGAGTTTGAAATGAAACACAAGGCCATCATCGATCGTTTTGGTCGCTATCCACACCGCAATGCCATTTTAGGTCGTGAATCGACTGCTGCTGAAATTGCGTTTTTACAAACGCCAAACTCGAGTTTCTAATTGTTAAAGCTGGCAAGCACCTCGGCAAAAGGGCTGATGTTTCGCTCTCGAATGGAGGTGATGAGACTTTGTGCTAGTAGTTCGGCAATATCGGGGTCAGCATCACGGTCGAAATACTGAATTCGTTGTTGTACCGTTTTTAACTGTGTATTGATAATTTGCTTGCGGCTGCTGATGCTGGCGTCATCAAGTACTTGTAAATTCACCGGAAGCCAGCCCAAATCGAGCGCTAGATTTTTTTGTACACTTGGCCGAAGCAAATAACGCAAAAAATTGCTGATAAGTTTTTGTTTAGTGCTACTTTTAGGCACCACAAACACTTCCATGGGCGTCATTTCTATGTCCATTTCCTTCATTTCTGGAAAGGGGAAAAAACCGATTTTACTGCTCCATTGAGGAGCGATAATACTTTCTGCGAATTGACCGGTTAGCGTCATCGCTGCTTGTTTTCGCATGATGGTTGGCAGTGTTTGTTGCCATGTCCAATCATAGGTTGGCGCCAGTAGGTAATCATTTTCTAATAAGGGCTTCATGAGCGAAACCAAAGACTTCTGCTCTTCATTGGTTAATTTTTGACCGTTTGCAACTTTATTTCTCAGTTCGCGGCCTCCGACAATTAGCGTAACGTAATCCATCCACGCCAACACGGGCCAGTTTTCATGTGTCGTCTGAATAAAGGGCATGATGTTTTGTTGTTTTAGGTGGACGCATAGAGAAATTAATTCTTCCCAGCTGCGGGGAGGGGACAAATCTAATTCCTGAAAAATTTCTATGTTGTAATAAATGCCCCAAGCATATTGAGAAAAAGGGATAGCGAGTAAATCGTTGTTAAAAGAAAGTTCGTTAATAATTCCTCTGGGGATGGCGCGGGAAATTTCTGACGTATCTAATATTGACGATACTGGTTGCAACCAACCGTTTTTAACTAATCTTTTTAGCCGACTGCCTGCTTGCCAATAGAGCAAATCATAAGACCCGCTTTGTAACCATGAATCTAACTGCTTTTTGTAGCTTTCATCACTGTAAAAATCGACTTTTAATGTGATGTCTGGGTTGCTAAGTTCAAAACGGTTAAACCAGGTCGTATAAGCCGCTATTTGAGCATGATCAGCCGATAACACGGCAATGGCGAGTTCATTGTTCTTGGCTATTGCTGAATTAGACGCAAAAGCCAACATAACAGCGTATAACAGGTTTGCTAGTTTGTTTAACACGGAATGTTTAACTTGTACTACTTCTAAAATTATTATCCAGTTGAGTATAGTCCATACCGTAAGAATTGCTTAAGTGCCCCTTTTAAGGGGCATTTATTTCTTATTTTTTACTCAAGCAGTGTCTAGTCCACAATTAGTCTACGCTAACAACGACCTTGCCGACCGCTTTGCCACTAGACAACAAATCATGCGCCTGTGCAATTTCTGTGTAAGAGAAATCGCTTGCATCTAACACAGGTTTCACCCCTCCCACATCAACAATTTCAGCGAGTTTGGTTAAGATTTGGTGGTGCTCAAATCGCTTGTGGTTGTGCAGCATAGGAATAAGCATAAATACCACATGTAGAGATAAGCCTTTGAAGTGCGCCGTAGTTAGGTCAAGTTCACACAGTGACACGGTTGAGGCTACCTGGCCGTTTAATGCTGCGGCTTCAAATGAGTTTGCCATATTAGCACCGCCAACCGAATCGTAAACAACATCAAAGCCAGCTCCATCAGTGTGTTTCGCCACATAGTCAGCGACAGATTCGGTTTTGTAGTTGATGGCAGTAGCACCCAGGTGTTCGATTAGCGCCATTTGTGACTCGCCACCACCTGTAGCATAAACATTAGCACCAAAGTATTTGGCTAGTTGCAATGCTATGTGGCCAACACCGCCCGTACCGCCGTGTAAGAGTACTTTTTGGCCTTCACTGACTTGTGCTCTTTTTAATCCTTCATAAGCGGTGATGCCAACCAGAGGTAAGGCTGCTGTTTCACGCATGGAGAGTGATTTTGGCTTGTGTGCGATGAGATTTGCATCGGCCAGCATGTATTGCGCGAGGGCGCCTTGCAGATCTGCCAGACCGCCTGCACAGCCATAAACTTCATCGCCAACACTAAAATTGCTGACGCCTTCGCCAATTTCAGTGACGGTACCGGCGAAATCCATGCCGAGTATGGCGGGTAAATCAGGAGACAGAGGCAAATCCTTACCCATTTGTCTTATCATAGTGTCCACCGTGTTAACACTACTCGCGGCTATCTTAATCACCACATGTCCTGCTTTTATTGTGGGTGCAGCCACCTCAGTTGCTTCAAACACGTCACTGTTGCCGTAGGCATTTACCACCATCGCTTTCATATCTCTGCTCCGAAATTGTTCAAGTGGTAACTAGGTTAAAGTAATAAAAAATATAATAAATGCGTTTAATTTAAACTCAGTTTATTGATTTTCTATATAATTGAATTGTGGGGTATCGAATTCTGGTAGTTAGCGCCCCCATATTGGAGGAGTGCCGATTTTTTCTATTAAGAAGTCGATAAAAACACGAACCTTCGCCGTAAGCACATTTGATTTTGGATAAACCAACCAGATGGCAGAGTCATCTTTGACGCTGTATTCAGGTAGCACTCTGATTAGTGTTTTGGCTTTAAGCTCTTCGTGTACGCTCCAATAAGCATGCATTGCGATACCAACCCCCGCTTTTGTGGCAACCCTAAGGCTAGCGCCGTCGTCACAGGCGATGCGATTTTTGCCGCCGGTTGGAGGAAAGGTAGATTGGCGCCCGTCAGTTGTGGCAATGAGTTTGCGTGTACTGCCACGGCGAAACACCAATAGCTCATGGTGGGTGAGATCTTCAGGGGTTGAAGGAGTGCCAAATTTAGCGAGGTACTCTGGCGAAGCACACAAGATACGGTTGTCGTCGGCCAGTTTGCGCGCACGTAAATTACTATCTTCAATCGCATAGTTACGCAGCGCTAAATCGTAGCCGCCTTCTATCAGATTAAGTTGCATATCAGATAAGTGCAATTGCAAGTCGATACCTGGGTACCGTTCTAAGAATTCGGGAAGAATGGGGGCGATATAAAGCTGAGCGAAGGTACTTGAGGCGGCGAATCGCAGTGTACCGGAGGCTTGGCTCTGGCCTTTACCCAGTGCGGCATATGCCGCTTCCTCCTGAGCTAGAATCTCTTTTGCGAAAGGTAAAAACTCAGCACCTTCAATACTCAAAGATACTTTTCTGGTTGAGCGGTGAAACAGATCTGCTCCGAGTTGGTTTTCTAATTTCGCTAGTCTGGCACTGGCGACTGCCGGTGCCAATCCCAACTGACGACCCGCTTTACTGATGTTCAGCATTTCAGCAGCAACGACAAACAGCCTCACACCTTCGGTATCCATTAGCGTCCTCAAATAATAATTATATATAAAAAGCGAATAGTGAATTCAAATATAGGTCGTTTAACAATTTTTTCAATAGAATATGGTGGTGGACGAATAATTTAGTTCGCATTCTTGCATCAACATTATCTAGGAAAATAATTATGAAAAATGACAACTTCACGACGTTTAAAGTGGATATTGAACAAGGTATTGCTTGGATAACATTTGACTATCCGCCAGTTAACGTCCAGGGATTACCCATGTTAGCTGACTTAAATATGTTGGCGCAGAAATTGGAGGCTGACAAAAGTGTGAAAGTTGTTGTGTTCCAATCAAATCACCCGGAAATATTTGTGTGTCACGCTGACACTGCGTTTCTAAAAGATATGTCGTGCAAAGCGGTCTCGCGTGAAGAAGTCAAACTATTGGACTTGCAAGTTGTTCTTGAACGCATTAGCAAACTACCACAAGCGACTATCGCGAAGATTGAAGGTTTTGCGCGCGGTGGCGGCCATGAATTCGCATTGGCGTGTGATATGCGTTTTGCTGCACGCGGCAAGGCTAAGTTTATGCAGATGGAAGTTGGAATGGGAATTCTGCCTTGTGGTGGCGGTGCGTCTCGAATGGCTCGTCAAGTTGGTCTAGGTCGAGCACTGGAGATTGTCTTGGGTCCACGTGACTGGGATGCAGATGAAGCAGAACGAGTTGGCACCGTGAATCGCGCATTAGATGCTGATGAAATCGGGCCATATGTGGAGCAACTCGCAAAACGCATCGCCTTGTGGCCTTCTGAATCTATTAACGCAACTAAGCAGGCGGTTTATGAATCTATTGATTTACCCATTGCTGAAGCCCTAAAAGCGGAGGCTTATTGGTTGTATCAGGCAACGAGCCAAACGTCAGCACTTACGCGTTTTAAATGGGCAGACGAGCAAGGAGCTCAGTTTGATATGGAAAATCAGCGCAACTGGCCAGAAATGTTAGTGGGTGTTCAGGATATCAACGACTAGTTTTGTGTAAGCAGCCAGCCTTAACTTAATTTTTAGTGGCTGGCTGTCATTGGGGGGCATATATGCAGTTTGAAAACATTAATAAAGGGTATAACTCTACGTTCCAATTTGGTCGTTTGAGCGTAGGTTTGGTTGTGCCAATTGAGCGTTACGAGCACAGTCCTGTGCCAGCCATGAACCGCGATATTGCAAGAGTTAAACTTGCAGAAGAATTAGGCTTTAGCGCGGTTTGGCTGAGAGATGTGCCCTTTAATGTGCCCAATTTCGGTGATGCGGGGCAAACGTTTGATCCCTTTGTATATCTCGGTTTTTTAGCAGCACAAACAAAGCGAATTGGGCTGGGAGTTGCCAGTATTAACTTGCCACTGCGCCATCCACTGCATGTTGCAAAGTCAGCCGCGAGTATAGACAAACTCTCTGGTGGAAGATTGTTGCTGGGAGTTGCTTCCGGCGACAGACCACAAGAATATCCAGCAATGGATTTTGACTTTGACAAGCGAGGTCTTCGCTTTCGTGAAAGTTTTGAATATATTCGACAAATGCAATCGACAGTGCCGGTGTTTAATAATGTTTATGGAAGCCTTAGGGGCGACATTGACATGCTACCTAAAGCCAGTGGGGAAAAGTTACCATTGTTGGTCACTGGTGGCAGTCAACAAGACCCCAAATGGATAGCAAAGCATGCCGATGGCTGGATGCTATATCCACAATCAGCCGAAATTCAGCAGAAGATTATTTCAAAGTGGCATGCCACTCTCGCTGAATTTAACAGGCTTCCACAACCTGTGATGCAGCCGTTTTATCTGGATTTAGTCGCGTCTAAGCAATCGCGTCCTCAGCCTATTCACCTGGGATTGCGTACAGATACAGAATTTCTAATTGAATATCTAACATCGCTCGAGGCCGCTGGTGTCAACCATGTGGCGTTAAACCTGAGATTTAATAAAAGCGATATTGACGATACATTGGCAATATTGGCTTCTGATGTTTTGCCGCACTTTAACAATAAAAGCAAACAGCACAACGAGACTGTTTGTGAGGAATTAATATCATGAGTAAAACAATTTTAATTACCGGCTCCACTGATGGAATCGGTCTGTTGACCGCAGATGCTTTGGTGAAGCAAGGTCACAAAGTAATTGTGCACGGTAGAAACCAAACAAAACTTACAGACGCGGTTGCACAACTAAGTCGTTCAAACCCATCACATGACATAGATCAGGTATTGGCTGATTTGTCTGATCTGGCACAAGTCACGGAAATGGTAAAAAGCATTGAAAAAAAAATACAAACACCTCGATGTGTTAATCAACAATGCGGGTATTTATCGCACCAATATCACCCAAGCTGCTGGTGGATTGGATTTGCGCTTTGTGGTGAATACACTCGCCCCATATTACCTGACAAAATCATTAAAACCGTTAATGAACAGCGATGCTCGTGTAGTGAATCTATCATCCGCTGCACAAGCTCCTCTGATGGCGGAGGAGTTAACTAAGCACAGTCCGTTGAGTGACGGCTCGGTGTATGCGAAGAGTAAATTGGCGCTTACCATGTGGTCTCGTTACTGCGCACTAAATAAAGACGCAAACAGTCCGCTAATGGTCGCTGTTAATCCTGCCTCTATGTTGGGCAGCAAGATGGTTAAAGAAGCCTACGGAGTGAGCGGTGGTGATATGAGCATTGGCGCTGATATCTTGGTTAGAGCGGCCATTTCTGGAGAGTTTGCGGATGCCAATGGTAAATACTTCGACAATGATATCGGCCAGTTCTCCTCGCCACATCCTGATGCACTCGATGACAATAAGTGCCGACAAGTAGTCGACGCAATTGAAGGTGTGTTGTCTAAATTTTTTGCAGAACCTGCGAACTAGTAGTATCCGTAGTTTGTCTTTTGATTTGACATTGAGCCCCGATTAGGGCTCAAGTTCTATTTCGACTTCTTCACATACTGGGTCAGTATGACAATATGCTGACCATTTACCTTACCTTCAATATGAGTTGGGTCATCATGAGATAATCCAATATTACGCACTGCTGTGCCGCGTTTGGCGATAAAGCCAGTTCCTTTGACTGGCAGATCTTTGATGAGTACAACGGTATCGCCTGGCGCTAATACTACGCCGTTGCTGTCTTTGTGTAATGTGCTGGCATCTTTTACCAGTGGCTCTGCATTTGCCCACACAAGTGTGTCTTCTTCCAAATACATCATGTCTAACAAATCTTGCGGCCAGCCTTCCTCTTTTATCGTATCTAAAATGCGCCACACCATCACTTGCACTGGCGCATTGGTATTCCACATGCTGTCATTGAGGCAGCGCCAGTGATTGACATTCATCTCAGAAGGCGAGGAGAGTTGTTCACGGCAGTCGACACATAAAAGAATATGATTGTCTGCGCTGGCTTGCTCAAATGGTACTACACCTACCATTTCAAGTTGGTTTGGTGACTTACACAACTCACAGCAATTTTCTGCTCGCTGCATTAAAATCTCTTTCATGCTCGATAACCCTCCAATAACAAGCGCGCAGGGTAGAGCTATTGGCGCGTATTGTCTAGAGCCTGTTGATCTTTGTTGTTGCTTTTGGGCTTAGCCCACTAGACCTGCGAAGCAATACCTCGATCAGACAGCGCTCCGATTGAACAAAACTGATACCGTGAAGGTTAACAGGCTCTAGCTGCGTTCG
Organism: Alteromonadaceae bacterium; assembly: GCA_014872785.1. GTDB lineage: Bacteria > Pseudomonadota > Gammaproteobacteria > Enterobacterales > Alteromonadaceae > Planctobacterium. Next base: position 76,441 of record WKFJ01000014.1, read on the forward strand.
TCTTTTGCAGAATTTAATACTACGTGGGTAATGGGGTTAGAAATCACAGGCACCGTACCCAACACCTCCGTGTGAAATTCCTTAAACGCCTTCAAGTCTTTGGTTTCTACTCGTAGCAGGTACTCAAAGTTGCCAGTGACATTATGGCATTCAGTCACCTCGGAGATACTTCGAATGGTTTCTTCAAACGCATGCTGGGTCTTGATGGAATGTTCCTTTAGTACAATACCTACGTAGGCCAAGAATCCCTTACCCAGCATGTCATTGTTGATAGTAGCTCTATATCCGCTGATAACACCTGATTTTTCTAATTCTGCGACTCTGCGCAAACACGCTGAAGGTGAGAGTCCTACGCGATCGGCAAGTTCTTTATTGGGAATGCGACCATTCCGTTTTAATTCTTGCAATATTATTTCGTTGTATCTGTCAATTTTGCTCATTTATTGATATTAAATGTTAATTGTTAGTTAAATTTGCGCTCAAATTCCATCAAATTCGACATAAAATTGCAATAGTAAAAATGAGCGGATTTATAGCGTGTTTAGAACGAATTATGACCTATGCTTAAGCGAAGCTGATTGTATTGTTCCTGCGCGCGAGGTGGATAAACAATGAAATCACAACAAGACATTATCAACAGTCTCCCAGTCCATTTGCGACCTTTTATTTCAAAGCAGAATTACGACGACTATACGCCTCAAGATCAGGCTGTATGGCGCTTTTTAATGTATCAACTCACCACAAATTTAAAGGCCTCTGCGCATCCATTGTATTTTGATGGGCTCAAAGGAACCGGTATCGATGTGGAGTCGATCCCCAAAATTGAAGTGATGAATCAACAATTGAGCAAGATTGGTTGGCGCGCAGCGGTTGTTGATGGCTTCATTCCTCCGGCTATTTTTATCGAGTTTCTAGCACATCGCGTATTGGTAGTGGCGGTCAACATTCGCTCAATTGATCACATGCTCTATACCCCAGCTCCTGATATTATTCACGAGTCAGCGGGACATGCGCCTTTTATTATTGACATAGATTATGCAGAGTATTTGGAAAATGTCGGTAAAGTAGGGCGCAGAGTCATCTCCAGCAAAGGCGATATTGATTTTTACGAAGCCATCCGCGCATTGTCTATTATCAAAGAAAGCCCTGACTCTTCGGCTCAGGAAATCGCAGATGCTGAGCAACATCTTACGAACACTATTGATAAGTACAAAGACGACAAGCCATCTGAAGCAACCCTGTTGTCGAGATTGCAATGGTGGACAACAGAATATGGCTTGGTTGGCACTGTCGACGACTATCGAATTTATGGCGCTGGGTTATTGTCCTCACTAGGTGAGAGTACTAACTGCCTCGATGATGATAAAGTGAAGAAGATTCCACTGACCATCAACGCCATCGCAACTACCTACGACATCACCAATGAACAGCCAAACTTATTCGTTGCTAAAAACTGTCGTCACCTTTCTCAAATAGCGGAAGAGTTTGAACGCAGCTTGTGTTACTACAAAGGCGGTAGTGAATCATTGTGCGCAGCTGTGGAAGCCGAAACGGTGAATACCGCTGTTTATTGCTCTGGATTAGAGGTGAGCGGTGTTATTTCTAATGTCGTGCGCGATGCTACCGGAAATGTAATTTATTTTAATACCACAGGGCCTACACAACTTGCTTATCGCGAAAAGGAAATTGAGGGGCACGGCACAGATTATCACGCGCCGGGCTTTGGCAGTCCGGTTGGCAAGTTACAAGCGCAAAATCGCTGTTTGTCCACTTACAGTATTGATAATCTCAAATTATACGGCATAGAAATTGGCAAGCGTGTTCAGCTTGAATTCTTATCGGGCATCACTGTTGATGGTGTTTTGATCTCTATTTATCGCCGCGATGGTAAAAACCTGTTACTCAGTTTTGAAGATTGTACCGTTACCGATTTGGAAAACAATATGTTGTTTGCGCCAGATTGGGGCACCTACGATATGGCTGTCGGACAGGATATTACTTCTGTTTATGGTGGCTCAGCGGATCAATCTACGTATCCTTTATACAAACAACCTTCGGACAGTGTGACGTTAAAAACGGATTTTGATCAGGAAAAATTGGCATTGTTCGATTTTTACCGACAAATTCGCGCATTGCGAGAATCGGGTGAACAAGACGCTGCCCGATTGAGTCAGCTGACCCAAGATTACGTCGCCAGCGTACATGAGGAATGGTTGGTGTACTTTGAGTTATTAGAGCTCAATGTAAATTATGATTCTGACCAAAATACGATTACGTCTTTGCGCGTCAAACTTGTTGCATTGCGCGCTGAGGCAAATGAAGAAACCCAAACCTTAATCAATTACGGTTTGAACAGATTTTCGATAACGGAGTAATGAGTTAATGAGCAATGTAGCGATTATTGTAGGCAGTCACCGCGAGCATTCAGAAAGTTTGAAGGTGGGCAAAATGATAGCGGGTAAACTGGAACAACATGCCAGTTGCGACAGCGCTCAAATTGTAGAGCTTGCCACAGCGGGTTTGCCTGACTGGAGTGAATCCTATTCTGATGCAGAGCAAACAGCCATTGATGGCGTAAAAGAGACCTTGGCATCGGCGGATGCTTTAGTGGTTATTTCTCCCGAGTGGAATGGTATGGTTCCGGCGAAGTTAAAGAACTTCTTCTTATTATTCTCTGCCGCTGAATTAGGTCACAAGCCGGGTTTAATCGCTTCGGTGTCAGCAGGCATTGGTGGGACTTATCCAATTGCGGAGTTGCGCACCAGCTCTTACAAGAATTGCAGAATTTGCTACTTACCTGAGCACATTATCTATCGTCAAATTGGCGAGCACTTCAATGAAGAAGGTGCCGAGGCGGATGATTACATGTTGCGCAGAACAGATTACGCATTAGAGATTTTGCTGCAATACAGCCAAGCACTTGCCAGCGTGCGTAAAAACTTACCTGACGGCAGTGATTTCGCAAACGGCATGTAATTCGCCAACAGCATGTAAAAAGTAAAACTAAGAAAAAAGCCCGCAAGGGCTTTTTTATGTCTCATCGAAAATATTGGCTGATTGACTGTCGTATGAAAAGTAGTCTGATGAGTAAGTTGATTAGTAAATTAATCAATTAAATCAGGTGTTTATCTATGTTTTTTACATTGGTCACAAAAATGCCAAAAAAATGTAGTTGACATCTAGACGTCTATACGGCAATTTACACACATGAACAGAGCGATGCACACTATTATTATGATGACCATTACCACCTTTTTTAAGGCGGTCACTGGCTAGTGCAAATGAAAAAACAGCAAAAGCCCGTGACCGACAAGGAAACGGGCTTTTTTTTTAGATCAATTCGAATCGGGTAGAGTTTAGGGGTAAATGATGAAGGTATTGAAGTTTGGTGGTTCTTCTTTGGCAGACGCAAAACGCTATTTGCGCGTCAAAGAAATCAGCTTAGCGGCACATGAAGAGGCGGGAGCTGGTGTGGTATTGTCTGCGCCAAAAGGCGTGACTAACACACTAGAAGCACTTTGTGCGCTTGCGGAACAAGGTAAAAATTACGAAGTTGAATTCGCTAATTTGAAACACACCTTAACCAGCATCGCCGCTGAGCTTAGTGAAACCCTCGACAACTTTGATTCAGATACGTTAAACGCATTTATAACTACCAAACTCAATGAACTCGTCAAACACCTCCAAGGTATCGCGCTTCTAAAATGTAGTCCTACCCCGATTACTGCACAGATTTTGAGCCTTGGCGAATACGTTAGCGTGAATATTTTCAGCGCTATTTTAAGTGCTCACGGCGTTAAGAATCTGATCATTGACCCTGTTGAATATGTTGTTGCTGAAGGCGACTATTTGGATTCACTTGCTGATTTGAGTGCCAGTCGTGCCCGTTTTGCCGATTTAAATGCAGATGCCGAAACCGTAGTCATTATGCCGGGCTTTGTCGCTGCCAATGAAGACGGCGAGAAAGTTACTCTTGGGCGCAATGGTTCGGACTATTCAGCAGCTATCCTTGCTGCTTGCGTCGATGCCGAATGTTGTGAAATTTGGACAGATGTAGATGGCGTCTACAACGCTGACCCGCGTCAAGTCGAGGGCGCCGTTTTACTTGACAAACTCACTTACCAAGAAGCGATGGAGCTGTCTTATTTTGGCGCTAAGGTACTGCATCCAAAAACGATCGGCCCAATCGCTCAGTATTCCATTCCTTGTCTTATTCGAAATACCTTAAATCCTGCCGCGCCAGGTACCTTAATCAGCCACGAGGCGAGTAGCAAATGGGTTCAGGTTAAAGGTATTTCGTTACTTGAGAACATGACGATGTTCAATATCTCTGGGCCTGGTATGAAGGGGATGGTAGGTATGGCGGCACGGGTGTTTGAAGTGATTTCAAATGCCAACATCTCCATTAGCCTAATTACTCAGTCTTCATCTGAATACAGCATCAGTTTTTGTATCAATGAAAAAGACCAAGAGCGCGCTAAAAATGTATTAGAAGACGCTTTTGCCTTAGAGATAGACAATCATGTACTAGAGCCAATTCAAACTAAAGAACACTTGGCTATAGTCACACTAGTGGGAGACGGCATGCGCCACTCGAAAGGTTTAGCAGCGAAGTTTTTCAGCGCGCTTGCACAAGCTCGCGTAAATAATGTTGCGATTGCTCAGGGGTCGTCAGAGCGTTCAATCTCAACGGTTGTAGAAGGACGTAAGGCGAAAAAAGCAGTGAAGGTAATCCACCAGAATTTTTTCTCTAATCTCCACACCATTGACGCTTTTTTGGTGGGGTGTGGCACCGTGGGTTCTGAGTTGTTACAACAGATTAACCGCCAACAAGAGAAGCTACTTCAACGCAACATCAGCTTAAAAGTGTTTGGTATTGCTAACAGTAAAGCAGTACTGCTTCAGCAGGGGGGGATTGATTTACAAAGCGATTGGCAATCGCTGCTTAAAGTGAGTGAACAAAAGCTTGATACCGAAACGCTACAAAAATTCGTGCACGAGCAAAGTTTAGTTAACCCAGTTATGATTGACTGTACTACGAGTGACAAGATTGCGACTCAATATCTAGAATTTATGGAAGCAGGTTTTCACATTGTTACTCCTAATAAGAAAGCCAACACTATGGATATGGCAACTTACAATGAACTACGCCAAGTTGCGCAAACCTGTAATCGTCAGTTTCTTTACGAAACTACAGTTGGTGCAGGCTTGCCAGTTATTGATAACTTGCAGAAACTGATTTACGCCGGTGATGAATTGGTGCAATTCGAAGGTATTTTGTCAGGTTCATTATCATTTATTTTTGGCAAACTCGACGAAGGTTTTTCACTTTCAGAAGCGACTAAAATCGCCAGAGAAAATGGTTTTACTGAGCCTGACCCAAGAGACGATTTGAGTGGTATGGATGTTGCTCGTAAGCTGCTGATCATGGCTCGTGAAGCAGGCTTGGCAATGGAGTTAGACGATATTCAAATTGAGTCGGTATTGCCGGAGTCCTTCGATAGTTCAGGTGATGTCGAGCAGTTTATGGCGAATTTACCTAGCCTTGACGAGCACTTCGCTAAACTCATTGGTGATGCTAAAGAACAAGGTAAAGTGTTGCGTTATGTGGGCAGTATTGTTGATGGTAAATGCGCGGTGAAAATGTTGGCAGTAGACCAAGCGCATCCTTTGTATGCAATTAAGGATGGCGAAAATGCACTGGCTATTCACAGTCATTATTACCAGCCTATTCCTTTTGTTATTAGGGGGTATGGTGCAGGTGCTGCAGTAACCGCTGCCGGGGTATTTGCCGATGTTTTACGCACTATGCCTTGGGCGCAAAATATCTAAGAATATATCGCTATAAAAACGATAAGGTTACGGTGTACATAAACTGTGCATGTGGTAGCCTTATCTCCCTTTTTTGAAAAGTCAGGAATTAAATGGAATGAAGCACATCGCATATGCGCCTGCTTCGATAGGAAACGTAAGTTTAGGTTTTGATGTTCTTGGGGCGGCTCTTGCTCCTGTAGATGGTAGTAAACTCGGTGATACCGTTGAATTTGTTGCTGCCGATACATTCTCTTTATCTGTCACTGGGGCGTTTGCGGACAAATTGCCGGGAGACACAGACAGCAACATCGTCACACACTGCTATCGTTACTTTATTGATAAACTTTCTGCGTCGGGGAAAACCGTTTCTCCCTGTGCCATTACTTTGAGTAAGAACCTTCCAATAGGCAGTGGTCTTGGCTCAAGCGCCAGTTCTGTTGTGGCGGCGTTACATGGCTTAAATGACTTTTACGGCGAACCCTTTGATGAGACGGAATTGCTGTTCATTATGGGGGAATTAGAGGGGCAGATTAGCGGTAGCGTGCATTACGACAACGTCGCGCCTTGCTACCTAGGTGGATTGACCTTGATGGTGGAGTCCAATGGGCAAATCGCCACTAAACTTCCCGTTATTGATGATTGGTATTGGGTGGTTTGTTACTCGGGTATATCTGTGTCGACCGCGGCTGCTAGGAAAATTCTTCCCGAATCAATTCCCATGAAAACAGGGCTGACCTTTGGCCGTCAGTTAGCGGCATTTGTTGATGCATTATATCGACAAGATGCAATTTTAGCGGCGTCAGTGATGAATGACGTCATTGCCGAACCTTATCGCAAGTCACTTCTACCTAAATTTGATGAAGCACGTGATTTCGCCACAGCCAATGGTGGTTTAGCGTTCGGTATTTCTGGTTCGGGTCCCACCGTATTTGCGGTAACGAATTCATTGGCAGAGGCTGAAACTATTAGCCAGTGGCTAAGCGATAACTATATTCAAAACGAAGACGGTTTCAGTAAAGTATGTAAGATCGACGCACACGGGTCGAGTGTTGAAAGAGAAAATTAATGCAGTTATTTAATCTAAAAGACGCTAGCGATACTGTTAGTTATCCAGAAGCTGTGAAGAAAGGCTTAGGCAAGCAACAAGGCTTGTATTTTCCCGCCAAAATTGAACCTCTTGAAGACGTTGAAGGGCTGCTAGCAAAACCTTTTGTTGAGCGAAGCAGTCAGATATTGTCTCACCTAATTGGTGACGACATTGATTCAGATAAACTAGCTGAATTGGTGGAAAATGCGTTTCAATTCCCTGCACCCATTGCCAAGGTAAACGATAACACTTATTGCCTTGAGTTATTTCACGGGCCGACATTGGCGTTTAAAGACTTTGGTGCGCGCTTTATGGCGCAGTGTTTATCCACATTAAGTGCTGACAAAAAAGATCCTATTACCATTTTGACGGCGACATCGGGTGATACTGGCGCCGCGGTGGCACATGCTTTTCACGGCATTGAAAACATCAATGTAGTGATTTTATACCCCAAAGGTAAGATATCACCTCTTCAAGAAAAGCTCTTTACCACATTAGGTGGCAACATCCACACGGTTGCACTTGAGAGCGACTTTGATGCTTGTCAGCAAATGGTGAAATCGTCTTTTGACGATCCTGATGTACGTGACGGATTGCATTTAAACTCAGCTAATTCAATCAACATCAGTCGCTTGTTGGCTCAGGTGTGTTACTACTTCGAAGCCTTTTCGCAGTTACCCGAAGAGCAGCGCGCGGAAGTAGTGTTTTCGGTACCAAGTGGCAACTTTGGCAACCTGACCGCGGGTATGATTGCTAAGTCTTTGGGCTTACCGATTAAACGTTTCGTAGCGTCGACGAATATCAATGACACCGTACCGCGTTATTGGGAGTCGGGTGAATGGTTACCAGACCCGACAAAAGCCACAATGTCTAATGCAATGGATGTAAGCCAGCCTAACAACTGGCCAAGAATAGAAGCGCTGTTTGAGTTTGGTTACTTAGATAAATCTATCTTATCTGCAGATTCCGTCGACGAGGAATACACTCAATTGGCTATGAAGCAACTGCAAGGAGAAGGTTACACCAGTGAACCTCACGCAGCGATTGCTTACAAAGCACTTAAGAGAAGTTTAAAAGACGGCGAAACCGGCATTTTCTTAGGTACAGCGCATCCAGCCAAATTTAGAGAAACGGTCGAAAACGTGTTAGGTCAGCCTATAAGCCTGCCGCAGCCACTGGTTGATTGTGCTGGTAAAGAAGGTTTATCTGCTGAGCTTCCCGCCGATTATGAAGTTCTTAAACAACACTTGTTTAAAATTTTAAAGAGTGACGCATAGACGATGACGACGTGGGCTGACGTACTAGGCGCTGAAAAGCAGGAAGCTTATTTCCAAAAGATCATGCAGTTCGTCAGCCAAGAAAGGCAGGCGGGTAAAACCATTTATCCGCCGCAATCCGATGTGTTTAATGCTTTTAAACATACCGAGTTTGATCAGGTTAAAGTCGTAATTTTAGGACAGGATCCCTATCACGGACCAGGACAAGCTCATGGTTTGTGTTTTTCAGTATTGCCTGGTGTGAAAACGCCTCCCTCCCTTTTAAACATGTATAAAGAACTGGTGAATGATATTCCGGGTTTCACCATGCCAAACCATGGCTATTTACAAAAATGGGCCGAGCAGGGCGTATTGTTGCTTAATACGGTATTAACTGTGGAGCAGGGGATGGCTCATTCTCACAGTAAGATCGGTTGGGAAACTTTTACTGATGCAGTGATCCGCAAGTTAAACGATAGTGCCGAGGGCATAGTGTTTTTGTTGTGGGGCAGTCACGCTCAGAAAAAGGGGAGTTTCATCGACAAAACCAAACACCATGTACTAACCACTACTCATCCATCACCACTTTCCGCACACCGAGGATTTTTAGGTTCGGGGCATTTTTCGAGTTGCAACAAACTTCTTGCCGAACAGCGAAAAACACCGATCGATTGGCAGGTGTAGTACTTTACACTTTGAGTGTAGTTGAACGCTTAATAGGAAAGCGCTAGTAACACTATCGCAGTCATTCGCTACATTAATCAGAGGCACGCATAAACCACTGACCTAATTCAGCAAATAGGTTTGACTGCCTACTAATAAGCTAATTGTTAGTGTACAAAGCCTCAGACAAATAATAAGCGCTATTTGCCCAGAGCAATATTCACCTCAAGCAGCGGTTTCCCGGATGCCTAAAACGCAAAAAGCCCCGTGAACGGAGCTTTTAGTGTTATAGGTCGATGCTGCTTAATTCGTAATCGTGAAACATATCCATGTCCTGCAACTCTTTGCGAAGCTGATATTTATCCTTCACAGCTTCGATTTCGCGCCACATGCGCTTCTTTTTTCTTCCTTTACTTGAACGGGTTTCTGTGTCTAGTTGGGTCATCATATCTGATTTATCCACGGTAAACTCCTTACATCGAACCGTCAATCTCAGCTGGATTGTGTTTCTTATTTCCAGCTTTCCGTCCTGTTTTATCACAGGCGAAACGAAAGTAAAGGCTTTTTGTTAACTTTTTATTAACACTTTATGGCAATTTATTGAATTAGAGTTCAGGTGCTCAAATAATGCGCTAAAAGGTTGAAAAATATACAAATGATTTAAGGTTATATCCATTAATGGTGGTTTGAGAGTGTGCACAGTGCACAAATTTAAAATATTAGAAAAAAGGTGAGCCTCGCTCACCTTTTAAATATCAAAGAAATGTTAATGGTTAATTGTTGGAGTTGGCAGCAATAAATTGTGCGATTAATTGATTTGTGGAAGCATCAAAGTCTGGCTTGTCTTGAGTATCTTGCAGCTTTGCCAAGATTTGATTACCCATCACCTTACCAAGCTCAACTCCCCATTGATCGTAAGAGTTAACACCCCAAATAACACCCTGTACAAATACCTTGTGTTCGTACATGGCAATTAGCGCGCCTAGAGTAAATGGGTCAAGCTTCTCAAACAGTAAAGTATTGCTGGGTTTGTTACCCGGCATTACCTTGTGTGTGGTTAGACGATGTAGTTCATCTTCATCGTCAATTTTGCTTGCTAATTCAGCCTTAATTTCGTCGTACGTTTTACCTTGCATCAGCGCTTGAGACTGGGCGAAACAATTAGATGCGAGCATCGCGTGATGCGTGTCATCTTGGTTCGGTACAGTAAGTGGCATGATAAAATCAGCGGGAATAAGCGTATTGCTTTGATGAATTAGCTGATGAAAAGAGTGCTGGCCATTAGTGCCTTCTGAGCCCCATACAATTGGCCCTGTTTCATAGTCTACTGGTGTATCACCCGAGACTTGCTTGCCGTTGCTTTCCATATCGAGTTGTTGCACGTACGCCGGCATGCCCCGTAAATAATGGTAATAAGGCAACAGTACATAACTTTGGGCACCGAAGAAGTTGCGATACCAAAGGCCAACAAGGGCTAAAATGCAAGGCAGGTTTTGATCTACAGGGGCACTTTGAAAGTGCTCATCCATGGCAAAAGCGCCTTTGAGCATTTGCTCAAAATTGTCAAAGCCAATGCCAAGAGCTAAGGGTAAACCAATGGCTGACCACATAGAGTAGCGCCCGCCAACCCAATCCCACATCGGGAAAATGTTATTGGCGTCCATTCCAAAGTCGGTAGCTGCTTTGATATTTGAAGACACTGCAACAAAGTGTTTGGTAATATCCGACTGAGTCCCACCGTTGTCTAAAAACCACTTTTTCGCGGTGAGTGTATTTTGTAAAGTCTCTTGTGTGGTGAATGACTTTGACGACATGACAAATAGCGTTTGCTCAATATCCCGCTCTGCCAACACATCGGTGATATGACAACCATCGACATTGGCCACATAATGGACTTTTAGTCCTGACGCACGATAAGGCTTAAGTGCTTCTGACATGATTTTGGGACCGAGGAACGAGCCCCCTATACCGATAGCAACAACGTCCGTAATTACTTTACCAGTGTAACCCGTGTGCTCACCATCATGTACTGAATTAACAAAGGCTTTTACTTTGTTGAGGGATGCTTGAACTTCTGGCATGACATTTTCGCCATCTACCAACACCGGATTGCCTGAAAAGTTTCTAAGTGCGGTATGCAGAACTGCTCGGCCTTCTGTAAAGTTAATGGCCTCACCGCTAAACATTGCATCGCGTTTTCCCGCTAAGTCGCGGGATTCTGCCAATGCTTGCAGGGCATTCATTACGTCTTGATTGATCAGGTTTTTAGAAAAGTCTAAGGTGATCCCGCATGCAGTTTGCGTGTATTTGCTTGCGCGATGTTCATCTTCGGTAAACATGTCCCGCATGTGTAGCTGTTTAATATCTTGTGCCAACGCAGCCAAGTGCTGCCACTGTGAGGATGAGGTTAACTCAGTCATAGTAATTCCCAGATTAATAACAAATAAATTGTGGTGTGTGTGGGTACAGCTTGGGTGTTGTGCATGTGCAACTATACGGGCTAGTTGCACATGTTGCTAAGAATTTTAGTGATTGTTTTATAACAATTCTTTCAGCATATCCTCTAGTTTCACCTGATCAATGGCGAAGTTGCGAATACCTTCAGACAATTTTTCAGTTGCCATGGCGTCTTGATTCATTTCCCAGCGGAATTCGCGCTCAGACATACTGCCCGGCTTCTCTTTAGTGGCGCCGCCGTCGACTAGCTTAGTAGGAAGCTCAGCGTCAGAATTTTTAAGCTCTTCTAATAAACCAGGGCTTATCGTCAATCTATCGCAACCTGCTAGTTCAGTGATTTCTCCCGTGTTCCGGAAGCTTGCGCCCATAACCACAGTGTCATAACCGTGTTCTTTGTAATAGTTGTATATGCGGGTGACAGAAAGTACGCCCGGATCTTCATGTGACAAGTAATCGGTTTTGCCGGTACTCTTTTTGTACCAATCCAAAATACGGCCAACAAACGGTGAAATAAGGAACACGCCAGCTTCAGCACAGGCGCGTGCTTGTGCAAAACCAAACAATAAGGTCAGGTTACAGTTGATACCGCGTTTTTCCAGTTCTTCAGCCGCTTGAATACCTTCCCAAGTCGAAGCGATTTTAATTAAGATGCGATCTTTGGTAATACCGGCCATTTCGTAAAGGTCAATCAAGCGCAATGCTTTATCAATAGTCGCCGCTTTATCAAAGGATAATCTTGCGTCTACTTCGGTCGATACGCGGCCAGGTACGATGTTTAATATTTCACGGCCAAACAATACGGCAAGTCTGTCGCTCGCGTCTTCTAATTGTTGCTCAACGTCGTTAGAACGGCCTTTAGCCCACTCTACAGCCTCTAAAACCAAGGGACGATATTGCTCCATTTGAGCTGCTTTAAGAAGAAGGGAAGGGTTAGTTGTCGCATCGACAGGTTGGTATTGGCGAATCGCTTCGATATCTCCTGTATCCGCAACAACAGTGGTAACAGCGCGTAACGCTTCTAATTGATTGGTCATGTCGTCCTCTAATTCCGATAGTTACAAACCAGTTTGAGCCGATAGTGTGAATGCATCAGCTCGCTTTAAGTGCAGGCTCAAGTATATGACTGCTAAATGAAGCCTATGTTAATGTCAGGCTTATATTGGGGAATCGCAATGTTGTATTTGCGATTAATTGTTTATAGGGTATATCTGAACGCAACAGAACGCTACACGAATGTAACTTTATGACGGCAAAAATAACCATTCTGCAAGATAACATAACTACGTTGGGCGTTGATGCAATTGTAAATGCGGCCAATAATAGTTTACTCGGTGGCGGCGGTGTGGATGGTGCTATCCATAAGGCCGCAGGCAGCGGATTACTGCAAGAGTGTAAAACATTAGGCGGCTGTGAAACCGGTGACGCTAAAATCACGGCAGGTTATGAATTGCCTGCGAAACATGTCATTCACACAGTGGGACCAATTTGGCGCGGCGGTAATCAAAATGAGGCTGCACTGCTCAAATCATGTTATGAGCGGGTGTTGTCTATTGCCGATGACAATCACATTCGCAGCATCGCGTTTCCAGCAATCAGTTGTGGTGTTTATGGCTATCCGAAAGACCAAGCTTGCAACATTGCGGTGTCTACCGTTGCGGAGCTGATTAGCCACTATCCCAATTTACGCAAAGTGATATTTTGCGCGTTTGATGAACAAATGTATGAGCATTTTCTCGACGCACTACAAGCAATTCAAATGCATTAACCTTTATTTGAGCCTGTTGAACAAAACTTGTACCTTAAAGTTCAACAGGCTCTTTTTATCTCTCAAAGATCAAAATCCCCATTGTGTTCGTAGACAGTCCCCAGTAGCCAAATAGTCAGGCTACCTGTATAGTTCACGCGCTTTAATTTTTAGACCAGAGAAGATAAGTTACACCCCTATGCTTACCGTTATTTCACCTGCCAAAAACCTTGATTACGACTCACCTGCAATTACCAGTGAGTTCACGCAACCCGAAATGTTATCCGATGCTGAGCAACTGATTAAACGGTGCCGCAAACTCGCGCCACAGGACATCGGTGCGCTGATGCATATTTCAGACAAGTTGTCTGTTTTGAACGCGGAGCGTTATCAATCATGGTCGTTACCTTTTGATCGTGACAATGCCAAACAAGCGGTTTTGGCTTTCAACGGTGATGTATATACTGGGCTTGACGCCAACAGCCTAAATGACAGAGAGCTAGCATTTGCGCAACAACATTTACGCATTCTCTCTGGGCTTTACGGCGTCTTAAAACCGCTTGACTTGATGCAGGCTTATCGTCTTGAAATGGGCACTAAATTAGACACCCGTCGCGGTAAAAACCTCTATGAATTCTGGGGCGAACGCATTACCAAAAATCTCAATGCGGCAATCGCTGAACAAGGTGATAACGTGGTGATTAATCTCGCCTCTAATGAATACTTTAAATCTGTTTTGCCCAAGAAGCTCAACGCAGAAATTTATGTACCTGTGTTTAAAGACAAAAAGAACGGACAGTACAAAGTTATTAGCTTTTTCGCCAAAAAAGCCCGTGGCATGATGGCCAGATATATTATTCAAAACCAACTGACCGAAGTCGCCCAACTCAAGGCATTTGACAGTGCGGGTTATCAATATAGCGAGGCGCTAAGCAAAGGCAATGAATTAGTGTTTACTCGTGAAGAACAGTAGAACTGCCACTTCAAATTATTTGTTTCCAAGTTAAAAAATAGGGCTTTTTAGCCCTATTTTTTTATGCTTCTTTCAGTGTAAGTTAGCAAATAAACAAAGCGAAAACTGTCTGTTTTAATCGTTGATTCATCTCAAGTTCCCTGGATTTATTGGCAGTGTTTATCCACCATTAAACCACGTACCGCACAGTTAAAGAGGGAATCATGGATATTTATAAAATGACGGATAGCCATCTCAAGAATTTTGCTACGCCTTATCTTAAGCAGTTAGTTGCAGCTTGCAATAACAAAGATTGGGACAAATTCTCAGAACATTTTAGAGCCAGTGGCAAGACGCCAGATGCTAAAGCAAATGTGGAAAACCAGTGGGAAAATAACCCCGGTCTGTGTGCTTTCAAGCAAAACTTTGAATTTATGGGGAGCCTGCGTAAGTCGGATCATGTTGCAACAATCTGGAAAATGTACAATGACGATACGACGGATGAAATCCTAGGGGTACTTTGTTTCGAGTATGAAAACGACGTCGTAAAAGTACACACTTATCGCGTGTTTTAGTGCTATAAACGATATTTGAATGGTTTAGTCTCGAAGAGTTACCTAGTGTCAGCTCCAAAAGTATCAATTCTTGATTTTCCGAAGTCCTCAGATGATTTGACTCACGCAAATCATCTAATGATTCCTATACCCAAAGAAAAGCAATACCTATTCGCTATAGAATTTGTGCTTAAATTTTAGTTTCTCTTTGTCATTGCCCCGCTGTACGTCAATGTCAAAACGATAAGTCTCTTGATGCCTAAAGGGGATTACTGCTAGGTAATAGATGGCATCGCCTTCTTTGACCTGTTTAAAGCTTAGCTGTTTTGTGGTGCCCAATAGATTGGTGGCTTTACCGGTGACGGCTACCGATTGTGCAACCTGGTCTTCAGAGTTTAAAACGGAGATATTTACTAGCCCCTGATATTTACTGCGCTGCAGTTTGTATTGCTTGGCGACTTCAGGTGTCAAAAAGCTCGTATTGATAACAATATAATGCACATCCCATTCGCCAAGTGTTTTGAATTGAGCGGCATTTGCCGCTACTGAAAACAGAAGCAACGTCAGACCTGCGAAGGTAGTAAATAAGGGGGACTTTTTCATTAAAAGAAAGCTCTCATCAAATCTTGGAAAAGATATTGTAAAAACTGCAACCCGATTAGCGCGATTAATATCGATAAATCGAGTCCTCCCATTGGCGGGATGATTCTACGTAAAGGCGCTAGCATGGGCTCTGTCAATTGATGCAATACGACTTCAATCGGGTTGTAGTTGCCCTGGCTCACCCAGCTTAGAATGGCTCTGATTACCAATACCCAGAACATAAGAGAAAAGATCTCTTTGACCACAATAAACACACCGCCCATAAACAATACAGCGAAGTTAAATTCGGCCACGCCTACCAGAAGGTTTAATACAGTGAGTTTCAACATGCCGACAATAAGTGCCAGTACTAGTGTTGCGGTATCAAATGATCCTATCGAGGGTAAAATTCGGCGCATAGGCGCGATGATAGGGTGGGTCGCCTTAACCACAAACTGACTAAATGGATTGTAAAAATCGGCGCGAGCAAGCTGTAACCAAAGACGCAATAACACCACCATCAGGTATAAATCAAACAGGGTGCCGACTAAAAACTGGGCTGAATTCATAACGTTTCCTAAAACAAATCTGACATTTCATTGGCTCTGTCTACTGCAGCTTGCATAGCCTCAGCAACAGTTTCCGGAAGTTTGTGTTGTTCAAACTTCGCAATTGCTTGAGCGGTTGTGCCCCCTTTAGAGGTAACTTGGGCTCTAAGCTGCGATAATTCAAGTTGTGGGTTGTGACAAACCATTTCCGCTGCACCTAGCATGGCTTGTTGTACCATCTTTCGTGCATCTTCTGACGCAAATCCCAATTGCACCGCTTTGTTCTGCATGGCTTCTAGGAATAAGAAAAAGTACGCAGGACTGCTACCTGCGGCGGCAATAACACCATCAATCCTGCTTTCTTCTGCTACCCAAATCGTCTCACCGGTTTGTTGCATTAAAAAGTCAGCAAGGGTTTTGTCTGCTTCCGAAACCTGCTCCGACGCATAGATGCCGCTCATGCCTTTGCCAATGGCACAAGGGGTATTGGGCATGACGCGCACAACAGGCGCGGTGAACCCTAACATTTGTTGCAAACGGGCGACATTGATACCAGCCGCGATTGAGATGAACAGTTTTTCAGTTTGTTGAGTGTCTGGCTGATGACCGTCAAAGTCGTCAATGACGTCCGCCATCAATTGGGGCTTAACTGCAAGCACTATCACTTCGGCAGCGGCGATGGCCTCATTGTTGTTTATGGTCGTGCGTACCCCAAACTCATCACGCAACGCATCGAGTTTTTCTGGACTACGGTTGCTGGCGATAATCTTGTCTTTGGGAAATTGGTTGTTTATCAAACCAGTGATAATGGCTCGGGTCATATTGCCCGCACCAATAAAAGCGATAGTTTTATCACTCATCTTTTTGTTCCTAATGCTTTTTTCTGAGCCTGTTTACTAGTTTCTCTTGCCAAAAATTGCGGTGCCAACCCGTACCATTGTACTGCCATTGGCTATGGCAAGAGCAACGTCTCTACTCATCCCCATAGACAAGGTGTCCACGCTATTAAAGCGCGTTTTTAATTCAACAAAGCCAGCATGCAAGGCTCGAAACTCTTCAGCCAATGCAGTTTCGTTATCAGTATTACTAGGGATAGCCATAATCCCTCGTAGGTGCAACCGCGAGAGCTTACTGACTTGCTCTGCATTTGTCATTAACTCTTCTAATAACATCCCAGATTTTGTTGTTTCGCCACTTATATTTACTTGCAGACAGACATTCAGTGGCGGCATATCTTCCGGCCTGTTGTCGTTTAAGCGCGTCGCAATTTTTAGACGGTCGACGCTTTGCACCCAGTCAAAATGTCGCGCAACGACTTTGCATTTATTTGATTGCAACGGGCCAATGAGATGCCATTCGATATCTTCGAGAGAGCTTAGTTGTTGAATCTTGTCGACGCCTTCTTGCACGTAATTTTCACCAAACAGACGCTGACCGGCCGCGTATGCTTGTTCAATCATAGTGATAGGTTTAGTCTTACTCACGGCAAGCAAACTTATATTATTTGGCTGTCTATTAGCCGAACGCGCAGAATCCTGAATAGTTTCGAGTGCGGAATTCAATCGTTCTGCTATTGTAGTGTTCATAACCTTTAATAATTTGTTTGTTGTGGACTTTTTATGGATATTACAGAACTTTTAGCCTTCAGTGTGAAGAATAAAGCCTCCGATTTACATTTATCTGCTGGTATGCCGCCTGTAATTCGCGTTGACGGTGAGATGCGCAAATTAAACATCCCGCCAATGGAAGACAAACAAGTTAAGGCACTCATTTATGAAATCATGAATGACAAGCAGAGAAAAGAGTACGAAGAAAATCTAGAAACCGATTTTTCTTTTGAAATAAAAGATTTATCGCGCTTTCGTGTAAACGCCTTTATTCAGAATCGCGGTGCAGCAGCGGTATTAAGAACTATCCCTAGCGAAATTCTGACCCTAGACCAGCTCAATGCCCCCGATATTTTCAAACAATTAATACAGCAGCCTACGGGCATCGTTTTGGTGACTGGTGCGACAGGTTCAGGTAAGAGTACTACCTTGGCGGCGATGATTGACCACATTAATTCTTCAAAACGCGAACATATTCTGACCATTGAAGATCCTATCGAATTTGTGCACAAAAATAAGCTTTGTTTGGTAAGCCAGCGTGAAGTGCATAGAGATACGCACAGTTTTAACAATGCACTGCGCTCAGCGCTGCGTGAAGACCCTGATATTATTCTGGTAGGTGAGCTTCGTGACTTAGAAACTATTCGTTTAGCTATCAGTGCCGCAGAAACGGGTCACTTGGTATTTGGTACCCTGCACACAAACTCTGCCCCCAAAACCATCGACCGTATCGTAGACGTGTTCCCGGCGGAAGAAAAAGCCATGATACGCTCGATGTTATCTGAATCGATACGTGCCGTCATTTCTCAAACACTACTCAAGAAAGTCGGTGGCGGACGTGTCGCGGCACATGAAATCATGGTGGGGATTCCTGCGATACGTAACCTTATTCGCGAAGACAAGGTCGCACAGATGTATTCGGTCATACAGACGGGTCAAGCACACGGTATGCAGACGATGGATCAATGTTTACAACGGTTGGTGCAACAGGGGCTAATTACTCCGCAAGATGCGGCCGCTAAGAGTACCAACAAGTCTGGTGGATTCGGAGGCTAGCCATGAATTTAGATTATTACTTGAAAATGATGGTACAACACGGTGGTTCGGATTTATTTGTCACTTCGGGTTTTCCTGTCAGTTCAAAAATCCACGGCAAAATGCGGCCACTGCAAAAAGAGCGACAAGACGATGCGGGTGCTCTCGCGATGGTTCACGAAGCCATGACACCAGAACAACAAGCAGAATTTGCCAAAACCCGAGAATGTAACTTTGCGATTGCTCGAGATGGTATTGGGCGTTTCCGTTGTAGTGCCTTTTGGCAGCGCGACCGCGCAGGGATGGTAGTACGGCGTATCGTGACTAAAATCCCCAATGCTGATGAGTTGGGATTACCCGAAGTCTTAAAAGACATCATTATGGCGAAAAAGGGATTGATACTCTTTGTTGGTGGTACCGGTACTGGTAAATCAACCTCGCTTGCGGCGTTGCTCGGTCATCGTAACAAAAACTCGTATGGTCATATTCTTACTATTGAAGATCCCATCGAATTTGTGCATGAGCACATCAATTGCGTGGTAACACAGCGCGAGGTAGGTATCGACACTAATTCGTTTGACGATGCGCTTAAGAGCTCGTTACGTCAGGCGCCTGATGTTATCTTGATTGGTGAGATACGATCCATGGAGACCATGGAATACGCTATGTCCTTTGCTGATACGGGTCACTTATGCGTGGCGACATTACACGCCAACAATGCCAACCAAGCCATCGAACGTATCATGCACTTAGCACCCCCCGAAGCGCACTCGAAACTGCGTTATGATTTGAGCTTAAACATGCGCGCTATTGTGGCACAACAACTCGTGCCTACTCCTGACGGTAAAGGGCGAGTGGCGGCAATTGAAATACTGCTTAACTCACCTTTGGTGACAGATATGATTCAGCGCAGCGAAATTTCCGGCCTTAAAGATGCCATGAAAAAAGGCAAAGAAATGGGTATGCAGAATTTTGATATGGCGCTTTACGAGTTATACAAGCAAGGCAAAATTACGCTTGATATGGCGCTGCACCACTCAGATGCACCTAACGATTTGCGCTTGATGATCAAACTTGAAAGCGACGAAGGCACTAGCTTAGGTTCGCTCAGTGAAGTCACGATAGATATGGATTAAGACAGCGGGAGCGTTTTTCATTAGCAACAATGATTAAATTATTTACCTCTGAGAATCGGCTGAAGGTTTGGCAAATTAAGGAAATGCTGGAAGAAGCCGGGATTCCTTGTTTCATTAAAAATGAATACGCCATTGGTGGAGCTGGCGAGATTGCTCCATTCGATGCCTGGCCTGAAGTGTGGCTGACCGATGACGAATGGCTAAATCGCGCTGAAAAAATGGTAGCGGAGTTAGAGGTAGATGATGCCAAACCCTCCTGGGTATGCAAAGAATGCGGTGAACGCAACGAGGGAACGTTTGCTATTTGTTGGCGCTGCAATTAACGCCAACCACTTTTCTTTTTGCGCCTATTTAGCACCCAAGAGGATTTTTACCGCTTTATCCAGTGAAGGGTCTTTAGGGTCAGAGGTACGGGTGATACCTAATATTTCTCCTGAAGGGTAAACGAACAAAGTACTCGGCGTACCGCTAATACTTAACATAGAAGCAAGACTTTCTCCATCAACCGCCGTGAGTAAGTCCAGTCCTCGATTTTGCAATACCGTCTGCGGCTGCGTTCCCGGATCCTCGCGAAAGCTTACGCCGATAACTTCTAACCCTTCGCTTTTATATTGGTCTTTTAGGCGTTGTAAACCGGGTTGTAGTTTCTTGCAGTATGGACACCACGTCGCCCAGAAGTGAACAATTAAGGGGTTATTTTGAAAATCGGCAGAACCAATTTCGCTTCCGTCCTGTTTGTTCAACTGCCATTGGGGCATTATCAGTTTTTGTTCATTCGCTGTGGCTGTATCAGCGAAAAATAGTGACGAGAGAATAAGTAGATAACGGGAGAGGCGACCCAATGAAGACATAGATAATAATTTCATAGATAGCTGCAAAAAAACAAATGTGTTGCTATAGACAGGTGGGACTATCGAACTATTTCACCCTGGGTTAAATTTACTGATATTGGCGCTCCATCCAACTTTCAATAATTAAACAGGCCGAAACACTATCAATTTTATCTTTTTGAAGTTTCTTATAGCCACCCAGTTCGAACAGTCTGGCTTTGGCATCCGCGGTGGTAAGTCGCTCGTCACTGGTTTCAACAGGAACCTTATACTTAGCAAATAAACGGTTTGCGAATTTTTTGGCAGCGAAGGTGACTTGTTGCGTGGTACCGTCCATGTTCAAGGGTAAGCCAACGACCACCAAATGGGGTTTCCATTCTTGATATACTGCTTCCACAATATCCCAATTGGGGATACCGTCGGTGGCTTTTAATGCCGCGAGCGGCGAAGCCGTACCGGTAATTTCTTGTCCTACGGCAATACCTATACTTTTCGTCCCAAAATCGAAGCCCAAAAAGGTGCGATTTGCCTGTGACATGAAAATTCCTCAAATCTTTGTCTTATTTGTTAGATAAGGTATATCTTTAAAACAAAAACAATAATGTGGTTATTTGATGTTCCAACAAGAAAGCGATGATTTCATCGCGATAAAAAAGAGTTTAATTGACCGTCTCTTGTTTGGTTTATTGGTTCTTATTGGGCTTGTTTTATTCGGTTCATTATATCGTATCACAAGCATTGGATTTATACCTATCATGGCCTTGCATGTCGTCATTGGGGTCATCCATTGTTTAATTTATTTGTTCAGGCAAAAAATCCCATCTAATTACAAAGCGTTATGGATTGTTGGCGCGTTATTTGTGTCGGGATTAGTGGGCCTAATCAACTTTGGTTTGGGCGCATCAGGTACTATGTTACTTGCCTTTAGCGTGGTTATGGCGGCGCTAATATTTAACAACAAATCGGCAATTGTATTGGGTATTGCCGGTGCACTGGCGCAACTGGGGGTTTTTCTCCTCGTCAATTACACCGAGTTTGAATTCAAAGTGCCCATGGGCGACTATCTTAAATCCCTTCCTGCTTGGTTTAACAATTTCACCTCCTACGCTTTGTTTACCGCGATGTGTGTGTTTGTTATTGATAAGTTTTTTACCTATTTGAAAACCATGTCGGCTGTATTGCAACATGCGGTTGAGGAAAAATCTAAAGAACTGGAGCAATCCGAGGCGCTACTTACTACCGTTATTAACTCTTTTCCTTTTGGAGTGTTTTGGAAGAAAAAAGATTTGACCTTTTGGGGAGCTAATCAGCGCTTTTTAGATGATGTGAAAAAGAAGAGTGTACATGAAGTCGTTGGCAAGACTGACCATGAATTATCAGACGGTAACGCCGAAGAGTATGAGGCTCAGGACGCGAAAATATTAGAAACCGGCGAACCACTCATCGATTATGAGAAACATCACATTGAGAAAGACGGCAGTGAATCGTATTCCAATACCAACAAGGTCGCACTGCGCAACAAACGCAATGAAATTGTGGGTTTGGTAGCCACCTACAGTGATATAACCGATCGCAAAAACATGGAAATAAAACTGCGCGAAGCTATCGAGTCTGCGCATGCAGCCAGCAAAGCCAAATCAGATTTCCTTGCGACCATGTCTCATGAAATACGAACTCCAATCAATGGCGTCATGGGACTTCTGGATCTCACCTTGCACACCAATTTGAACCAAACCCAGAGAGATTATTTAACAAAAGCTGAGATGTCTGCGCACACCCTTTTGCAGATCATCAATCAGATCCTGGATATCTCCAAAATTGAAGCGGGCAAAATGGAACTAGAGAGCATTCCATTTAAAATTACCGATATTGCTGCGCAACTGGACAGTCAGGTGCGTCATTTGGCAGAAGGCAAGCGCATCGGTTTCAATGTCAATTTGAAGGGTAAGACTGAACAGATGGTATTGGGTGACCCGACGAAATTAATGCAAATTCTGGTAAACCTCACGTCTAACGGCATAAAGTTCACCCAAGAAGGTGGAGTAACTGTAAGCATCGGCGCGTTGCCGGCTGATGACATGCTAAAAGTTAGGATTACTATTGAGGATACTGGGATAGGTATTACCGAGGAGCAACAAGCAAATCTATTCAATTCGTTTACCCAGGCAGACAGTTCTACATCCCGAAAATTCGGAGGGACAGGTCTTGGCTTGGCCATAGTTAAAGAATTACTGACCATGCAAAAAGGTGAAATCAAACTGGATAGTAAGCCAGGCCAAGGCACCACCTTTACCGTGTTGATAAACTATGAAGTGGCTGATGAGAGTGGAGATGATACTCGAAAAGTAAAAACAACGGAGAACATCAGTGGCGTTAAAATTTTGCTTGCAGAAGACAACGAGATCAACCAGCTAATTGCCACCGAAATGCTCACCAATGCCGGGGCATCGGTAGAGGTAGCTGGCAATGGAGAAATTGCTCTGAAAATGCTATCAGAGAATCACTACAACCTGGTTCTCATGGACATTCAAATGCCAGTGATGGATGGTACCGAAGCATTGCGCAAGATCCGCAGCAATCCAGAGTGGGCTTCATTGCCTGTTATTGCCCTTACAGCAAATGTTATGGCTCATGAGGTGAAACATTACCAAGAAATTGGCTTTACCGCACATTTGGGTAAACCTTTCCAAAAAGAACAATTGTTAGCGAAGATCAACTACAGTTTGTGTGCGCTTTAAGTAGGAGTTTTTATATGCGCCTAGGGATATTGGCAGCCTTTATCCTAGTACTTTTTTCGTGCACGGCGACTGACCAAAGAATGATTGCCGAAGCCTCTAAAGCCGGCTCTATAGAAGCCGCACTAGAGTCATTTTCCAAACAAAAAGCCCGTCAGTATCAACAAAACCCGCAAGCCGTAATACAGGATATAGAAAACATACAACGCTTATTGGCGCTGTTGTTCGACAATGCCAGTCGCAAATGGGGTGAAAGAAACACTGATGTGCCAAGCCGCGAAAAATATGTGAAATACACTCAAGATTACGCAGCGAGAGCCATTGTTGATTTTCCAGCTGGAAAAGTCACCGTAGAAACGGTGAATGCCTCGGATGTAAATATTCAGATGCGAAACGCCATTGTGACGACTTTACTCAGTACTGACGATCCAGCGGCAACTGATATATTTTCCGACGCCGAGCCGCAGTTTAATGGCCTCCCATTTTTGTTTAATCAAGTGCTCGATCACGACGGGAAACCAATTCGCTATGAATGGCGGGCGGGGCGCTTTGCTGATCACCTTATAAGAACCAAATTGGTGGCTAAACAGTCTGGTGGGCGAGCAGTACACAGTGTCACCTTCGCGTTGGTTGATAACCATGAACATTTGCGCAAACAACAATATTCAGATTATGTACTAGCCTCAGCAGCTAAATACCAGGTGTCGCCATCCCTCATCTACGCAATTATTGAGGCTGAAAGCAGTTTTAATCCCTTTGCAGTAAGTTCAGCCAATGCCTATGGTTTGATGCAGGTAGTTCCAGCGACGGCGGGTAAAGATGTTTACACGAGAGTGAAAAAACGCAGTGATATGCCAACTAAGACGGTGTTGTTTAGACCCAAAGACAACATTGACATTGGTGTAGCTTATTTGCACATTTTGCAAGACATCTATCTCAACAAAATAGTGGATAACCAGAGCAAACATTACGCGACGATTAGTGCTTATAACGGTGGAGCAGGGAATGTATTTAAGACCTTCCACTCTGAACGCACTCGTGCACCAAGTGTCATTAATCAGTTGAGTTCAGATCAAGTCTACCAAAAACTGACCAATGCCCATCCTCGGCAAGAATCGCGTCGCTATCTATACAAGGTGGTAAAATTTAAAGAGAACTATTAATCGAATGCGATACGAGAGTTAGTGTAACGTTGTTATGCGGCTTTGTTGAATTCTGCTTTCGGTAAGCTGATATTTATTTTTAAACCGCCCAGAGAGCTCTGTGAGGCTTTAATGGTGCCTTTGTGTGCGTCAATCAGGCTCTTACAAATAGATAAACCCAATCCTGAACCACTGTTGTCGCGCTGCTTTGATGAATCGGCGCGGTACATTCTCTCAAACAACCGTTCCAAATCGGGTTCAGATACACTTGGAGCTGAATCTTCTAGCAATATTTCCACTTTATCGGGAGCGATTTGAGTACTGCACTTGATGATGCCTGGCGAATCTGTGTAGTTGAGGCTGTTGCGAATCAGGTTGACGATGACCTGTTTGATACGAAGCGCATCGGCAGGAATTAGGTCATTGGTTGCTCCTGATAACTCTGTTTCTAGTTTTAGACCGTGGTGCTCAACAACTTCGGAGTAACCTTCAGTAATCTCTTCAACGAGATCTTTCACTGACACTTCTTCAATGTCTAATTTCAATAAGCCATTGTCAGCTCTTGCTAGCTGGTATAGGTCTTCGATTAATTGATTCAACTCAGAAACCTTGCGATTTAAACGAGCATAAGCAGCAGCTGGGTCATCTTCTAAATTGTATTCCAATGACTCAATTTGCAACTGTAAGGCCGTAAGTGGGCTACGTAATTCATGCGAAACTTCGGCCAGCATGGCGTTTTTACGCTGTACGGATTCTTCCAACAGTCCAGCTTTGAATGCTGCAACTCGGCGTTTGGTGAACTCTCGATAGCCAATTGAGGCGATGATGAACAAGATAGATAACAATATCGACACCCAGGCATTGCGTTCAATCTTGGCTTGTTGTAACTGGGCATTTTGAACAACAGTATCTTTTTCTAACATCTGAATTTTGTATTCTTTCTGTAAAAAATTAATGTTGCTCTGAAGGCCTGCGATGGCATTGGCTCTGGCTCTCTCATTCATGTTTTCGTACAGCTCGTGAAAGCGACGAAAACTCTCTAAGGCTTGCTCAAAGCGTCCTTGACGCTCAAAAATCTTACTGCGGAGCTCAAAAATTTCTTCTATCTGAGCGGCGGCTCGGCGCTCGACGGCATTTTTCTCGACCAGATCTAAGCTCTCATGAGCTACAATAAAATTCTCTTGCGCCAGAGCCAGTCTTGCCTTAATCGTTTGCATTTCAGTGAACAAATGTGAGTCTTTGCCTGCAGGATTAAGGGATAAGCTCTTGTCTAAATATTCTTGAGTGGCTTCAAAGTCACCCGCCGCTAATTCGATACTTGCAAGTTTGTTATTCATCCATGCGATATTGCGAGTGGCATTGACCTTTTGAAACATATCCATGGCTTTTAATGTGTAAATACGTGCCTCTTCAATATCGCCTAGTTCGAGGGACATCTTTCCAAGTTTGGCATAATCAAAGCCCAAGTGATCAGGGTTTTGTGTTCTGAGATCAATATCAAGTGCTTGTTGATAATATTGCTGAGCCATTTCTAAATCGCCCATTTCCTCGTAAACAGAAGCGACGTTGTAGAGTGAGGTACTTATTTCGTCGACTTTGCCAATTTGCTTATCTAACTCGATTGTTTTTAGCAGATACTCTAAGGCTTTAGGGTAGTTCCCCAATTTTTGATGTACGTTACCAAACGTATTATAGGCACTGGCGACACCGTCAAGATCCTCTATATCAGTGGCTAGCTTTTCGGCATCATTAGCAACATTTAACGCTTCGGAAAGAATGCCCATTTCGTGGTAGGCGCTGGCAATTTCTACTAAGGTAGTGACTTTCTCTGATCTGTCGTAGCTCCCCTCGATAGAATCGTACAATTGCAAGGCCATCTTCTGGGCATCTAATTTCTTTTGGAAATCGGCAAGTGCATCGTAGATTTCGCCTTCGATGTTATAACTGCGCGCCTGATAGAAGATGTTACCCGTGTTGACGCCAAATTGTCTAAGTTTGAATGTGTACTCGCGAGCTTGCACGATTTGTCCGGGGCGTAGATAGGCGAAAGCCACCTCTTTTAGTGCTAGGTATTGGTCAACTTCTGAGTGCTCAAATTCCCCATCTTCCAGGGGGAGTAACAGTAAATCGAGTACTTTCTGTTTTTCGGTATTGTCATAGTCGATGGCCTTTTGCACAGTATTTATGGTCGCCACTTGTGCTGCCACAGTCACTGAAAAAAAACACCAACTTAATATGAAAATACGTACTAACATTTTGATTTTAGTGTGATATTGCTGATGCGAGTTCAACTAACAATTTGTTTACAAAGCACTGTATAATAAGCCAAATTTTTGACACGGCAAATGATTTCTGACGCTATAGAGTGTAACTATTACTGGTATGAGAAGTGTAGGTCATTTATGAATAATATCTATTCATAATTACGCGTGTCCCACATTTGGCGCGAGTTGCCAAATATCAATCCCAATTTTGTCTATTGCCGCTTGCCACTTATCTTCAGCAGGTACATTGAATAACAGGTCGAGATCCGCTTCTAAAGTTAACCAAGAATTGCTTTCAAGTTCTTCTTCTAGCTGCCCGGGAGACCAACCTGCATAACCCAAGGCGACAATTGATTGCTGAGGGCCATCGTCATTACCAATAACTGACAGAATATCCTTCGATGTTGTTACCATAATCTCTGATGTCAGTGCCAGACTGGAACTGAATCCGGGCTGTGTCGTATGCAAAATGAAGCCTCGGTCACGGCTAACCGGCCCGCCGGAGAAAATTTGATCGTCTGCGTGATTATCGTCCAGAGTAAAGGCCTCTTCGGTCATACAGAGTAGTTGCTGCAATGTCATTTCAGCCTTTTGGTTAATCACAATGCCCATGGCTCCTTCTTTATTGTGTTCACAAATATAAGTCACTGAACGGCCAAAATAAGACCCTTCTAGTTGGGGCGTAGCGATTAAGAAATGGTTTTGCAGACTCTCTAACAAGGCGCTTACTCCTAACGACTGTCTTTACACTGTAAGTCTTTTTTCAATGGCGTCAAATAGGACGCCTGTGATATCGATATCATAAGCAGCTTCAATTTCTTGTACACACGTTGGGCTGGTCACATTGATCTCGGTAATTTTGTCGCCGATAACGTCTAGGCCAACAAATATTAAACCTCGTTCTACCAGTAGCGGGGCAATCGTCTCAGCTAGCATGCGGTCACTGTCTGAGATTGGTTGTGGCCGTCCAGTACCCCCAGCGGCTAAGTTACCTCGGTTTTCTCCTTTGGTCGGTAAACGCGCGAGGCAATAAGGCATCACCTCTCCATCCACAATCAGGATGCGCTTATCACCGTCTTTAATACTGGGTAGGAATTCTTGGAACATCGCGTACTGGCTGCCAAGAGCGGTCAGGGTTTCGATAATTACACCGAGGTTATTGCCGTCTTCTTTCACGCGGAAAATAGACGTTCCACCCATGCCATCAAGAGGCTTGCATATAATGTCTTGGTGTTTTTTGTGAAACTCTCGAATGAGTCTGTCGCTCCGTGTCACTAAGGTATCTGGAATGAGGGATGGAAACCAAGAGGTGAACAGTTTTTCGTTGAAGTCTCGTAATGACTGAGCTTTGTTGACAACTAGCGTGCCTTGTTGTTCGGCAAGTTCCAACATTTGAGTGGCGTACAAAAATTCGGTATCAAAAGGTGGGTCTTTGCGCATTAAGATAACGTTGAAGTCCCCTAGTGAATGCTCTTGGCGCTCGCCTAGTTCGTACCAGCCTTGCGCGTCCCGCTCTACTTTTAGTGAGCGGCTACTGCACATAGGCTTGCCTTTTTCCAGGTATAAGTCGGCCATTTCAAGATACGAAAGTTCGTAGCCTCTGCTTTGTGCTGCCATCAGCATGGCAAAACTTGTATCTTTCTTAATATTAATGGCCGAAATCGGATCCATGACAATGGCTAGCTTTATACCCACGTTAGTCACCTAAAATAAAAAATGTTTGCCACATTAATAGTGGCAAACATCTGGGTTTCAACAAGTATTTTGATCTAACTTAGAATCAGAAGCTGATCACACTTTTTTCTTCAACTGCTTTTGAAACTCTTTGTCTTTTATCGATTTGAGAGATTTGTAAATCATTTTTGCTTCACCTTTTTTACCCTGTAACTCTAATAAATTAGCGGTTCTGAACTTAGCCCAATGGGCTTCTGGAAGCTCGCTGCCGACGTTTGAGCATTGCTCGCTAAAGTAATTCAGGCTGGCAATGCCTTTTTCCATATTTGATTTGGCAGAAACTGCGGTACGACCAATTTGATACTCTGCCATACAGCGAGTTTGCAGGTCTTCGCTTTTGGTAGCGTTTGCGACAGTATCATCGAGGCTCGCGAAGGCTTTGTCGTAGTCTTTAGTGTTTTGATAGGAGCGTGCAAGTTCAAAACTCACTTTGGCGTTATCTGGGTATTGCTGTGCCACTTCCAATGCGTAGGCT
This sequence comes from Alteromonadaceae bacterium, assembly GCA_014872785.1. Classification (GTDB taxonomy): domain Bacteria; phylum Pseudomonadota; class Gammaproteobacteria; order Enterobacterales; family Alteromonadaceae; genus Planctobacterium. Next base: position 105,056 of record WKFJ01000014.1, read on the forward strand.
ATGTGTGCTTCGTCTTCATTTTTTCTACCACTTAGTTCAAGGTCTAGCAGCACGCCCTCCTCTAAGTCGAGCTCTTTCACTTTGGCCACTTGTTCTGTGGCGATATCAAGATCACCGCCTGCGATGCTTGGGGCATTGACATGAAATCGAAATAGGCCTTTTTGGTACAGTACTGAATCGGGTTCTAGTTCGACTGCCGTTTCAAACCCTTTGAGAGATTTTTTAGCATAGCTAAGTGCAGAAAATATAGCGTTGCCAGCTTGACTGCCCATAATGCGGCCGCGAATGAAATGGGCGCGTGCCAATTTTGGGTGCGCATCAACGACATCTTCAATCATATCTTCAGCGTCATCTAGGTCTTCTCGCATCATGATTTGAGCCAAATAAGTGTCTGCTAGTCCGTCACCTTTTAATGTTTTAAAAGCGGATTGCGCAGCTTTGATGTCACCAGATTCGAACAGAGCGATAGCGTCTGTTAACGCTTCTGAGTTTTGCGCAAAACTATGGTTACTAACGGTCATTGCCAGTGCAATAACACACATTTTTAGCTTTTTACGAAGATGTATTTGCATTATTTCAATCCCTTACGCCAATGACTTTGGCATGTATTTTTTACTGTAAAAATGAATAGCAATACCACCAATTACCCCCGGTAGTACCCAGAACACCAGTTGCCAGCTGCCTATGTCTGAAAACAAAGAGCGACCGCCGAATGTTAAGAACGCTGTGTATGCACCAATACCAGTGCCTATATAGCTGCTCAAATGTTCCACTAACCAGCGTTGTTTGCCCACATAATTTTGTAAGCAAAAGCGCAAATTACCAATAGAGCCGGCAAGCCCTAACACACCAAAGATAATAGATAGGGTATGACTGTTGTTTATACCGGAGCCTAGCAATGCAATAGAGCTTAAACACAATAGGAAGTTCAAAAATAAATGTGTGGGCGAGCGCATGATACTGTGATTCGTTTTTGCTTTTAGGGCTAATTGACCATGGCGAATGCCCACGTAAACTAAGAGGCTCAAAAACAATAAAAGACTATAGAATACCCGCATTCTGGAAGTGAATACGTCGGCGCGACTAACATCAGACAGCCTATGACCGTGAATAAGTATCGGATCGTATAACACGATAATCGCCATCAATGCCCCGGTCGCTGCAACGGCATACATGACCATACTGTATATTTTGCCAAATTTACGATGATCTACTCCGCCTTTTCGACTCACAATAGGTATCCAAAATAAAATGAGTGCGGCGGTTCCGATTAAAATATGCGCATAAAAACTAAATTGATGAATTACTGGGAGACTGTTCATAGTGTTAAATCCATGCTGATTTTCCATTATGGTAGCGCCCCTGCCCAATAGCGTTTAGTGCCGGAAGTCACCTTTTAAAAATATGACTTTTGGCCTAATCGATTAATTGAAAATAAGATTAAATCAATAAGTCTGAGCGTAAAATGAACGTCTTATGAAGTTTCCACATGTACTCTTGCTTTGGAATAGTAAGCCCGTCTGACTAGGTAGGTTTTAAAGGGAAGTAGAAAATATAGATGTGGTGTGTAGAGTAGATATTGCCCGGGTACGAAATACATCACTAGAATGACGCAGAACGTCAGTGTCATACTGGAAATCCAATCTAGTCGTTTTACTTTAGTGAAGTCTAGCTCAAAGTCGTTCAAGCCGAGATACTGCTGTTTGTGCAGTACGTGTTGGTACATTGCCCAGAAATTAATGGTCAAAGCCATAAAACCGACACTGTAGAACAGGAACATGACGCGTAAGTCATCTGCAGAGGCAATGTCAATTTCCAGCGGAAAGTAGCCACCTGAGAGCGCAAAAAACAAACCTTGCATCATCAAGCGAAGTGGATAGATAAAAATCAATACGATACAGATCAAGGCGCCACTTAATAAAATTGTGGGTTTGTCTTCTAAACCGTAGCGTCGTGACCAATCAGCATGTCCATGCCAAATCAACACAATCACGGCACAACTGGCAATAAAGCTAGGCACGTTTTTTATAGCTAAGATAAATTCATCCATGTTACTCGGGATGTCATCTATGCTGATAATGAGCATGGTAATGGCAAATGCAAATGCGGCCGCTACAAAGGCTTCTATCCGTGTCATATGCTCGCCGCGCATTTTGAAACTCGGATTTGCCTGATTGTCCTGTCTCATTTACCACTCCGTGAATTGGATAGGCTGCAAATTATCAAAAACTGTACTGAATGGAAATGAATGAGTAAAAATTTCCTGCGACAGTCATGACTTTTGACCTATAGATACCGAGTAACTCTATGCGATAATTACAACCGAACGGGCTAATTAGCACATCTTAAAAAGTGGGTTCATTAATAATGATTAACTACGTAAAGAATATTGGTGTAGAGAGAATGAGTGGGGTGTTAACCATTCTCACCATTGCGTCGATTAGTTTATTTTTACTGGCAAATTGGGACAGCCCAGATTGGCTGAGAATAGTTTTCGCCTTTTTTCTTTACGTTGTGTATCTGTGCTGTTTTCTGCGCACTACAGATGAAGAACAGGGGATAAGTGAACAGTTGTATGTGACCTTAGTGGTAGTGCAGTTATTCAGCGTATTAGGATTGTTTTTTATCACTCCCTACAACTTTAACGCCATACTTTTGGGGATATGGAGCGGCCATCTGGTATTCCTGTTTTCACTTCGAAAGGCCATTGTCTTATCTCCTGTACTGTTCTTGAGTTTTTACAGCGTTTTTACCTGGCATTGGCATGATAGCTATGTTTGGTTGAGTATGTTGTTGTACTGGATGTTGAGTTTGTTCACCATAACTATGATCAACGCGGTACATCAAGAAATACAGGCGAAAGAAGCAAGCCAACAGTTAAATCGCGAACTTATGGCGGCACAAAGTCTGCTAAAAGAAGCGACTAAGCAATCGGAGCGGGTGCGTATTGCCCGAAATATTCATGATTTGGTTGGGCATCATCTGACAGCACTTACTATCAACCTGCAAGTGGCTTCGCATAAAACTCAGGGTGAAGCAAAAGAACAGGTTGATAAAAGCTATGCAATTGCCAAGTTATTGCTGGCTGATGTAAGAGAAGCGGTAACTGAAATTAGAGAGAAATCTAACATCGAATTGACCGAAGCATTGCATGCCCTTGCCGATTCAGTACCCAGATTACAAATTCGATTGGCGTTGGAGGAAAACCTCGATATTACTAACGTGGAATTGGCCGATACGATACTCAGATGTGTACAGGAAAGTATTACTAACACACTGAAGCACGGGCATGCGAGTGAATTCGAAATTGAGCTAAAAAGAGAGCGTGATGCGCTGAATTTGTCGATGAAAGACAATGGCAGTGTGAGCAGTGCATTAACACTTGGCAATGGACTAACCGGAATTAAAGAACGCGTAGCGGCGTTTAAAGGACAAGTCCAATTCATCGGCAATCAGTCAGGCTTTCATACCTTCATTACGTTACTGGAACCCGCATAGAGAAAATAATGACTATTAAAATTATGTTAGTTGACGACCAAACCCTGGTGCGTCAGGGGATAAAGAGCTTATTGTCGCTTTCTGATAAGGTGACTGTTGTTGGCGAGGCCGATGATGGGGATCAAGTGGTGCAACACGCTCAAAAAGCGTTACCCGATGTCATTTTAATGGATATTAGAATGCCAAGATGTACCGGGATTCAGGCGTTGGAGTTGTTGAAACAGGCTGACATCGAAACACCCGTTATTATGTTGACGACGTTTGATGATCATGAGTTAGTGATGCAAGCCATTCAAACCGGTGCCAAGGGATATCTACTGAAAGATGTATCACTGGATAATTTGATTGCTGCCATTGAACAAGTTGCGCAAGGTAAAACTTTGATCCAGCCAGCCATTACAGAGAAAGTACTCAAGGGGCTACAAGGAATGCAGTCTGATTTTCAGAGTTTTGAAAAACCAGAATCATTGTCTGAAAAAGAATCTGAGATTTTACGGCTTATGGCGGCAGGGTACAGTAACCGTGAGATTGCGGGCGCTATGCATAAGTCTGAAGGCACAGTGAAGAATCAAGTATCCAATATTCTGTCAAAGATGGGCGTAAGAGACCGCACTCGCGCGGTACTTAAAGCGATAGAGCTCGGTGTTATCTAAGAAAAATCAAAGATCTCCGTAATTCGCTTGCAGTATGCTAATTACCGCCAACGCTGCGGTTTCCGTGCGTAAAATACGCGGGCCTAGACTCACATCATTAAAACCTGTTTCGGCGGCTTGAAAGATTTCTTGGTCAGATAGACCACCCTCGGGGCCGATTAACACACGTATTCCTTCTTTAGGCACGTCTAATCTGGCTAGACGTTTCTCGGCTGTTGGATTTAACGTCAGGCGCAATTGATTTGTGGACTGGCTTAGCCATTGTGCCAACGTGATTGGCGCATGAATGGTAGGCACAACATTACGCCCGCACTGTTCACAGGCTGATATTGCTATTTTTTGCCAATGTTGTTGTTTCTTTTGCCAGCGTTCATCGTCGAGTTTCACATTACATCGTTCTGTGATGATGGGGCTTATTTCTGTGACCCCCAGCTCAACAGACTTTTGAATCACCATATCCATTCGGTCACCTTTTGATATGCCTTGTCCCAAATGAATTGGTAGTGGTGACTCACAACTTATTCCCAGTTTGCTATCAACTCTGACGTTGACGCTACGTTTGCTGAGAATTTCTAACTCTGCGCTGTATTCATTGCCATCCCCATTAAACAATACTACTGGGCTTGCGTCTTTGAGTCGCAGTACATTTACCACATAGTTACTTAGTTCCTTTGATAAAGGGATCTCTTCGTCTACAGCAAGTGTTTGGTCAACAAATAATCGGGGGATACGCATGAACTTCGAAAGCTAATTTTGATAAGTGCGCAGTGTAATCAAAATATTAGCTAATGCAAAACTTGAGAACGCAAATTATGATGCAATATCTATCGAGGTATAAATCAAATTAGACATAGTTTTATGGCAGTGGAGTCTTAATGCAATCAGTTATCGAAGTGGAAGCGCTGAAAAAATCCTTCAAAGGTCAGGTCGCTGTCGATTCCGTGGATTTTAGCGTTCCTCAAGGTCAGTGTTTTGGCTTACTAGGACCTAACGGGGCTGGGAAGACTACAACAATCGAAATGCTCGAGGGCATAATCAAGCCAGATTCTGGCGTCATTCAGTATTACGGCAAGAAAATGGATCGCGCAGCGCTTAATAAAATTGGGATCCAGTTCCAAAATACCGCGCTGCAGGATTATTTAACCACGATTGAAACAATCAGGATGTTTTCAGCGTTCTATGACAAAGCAGTGCCCGAACAAGAGCTGGTAAATTTATGTCAGTTAGCGGACTTTTTGAATCAAGACCATCGCAAGCTATCTGGTGGACAGCGGCAACGATTGCTCTTAGCGCTTGCGCTGGTAAACGATCCCGATGTTCTGTTCCTTGATGAGCCCACCACAGGGCTGGATCCTCATGCTCGTCGCAACTTTTGGGACTTGATCTCAAGTATCAAGCAACGAGGCAAAACAATTGTATTAACAACCCATTATATGGACGAAGCCGAGTATTTGTGCGACCACATCGAAGTTATGGATAAAGGGAAGATCATCGAAAAGGGGCATCCAGGAGAACTGCTGAGCAAGCATTTCTCTGGCGCACTCATTCGCTTTCCTTATCAGGAATTGGAAGCGTCATTGGTCGATGAACTTAGGATGCAGAAAAATCATACCTTTTGGGAAGTGACGACAGATGAAGTCGAAAAGGTATTGTTACGCTTGACCCAAAGCTCAGTGAAATTACAGGGACTCAATGTGAAAAGTGCCAATTTGGATGATTTATTTTTAAAACTTACCGGGCATCAGTTGGAGGGCTAAGATATGTGGAAACGATTTTACGCTTTGTTCAAGGCTCGCAATCTGGAGTTTTTCAGAGACCGCTCATCTCTGGCGTGGAACATTATTTTTCCGCTACTTATATTGATAGGGTTTTCCTTTATCTTTGACGGAGACGGTAAAGCGCAATACAAGGTGGGCGTGTTAGGCCAAATACCAGAGGTGCAAAATAACACTGATAACGAACGGCACAATGATTTCTACCAATTGAAATACGTTGAGTTTGTTAGTTATGAAGATGAATCTAAAGCGACGCAACGGGTTGAACAGCATCAGGTCGATTTGCTGGTCGCGCCTTTGCAAAAAACCTACTGGTTAAATGAGAGTAGCCCAAAAGGGTATTTTGTAGAGCAGCTATTATTGGGGGCTGCACCGGAATATCAACGCATAACGCTTTCAGGTAAAGAAATACGCTACTTGGACTGGGTTTTGCCGGGGATTTTGGGTATGAACATGATGTTTAGCTGTTTATTCGGTGTAGGTTATGTGATTGTTCGCTACCGCAAGTCTTCGGTTTTAAAGCGTTTGAAGGCCACCCCGTTACACGCCATCGAGTTCATACTGGCACAAATTATCTCGCGTTTGTTTATCGTTGTATTTATGGCTGCCGCCGTATTTGTTGTCTGTGACTTTATGTTTGATTTTTACATGCTGGGATCCTATCTGAATTTGCTTATCGTGGCGTTTTTAGGAGCACTTTGTATGATTTCGTTGGGATTGCTGATGGCAAGTCGAAGTCGCAGTGAGGAGCTTGCCGGTGGCATGTTAAATATGGTGACCTGGCCAATGATGATTCTTTCTGGTGTTTGGTTTTCCATGGAGGGGGCTCCAGAGTGGATCCAAACTGTTGCTTTGGCATTGCCATTGACGCACCTAGTCGACTCGGCTCGTAGTATCATGACTGAGGGCACGAATCTTTGGGAATTGAAGAACTCTGTGTTTGCTCTACTGGGTATGACAGCGGTCTTTTTGACCTTAAGTGCTTACTTGTTTCGGTGGGAGGGTGATGGCCGCTAGGCCATCACCCATACAGATAGTGTCATAATCAAAAGAGTGGACGGATTACTGTCTTTGTGAATCTTCAGGAGTGCACTTAGGCTTAGTTGCTGACATGCGATAAAGGACATTAGCGTTGGTCATGTTCTTTTCGAGTTGATCGATACGCGTAGTGGGAGCCGGGTGCGTTGACAAGAATTCCAAGGGGCGCTCACCACCACTGGCTTTGTCCATATTTTCCCATAGTTTGACAGATTGCGCCGGGTTAAATCCAGCTTTTGCCATTAGGTCTAAACCAATTAGATCCGCTTCTGACTCATGGGTGCGGCTAAAGGGCAGGGTAAAGCCAACTTGCACCCCTAGGCCAATAGCTGACATTAGCTCCTTACTATAACCAACAGATTTATTCTCTAAAACGCCACTAGTCACTTCCATACCAATACCCACCAAGGTGTTTTGTGACATTCTCTCGTTGCCGTGTTCCGCGATAACATGACCGACCTCGTGGCCAATGACTGCTGCCAGTTGATGCTGGTTTTCAGCGACTTTTAATAGTCCTGTATAGACACCAATTTTGCCCCCCGGTAATGCAAACGCGTTAATCTGGTCATCATCAAAAACAACAACTTCCCATTCACCGGCAAAAGTAGATTTTGGCACCTGGCTGACTATGTGTTCAGCCACACAACTAACGTAGGCATTTTGCAATTCTGGCGCTTGCGTCTTTTGTTCTTCTTTGAGGCTGGTAAAAGCCTGTTCGCCCATATTGTTCATCTGTTCTGATGAGAACAATTTAATGGTTGAGCGACCTGTTGGCGATTTGGCACAAGAAGTTAAAGTCAGTGCTAGCACCGTCACGATACAAATTTTCTTAAATTTCATTCTGGAGCACTCCGAGCTTCCAAAAAATAATCGAAAGTATAGTAGTCATTATATTAACCGAAACAGAACAAAAGATGACGTTGCTTGTTTTAGTTTCTTACAATAAGGCCACTTATGTTTAGAAAAGTTTCCTATTGTGGTTTTCAAAGGGCAATAAAAAAGGACGCATAGCGTCCTTTTCTCATTGATTAACACGTCACTAAAATTATAGAGCTGCTTTCAATGCTTCCGCTTTGTCTGTCTTTTCCCACGGGAACTCTTCGCGGCCAAAGTGACCGTAGGCCGCCGTCGCTTGATAAATTGGCTTCTCCAAATCAAGCATCTTGATAAGTCCGTAAGGACGTAAATCAAAGTGTGCTTTAACCAAATCAGTCAAGGTCGCATTATCAACTTTACCGGTACCAAAGGTTTCTACGCTGATAGAGGTAGGCTCTGCCACACCAATTGCGTAAGAAACTTGAATTTCACAACGCTCCGCTAAACCCGCTGCAACTATGTTCTTTGCTACATATCTGCCAGCGTAGGCCGCCGAACGGTCAACTTTTGATGGATCTTTACCTGAGAAAGCACCGCCACCGTGACGCGCCATACCACCGTAGGTATCAACGATAATCTTACGACCCGTAAGACCACAGTCACCCATAGGTCCGCCGATTACAAAACGACCAGTTGGATTAATAAAGAATTTGGTATCAGCATTTAACCACTCGCTAGGTAGCACAGGCTTAATGATTTCTTCCATCACCGCTTCTTGAAGCTCTTTTTCGCCTATAGATTCACAGTGCTGCGTCGATAAAACTACCGCGTCGATACCGACAGGCTTGCCGTTTTCATAAACGAACGTTACCTGACTTTTGGCATCAGGTCGCAACCATTCAAGAGTGCCATCTTTGCGTACTTCAGATTGTTTCTTAACCAAGCGGTGTGAGTAAGTAATTGGCGCAGGCATTAGCACATCAGTTTCATTACTCGCGTAACCAAACATCAAACCTTGGTCGCCAGCACCTTGTTCTTCAGGGCGAGAGCGATCAACACCTTGATTAATATCGGGTGATTGTTTGCCTATGGTGTTTAAAACAGCACAGCTATCGGCGTCAAAACCCATATCTGAATGAACATAACCGATATCTCTCACCGTTTTGCGGGTGAGTTCTTCAATATCAACCCAAGCTGAGGTAGTCACCTCACCACCAACCATAACCATGCCAGTTTTTACATAGGTTTCACAAGCGACACGAGCTTTGGGGTCTTGTTCTAAAATTGCATCAAGCACAGCATCAGAAATCTGGTCTGCGATTTTATCTGGATGTCCTTCGGACACAGATTCGGATGTGAAAAGATGTTTTGCCATCCTTTAAAATTCCTCTCATTTTTTTTCTTGTATACGCTCGTACTCAAGAAAAGTATCAGTATTTACTGCTAGACGTCTATAAGTCTATACGGTTAAAATGCAGATTCCAACTTTTGATTAAAAAAAAGCCTCGTCGTGGTGTAAATCATAAAGAAATTCCATTGCATCAGCTTGGTGGCTGCGCGAGAATACCGCACCTACGATTATATCGACGCCGTACAAACAAACTTTTGTTTTATACGGTTATTACTATTTAGGAGTCCTAATGCCTACCAGAAGAGAACTCGCTAACGCAATTCGTGCGTTAAGTATGGATGCTGTTCAACAAGCTAAATCAGGTCACCCTGGTGCCCCAATGGGCATGGCTGACATTGCGCAAGTATTGTGGTTCGACTATTTGCAGCACAGTCCATCTAACCCTGATTGGGTAAACCGAGACCGTTTTGTTTTGTCCAATGGCCACGGTTCTATGCTCATCTATTCTCTTTTGCATTTGTCAGGCTACGAGCTTCCTATCGAAGAATTGAAGAATTTCCGTCAATTGCATTCTAAAACGCCAGGCCATCCAGAGTACGGTTATGCGCCGGGGATTGAGACAACCACTGGCCCACTTGGCCAGGGGATCACTAATGCAGTCGGTATGGCGATTGCTGAAAAAGCCCTTGCTGCACAATTCAATAAAGAAGGTCATGAGGTCATTGACCACAATACATATGCGTTCTTGGGTGATGGTTGCTTGATGGAAGGTATTTCTCATGAAGCATGTTCACTGGCTGGCACGCTTGGCCTTGGCAAACTCATTGCGTTTTGGGATGACAACGGCATTTCAATCGACGGTGAAGTAGAAGGTTGGTTTACCGATGACACACCTGCACGTTTCGAATCCTATGGCTGGCATGTTATTCGCGACGTCGACGGCCACAACCCTGAGCAAATTATTGCAGCGATTGAAGCGGCCAAGGCTGAGACAGGCAAGCCATCACTGTTGTGTTGCAAAACCATCATTGGTTTTGGTTCACCAAACAAGCAAGGAAAAGAAGATTGCCATGGTGCACCGCTTGGTGATGCTGAGATTGAACTTGTACGCAAAGAGCTAAATTGGCCGCATCCTGCTTTTGAAGTTCCTAGCGAGATTGCTTCACAGTGGAACGCTGTGGACGCAGGCAAAGCCAAAGAAGCTGATTGGCAGGTAAAATTCGACGCATATGCTGCTGCTTATCCTGAGTTGGCTGCCGAGCTTAAGCGTCGTTTAGCGAATGAACTTCCAGCTGATTGGAGCGAAAAAGCAGATGCTTACATTGCCGATTTACAAGCGAATGCTGTGAAAATCGCAAGTCGTAAAGCATCACAAAATGCCCTAAATGCATTTGGTCCTTTGTTACCAGAATTAATGGGTGGCTCAGCCGATTTAGCGGGCTCGAACTTAACCATTTGGTCCGGAAGTAAAGGCTTAACTGCAGAAGATGCGAGCGGCAACTACGTGTATTACGGTGTGCGCGAGTTTGGTATGTCTGCCATCATGAATGGTATTGCGCTACACGGAGGCTTTAAGCCTTATGGTGCTACCTTCTTAATGTTCATGGAATATGCACGCAACGCAGTGCGCATGGCGGCACTTATGAAGGTACCTTCTATCTTCGTTTACACTCACGACTCAATTGGTCTGGGTGAAGATGGTCCTACGCATCAACCAGTAGAGCAACTTGCTGCCTTGCGAATGACACCAAATTTGGCCAACTGGCGCCCTTGTGACCAAGTGGAATCTGCCGTCGCGTGGAAATCAGCGATTGAGTTGCAAACCGGTCCGTCAACGTTAATATTCAGCCATCAAGGCCTAGAACAGCAAGAAAGAACCGCTGAGCAAGTGGCTAATATTGCCAAAGGTGGCTATGTACTTATCGATTGTGATGGTACGCCGGATGTGATCTTAATTGCGACTGGTTCTGAGGTTGGTTTGACGGTAGACGCCGCTGCGACCCTTACTGAAAAAGGCAATAAAGTTCGCGTAGTATCAATGCCCTCAACTGACGTTTTCGAACGCCAAGATGCCCAGTATCAACAATCTGTGCTGCCAGCGGCGGTAACTAACCGCGTTGCCGTTGAAGCCGGTATTAAGGACTTCTGGTACAAATATGTTGGATTACAAGGACGCATTATCGGCATGGACACCTTCGGTGAATCTGCGCCTGCAGGCGACTTGTTTAAACATTTCAACATCACCAGTGACGCTGTAATTGCAGCAGCGGAAGAATTGCTGTAACTTTCCCGCACTGAAAAAATGTTAGCAGGCTCTTAGTGAGCCTGCGCTTTCCTGAGTTTTACATGTTACGTGTCGCAATAAACGGTTTTGGCCGCATTGGCCGAAGTGTACTACGGGCTTTATACGAGTCTGGCCGCGACGACCTTATTCAAGTCGTTGCAATAAACGAACTCGCAGAGCCTGAAGGCATTGCGCATCTATTAAAATACGATTCTACGCACGGTCGCTTCCCATTCTCAGTCGCACTTAGATATAGCATGCTCGATGTAGCAGGACGTGATATCCAGTTACTCAAGGAACCACTCATTGAAAACTTGCCATGGAGCGAGTTAAAAGTTGACCTAGTACTTGAATGCACAGGCATGTTCAATTCACGTGAAGACGGCGAAAAGCATCTATCAGCTGGTGCTAAAAAAGTACTGTTCTCCCATCCCTGCAAGTCGGATATGGATCATACCGTGATTTTCGGTGTCAACGACCATGAACTGCAACCTGAGCACAAATTAGTGTCCAATGGTTCTTGTACAACTAATTGCATCATTCCAGTGCTGCAAACGTTGGACGAAGCCTTTGATGTGGAAAGTGGCACTATTACCACCATTCATTCATCGATGAATGACCAACAGGTAATAGACGCTTATCACAGCGATTTGCGAAGAACGCGATCTGCCAGCCAGTCCATTATTCCAGTAGATACTAAATTAGCGGTCGGCATTGAACGTATCTTGCCAAAATTTGCAGGACGTTTTGAGGCAATAGCAGTGCGCGTGCCCACGATTAATGTTACGGCGATGGACTTAAGCGTAACGCTGCACCAAGAGGTCAGCGTAGACGATGTTAATATCGCACTGCAAAATGCTCGGGTGGGGCGATTAGAGGGGATCTTGGGATACACCGAAGAGCCCTTAGTGTCTTGTGACTTTAACCACGACCCACATTCATGCATTGTTGATGGTTCACAAACGCGCGTGAGTCATAAAAAACTAGTCAAAACCTTGGTATGGTGTGACAACGAATGGGGATTCGCCAACCGTATGTTGGATACGGCACTGGCAATGACGAATTAGCAAATACAATTATTGGAGCGAAATAATGTCAATTTTGAAAATGTCAGAATTGGATTTAAATGGAAAACGCGTACTTATTCGTGAAGACCTAAATGTACCGGTAAAAGAGGGGAAAGTAACCTCTGATGCGAGGATCCGAGCGTCTATGCCAACCATTAAAGCGGCGATTGACGCTGGTGCCAAAGTGATGGTCATGTCTCACCTGGGACGCCCGACTGAAGGCGAATACGCAGAAGAATTCAGCCTGCAACCCGTTGTAGATTATCTTAACGACAACTTAGGCCACCCAGTTCGCCTTGAAAAAGATTACTTAGAAGGCGTGGAAGTGGCTACCGGTGAAGTCGTTGTGCTTGAAAATGTGCGCTTTAATAAAGGCGAAAAGAAAAACGACGAAACGCTGTCAAAACAATACGCTGCGCTATGCGACGTCTATGTGATGGATGCCTTTGGTACCGCGCATAGAGCACAAGCATCCACGCACGGAGCGGGTTTGTTTGCTGCTACTGCGTGTGCGGGCCCTTTGCTTGCTGCTGAATTAGAAGCGCTTGGCAAGGCATTAGAAAATCCTGCTAGACCTTTATTGGCTATCGTGGGTGGTTCAAAGGTATCGACTAAATTAACTGTACTTGAATCGTTATCTGAAAAGGTAAATCAGCTCATTGTAGGTGGAGGTATTGCCAATACCTTTATTGCGGCTCAAGGCCATAAAGTCGGTAAATCGCTTTATGAACAAGACTTAATTTCTGAAGCTAACCGATTGATGACAGCAGCCAAAGACGCGGGCGGCGAGATCCCAGTTCCGGTAGATGTCATTGTGGGTGAAGAGTTTTCTGAGTCAGCTGCAGCGCATTTAAAAGATGTTAGCAAAGTAGACGATGGCGACATGATTTTTGATGTTGGCCCTGAAACTGCCGCGCGTCTTGCCGAAATGATTAAAGCAGCTGGAACGATTGTATGGAATGGTCCGGTTGGCGTATTTGAATTCGATCAGTTTGGTGAAGGCACCAAAGCGATTGCTAAAGCTATTGCCAACAGTGATGCATTTTCCATTGCTGGTGGCGGTGATACGCTTGCGGCGGTGGACAAGTACGGTATAGCAGATAAAATATCATACATATCTACTGGTGGTGGCGCCTTCTTAGAGTTTTTGGAAGGCAAAAAATTACCTGCTGTGGAAATGTTAGAAAGTCGAGCGTAAATATACGCTCGCACATGGAAGATAATACGCTCAAAGATAGCGACAAAAAGGACATCGACCCCTGTAACCCAACCGTCGAAAGACGATTTTTTAGGAGTGTCACCGATGGCATCGACTGCCAATTCCGAAATGCTAGAAAAAGTCTCCAACGCAGAAGGCTTTATCGCTGCTCTTGACCAAAGTGGCGGCAGTACACCAAAAGCATTAAAACAATATGGTGTAGAAGAATCAGCCTACAGCAATGACGAAGAAATGTTTGATATGGTACATGCAATGCGTACCCGTATTATTACAAGTCCCGCGTTTAATGGTGAAAAAGTACTAGGTGCAATTTTATTCGAGAATACCCTCGACCGTCAGATTCAAGGCATGATGAGTGCACAGTTCCTTTGGCAAGAAAAGAACGTTGTTCCCTTCCTAAAAGTGGACAAGGGCTTAGCCGACGAAGCTAATGGTGTGCAAGTGATGAAGCCTATGCCAGCTTTAGACGACTTATTAGATAAAGCCGTTGCACAAGGAGTATTTGGTACCAAAATGCGTTCAGTTATCAAATTAGCTAACGCTGAAGGTATAGAAAGTGTTGTTGCACAACAATTTGAAGTAGGTAAGCAAATTATTGCCAAAGGTTTGGTACCGATTATCGAGCCTGAAGTTGATATTCATTCCCCAGAAAAAGCAGAGGCGGAAGCACTGTTAAAAGCATCATTGATTAAGCATATTGATGCGCTAGGTGAAGGCGAACACATCATGTTGAAATTAACACTACCTTCTGAAGATAACTTTTATCAAGAGTTGATGAGCAAAGCGAACGTAGTTCGTGTTGTAGCTTTATCGGGCGGTTATTCTCGTGACGATGCTAACGCATTGATTGCGCGTAACAATGGCATGATTGCAAGCTTTTCACGCGCATTAGCAGAAGGACTATCAGCACAACAATCAGATGATGAGTTCAACGCAACTATTGGCGCCTCAATCGAATCTATTGCAGAGGCATCTCGTACTTAAAAGTACGCAGAATGTTACATGTTAAAAGCGACTTTTGGCGCTTTTTTATTTCTTTGAACAACGAACGGACAAATTAATGGCTGACAGCAATGCTTCGGAAGTAGTGAAAAAAATAACTGTTTTGGTTTCATTTTCCGGTGATGGAGGCGTAGAAGTTGTCACTGCCAATCTCGTTGAAGGATGGATAAACCTTGGGGTTGAGGTTGAATTACTGTTAATAAAAAACAAAAGTCGACATCTGTCCAGACTGCCTACATCGGTAAAACAAACAAAACTCAAAGCCAGCAGCGGTTGGCTAGCGCTCCCGGAAATTGTCAAGCACCTAAAAGAGCAACCACCAGAGGTATTTTTTGTCATTAAAGACCGGGCAGTACAAATCGCGGCACTTGCCAAGGTATTGAGTGGTTTTAAAGGTCTTATGATTGGACAGATTCACAACAATATGGAAGTTGGCCTTCGCAATAGGAATGCACTTGGTCGCAGCACCCGGCATATGATGATGCGATGGGCATATAAAAAATTCGATAAAATGACTGCGGTATCGCAGGATGCGGCAGACTCGATTCAACGAATCACTGGTATTTCGAAACATCATTTTGTTGCGATGGCCAATCCAATTCTAACCGATAGACTGTTTCTACTTGCTGAAAGTGAGGCGACACATAATTGGCTTACTCATAAAGATAAGCCCGTACTAGTCGCTGTTGGCCGATTGTCACCGCAAAAGAATTTTTCGCGTTTGATAAACGCATTTGCCAAAGTGAAAGAGCAATTAGATTGTCGATTGATCATTTTTGGTGAAGGCAAACAAAAGCAATCATTGCAGCAACTAACAGAAACATTAAGAGTCACTGATGCGGTCGATTTAGCTGGATTTACGGACAATCCATATGCCGAACTTAAAGAAGCTGATTTATTTGTTCTGTCTTCAGATTGGGAAGGTTCGCCGACAGTATTGAGCGAGGCTCTAGCATTAGGTGTTAACGTGGTGTCAACTGAATGTGGGGATGTCAGTATCACCCTACAAAATGGCGTTATAGGCTCAGTTGTTCAACCAAACAACCTTGATGATTTTAGTCAGGCTATTTTATCTTCACTGAGACAACCAAAAGACGAGGAAGTGTTAAAGCAAGCTGTTGTAAAATTTCAGCAAAATGTCAGTGCTAAGTCTTATTTAGACTTGATTGCTGAGACTAAAAATTCAGTTTAAGTTCAGGTTGTTGTTTTTAAACGACAAATGTTAATAATGCATTCGTATTAATCGCGTTTATCCCCTCGACATAACTACATCCGATGATTAAAATTGCCGCTCTTAAAAAAGGCGCGATGAATGAAACTACACACACTATTAATTTTAAGCAGCATGGCTTTAGCTGCAAACGCGCAGGACGCAGATGCGCAGAAAGATTTCACATTGGATGGTGAGTTAGGGGTCATTATTACCAGTGGTAACACCGAGACGACATCCCTTAAGGGCAGGTTATCTTCACATCATGAGATGACTAATTGGAGCAACGACTATGTGCTCGAAGCGCTCTACAAGCAAGATGAGATCACCAATGACAGTGATGTACAGGAAACCCAAACAACGGCGCAAAAGTTTTTCGTTTCAGCTCAAGGTAACTACAAGTTAGAAAACCCTGAAAATAGACTGTTCGCGTTCGCATCGTATGAAGACGACCGCTTTAGTAGCTTTAATTATCAGGCAACTATCGCTGGTGGTTGGAACAGCAGTTTGTGGGATCATGATAATAGCAAATTTAGCTACAGTATCGGTCCGGGTTATTCATTCGCAGATACCGATGAAGATAAAGATGTTGGCGGTATGATTGTGCGTGGTGCTATCGATTACCAATGGATGATTTCAGAAACGGCAAACTTTAAACAGTTGCTAAGTACGGAAGTAGGTTCGGAGAATACTAAGTCGAAGTCAGAGACGGCTTTAAGCGCCAAAATCAATGGCTCAATGTCCATGAAATTGTCGCTTATCTTGAATCACAATACAGATGTAGCAGACGATGTAAAAAATCTCGATACGGAAACGGCAGTTACTCTGGTCTATACTTTCTTCTAGTCAAACATACACAGGAGCGATGATGTTTTCATCGATTGAGTTAACTGCATTTAACGATAAACTCATCGCTCTGCAACGCGACATTCTCCAGCAACAGCGTGCCAACATTGAATCTGGTGCGACGGTCGAGTTAGATCAAACTAGCGTTGGACGCTTATCCAGAATGGATGCGATGCAAGGTCAGGCAATGGCAAAAGCCAATGAAGCTAGACTCAAGCAAAAGCTCTTGGATATTCAACAGGCATTGGAGAAAATGAAAACCGATGATTTTGGTTATTGCGAAGTATGCGATGAACCAATCAATTTGCCGCGTTTGCAATTTGACCCTAGTGTGAAATGTTGTTTGAACTGTGCTGATTAAATTGCGTTTAAACGAGTGGAGCAGGGGCGTGCTCTACTAATGCTTCTTTTTGCTGCTTACTCAGCTTTTTTATCTTTGCTTCTAAGCGCGCTGCGCTAGATTTGTCTCCAGAGTACATAAACCAGGCCAATGTAAAAGATTTCCCTCTGAGGAATTTTGCGCCCGTTCCGGCGGCGTGCTTATTTAGCCTTCGTTCGATACAGTTGGTTATGCCGCAATACAATGCGCCACCGTTGCTTACACGAAGCAGGTACACATACCAAAAGTCTTTTTCTGGTTCGTTAGAAGGGATCATTAACCGAATAAATTGACCTGAGTGGAGCGTTATTCCATGCAGGTCGTCGGGTCATAGCTTTCAAGCCATTCGTTAAACTTGTCGGCAGGTAACGGACGACTCAGGTAAAATCCTTGTGCTTTGGTGCAGCCTATTTGTTCTAAGAATTTCAAGGTTTCTTTGTCCTCAACACCTTCGGCTACTGTATTGAGGCCTAGGTTTTGTGCAAGCGACATGAGAGTCCGTACCATGATTTTATCGTCATCGTTATTGGCCAAGTCCAATACAAAAGCTTTATCAATCTTAAGTTCGTCCACGGGCATTTTCTTCAACTGTGCCATCGAGGAATAACCTGTACCGAAATCGTCGATTGATAAAGCAATCCCCATTCTGCGCAATGTATTAAGGGCTTTTAACGCACTTTGCGGATCTGACATGACCGCGCTTTCAGTGACTTCGAGTGTCAGTACGGTATTGTCAGTATCAAATTCAGACATCAGTTCAGCGACATAAGTGGGCAGCTGCATATCGACTAAATCCATTGCCGAAATATTAACTGCTACGCCAATGTCATGCCCCATCTCACGCCATTTACTGCATTGCTCAAACGCGGTTCGAAGCCCCCAATGAGTGACGTCCCTAATGGCGCCTGTTTGTTCGGCAAGTGGAATAAAGTCGTCTGGTGGGATAAAGCCGTGCTCAGGGTGGATCCAGCGAATTAAACACTCAACAGTCGTAATCTTGCGTTCTGCGATGGAAAGTTTTGGTTGATAGAACAGCTGTAGTTGGCCTTCTGCCAACGCGCTTCTAAGCTCTGACATCAGACTTAAACGCTGTACCGAGTGTTTGTTTAATGCTTCTTGGTAAACCGCATATCCAAAATGTTTGCCTTTGCAACTGTACAGGGCTATGTCAGCACATTGCATCAGGCCTTGGGCGGTTTCCGCGTCACGTGGATACATAGCAAGACCAATACTGACGTCAACTTCGAGCGCGAGTTTTTCAATTTCAAATGGGCGCTCAAAAAGGCTGGAGAAGTTTTCTAGAATACTTTCTTGGCGATGCTCATCGGCGTCCTGAATAATAACGGCAAACTCATCACCGCCCAGATGTGCAATAGACACCCCTTTGTAAGCGGCCGAATTCAACCTTTGAGCTATCTCTTGCAACAGTTCATCACCCGCTGCGTGACCTATGGTATCGTTAATCTCTTTGAACCTATCCACGTCCATCATCAAAATGGCCAGTGAGTTGTCACCAGATTCACTAATGCTCTCTGCCAAATTCTTTTGAAATTGATTGCGGTTAGGTAATCCCGTTAAGGTGTCATAATAAGCGAGGTGCTGTATTTCTTCCTCGCGACGTTTTATCCCATCTTGCATTGAGCTAATCGCGGTTGATAAGGACGTAACCTCGTCGGTACTAGCCTTTGGAAAATGCTCAACGTATTCACCTTCCCTTATTTTTGCCGCCGCATTAACCAACTTGGTAATAGGTCGAGTAATACCATTAGATAAAAGCATGGCGGCAACCAGTGCCATTAGCGCAGCGATAAGTAACACACCAATCAGTTGTAATAGCAGGCTGTTGTAGGATAAGTAGGCTTTGTCCTTTTCGGTATCTAGTACCACGCGCATAGCATTTGAACCCCACGAGCCCAAGATATTGCTCGCGTAAATCCAATCACTTAATTGTCTTTCAAATGAATGTAGCCCCGGAGAGATATCTATGCTCTGTTCGACGAGCGAAGCACTCAAGGAAGACTCATGTGTACTGGCGACCACTTGATTCTGTTTGCCCAGTATTAATAAGCTCACATGCATATTAGTCAGTTCAACTAACTCTTGTGAAATAAGCTTTTCAGCTGCTATTCCCATTAACAGCCAGGCATTGATTTTGCGGGAAGATTCAACGAATTTAACCGGAGCAGACTTCAATAAATAGAACTGTTCATCAATTTTGAACCAGCGGATATCGTCGTTTTGATACAGTGTAGGGTCTATCGCTAACTTGTCTACTGGCATCTCAGGACTGGATACGATGGCATCCCCCGAATTGTCCAGAATCCAAGCGATATCAGCATCACCGCGGTTTTGGAAATTCTGTAGTGCCGCTAGTAGACTCTCTTTATCTTCATTACCGGTAGAAATGAGTCCTTTAAAGGTGAAGTCTTTACTCAATGTAGAGAGCTCGAGCAGCAGTGCATCACCACGGTTAATAATTTTGTCTTCCACCATACTTGCCGAGGTCACCGCATGCTCTAGCAGTTGTTCACTTGAATGGCTGTAAGTGGCAGAGCGCACTGTGTAAAGTGTAACCGCGACCACGACTGCAATCATCACTAAGAAATTGAGTAATAAGCGGAACCTAAGAGATTTCAGCAATGCCATTAACGGTTACTCATAGTCAGAAAATTCGTCAATTTCGTCATCTAAATCTTGCGCGGCAGGCAGCAAAGATTGCTGCATAGATACGGTAAACTGTGCTGGCGCCGTTATATTAATCGTTCGCGTCTGACTGGCATCTTTGTCTTTCAAACGCGGATGCCATACCTTTAACTCGTACTCACCATTAGGTACGTCGACGGTAACAACATTGCTTTCATCGCTTTGTTTGAAGTAGGGAGTGTCAACCACATAGATATAACCCAGCATCCAGTCGTGTACATTACAGCCCAACTCAACGGTTCCGGTTTTGCCAAAGATTACAGGGTCAGTCTCTGAGCCTCGGTAAAGTTGGAGTTCGAAAACCTTTGCCGGTGAAAACGAATATACGTGGTGCTTAATTGAATCCGAGTTAGGAAAACTAACCGGCGTGTCTTTTTGCACAGCTAATATGTGTGGCTCAAACTTGCGTGCGACTTGATCCATAATGGCTGTCGCCGTCGGTGCTTCAATAGCGCTCGGCTGCGTAGGGGTCAAGTAAACCACTGCGCCTGGCAGGGACTCATTATTCTGGGTGTTGATAGTCACGGTCACTTCACTAGCAAAAATACTGGAGGTGATAAAAAGTGATGCCAAGGCGGTTATTGATTTCTTCATCTTGTCGACGCTCTATTAATGGCTTGGTGATTAGCTAGTTTCAGTATAATCAAAGGCTTAGTCATTGGAAAAGCCATTAGTTGATTATTCTTTAATAAAAAGGTTCTATTTGTATTAGTACCGACCACAGCCCTTAATGTTTCAAAGAATAATAATTAATTTCGATATTTGCGCACGGTCACGGTTTTACCCATCGAGGCACTGGTTCGCGCCAATTCTAGCAGTTTGGTCACACTGGAGAGTTGTTCTAATGTGATAGGAAAATCTTCGCCATGGTCGAGGGACTTGGCTACGGCATCGTAAAAAGCACCATAGTTACCTTTAGCTGTAGGAATTGATTGGGTTTCTGCAGAGGTATACAGCGTACCCCATAACTCATCTGTTTCTTGCCCCATAGTTTCTTCAGTAACGTCTGCACCTGCTAAAATGGCTGATTCTTGTGGGTCTTTACCGTATTTCACAAAACTTCCAGCATCACCCTCGATGTGAAATCTGGCGTGTGGGCTGTTGTCGAAGTTACTGCCGACGAGTCGCACCTCCAATTGATCGTAATGGAGTTGAACATGAAAATAATCATCGGCTACAGCGTTGTTTCGTTGCGCCAGGATCCGGGCGGTAATCGCGTGTGGCGAGCCAAACAGTTGTAAGGATTGGTCGATAAGATGTGGACCTAAGTCATTCCACAAACCTGTACTAGTGCCAGCAGCTTCTTTCCATTTGGAAGATACTGTCGGTCGAAATCGGCTAAAGCGCGATTCAAAAACTCTAACTTGGCCAAGATGGTTGCCGTTAATTAGCGCTTTCACTGTGAGAAAATCACCGTCCCAGCGGCGATTGTGATAGCCAAATACTTGGCCGACAGAGGCTTGTTGAGCTTGTTTTAATGAATTGAGTTCTGCCAATGTCAACGCGACAGGCTTTTCGATAATGACACTTTTTTTCTGGCTAAGCGCTTTTATTGCCAATGGCACGTGTGTGACGTTTGGTGAGCAGACAACGATAAGCTCTGCCTCAGTCTGTTCTATCATCGATGCAGCGTCAGTGAATAGGACGACATTGGGATAATGCTGGCGGATTTCGTCGTACTTGGAGCTGCAAATAGCAACTAGTTGGAAAGCTTGATTCTGTTGGATAAAAGGTAAGTGAAAAACGTTAGCCGCTAATCCAAACCCCACAACACCGACCTTTATCATACTCTCTCCATTTACTTTTATGTCGCGACTTGAACGGCTAATAATAATAGCTAGCGAGCCCAAATCTACGTTTTATTTTGATAAAAATCATATGCTTAATTTTTTTTGTAAAAAAAACGTAAAAAACAGGCATGGCTCCATATTTTCTGCACATTGTGTATTTAATGTAACAATTGATTTGGGGATAGCGTTAAGTCATTTTCAAATTGCTAAGCAAAAATAAGAATAACAAAAATGAATGTCTGCCCTTTAGGTAAGACCTTAGCGTATTATACTAATACCTCAAAACAAATGGCGTACCCTACTGGACGTCATTTTTTTTGTCTAAAATTTGTGGACGTCATATGCACGAATTTTTGCCATATTTATGTTTCTTGATAGCAATTTGATTTACATTTGCGTTCATCTAGCCGTTACAGCGACTTCGAGCAACACATAACTATTATGCAAAAAGCCATTCTATTGGTCGACGGACCACTACAAGCTGGAATCGCAGCAAAACTCGCTCAATTTGTATATGCCAACAACGGTGAGATAGTAGACTTTGATCAATATGTTGATACGGAGCAAACACCAAGGTTGTATTTTGCCCGAATCGAATGGGCTTTAGACGGATTCGCGATTGAACCTCAACAAATTAAAGCTGCACTGGAGCGGGAATTGGGCACTCAGTATCAATTGCATTTGAATCTTAAATTGGTGACTCGCCCGGCCAAAATAGCCATCATGGTAACCAAACAGCTCCCTTGTTTTTATGGCATGTTAACCAAGATTTTGTCCAATGAATGGTACGCTGAAGCCAGCATGGTACTGAGTAATCGAATGGATATGGAAGTCGATGCTAAGCGTTTTGACCTGCCGTATCATTACTTGCCCATTACCCCCGATACGAGGGTGGAGCAGGGCAATAAAGCCATGGCGATATGGCAAGAACAGGATATTGACCTAGTCGTTCTTGCTAAATACATGCAAATAATTCCTGAAAATGTACTGGCCAGCTATTCAAGGAAGATGATCAATATTCACCATTCTATGTTGCCGGCGTTTGTCGGCGCGAAACCTTACCACCAAGCTCGTGAGTATGGTGTGAAGTTTATCGGGGCAACGGCGCATTATGTCAGTGAAGAGCTCGATGAGGGGCCGATTATCACACAAAACGTAAAGCCTATTTCCCACAAGCAAACTGCGAAAGAACTCGTCAGTGTCGGAAAATCAATTGAAACTGAAACATTATTAAGAGCGGTACAGCTACATCTCGAGCACCGGATCATCATCTCAGGGCGTCGCAGTATAATTTTTGAGTAGGGAAGTATTTTCCTTATTTAGCGAGCAATGTTGTTAAATGCTGATAGACTGGTAAGACGAGTCTAAAAAGAAAACAATAACAGCATGACTACACAACTTACCACTGATTATCTCATCATCGGGGCGGGTGCCAGTGCGATGGCGTTTGCCGACATCATTATTAGTGAATCTAACGCAACCGTTCTTTTTGTCGACACGCGACACAAGCCAGGCGGACATTGGAATGATGCCTACTCATTTGTCACTTTACACCAGCCTTCAGCCTTTTATGGCGTCAGTTCAAAAGAACTCAGCAAGGGTACTAAGGATAAAGTGGGTCTTAATAAAGGTATGAATGGCCTGGCGTCGGGGGCGGAGATTAATGCCTATTATGATGACTTGATGCGTGAAACCTTTTTGCCAAGTGGTAGGGTGCAATATTTTCCAAAATGCCGTTATACCGAAGACGGAAAGTTTGTCTCGCTATTAACCGGTGACGAGTTTTCCGTGTCTTATAAAAAGTTAGTAGATACGACGTATTACAACACAACCATTCCCTCAACTCACACGCCGGGTTTTGATATTGACTCGTCAGTTCGCTTTATGCCGCTTAACGACCTTCCCAGTATTAATTCGCCGGTACCTGGCTATACCGTAATTGGTGGCGGAAAAACAGGGATTGATGCCTGTTTGTGGTTGTTGGAAAACGGTATCGAGCCAGATAATATTACTTGGATAATGCCGCGAGATGCGTGGTTTCTAGATCGTAAAAACACACAACCTACGCCAGATTTTTTCTTTGATGCCATTGGGGCACAAGCGGATCAAATGGAAGCTATTGCTGAATCTGAAAGCATTGATGACATGTTTGCCCGCTTGGAGAAAGCCGGCGTATTTCTGCGTTTAGACGAGTCTGTGTGGCCTAAGATGTTTCATGGTGCCACCATTAGTGCGCTTGAACTGGAGCAACTGCGCAGGATTAAAAATGTGGTGCGCAAAGGTCGGGTGGAGCGCATTGAACCGCACCATATTGTGCTGCAAGAAGGAGACATTCCGACTACAACTGACATTGTGCATGTTGATTGTACGGCAAGCGCGATAAGCAATTTAGATATTTCGCCCATATTTGCTGGCAATAAGATATCACCGCAAACCGTGCGCTCTTATCAACCCGTGTTTAGTGCCGCATTTGTAGCGCACATAGAACTCCAATATGATGATATCGAAAAGAAAAACAAACTGTGCAAAGTCGTTCCCTTGCCGAATCACGACAGTGATTGGGTAGAACTCACTTACCGTAATTTGATGAACCAATACTTTTGGTCAAAAGAGCCCGGCCTTAAAGATTGGTTGAAGAACAATCGTTTGGACGGATTCATGCGCTTAGTTGCTAGTGTAAAATTCTATGAGTTTGAAAAACTCAAAGTGTTGAATCGAATGCGCAAAGCCGCCAAGCCTGCAATTGCTAAGTTAAAGCAATATCGAGCCTCGTTGGGGACCGAATAAAAAAAGCCGCTGGATAGCGGCTTTTTGTGTCAATCAATGCTTCACATGCGATATCGTTAGTGCAAAATTCTGGTTTTGATAGTGCCAGGAATTGCGCGTAGTTCTTGCAGTGCGGTTTCTGCATGGTCAGTTTCCACGTCAATTACCACGTAACCGATGTTTTCGTTGGTTTGTAGATACTGTGCAGCGATGTTGACGTTGTTTTCAGCGAAGGCGCTGTTAATTTTGTTAAGTACACCCGGCTCATTGCGGTGAATGTGTAACAAGCGTGAACAGCCAATGTGTTCTGGTAATGCCACCTCAGGGAAATTAACCGCTGACAGGGTAGAGCCGTTATCACTGTACTTGGCAATCTTACCTGCAACTTCTTTACCGATATTTTCCTGAGCTTCTTGGGTACTACCACCTACATGTGGCGTTAGAATGACATTGTGGAATTCTCGTAGCGGTGACTCAAATTCTTCGGTGTTAGACTTTGGCTCAACTGGGAATACATCAATAGCAGCACCACCGATTTTCTTCTCGCGAAGTGCCGCGGCTAGTGCATCAATATCTACTACAGTACCACGTGATGCGTTGATTAAAATCGCACCTTTTTTCATTACATCCAGTTCAGCCGCACCAATCATATCCTGTGTTTGTGGTGTTTCTGGTACGTGCAAACTAATAACATCTGAAGTTTTGAGTAACTCGGTTAAGGTCGGTACTTGAGTTGCATTTCCCAATACCAATTTATCTTCGATATCGAAAAATTGGACGCGCATGCCTAAGTGCTCAGCAAGGATACTCAGCTGCGTGCCTATGTGGCCATACCCGATAATACCCAGTGTTTTACCACGGGCTTCAAATGAGCCAACGGCACTTTTCAGCCAGCCGCCTTCATGTGCCAACGCATTCTTCTCAGGAATACCGCGTAATAACAAGATGATTTCGCCTAGCACCAACTCTGCCACCGAACGCGTGTTGGAAAACGGTGCGTTAAATACTGGGATACCCTTGGCTTGAGTTGTCACCAAATCCACTTGATTTGTGCCAATACAAAAGCATCCTATCGCCACTAGTTTATTTGCTGCCTCGACCACCTTGTCATTTAATTGTGTACGTGAGCGAATACCAATGAAATGCACATCTTGTACCTTGGCAATAAGTTCGTCTTCAGGAAGCGAGGTTTTTAAATACTCGATGTTGCTATAACCACTTTTTTTAAGGGTTTCCAGCGCACTTTGGTGAACACCTTCTAACAGAAGGATTTTGATTTTGTCTTTGGGAAGCGAAACTTTACTCATGGGAATAGATAAACCAAATTAAAATAAAAAAGACGTCTGGACGTCTAATTGGGTGTGGAAAGATAGGCTAAAAAGCATCCAGAGTCAATGACTTTAATAGGTATGGGTATGTGAGTGCTATGAAACCCATACCCATATGTCTTTATTGGATAGTTAAAACCCCAGAATCAGTGCCTACGAGCACGGTATTTGCTCCGCGTTTGGCGAATAAACCGTTGGTAACAACACCAACAATACTGTTGATTTTGGCTTCAAGCTCTACCGGGTCTAGGATTTTTAGATTATGCACATCAATAATAACATTGCCGTTGTCTGTTACCACGCCTTCGCGGTACTCGGGATCGCCACCAAGTTTAAGTAGCTCACGCGCTACATAAGAACGTGCCATAGGGATAACTTCAACTGGTAAGGGGAACTTACCCAGCACAGGTACTTGTTTTGTATCATCGATAATGCAAATAAACTTATCTGCAACGGCAGCGACGATTTTTTCTCTGGTAAGTGCTGCTCCACCGCCTTTGATCATGTGTTTATGTTCAGTGATTTCGTCCGCACCATCGACATAAATTTCAATGTTGCCCACAGAATTGAGGTCAAGCACCTCTATTCCCAGGGCTTTTAAGCGAGCCGTGCTTTGCTCAGAGCTAGACACTGCGGCTTCAATATCGTCTTTGATATCAGCCAAGCCATCGATGAAATAATTCACGGTTGAGCCTGTGCCAACGCCGACAATACTGCCAGGAATAACAAATGAAAGTGCTGCTTCTGCGGCTGCCCGCTTTTTTTGATCTTGGGTCACGATACGAATTCCAATTGGTGGTTTGTGTGTGCCGGCGAATTATAACCCGATTCAGCCAAAAGTGGTGCGCGAGTTACTCAATTAATTGCGCAAAATTCGCTTCGGTAGGGTAGCTCCCCGATGTCCAGCCCAATCGAACGATAACCATATTCTCGCTGGGTATAATCATCACGATTTGTTTGCGATTGCCCATCATCATATAGGCATCTTTTGGAAGTCTTTCCCAGCGCGTGTCTTGCATATCACTGTTCAGCCAGAATTGATACCCATACTTTTGATAGTTATCTGCATCAATTGGGGTTTGTGCCGCTTTTACAAATTCTGGGCTTAGTAGTTGTTGCCCATGCAAATTGCCATTGTTGAGCATTAATAACCCAAGGCGTGCCCAGTCGCGCGCACTGGCATAAATATATGAACTACCCACATACACGCCGCTAGGGTCTACCTCAAAAATAGTATTGCGCATTCCCAGTGGCTCTAAAAACTCCTGCTTAAAAAAGTCTAATTGTTGCTGGGCCCCGCCTAGGTGATCGTAGAGCCATCGGCTCAAAATATTGGTGGTGCCAGATGAATAGTTAAAATGACTACCAATGTCGTGATTGGCTGTACCTGTCAGCGCAACATCCGAGGCACTGTGAGCGTGAAACAGCATGTTGGTGGCGTCTGTGCCCGGTGCATAGGTTTCATCAAAAGCGATACCGCTGCTCATTTGCAATAAATCGATGAGGGTAATGTCTTTCCTAGCGTCATTTTGCCATTGAGGGAAACCTGTTGTTTGGTCAAGGATTACCTGTCCCATTTGCTCAAGTCGTCCCAGCATCATGGCCGTAATACTCTTGCCCATTGACCAGCCCAACAGTTTCGAGTTTTGGTCGAAACCTTCTGCATAGGATTCTGCGACTATGCTGCCATTTTTCACGACCAACATGGCCCTGCTTTGTTTGCCGTTCAAATTGTCTTGTTGTAGGAGACCATCCAATATGTTTTGAATATTGGGTTCAATCGAGTCAACTTGCTCCCCTTTTGGCCATGCTGCAGCGATAGGCGGTAACGGTGTATTCTGGAGACTATCTAGCGCTGTGGTGTCACCAATATCCAAAGTACAGCCTAAACCCTCGCGGTAAGTGGCAGATTGTTCTGCCAGTCCTTTCAAATTGGCAGTGACTCTCTTGGCTCCATTATCGTAGTTTATAGTCAACAGCCTATTGGCCGGGGAATAGGAGGCTAAATCGTCGATATTCTGTTGTGCATTTAACCCTGACAAGTAGTAACCAGAGCAGGCCAGTTTGGCACCCATCCTGGCCGATACATCAAGTGCTGCGCCTATTCTAAAAATGGAGAACCCCAACACCATACGGGTTACCCCATAAAACACGGTAAAACTTATTGCACCAATCACTAAGGCTTTTAAATATTTGTCCATCGTTCGGTTCAATTCAGTCTCTAAAATCAAGAAATCGGGTAGGTGTAACTATGGCGTGCATTGGGACGTCCCATTTTTGTGTGGTCAGCGCCTCTACTTCCTGACAATCATGAGCTAGGCCAATGACTAGCGTATGTGGATTGTTTTTCTTCAGTGTGTTTAAGGTTCTATCGTAATAACCGCCACCCATGCCCAAACGATTCCCCTGATTGTCGAAGGCAACGAGTGGCACATAGATCTGATCGAACGTCGTGGGCAAAACAATCCCATGGGTCGATAACACGGGTTCAGGAATGCCATATTTATTGCGCTGCATGGGGCAATCTTGTTGATAACGAAGGAATAACAAATGTCCTTGGCAAAATGGATGTAATACAGGAAGAGCGACGGTGGCATTGCGCTGCCAAAAGGCGCTTACTAATTTGTGAGGATCAAGCTCTCCATCGTTGGCCAGATAAATGGCCACGTGCTTGCCTTTATCGAGTAAGTGTTGATTTTCTGCTTGCTTAACAATGCCCTCAGCAGCGAGCTGTTGCTCATCTGGCGATAGTGCTTGCCTCGCGGCGCGGATCTGTTTGCGCAATTGCTTTGTTGCTGAAATGGTCGTTTCCAAATTTACAGTTTGAACAGAATATATTGTTGGTTATGCTGACAAAGCCACACGGCTTTTGCAAAGAAATTGTGGAACTGTAGACAGCAAAAAGCTCTGCATAAACACTCAATAAAGGTAAGCAGAGCTTTTTATTAGGGAAGGATAGTTCGTTTGTTGCTCGTCAACTTATTTATTGAAGATAGCGTCTAGGCTCCATTTTTTAGCGCCGTTTACCGCGATGGTCAGAAAGCCGCCTGCGATTGCAAGGTTTTTAAAGAACATCAAAAATTCGGTTTGATTCGCTAAATCATTGTGGAAGATGGCCGCTGAAGCCACTGAAAATACAGCTAAGCCGAGAGCCGCTAAACGTGTTTGAAAGCCTATAATAATCGCTAGGGCGCCAAACACTTCGGCGAATATTACAAGTGGTAATAACGCGCCAGGTACACCCATCGCTTCCATCCAGCCCGCTGTTGCATCGTAGCCAGAAATTTTATTCAGACCTGCCATCAAAAACAGTACGGATATAAAGAGTCGACCTAATAAGTCAATTGCTGCTGCAAAGTTTCCATTTTGGTCAAAAGTTAAGATTTCGGTTTTCATGTCAGTTTCCTCGTAGAGATGTAATTTGTGTCAACGAGGAAAATGTTAATACAACTAAATGAAATAAAAAGTGCAATAAATTGCCTTTAACAATCTAAAAAATAGAATGGTTTTATTGAGTACAAAAAAAGCGACCATAGACGTTATTATCGTCTGGCCGCTTTTGATTATCCTTTGAATTTACAGCGCGTAAGTATCTAAAAACAATTGAGTTAACCTGGCTTTGTCTACACTTAATGCCGCTCCCATTTTCGGACGACCTTCCCATTGCGGTGCAATCATCTTGTCTAGTGGCGCAAATGTCGTTTGGCCATAACACAAAGGGTCCGTCGCCACTCTGAAGTAACCTTCTTTCACTTCGAATAGAGTGGGGTCAATCACATACGCAAGTGCCATTGCATCATGGAAGTAGCACACTTCTTGATCTGTTGATTGGAAAACAGAAGAATAAAACTGAACGTAAAACTGCGCTGCTTTTTGCACAAAGCCACCCAGTTTCGGATTCACTTGTGCCATCTTAGCCAGGAAATCTTGGGTATATGACACCGCATAGGTCACATCAAGGCCAATCATAGTAAATGGCCATTGTGCTGAAAATGCAATGTCAGCGGCGTACGGGTCGTTCCATATGTTCGCTTCAGCTACAGGGGTTACATTACCTGGCACTTGAGCGGCACCTCCCATGATTACTACGCCTTTTAGCAAAGTCGAAATTTCTGGTGCCATCTTCAGCGCCATAGCAAGGTTACCTAACGGTCCAATCGCTACCAGTGTGACTTCACCAGGATACTTTTTCGCCATGTCGATAATGAATTGGGCGGCACTGCGAGGATCCGGATCGGCAGTGGAAGTGGGGTGGTTAATATTGCCAAAACCATCGTCGCCGTGAACAAAATGGGCATAGGTTGATTCAGGTCCGACCCAAGGCAACTTTACACCTTCACAAACTGGAATGTCCTTACCTGCAATTTCGCATAAAGTCAGTGCGTTTCGGGTCGCCATAGATACCGGCACATTGCCAAAGGTAGTGGTTAAGCCCAATACATCTAAATCTGGCGATTGGAATGCAAAGAATATCGCCATTGCGTCGTCGATACCCGGGTCGGTATCAATAATAACTTTTTCAGCCATAAAGATTCCTCTTATGTGTGACTGTGAATTTATCTGGTTGCCGAATTACTGCTTCGCCAAAAAGGCGTGCACCTCTTCTTGTGATGGGATCGACTGAGCAGCCCCCATCCGAGTAACGGCGATTGCCGAAGCGGCACATGCTTGTTTAATACATTGCTCAGCGTCTATGCCAGACACATAAGCTGATAAAAAGAATCCGATGAATGTATCGCCTGCTGCAGTGGTATCCACGGCGTCGACTTTGAATGCAGAGGCAAAAACATTTTCATTTGCACGCAAAAGTTGAGCACCTTTGCTGCCTAGGGTTACGATGACTTCACAGCCATCTAAATTGTCCTGGCAATAGCGTTCGATTTCTTCCAAATCGGTGTGCCCAGTGAGTGCCTCGGCTTCTACTTCGTTCACAATCAGCAGGTCGACTAATTCCAACGGCAACTGCTTAACACTGTCTGTCATGGGGGCTGGATTGAACGCCACCTTCATGCCCTTGTCTTTTGCAGAGCGCATCACTTCGGCAATAGCACTTGTTTCATTTTGCAATAAAACCCAATCTTCTTCTGTCGCATCGGCCAGCGCTTGGTTTACAAGAGCCTGGTCTATTTCGTGGTTGGCACCAGCAAACAATACAATAGAGTTTTCGCCGGAATCAGAAACTTGAATAATGGCATGCCCTGAGGCGACTTCACTGCCTTTAACATATTTACAGTTCACGCCCTCGCGAATCAATGTTTGCTTGAACGCGAAGTCAGATTCATTAATCAAACCTACGTGATTGACTTCTGAACCGGCCTTAGCCAACGCAATAGATTGATTAGCACCTTTGCCACCTAGTAGTTTCTGGTAGCTGTTGGACGCCAATGTTTCGCCAGGCTGCACAAAGTGCGGCACTTGATAAACGTGATCAATATTTATCGAACCAAAATTAATAATTGTCATCGTGGTATCTGCAGATTCCTCATGATGTAGTTATAACCTACTTCTGTGTGAAAGTCAGAAATCTAGGTATGCAATTAAGAATGAAACAGGGTGCTACATTTATTTAATTTGACCAGTTAGTCAAGTTTTTTGATGGCGGTGATAATAGATAACGAAAATAAGAAAACGACTAATAGCGATACAAGCGTAATAGACAAAGAGATCCGTCAATAAATCTTCAACGACGGATCGTAAATAAAGAGGCGTTACAGCAAGCGATTAAACGGGATTTTAATCAAGCTGTATTCAGATATCCCATCGCTATTGCGTCCCAGTCGTTGGGTTATCACTAGATAATCGTCTACGAACACTGATCTCGCTATATCGAGGTAGGGCAAGTCGGTTAGATTGTTATTGTGCACGAAAGACAACTGTCTATTTTGCGACATGGAATACAGCCTAATGACTAGGCTTTCAACGCTGATTGCAGCATCGAGTTCGGGAAAATATTTAACAGAACCAATGTAGTCATTGACCGTTAGCGCACCAGAGTTCCAATCAGCGAAATAATCATTTGTACTGTAAAGGATGCCATCTTTTTCGAAATCGATAATTACGCGTTTTACGAAGCCCGTAGGAGATTCAATAAACTGTTTTGTTTCTATCAAGTTAAATGCACCATCCGCGATGTCGTAAAGGCTCAGACCCCTGTCATCGGATAGATAAAGTTGCTCATTGTCATCGATAAACAAATACGATTTATTGATAGATTCTCCAAGATTGTGGACATTGGCGACTTCACCTTCACTTATATGTACCAGTTTTTGAGTGGGTGAAAAGCGACGCTCATCTTCGACAATAAAGTACAGATCACCGTTGGACGACTGCTGTAGACTGGTGATATAGCTATGTTCTACCGAGGTATCTTGTTCAATCACATCAGTAAAGTCCGCGTACTCGCGAAGTGCCAAGGTGGCTAAATCGATGGCAAAGACGGTGGTTATATTTCTCACGTTCTGGCTGATAATGACAAATATTTCGTCTTCGTTGTGGCTAAGTTCAAAATTGCTGATGTAAGCCTCTTCAAAATCATAATAGGCGGTTCTTAGTACAGCCATTGTCTCGGCATCAATTTCACTGACGTAAAGTTGGCTCTCATCGCCGGTGATACCGTGAACATAAATACTGTTATTCACTTTTGAGGAGATAATGTCGCGGAAATTTTTGTTGTCAGAATCTAGGTTGAGTGTCTGTAGATATTGTTGTTCAGGTTTTTCATATTGAAACGCCAAAATGGGATTTGCCACACTGCCTTCTAACAATAATGAAATTAAGAAGCTGTCCTCGGTAAGTGTTTCACCTGAAGTAGTGGTGACGTTCGCGTCGGCATCATTGTAGGCATCGTAGGTATTCGGATAACTCATATCGATGTTCACAACGCCGCTACCAGCACCGTTGCAAACGACCGACATTTCATGTGGTAAAGCGTTTAATATACCGTTCATTGAAACATCGTTTGCACAAGTCAATACGCCACCGAGTAACTCTGAGCTCACCGCAAAATCAAAAGAAATACTGTAGTTAAAAGTATTCGACACGGTTTTAGTCACTGACAGTGACTCGTAGATCTCGTATGAGTTTTCGAGTTGCAATACCATGGCGTTAGTATCTGCAGAAACTGAGAGTGTCTCGTGAGTTTCGGCAAGTGCATATGACACCAGCATCTCACCCTCAATGGCAACGGTACTGCCCAGGCTATCACTTGTTGTGCCATCCCAACTTACCTGTATATCTGAGGCTCCTTGTGTGACAGAACTAAGTGTTACTGTTGCGATTCCATCAAATCTCGACATGAGACTCGCACTCAAGCAACCTTGAAAGTCGAGTGTTATTTCATCACCCGCATTGTATGTACCATCATTGTTGTTGTCGCTGAAATCAACACTTGCGCCGCCACCATTGTCACAGTCAACAAAGCTTTGGCTTGCAACTTCGGTTTGTCCCGACAATTCCAATTCAGAGACAACTAAGTCAGCCAGTTGCAAAAACGATTCTGGCGCTGAAACCGAATAGGGAATGATCAAACCTGCCGTGTCTACATTAATATCAACTGCTTGAGTCAGTGGCACAGGTGTTGACGGTGTCGATGGAGTCGATGGCGTGGTAGGAGAGGTTGTCGGAGTGGTTGAAGTTGAGCCACCGCCGCCTCCACCACAAGCACTTAGTGCAATAACCACTGATACTACAGAAAAAGACTTGCTGAACTGCTCAAGCATAGGGACGTCCGTGTATGAAATTAAAAACCGCCGAAGCATAGCGGAGCACTTATTTTTTGTACAAAGAAAAATTGTAATCAAATAGTCTAATATTTCTATTATTTAGAATTATATATGCGTTTTAATACGTTATTTTTTCTAAAATATATCAATTATGATGGTCTCATAATAAATTTAGGAGTGATAAACATGATTGAGATGAGACTTTCTGAGCAACGTGGCGAAGCAAATTTTGGTTGGTTGCAAAGCAAACACAGTTTTTCCTTTGGTAGCTATTACGACCCGGCACATCGCGGCCACGGAACCCTTTTGGTAATCAATGATGATGTGGTCGCTCCGGGGCATGGCTTCGGCACCCACCCGCACCGCAATATGGAAATATTGAGCTACGTGATGGAGGGGACAATTGCGCATCGAGACTCCGAAGGGAATGAATACCAAGTACCGGCAGGAGAGTTTCAGCTCATGTCAGCGGGCACGGGTATTACCCACAGTGAATTCAATGCTTCTGATGAGAACGAGCTTCGTTTCCTGCAAATATGGATAACGCCCAATGTGGTGGGCACAAAACCCGGTTATCAGCAAAAACTATTTGCCAGTGATAAGCAACAACAGCTTATTTTGTCGCCTGAT
The DNA here is from genome assembly GCA_014872785.1 of Alteromonadaceae bacterium. Lineage (GTDB taxonomy): Bacteria > Pseudomonadota > Gammaproteobacteria > Enterobacterales > Alteromonadaceae > Planctobacterium. Next base: position 139,132 of record WKFJ01000014.1, read on the forward strand.
GGCGAACAAGGCAGCTTGATAGTTAAACAAGATGCGTGGTTAACCCGCGTTAAGTTACAGGCAAATGAGAGTCTTGAGCTGGATCTATCGCGCACGTCTAAGGCCTATATACAGGTTGTTGACGGCGATGTCACAGTGAATGAAGTACAGCAGGCGAAAGCAGGTGACGGCGTTAAGTTGTTCGACGAAGCAAAAATTAGTTTAGCGTCAAATAACAAACCTGTAGAAGCATTGTTGTTTGAAGTGTGATTCTTTCCATGCAGTGAATACGGCTTGTGCACATTCAGTTCACAAGCCGTTCGAATTCTTTCGCCAATGGTGGTATTAATAGCCAATATTTAGAACTGCTATTGGGGATAGGGAAATGGGGTCGTTGGCTTGGGAAACCGTCTATATGAGCGCCTGTGTTTTTGCCATAGGCTATGGACTGCATTATTTCGCTTATCTGCGAGGTTTGGCCAATGAAGATGATGTGGTGCAGTCTTCTTATCTAGAAAAAACCGTTGACGGCAAAAAGCAAAAATACAAATCTGGCAACACGTTTATCGATAAGTGGCTAGACTTTGGTGGAGGTTATTACGGTGTTGTCGCCGTAGTCACATTACTATTTATTGAAATCGGTGAGTTGCGCCAGTTCATCGCCGATTGGCAAGATTTGGATACTTTTATTCAAAGCTTGGGTATTGGCTGGCTGATTAATTTCTTCATTGAACAATTCATGAATTTTATTAGCGCTGCGATTTGGATAGTGCACTACATTGGTGATTATAGTGCCTTCCAAGTCGGTATCTTTATTGGTGCGACTTATGTGGCCTATAACATATCTCGAAAACTGGCACGCGCGCAGGTAAATAAGGTACTTGCTGACAATCAATGAATTGAGAGTTGGGAAGTCTCCCGGGAAATGCCGCCGCTCAGATGTGCCCAGAACCGTAAAGTTCAGGGCGGAAATATCATCACCACCGTAGGCTTCTCGGTACATGCCAAGCTTGCTCAATAGTAGTGGAATCAATTCCCTTAGATGTTAGCATCGGCTCGGGACGTAACTGAACAAACAAACATCCCAGGAGACAAAAACTGTAAGGGTTACGCGGTTTTACCGCTTTTAGATCTTATTATTGCCGCGCTTTTTCATACTGTGAAGCATGGTCGCGGCTTGGGTATTGTGTAGCGCTTCTCGCTGATCTTCTTCTATGCTTTCCTGTTCGAGTTGTTGCTCTAACAATTCATTGCACAAGTTCAACGCTGTCATCATTATAATGTCTTCTCGTGCATTAAGACCAGCATTTCGTGTGGTTTTACTTATTTTTTCGTTTAAAAGTGTAACTGAAGCTCGCAATGCCGTTTCTTCGCCAACAGGGCACCTAACCTGGTAAGTCTTGCCATATAAGACGATAGAAATGAGTTTACTTTGCGGCACTTTTACAACGCTGAGTAAATTTTAATCAGAACAAAAATATAACATAAGTGTTTGAAAATCGCACAGTTGTAGTCGCTTAAAAAGTTAGTGCTTTGAAACCCGAAATGATACGATGCAGTGTCTGTTTTTATTAAGGATTCGTTTTGGAAAACAACGACGTAAGCTTTGAAATAGTCGCCAACCGATTACTGGCTAATAAGATTGCCAGCGACCCATCTGAAATCCATGGCATTATCTGCGGTATGTTGGCCGGTGGCATGTCTTTCGATAACACCGAGTGGCTCAATTCGCTCTCGGACTTTGTCAACACAGGCGAGCCTTTCGACAGTGATGTGCGACAATTGCTGCAAGATATTTTTAAGCAAAGCTGTGAACAGTTTTCCGACCCCAGTTTCGGTTTAGTACTGTGTTTACCCGACGATTCAGCGCCCATTTCTGAACGTGGACAAAGCATTATCAGTTGGGTTCAGGGATTTTTACTCGGATTTGGCGTCCAGCAAGAAGAAAAGAAGAGTTGTTCTGAAGAAGTAAAAGAAGCCCTGCAAGATTTTGCCGAAATAGCCCGCATGGACAACGAAATGTCTGAAGATGAGGAATCAGAGCAGGCACTATTTGAAGTGATGGAATATGTGCGAATCTCCGCGATTCTTTGTTTCAGCGAACTAGGGCAGTCGCAACCCTCTGATATGTCGTCGCACCGAACCCTACATTAATTTTAACGGGCGGCAACATCTGCCGTCTTCCAGCAAGTTTTGATATCTGAAACACCATGGTTTACCAACAAAGACGTCTTACATTACTCAATCAAGTAAAGCCCGACTCGGTAGTGCTCTTTGCTGCCAATCAAATTGTCTATCGCAATAACGACGCCAACTTCCCCTTTAGACAACACAGCGACTTTTGGTACCTCTCGGGGTTTCAAGAGCCCGATGCATGGCTACTGCTGAGTAACAAACACGGCAAGCAAGAGTCGGTCATGTTTTGTTTGCCTAACGACAAACTTGCTGAAATTTGGCATGGCCGTCGGTTAGGCGTTGATAATGCGGTTGCCGAGCTAGCTGTCGATGCTGCCCACGATGTCGCCAATTTACAAGAAAAGCTGGTGGACTATCTCGATGGTGCAGAGCACGTTTATTTCAGTTTGGGTGAAAATAAGGCCAATGACGAATGTGTGATGTCAGTGTTAGAGGTACTAAGAAGTGCGCCAAAACAGTCCAAGTTGGCGCCTACCAGCCTATGTGATCCGCGTCCGCTGCTACACGAAATGCGCTTAATAAAAGACGAACATGAATTGTCACTGATGCGCAAGGCAGCACAGATATCGGTACAAGGGCACCAAAGGGCAATGCGCTTTAGTCGCCCTGGCATTTACGAATATCAACTTGAAGCAGAAATACATCACGAGTTTTTAATGTCGGGTGCACGCAGTCCTGCGTATGGCAGCATCGTGGGTGCCGGCGACAACGCCTGTATTCTGCACTACACGGAAAATAGCGATATTATTCAGGATAACGCCTTAGTGCTCATTGACGCTGGCGCTGAATACCAAGGTTACGCAGGTGATATCACCCGCACTTTCCCGGCCAATGGTCAATTTACGCCAGAGCAAAAACAGATATACCAGCTAGTGCTGGATGCACAACTAGCCGCACTTGAGTGGTATCGCCCCGGATTTACGCTTCAACAAGCCTCTGATAAGGCAATTGAAGTGATTACAGATGGGTTGATTGAGCTTGGTATTTTAAGCGGCACTAGAGAAGAAAATATTCAAGTAAATGCGCATCGCGAATATTATATGCACGGGCTAGGACATTACCTCGGCATGGATGTACATGATGTGGGTGATTACAAAAAGGATGGTCAAGACAGGGCTTTTGCTGCTGGCATGGTATTGACTATTGAACCTGGAATTTACATAGCCCCTGATGCTGACGTCGACCCTAAATGGCATGGTATAGGCGTGCGCATTGAAGATAATGTGTTAATTACCTCGGATGGGTATGAAGTATTAACTGCCGAGCTGGTGAAAGAGCCTGATGCGATTGAGCAATTCATGCAAGGATCTACTCAATAAACATGAATACTCAGTTTGACGTAATTATCGCAGGTGGTGGAGCGGCTGGATACAGTCTCTCTATCGCATTGCATACGGCACGTCCAACGTTAAAAATTGCGATAATTGAGGCTTCTGATATTAGCCAGGCGCCATCACAAAGCGCTTTTGATGCAAGAGCAATTGCTTTATCGGCACAGTCTTTCGATTTTTTGTCGGCTATTGGCCTAAAAGAATCTATTGGCAAGATTGCTACACCAATCAAGACTATTCATGTGAGTGATAAGGGACACCTTGGAACCTGTAGTCTTTCTCATGGTGATTATCATTTACCTGCTTTAGGTTATGTCGTGTCTCTACAGGAGTTTGGGCAAACTCTGCAGAAATACCTTTCGAATAACTGCAGTTTTTTTCAACCCGACAAAATCGTCGGGTTATCGCAACGCGCTGATGATGTAAGTATCGAACTACAGTCGGGAAGCACTCTTACAAGTAAATTACTAGTGGTCGCTGAGGGGCAATTTTCATCTACCCGAGAACTACTAGGGATTGCCGCAACAAGCCAAGACTACAAGCAAACGGCTGTGGTCACCAATGTGAGACTGGAAGCCAATCACCACAATGTGGCTTATGAGAGATTTACCCAATACGGGCCGTTGGCTATGTTACCAGTAGCTGACGATATTATGTCGCTTGTTTGGTGCACCTATTCGGCGCAGGCAAAGCAGTTGTTAGATATGCCGGAAGCGCAATTTATCGCTAGTTTGCAAGATGCCTTTGGTTATCGAACTGGAAAAATTACTGATGTCGCAGCACGCCACAGTTATCCGCTGCAACTTGTGCAGTCGGACGAGATCATGCAGCATCGTGTGGCGCTGGTGGGTAATGCTGCTCAAGCATTACACCCTATTGCTGGGCAAGGTTTTAATTTGGGTCTGCGCGATATACAGCGCTTAGCGGCTGTGACAAAACAATATACAGACCCTGGGTGTTATCGTGCGTTGCGCGATTATCGACATTCACGAGTGGGGGATCGCGACCATACGGTGTTAATGACAGATGCGTTGGTCAAACTGTTTTCTAACCAAGATGTGGCAAAGTTAGTGGGTAGAAACATGGGATTAATCGCCATGGATTTGATTACTCCTCTAAAAGAGGTGTTCGCTCGTTTTGCCATGGGGCAGCTACGTGATTAAGGTTGAGGATATTTAATGGCAATTAAGCAGTACGATATAGTTGTTGTTGGTGCGGGTATTGTAGGGCTTACGTGCGCTTTAGCGCTTGCCAACAGCCCCCTAAAAATTGCCGTTGTTGACGCTGCCCGAGGCAAAATAGCGCCCTCAGATGCACCACTTCCACGCGTTAGCGCCATTAGTATTGCAAGCAAGCAAGTGTTTGAAAGTTTAGGGGTTTGGCACATGCTCGACCACACTCGTATGCAAGCTTATGACGCGATGCATGTATGGGAGCAAGACAGCTTCGCCGAGATCGATTTTTCGGCACAACAAGTACAGCAAAATGCGCTTGGCTACATTATTGAAAACGATCATATTATTGCCCAAATGCAGTCAAAAGCAGTAGATATACAAAATATCGATTTATTGTTAGGCAGTAAAATTCAAGAGCTCACGCTTTCAAAAGATACCCAAGCTTTACAGCTCGATAATCAAGACATGGTACTAGCTAAATTGGTGGTTGGCGCCGACGGCGGCAATTCGCTGGTACGGCGAGTAGCGGGATACCCGCAAACATTTTGGAGCTACAATCAAAACGCGTTAGTAACCACTGTAGAAACGGAAATTGCTCACAACAACACGGCAAGACAAGTGTTCACTGAATTCGGGCCGTTAGCGCTCTTGCCCCTTTGGCAACCCAACCTCTGTTCTATTGTTTGGTCTCAAGATACTGAGATGGCTGAACAACTAAATCAGTTGGCACCTGCTGAGTTCGACAAAAGGTTGACTGCCGCTTTTGACGTAAAGTTAGGAAGACTTAACTCTGTGGATAAACTGCATAGTTTCCCATTGACTATGCAGTATGCGCGTCAGTGGGTCGGTGACGGTGCAGTTATTATCGGTGACGCTGCCCATACCATTCATCCATTGGCAGGACAGGGCGCTAATCTGGGTATCATGGATGCCGCAGCACTAGCAGAAACGCTCCTTGATTCGATGGAAAATGACACGCTTATAGACCCACAACTGCTCAGAAAGTTTGAACGCTGGAGAAAATCAGAATCGGCGAAAATGACTGCCACCATGGAGCTTTTTAAGCAGCTGTTTGCAGGTAAACACCCGGCGAAGAAACTACTTAGAGGAGTTGGTATGTCAATTACTAATAAAGTCATGCCCGCTAAAAAAGAAATTATTTTGCAGGCGATGGGTGTTGCAGGTGAATTGCCTAATTTGGCGAGAAGTAGCAGCGCTAAATAAACGGCCTAAATGTCACTTTTCGCACTTTCGAAATTATCAATTTCGAAAGTGTAGTCGTCTTTATCTTTTCGGTTTTACGTTTCTACCTTTTTGTTTTCTATAAGTATTTTTAACTCGTGTTTTTAAATAAATTAAATTTTATATATAAAATATGTGTTTCGAGCGTCTTATAATTCTTTTTATTTATTCTTTTAATTTCAAATTAATTAGATTTCAATTTCTTTTTTAAGGAGTAAAAGAATCCAGATGAAGTTTGTTCTAAAATAGCTGATTTCAAATGTTTCTTATTTTTATAATCTTTAAAGTGCTCGAGTAATTCTTCCTGCAATCCTAGTGCCCAAGCAGGTACCGCTGTTTCGCCTTTTTCCCACCTTTTTACAGTTCGGTCTGTTACTGTGGAATGGGTTCTTTGAATCAACTCCACCATCGCCTCTTGCGTTAAACCAAGTTGTTTGCGATTGGCTTTAAATTTATGCGCGTAAGCCTTGATAAGCAAAACACTGATAGGGGAGTCGTCTCGATTCATTGTGTCTGTTTCAATAAACCTGCCAAATACTAATTTGGTATATAAATGTCCCAATGAAAATTCGATTTTTATAAGTCTGCGTTTTACAGAGTTAAAAGTGACAATAATGTCATGTTTGAAAAATCACAGTGACGTAAAGTTAGAGAAATTGTATTAAGTGTAACTGCAAATTTAATATTGTCTAAAAAAGCAAATCGCTAACGATTAATTTGTGGTGGACTCAATAAAATTTAAATATTCCAACAAATAAATTTTAAAAGATTGAGTGTTAGGAGTTTAGACAAGTTAATGAAGGAACGTCTGTAATGAAGGTAACCGGTACAGATTTAAGAGTCATGCGTATGCACGCCAAAAAGACGACGATGCAAATGGCCGAAATTGCGGGTGTAAAAACCAGGAAGACTTACGAAAACTGGGAAAAGGGGTCGTGTACGCCCAACATCAATCAGTTTATTGTGATGACAATGGCGTGTGGCTTCGATGTAGTTAAGGTGCTACGTCAGGTAAAGCAGCGCGAGACAGAAGATACTGTTTTAGACGTCTACAAGGCACTGAAGTAAGTCGGTTTAGTTACCCTTTAAGCTTCTTTTTCTAAAAGTTCTAGACACTCAACTGCATTTTTTCGTAAATAAAGCCTGCCAGTTTTTTACTGACCATTGGGTGCCTGTTATCTCCCAAGGTGATGTGAATATTAATACTGCCGAGTGTCGGCAGAGCAGAGGATTTCAACACCGTTAAGTCTTTGGGTAGGGTGCTTTTCGCCAATACTGTGATCCCCAAACCTGCGCCAATAGCGGCTGTGATTCCCGTTAGGTCGGTATTGGTAAAGCTTATTTGCCAATCAATATCGGTGCCCGCTAATCGTTGTAATGCACGCTCTCGGTAACGACAACCTGGGGGCGCCAACACCAGTTTGAGTTTTTCTTCGGCGCTCATCTGTATTTCAGCTTGCTGCATTGTGCCCGCCCAAACCAGTTCGTCAGATATCAAGAATTGTGCATCCGGGTCATCCTCGTGTTCGCCGATAAATAATAAGACATCGAACGCTTTTAATTTGTGCTGTCTGATAAGGTCTGAACTTAAAGCAGACACAACTTCTAAGGTAACTTCAGGATAAGTACTGGCAAAGGCACCAATGATGCTGGGGAGCAGGCTGGTGGCAAATTCACTCGGTATCCCCAAACGCACATTGCCTGCCAATGGCGCCTCGGCGAAATGGGCTAAAATCTGGTCGTTTTGTCGCAACAGGTTTTGCGCCATAGCGTAGAGTTCTTTTCCCGCTTCATTGACGATCTGCCGCTGTCCCTGTTTAGTGAAAAGAGCAACGCCTAACTGATCTTCCAATTTTTTAATTTGTAAACTGACCGCGGGTTGTGACTTACCCAGCACTTCGCCAGCTTTGGCAAAGCCGCCTAAGTCGATAACGGTAACGAACGTTCGGATGATATCAATGGGAAGTTGTTTCACTAATGCATATCAAATTCTTATGTGTTTCATTCAGTGTATTAGTATTTGATATGTTTATCCAGAGCCTCCTGCTCTTTGTTATTGCTTTTTGACTTAGCCCACTAGGCCTGCAAAGCAATGCCGCGACCAGAAAGTGCTCAGATTGAACAAAACTTATACCGCAAAGATCAACAGGCTCTAGTGTAGATTGGTCACAATTGGGTTTCCTACTGGTCTTCGTAAAAGACTTGGTTTTTGCCCAACTCTTTAGCGCGATAAAGTGCTTCGTCGGCCTCGTTTATCAATCGCTCAAGTTGTTCTGGCTCAGGTTGCATAAAGGTCGAGATACCAAGACTTGCCGTAAAATTAATCGCAACATCGTTATTTACCTCTACGGTGTTAGCTTCGATGTTAGTGCGCACATTTTCGGCCACAACCTTGGCATAGGGTTTACCGGTTTTTGGCAATAGAATAATAAATTCTTCTCCGCCAAACCGGCACACCACGTCGCTTTTGCGAACTGCGTCAGTCAGGATTTGAGATAGCTTGATTAGCACTAGGTCGCCCGCTTTGTGGCCATAGGTGTCGTTTATTGGTTTAAAGTTATCGATATCGATCATCACTATAGAGACAGGTTCTTTTTCTCGAACGGCAAGTTTATAGATACTCTCTGATATCTCGGTAAAGTACCGCCGATTATAAAGGTTGGTGAGCGGATCAGTGGAGGCTAACTTAGTCAGTTCGCTTTGCGCCTTTTCAAATTCTTCATTAATAGCCGTTAGCTGTTTATTAGTGAATTCGATTTCTATCTCAGAGGTAATATCCAATACCACACCAGTAATGCCAACAACCTCGTCCTCTTTCCAAATAGGTGCGTAGGTCGCGTGGTAGTGGTGGATTGACCCGTCTAACTTGTGAAAGCTGCCGTGCCTTTCAACAATATTGCCTGCTAGCGTCTTTCGGTAATAGTCTAGATTATCGTTAAAACCCTCTTCACCAATGATGTCTTTGATATGTTTGCCAACTGCTTCATCAAGCGTAATGTTGTGAATTTTTTTATAAAAAGGATTCACGTAGGTAGTAATGAAATCGCGGTCTGCAGCCAAGCACAGTACTGGCGCTGATTCGACAAACGCTTTAAACGCGCGGTTGTTAAAATCGAAAAGAGTCGTCATGGTCACTAGAGAGTCTTATTGTTACCGTTTCTGGTGACGTTTTGCGCAACGTCTTTAACATTATAGTGTAACGTCTCAAAAATGCGTCGTTGTTTACACCATTGCTTATTTCTTTCACACTTTACAGTTGCAGACATAAAAAAAGCCGACCCGAAGGTCGGCTAGAAACACACAGTCAGCATCTATTATTCCGAATGACTGGATTTGTCAGCAAGGAGGCGCATTGAAAATCCAGAGGAATAACACGAGGCTCATACTGTTAACGTCCCACATGTAAATCTATTCCCAGTTTTTTAATTTTTTCCAAAAAATTTATTTTCTCTCGAATTAGCCAAATAGTCCTAGCGATTGATAGTTGTGTCCGGGTAATACTGCATCCAAGTTGTTGTTGAGCATATGGTTCACCAGAATATCGCCATAGATGTCATGACAATCCACAGTGGATTCTAAAAAGCGACCGTTTCTCAACTGGTCATCTTCTACGCCAGGCCAGTCACCATAGATACCGCCTTGTATACCACCGCCCATGGCAAACCAGCTTGAGGCATAACCGTGGTCAGTACCTTGGCTACCATTCTCATAGGATGTACGGCCAAACTCAGTGGCAGTTAACACCACCACGTCGCTCATCATGCTGCCCATATCGCGGTAAAACGCGGTAATGGCATCACTGAAACGTCCTAAGTTTGGTGGTAATCGGTTTGCTTGGTTAGAGTGGGTATCCCAACCACCAATACTTACCGTCGCGATTTCCAGTCCCACATTGGCTTTAATGAGCTGTGCGATTTGACGCAAATCATTGCCTAGACCGTTTCCGGGATACACCACGCCATTGTCAGGAATGTACTCCTGCTCGCGGATTTGCCCAATCACGTTGAGATCTTGCACCAAGCCACTGCCAAACCGGTGTAGTAACTGATGGTTAGTCAACTCACCAGTAGGTTGGTTGTAGACTTGATTGATACGCTGCAACAGCATAGTTTGCTCGTTTTCATCAATTCCCAAACCGAAGTCACCCAAATTACTGATGGTTTTGGCATCTGCCGCGCCTACCAGCGATTGCGCAATTTCGTTGCGTCCCATACTCACCGCTCTAAACGAAGAGGGCAGTACCTGGGTTTGCATATGGCGATTCAGCCAGCCATCGTCATCGGGCTGTTGTCCCGTGCGCGACAGCGGCTTGCCCGTTTCGATGTAGTGCTGACTACTAAAGTGAGAGCGTGAGGCATTGTCGTAGTGGGTGGTTGGCATGACTGCCAACGCACCTTCTTGGAATAACTGGTGGAATCCAGTCATATTCGGATCCAGCCCAAAGCGACCGTCCAAATCTAATGCTGAATTAGGGTTGCCAGCATCAGGGGCAGGGATCGCAATCGTAGGGCGAATGCGATAGTAGTTAGGTTCAGTGTAGGGAACCACTACGTTTAATCCATCACAGCCACCGCGCTGAAACACTACTACTAGGGTTTTACCTTCGGCCGCTAACGCGGAGCGAAAGGTAAGCGACAGCGGATTTTCACTAAATAGGCTGGCGGTCGCTGTGGCAGTTGCCATGCCTCTTATAAATTGACGTCGTTTCATCTTTCTTCTCCTCGTTATTGATACTGGAACGCAGGGTAGCTAAGCATGGTGCCCAGTAAGCGCTGCAGTTTTTCCGAAGCTTCATTAGATTGAATGTTGAAGGATTCACCTTCGGCGATGTTTTCGTTGAGCAGTTGTGTTGCGATGTCTCGCTCTAGGTCGGTGAGGCGACCGTTTAACGTGAGATCGGCAAGCACACCCACAATAGCATCGGCTGAGCTGTAACCCATCGCCATCAGCAATGACTGCAAGTCGACGCTGGCACCGTCTTGACCTTCAAGTGCAAAACGGTTGGCAAAGTTAATGCGTTGCAACAAGGCATTGGAGCTTATCCATTCAGGCCCTGTTTCCGCCAAACCTGTTGGTACCGGGAAGGTGAATAGGCTGTAGCCTAAGTCTGCCAAGGTATCGTTAATGTCAGGGTAGTTTGGCGTGGCATTCACACTGCGAATAGCGGCAAGTACCATTTCAACCGGGGTTTTGATTTTGTTGCCTTGATGTTCCAGCGAAACAAATTCATTGGAGCTGAGAATAACCTGCACTACGCTGGCAATATTGCCACCAGAGGCCAGGAACTGGCCTTCACATTGCCCCTGTAAGCCACTAACCGGAATATCAGATACAAACAAGGTAATCAGCTTGCGACAGATATTACGCGCGGTGCTTGGGTGACTGGCCAGAATATCCAGCGCTTGTTCACCTTCGGCGAGACCAACGCCGTTGATATCAACGCCTAAGAAGGTTTTGTTATCAAAGTCGTGCTGGGCATCGTTGAAGAAGAAGCTACCATCCTGCTCGTGCCAACCGGTAAATATGCGCGCGAGATTGGCGATGTCGTCCGCGGTATAGCCGCCGTCAACGCCAAGCGTATGCAGCTCCATAATTTCGCGAGAATAGTTCTCGTTAGGGCGACCAACCACATTTTCTGCATTGTTGAGGTAGTAAATCATAGCAGGACTCTTTGCACTGACTTCCAATAAGTCTCTGAAGTTACCCAGCGCATGAATTCTGAAGCCTTGGTTCTCCGCTAACTCATAGGCAACATTGCGATGCACGTTGTAGTTAGTATTGAAGTGGTTATCCCAAAACCAGGTCATGACCTCGTTTAGCTGTCGCTGGCTGTACAACATGTAGTGCAGCTGCATTGCGCGTAAGTCGCCTAACTCCATGATATTCATGGCGCTGATTTGCGCCTCTACTTCTGAATCATCAATGCTCGCAGGGGCTAGCTGCTGGGTCATAAAGGTATTGGCATTTGGCTGATTGATATATAAATCAGGGGTCATGCCAAAGGTAATACGACTTATTAGCTGCTGTTGCTGCGGTACAATAGTTTGCACCACTAAACGAATGCTAATGTTTTGGGTCTTGTCACTGCTGTCGGTTGCGGTTAGGTCAAGTAAGACCGTTTGGCCGCCGCTGACTTTGCCATTGGTAACGATAAGCGCCCACTGACCATCTTCTGCCACTGATACGGCTTGATCTTCAATGGTGGTTCCCAAAAGTGGATCGGAAAGGCTTGCACTTACTGTCACTACACCTGTGTCATCAAACGCATCACCAATAACCGTGAAACCAGTTTCGTTGACATCGTCGTTGTCGTTATGGGACACGATACTGATAGTCGGTGGCTCCATATCTTCAACAACGGTGTAGCTTTGACTGGTTTGTGCACTGTTTAATGCCAGGTCAAACGCAGTCGCGGTAATGATGATAGTTTGGTCTAGCGTGATTGCCGTGTCCGGCACCGCAAATTGCCACTGACCCGAACTCAGCAGTGTTGCCTCACCTTGGGTGACGCCCTTGATTGGGTCAGAAATGGCAACCTCAATGCGAGCGATGCTGTTATCGTCGCTGGCACTGCCACCAAGAAGGAAGCCTACGCCATTCACATTTTGTCGGGTTGGGCTGGTGATAAACACTTCAGGGTCGACTAAATCAAGCTCAGTCTGTTCGCCTTTTTCACTAAGAACTCTATCGCACCTTCACCATAAACAATGGGGCCGTAATAGGTTTTGTTCTCACCAAATGGATTTTTAAGTTTTAAGGCATAGCGTACGTTTTCAACCAAACGGTCTAGCTCAAATAACACCTCACCGTCGGCGTTGGTATTGTAGCGAGCTTCGCGAGTAAGCTTGTTATCGGCATCCATCCATAGAGCTTCTAAACGTTTACCTACAATAGGTACTCCGGTTTCTTTGTCGATAACCTGTACAGGCACATTACCAAACGGCAAGTCGATGGTGCCGGTACTGGTGATTTCTGTTGACGCCCAGAAACCGTCCGCCGAAACGGTTCTGATTTCAATGGGGTCTGTTTCGCTTATGGCTTGCAAATAGAAGGTGGCTTGACCATTTTCGTCGGTCTCGTCACGAGCTTCGCGGTACCAACTGTCATCTTCACGCTGACGATGAATATCCATGCGGGTGTTTGGCATAGGTAAACCGGTACGCGGATGGAATAGGTTAATCACCAACGCTGGCGCACCCACAATAAAGGTGAAATCACTATTGTTGCCAATCATCTCACTGGAGAACCATTTGCCGGTAATAGTGTGCTGTGCTTTGAGCACAAACTGTTTACCCTCACTCAGACCGCTTAAAGCGAGTTTGGCAACACCTGAGTCGTCGGTATTTTTGTTACTCACCCAGCGCAGTTTGTCTTCGTCTACCCGATGCACTGCAATGCGCCAGTCAGTAATAGGCGTTGGTTGTGCTTGGGTGCCATCGAGTAGCGTAACTAAGACGTCTTCGTTTAAATCACCGAACACTAAGTCGTGACCACCTGTGCCCGAGAATTGTCTGGTGTACTTGTCGTCTTCAACTTCCACTTCAACGTCAAACACATCTTGCGCCGAGGCCGTTTCTGGCAATTGCAGCAGCACCGTTCCATTATCAGATAGGTCGCGATTGAAAATGCGTTTGCGCTCAGTTTCAGTAACGTGATAAATGCGTACTCTTTCGCCGGTAATAATGGGGTTACCCTCAGCGCGACCGTTGCGCAGCGTGATTTGGGTATCACCCATTGGGAATTCAATCGCTCCGCTTGTAGTCACCATCATTTCGGCATAAAAGCCGTCTGGCGACCACGCTTGTAGTAGGGCAGGTTGCGATGCGCTGACTTCGGTTAGGTGGAAAGTGTCCTGACCATTTTCATCGGTATTGCCGCGGTCTTCACGATACCAGCTGCCATCTTCACGTTGGCGTTTTACATCGATTCGGGCGTCAACAATAGCCGCTTCTGTCACCGGGTTAACCAGCGTTACCACCATAGGCGTAATACCTACGACAAAGTCGAAATCACTGTTATTGGTGATGACGTCACTTTCAAACCACTTACCTGAAATAGGGTGTTGGGCTTTGAGTACAAACTGTTGTCCTTCACTTAACCCGCGCAGCGCAACTTTGGCTACGCCTGATTCATCGGTATCTTTATTGCTGATCCAGCGCAGTTTGTCCGGGTCGACGCGGTGCACCGATATTCGCTTATCCACCATAGGAACAGGTTCTGCACCTGTGCCATCGAGCAGCGTTACGGTAAGGTCTTCACCAATATCGCCAAAGGTAAAATCATGGGAACCGGCACTGGTGAAATCGAGACGGGATTTGTCGCCTTCAATGGTGACTTCAGCATAATACGACTCGCCGTCTTGCAAATCGGGTAAGTCCATTAACACGCTGCCGCTTTCGCCAATGTCGCGATTAAATACGTTTTTGTTTTTATCGGCTCGCGCGTGATATACCCGTAAACGTGAGCCGGTCATCAGTGGGCTACCATCGATGCGACCATTTCTCACGGTAATTTGTGTATCGCCGAACGATACATCGTGGCTACCAGTGCTGGTAAGCGTTGACTTGGCAAAGTAGCCCTCTGGCGTGGTGAGGTGTAATTCAACCAGCTTTTCGTCACTGATTTCAGTCAGGTGAAATGTAACCTGGCCGTTATCATCCGTTGTTTGTCTTGCCTCGCGATAGCGGCTGCCATCTTCTCGGTAGCGAAGCGCATCAACACGTGTATTGGTCACTGGTGCGCCCGTGACGGGGTTTTTTAGAGTAACGACAAGCGGCGAAGAACCCACGGTAAAGGTAAAGTTTTCGTTATTGCTGATGGGGCTACTTTGAAACCATTTGCCAGAAATAGGATGCTGCGCTTTAAGCACAAACTGCTGACCTTCACTTAGGCCGCGCAGGGCTACTTTAGCAACGCCGGTTTCGTCGGTGTTTTTGTTGCTGATCCAGCGCAACTTGTCTGGGTCTACCCGATATACGGCAATGCGTTTATCGGTCATTGGTACAGGGTCGGCACCAGTGCCATCGAGTAAGGTAACAATTAAATCTTCGCCCACATTACCAAAGGTAAAATCGTGTGCGCCGGCACTTGTGAAGTCCTGACGGTACTTATCACCTTCAATAGTGACTTCGGCGTAATAAGACTCGCCGTTTTGTAAATCGGGTAAATCCATTAGCACACTGCCGCTGGCACCTATGTCTCTGTTAAATACATTCTGGTTTTTATCGGCGCGCGCGTGATATACCCGCAGGCGCGTGCCTGTCATTAAAGGGCTGCCATCAATACGGCCGTTGCGTACGATAATTTGAGTATCACCAAATACCACATCGTGATTGCCGGTGCTGGTGAGGCTTGCTTTGGCAAAATAGCCTTCTGGGGTCTTGAGATGCAGCTCAACCGGTTGGCTGTCGCTAATCTCGGTTAGGTGAAAGGTCACCTGACCATTGTCATCCGTGGTTTGTCTGGCTTCGCGATAACGGCTGCCGTCTTCTCGGTAGCGAAGCGCATCAACACGAGTATTGGTCACTGGTGCACCTGTAACAGGGTTTTTTAGAGTAACCACAAGCGGCGAGGAACCCACGGTAAAGGTAAAGTTTTCGTTGTTGCTGATGGGGCTACTTTGAAACCATTTGCCAGAAATAGGATGCTGCGCTTTAAGCACAAACTGCTGACCTTCAGTTAGGCCGCGCAGAGCAACTTTAGCAACGCCGGTTTCGTCGGTATTTTTGTTGCTGATCCAGCGCAACTTATCTGGGTCGACCCGGTGCACGGCAACGCGTTTATCGGTCATTGGTACAGGGGCGGCACCGGTGCCATCAAGTAGGGTGACGATAAGGTCTTCGTTAATGTTGCCGAAAGTAAAATCATGGGCACCGGTAGCCGTGAAATCGTGTCGGTACTTGTCACCTTCTATGGTGACCTCGGCATAGTAGGATTCACCGTTTTGCAGCGCTGGCAAATCGACTAACACACTACCGGTAGCGCCAATATCGCGGTTGAATACGCTTTGGTTTTTATCTGCTCTGGCGTGATACACCCTAAGACGTGTGCCGGTCATTAATGGGTTGCCATCAATGCGACCATTGCGCACGGTAATTTGCGTATTGCCAAATACCACATTGTGCTCACCAGTACTGGTAAGCGTGGCCTTGGCAAAATAGCCCTCTGGTGTGCGTAAATGTAATTCAACCGGCGTAGTGTCAGTGATTTCCGTTAAATGAAACGTCACCTGACCATTGTCATCTGTGGTTTGTCTTGCCTCGCGATAGCGACTACCGTCGTCCCGGTAGCGATGCGCATCCACTCTGGTAGCTGTAACCGGGGCATTGGTGACCGGGTTTAGCAGGGTGATATTAAGCGGTAGGGTGCCCACTACAAAGGTGAAGGCCTCCGTACTGGTAATTAAATCGCTGGTTATCCACTTACCCGTAATCGGGTGCTGAACTTTTACCGCGTATTGTGCACCTGAAGTAACGCCCTCAAGTACTGCACTTACATTCCCGTTTGGATTAGATGTCAGGTTGCTCACCCAAGCCAAACGGTCACCCTCAACAATGTGCAGGCTAACGCGTTTGCCGACTAGCGGATTGTTTTTCCCCGTCGTGCCATCAAGTACCGTAATCGATACGGTTTCCTCTGAAGTTGTCGTGTCTGTCGCCGAGACCAGGCTCGGAGTAAATAAGGTTAAATAAAACAAGTAGCACCAAAGGTGGTGCAACCAGGGTCTTCGAGTTGCTGTGTGTGTAACCAACATGGTATCGCCTCCAACATTAGCTGCCGATGTGGTTGCCTTGAAGTGTCTCAAGGTGGCTAAAGTGTGAGTCGCAAATGGCCTTTAGGCGAGAAATTGTGGGCATGTGCGTCGATACAAAAGTATTCAGAATAAAAACGTATAGCCGCCTATATGGGCGTATTAAATTGGGCGATGTCGGCAAAATATCTTGAAAACCTGACCAAATGGTTCATTTCTCAAGCTTATTTAATGTTGCTAATACATAAATATTTTTAATGTGTGGATTTGCAAATGCAATTTGTTGAACTAGTTAGTGACAACTATAATTTTGCGCTATTCAAAAACACGAGCCGGAAGTGCCGCATGCTTAACAAAACGCCTCTACACGCTAAACATCACGAATCTAACGCGAAAATGGTCGACTTTTTCGGCTGGGATATGCCATTGAACTATGGTTCGCAAATTGAAGAGCACCACGCGGTGCGTCAAGACGCGGGTATGTTCGATGTATCTCACATGACCATTGTTGATGTAAAAGGCGCGCAGGCGCATGACTACTTACGTTATTTGCTTACCCACGACGTGGCTAAGTTAAAAGTAGAAGGCAAAGCACTTTACAGCGGTATGCTGAACGAAGACGCAGGTGTGGTAGACGACCTTATCGTTTATTTCTTCTCACCTGAAGACTACCGCGTAGTGGTCAACTCAGCGACTAAAGAAAAAGACTTAAACCACCTTAACAAGCACGCTGAAGGTTTCGACGTGACTATTACAGAACGTCCTGAACTGGCGATGGTGGCAGTGCAAGGGCCAAATGCTAAAGCTAAAGTCGCCGAGATTTTAACTGACGCACAAAAAGCCGCAGTAGAAGGCATGAAAATGTTCTTTGGTCGTCAAGCCGATGACCTATTCATTGCCACTACCGGTTACACCGGCGAAGCGGGTTACGAAATTATCGTTCACGAAGACGGCGCAGCCGCGCTTTGGGACAAGCTATTGGCCACTGGCGTTAAACCTTGTGGCTTAGGGGCACGCGATACTTTGCGCTTAGAAGCAGGCATGAATTTATATGGCCAAGATATGGACGAGACAATCTCGCCACTGGCAGCAAACATGGGCTGGACCATCACCTGGGAACCGGCAGAACGCGACTTCGTAGGGCGCGCAGCATTAACCGCACAAAAAGAGCAGGGCACTGAAAAATTAGTGGGCTTGGTCATGACCGAAAAAGGAGTGTTACGCGCAGGTCAAAAAGTCAAAGTTGAAGGTGGCGAAGGCATCATCACTTCTGGTACATTCTCTCCGACACTTGGGCACAGCATCGCAATGGCTCGAGTACCAAAACCGGTCGGTGAAACAGCAGAAGTAGAAATGCGTAAAAAGTGGGTTTCGGTCACAGTAGTGAAGCCTAGTTTTGTGCGTAACGGCAAATCCGTACTATAAATAAAAAGCGGTAGCACGACGCGGTGCAACCTTAAGAGCACCGCATTATTAACGCCCTAACCAAATAATTATTTTTTTGAGGAAACAACATGAGCAACATCCCAGCAGAACTTCGTTATAGCTCGTCACACGAGTGGGTACGTCCAGAGGGCGACGGTACTTTTACTGTGGGTATTTCAGAGCACGCCCAGGAGCTTTTGGGTGATATGGTTTTCGTAGAATTACCAGATGTTGGTGACAATGTAAGTGCAGGCGACGATGTCGCAGTAGCCGAATCGGTAAAAGCAGCCTCTGACGTTTACGCGCCTATCGGCGGTGAAGTGGTTGCGGTTAACGAAGATTTGGAAGATTCACCAGAGCTAGTTAACTCAGACCCATACGGCGACGGTTGGTTGTTCCGCATTAAAGCGGAAGATGCCTCAGAAGTAGATAACCTACTCGACGCTGAAGGTTACGAGCAAAGCATCGACGAAGAGTAATCTTCACCTAAAAAATTAGAAAAGGGTCAGTGCCGAATTAAACAAGCTCTAGTTTGAACCTGTTTAATTCGGTACTGGCCTTATTTATTCATTTACCTCTCTTTTGGAAATCGGATATCAATGACAATTCAATCTCTCTCTTTATCTGAACTGGAACAAAAACAGGATTTTGTGCGTCGTCACATCGGACCTAGCGAAGCTGAAATGGCGCAAATGCTAGAGTTGGTGGGCGCGAGTTCATTGGATGAGCTCATGTTGCAAACTGTACCTGAGGCGATCCGCCTGCCAGCTCCTTTAAATATCGGAGAGAGTCAGACTGAAGCCGAAGCAGTGGCGTATTTAAAAGGCGTTGCCGCGAAAAACAAAGTATTTCGCTCGCACATTGGTATGGGTTACAGCGATACCATTACACCAAACGTTATTTTGCGCAACGTACTGGAAAATCCAGGTTGGTACACAGCGTACACGCCTTATCAGCCAGAGATTGCTCAAGGCCGCTTGGAGTCATTGCTTAATTTCCAACAAGCCACGCTGGATTTAACCGGTCTTGAGCTGGCGTCAGCATCACTGCTAGACGAAGCAACTGCTGCAGCAGAAGCCATGGCACTTGCCAAGCGTGTATCTAAGAACAAAAAGAGCAACACATTCTTTATCGCCGATAACGTTCACCCACAAACCATCGACGTGGTCAGCGCCCGTGCTGATATGTTTGGTTTTGAAGTAGAAGTAGGCGTGGCTGACAAAGCCAGCGACTGTGATTGCTTCGGTGCGTTACTGCAGTATCCGGGCACCCAAGGTGAAGTATCTGACATTTCAGACATCATCGCAGCGGTACAAGCTAACAAGGGTATTGTTGCAGTAGCCGCTGATATCATGAGCTTGGTATTGCTTAAATCACCGGGCGAAATGGGCGCCGATGTGGCATTGGGTTCTGCTCAGCGCTTTGGTGTGCCTATGGGCTACGGTGGTCCACACGCGGCATTCTTCGCTACTCGCGATAAATACAAGCGTTCACTTCCGGGTCGTATTATTGGTGTATCTAAAGATACCCGCGGTCGCAATGCCTTGCGTATGGCCTTGCAAACACGTGAACAACACATTCGCCGTGAAAAAGCCAACTCAAACATCTGTACAGCACAGGTATTGCTTGCCAACATGGCGTCTTTCTACGCGGTTTACCACGGTCCAGAAGGCCTTAAAACCATTGCTTCACGCATTCACCGCTTTACCGACATTTTGGCGGCGGGTCTTAAAGACAAAGGCTTAACACTTGCAAACAGCACGTGGTTCGACACCATCACCGTAAACGTAAGTGACAAAAAAGCTGACATCATCGCAGCGG
Source organism: Alteromonadaceae bacterium (assembly GCA_014872785.1). Classification (GTDB taxonomy): domain Bacteria; phylum Pseudomonadota; class Gammaproteobacteria; order Enterobacterales; family Alteromonadaceae; genus Planctobacterium. The sequence continues at coordinate 159,051 of WKFJ01000014.1, forward strand.
CAGAAGCCAAAGAAATTAACTTGCGTACCGACCTGGACGGCGCGCTAGCGGTGAGCTTAGACGAAACCACCACGCGTGAGCACATTCTTGATTTATTCGACGTATTCTGTGGCAACAACCACGGTCTAGAGCTCGATGCATTAGATGCACGCATTATTGCCAGCGGTTCTGAGTCAATCGCGGCAGACCTAGTTCGTCAAAGCGACATTTTAACCAACGAAGTATTTAACAAGTACCACTCTGAAACTGAGATGCTGCGCTACATCAAGTCACTTGAAGACAAAGACTTAGCGCTTAACCACTCAATGATTTCATTGGGTTCTTGTACCATGAAGCTAAACGCTACCGCTGAAATGATCCCGGTGACCTGGCCTGAATTCGGCGGTATTCACCCATTCGCACCAGTATCACAAGCGCAAGGTTATGCGCAGATGATTGGCGAGCTAAGCGACTGGCTTATCGAAATCACCGGCTACGACAACTTGTCTATGCAGCCAAACTCAGGCGCACAGGGCGAGTACGCGGGTCTAATCGCGATTACTAAATATCACGCAAGTCGCGGTGAATCACACCGTGATATCTGCCTAATTCCAAGCTCTGCGCACGGTACTAACCCGGCATCTGCCAACATGGTTGGTTTGAAAGTGGTAGTAGTTGACTGTGACAAAGACGGCAACATCGACATGGCTGACCTTAAAGCCAAAGCCGATGAAGTAGGCGATAACCTGTCTTGTATCATGGTTACCTACCCATCGACGCACGGTGTATACGAAGAGACCATCAAAGAAGTATGCGACATCGTGCACAGTCACGGTGGTCAGGTGTATATGGATGGTGCCAACATGAACGCGCAGGTAGGTATTACTTCACCTGGCTTAATTGGTTCTGACGTATCGCACCTTAACTTACACAAAACATTCTGTATTCCACATGGTGGTGGTGGCCCAGGCATGGGACCTATCGGCGTTAAATCGCACCTTGCACCATTCCTACCGGATCACGCGGTTATCAATGTAGACGAAACCACCACAGGCAACGGTGCCGTATCGGCAGCGCCATGGGGCAGTGCGTCTATCTTGCCAATCAGCTACATGTACATTCGCATGATGGGCGGCGAAGGTCTGCGTAAAGCGACCGAAGTAGCCATGCTTAACGCTAACTATGTAGCCAAGCGTTTAGCCGGTCATTACCCAGTGCTTTATCGTGGCCGCAACGATCACGTAGCGCACGAATGTATTATTGACATGCGTCCGCTTAAAGAGTCATCAGGCGTCACTGAGTTAGACGTAGCTAAGCGCTTAAACGACTATGGTTTCCACGCGCCTACCATGAGTTTCCCGGTAGCGGGCACACTCATGATTGAGCCAACCGAGTCAGAAGCCAAAGCGGAACTAGACAGATTCTGTGATGCTATGATCAGCATTCGCGAAGAAATCGCCAAAGTTGAATCAGGTGAGTGGGACGCACAAGACAACCCACTAGCTAACGCACCACACACGCTAGCCGATATCTGCGACACCGAATGGAACCGCAGCTACGACAGACACCTAGCGGCCTACCCAGTCCCTGAAGTGGCACGTAATAAATTCTGGCCAACCGTAAACCGCATCGACGATGTTTACGGCGACAGAAACCTTATCTGCTCATGCCCAACCGTGGATACTTACAGGGAAGACTAGTCAGTCGAACACAATAACAACGACTGAAAACCTAACGTCATTTTCAAAGGCGAGCACATAGCTCGCCTTTTTGTTTTCAGCGAAGGTTTAGGGTCAATTCCACAACAAGCCTGCAAAAATCCATATTAGGGGTTAATATTCCCGTTATGTCACTATATTCATCTGGCATTCCTGACTGGAATTACCAAGAATCAATCGTGAACTCAATGACTTAGGAGTTAGAAGTGAAGTTTGGTGATTTTTTGAAAAAGCAACGTGAAGGCAAAGAATGGACACAGCCACAGGCGGCTGATGCGATTGGAATCGAGCAGTCTTACTTGTCAAAACTGGAAAATAACAAGGCGATTCCATCGCCAGAAATCTTTGATAAATTGATGTCTGCCTACCAGTTTGAAATGAAGCAATTAGGTGAAATGATCCACGGTTCTGAGTTGGACAGACTCAAAGATATCGTGTTGGTACGGGATTTTATTATCACCCACAAAAAGCAATCAGAAGGCGTGCGAAGAAACTGGTTACTGGCGGGACTAGTGATGATGATGTTGGGCGTCGGCTTGGCAACCCATGGTGCGATGTCTGACGCAGACCAACAAACCCGACATTTGTATGAATCCAAAGGGGAAATCAAGCAAGGCGAATCCCATTTACTCTTTGCCGAAATGCCCAGCTACCGCCGCTACAGCAGCACAATGCAAGATTCAAATACGTCCTCACGAAAAATAGATCTAGTTGAGAGCCCTTTGTTTAAACGACTGGATTACCAACAGCTATTTTTGAATGAGTACCAAGGCGAATTCTTCGATAAGCAAGACCGCCGATTTATCTTGGTAAGCAGCGAGAAATCAAGAGATAACAGTAGTCTGATGCTTCTACTATCCGTTGGCAGCATGCTGCTGGTGGGCGGCCTGGTTTCGTTGTTTATTAGCAGGCGTTGGTAGAAGGACTGACTCCTTTTCTGCGAATGCCCAACAATGGTTGTGTATGGGGAATATTGATTAGTTTGTTGCTGCCAAAACCGAAATTTTGGCGCTTGTGCGTTATCTTTTAAGCCATGGGCTATAAGTATCGGAAATGTGCCGCATCTTCAGAGAGTATTGGGCGATCTCCACGCGCAACAAGGTGATAGATGAGTACATCAAGCAGTACTATCGAGACTGGGCTGGGATCTTATGCGACAAACTCAAACTAGTAAGCAAAACAGAAAAAGGGCTATCAAGGGCAGTTTCTCTGTTTATTCCCTTTGTGGAAGGCTACTCGATTGCCGCGTTAGCCATGCCAGAAAGGATAGACGTTGTGGCGAAAGACCTTACAGATGCATTGTGGGGACTTTTATCCAGTGACGCCTAAAAAAGATAACAGGCTCTGGTTTCTAGTGGTCAACATCCTTTAAGATTTCTGCCAGTTCATCTACCGGCATGCACTGGCCATGCGTCCAATGACTTTCGATTCGTTTAATTAACACCGACATTTTTTCTTGTTTGCGCATAAGCTGCGCCAGTTGCGCGTTCATTTCTTGCTGCTTTTGCTGTAGGCGCTGCATGACAAGGTCGTGGTCGAATCCGTCGGGCGATTGCAGCAGTGAAGGGAGTTCTTCCAGCGAAAAGCCAAGGTCGGTACTAAAGCGAATGAGTTGCAGTCGTTCTAGTGCACTATTGTCGTAATAGCGGTAACCGCTGGCTTTGCGTTCGGCTTTGGGCATTAGGCCTGATTTTTCGTAAAATCGTATGGTACTTGCGCGTACGCCAGCCTTTTCGGCGAGTTCTCCAATACGCATCGTTTTCTCCAGAAACACGCTTGACCTTAAAGTTTACTTTAAGGTTATAGTGGCCGCATCACTATTTCGGAGTTTGTTTTATGTTAGACGCAGGTAATGGTTACTCTGCTTTTCAACCCTTCACTTTGCCATGCGGCAAAGTCGTTAAGAATCGTTTGGTGAAAGCCGCCATGGAAGAAAACCTCGCCGAAGACAATCAGTTACCAGGCGATACCTTGTTTAACCTCTACAGTGCCTGGGCGAAAGGCGGAGTAGGGTTGATACTCACAGGCAATGTGATGGTGGATCATCTAGCGATGACTGGCCCCGGCGGCTTGGCATTAGAAAAAGATACGGATTTAACCGCCTTTACCAAGCTTGCCCAAAAAGCGAAACAAAATGACGCGGTGGCGGTAATGCAAATAAACCATCCGGGGCGTCAGGTGTTTAAGAAAATGGGTGGTAAGGTACTTTCACCCTCAGATATTCCCCTTGATATGGGCAAGCACTCGGGCATGTTTGGTCAACCCAAACCCATGACTGAGTTGGAAATACAGGACTTGATTGAGCGCTTTGTGGCCACCGCAACACAGGCACAAAAAGCCGGTTTTGATGGCATACAGGTGCATGCGGCACATGGCTATTTGTTGGCACAGTTTCTCTCGCCGCTTACTAATAAACGCACAGATGAGTGGGGCGGCAGTATTGCGAACCGCGCAAGGTTATTGCTAGAAGTGGTTAAGCAAATAAGACAAGCCTGTGGTGATGATTTTGTCGTGTCGGTTAAACTTAACTCTGCCGATTTTCAGCGCGGCGGTTTTGATGTAGACGATGCGGCCGAGGTGATTGCCATGCTTGGAGAGTTAGCGGTGGATTTTGTCGAGCTGTCTGGCGGCAGTTACGAAGTCCCCGCAATGCAAGGTCGCACGGCAGATGGGCGCACTTTGGCACGAGAAGCCTACTTTTTAGAATTCGCCGAGACAATTGCCAAAGAGGCCAAGATGCCGATTATGACCACAGGCGGCGTTCGTCGTTTAGAAGTGGCTAATCAGGTAATTGAAAGTGGTGTTGCACTGGTGGGGATGGCAAGCGCGCTGGCATCTACTCCGAATTTGCCCGAGATTTGGCAGCAACAACCCAATGCTGTTGGCCATATTCCAACGGTGTCATGGAAAGACAAAACTCTAGCCGGACTTGCGACAATGGGTTTAGTGAAAGGTTATTTGCGTAGTGTTGGCAAAGGCAAAGCCCCTAAACTAAACGCGTCACCGCTGTTTACTCTGATCAAAGATCAGTTTCGCGCCGCTAAGCTGACTAAGCGGTATCGCAAACAATATGCGAAGCAGCTAGACAAATGACGAAAGCAAATTGAGGATTTTCATTAGCATTAAAGTAGGGCTTTTTAGCCCTATTTTATTATTTGTCATAAGGTCGAACACAAAACATTAAATCCCCTTTCTATCATCTCAGTGACAATTTAAATTCACATTAATAATGTGGGAATTATACCCTGATGCTAGCCAAGCTTGTGACTTTTCCCTACATTAAGCCAACTAACAAAAACGTCGTCTCGCAATTAGCACAAATTACCAGCGAACAGAACATAAGAACAGTAAAAGAGAACACTATGCAGGAACATGATTCGTCGCCGTTAACGGATTACATTGAATACCCAGTAGAAGAGATGCGCGAGCGCGCGGAATCTTTTTATCAAGACATCAAGCGCCGTCACAGTATTCGCAAATTCAGCGACCGCCCTGTACCTCGTGATATTATTGAAAACTGCATTAAAGCCGCAGGTACAGCGCCAAGCGGAGCCAATCACCAGCCTTGGCATTTCGCAGCCATTCACTCTGCTGAAGTAAAAAAACAAGTGCGTGAGCAGGCCGAGCTGCACGAGAAGGGGTTCTACGACGGCAGAGCAGGGGATGAGTGGTTGGATGCGTTAAAACCACTGGGTACAGATGCGGATAAACCATACTTAGAACACGCCCCTTGGCTCATAGCTATTTTCAGTCAGAAAAAAGGCGGTATTCACGCAGGCGAAAAGAATACCAACTATTACGTGCATGAGTCTGTGGGTATTGCTACAGGGTTTCTTATCAATGCCTTGCACAATGCCGGTTTGGTGACCTTGACCCACACGCCTAAACCCATGTCGTTTTTGTCTAAGATCTGTAATCGGCCCGAAGATGAAAGAGCCTACATGCTGCTGATAGCGGGCTATCCAGCGGACGATGCGACTGTGCCTGCGCACGCACAGGTGAAAAAGTCGTTAGACGAGATTGCCTCATTTTTGTGAACATTATCAATCGGATTACGTCTCTTGGAATCTTAAATGACTTAAATACCGTACTAGCATTTTTTAATAGAAATTTGTCTGATATCCTTTAAAAATTAGTGGCCAATTCGCATCTTAAAATGGAATATAATCACCACAAAGAGAAAAATTATTGGGACTCTGTTGGAAAGACAGAATATGTGTCTTTGAGTGAATATGATCAGCAGCGAATGTACTCTTGGATAGGAAGTGCCGATGGGAAGCGTATACTGGATATTGGTGGTGGCTCGGGCATGGCCGGTTCATTTTTTTCTGAGCAAGATGTTTACTGTTTGGATTTGTCGCGACAAATGTTAAAGCACTCTTCTGCGATAAATGTTCAAGCCAATGCCCTGAAACTTCCGTTTAAAAGCGAATCTTTTGATCTAATAATTGCAGCAGCCTTTTTTCATCACCTTCCACAACAACACGGGTTACTATTGAAAGAATGTTATAGAGTCCTTCGCCCAGGAGGTCGTATAGTGGGATATGATCCTAATCTGGAGTGTGTAGCCAACAGATTATTCATGGGCAAAAACATGCTTCGGTTGAGTCAGTTTAGCCCTGAGGAAGAACCTATTTTGCCGGGAGAATTATCAAGACTGGCAACGGAGGAAGGATTCAACAATTTTCACAGTTTTTTATTCACTTTCAGAAATTCGAAAATGTCTTTCTTTGAAGTTATCCAGCGATATATCTTGAATGGGTTTTCTGTGGGAGGTATGAAGAAATATGTTGAGAGGTGGTTTTTTTGGCAAGCTGTTAGGAGTCCAGGCGCAATTAAAAGGGCACCTGAGTAGTACGCAGCGTAAATCGTATTAGTCTCAATTGTAGAAGTGTTGTAATTGCCAATTTGTTCTGGGCAAACGTTGAAACACAATGCACAGTTGTTATTCAAATCAAATCGTTTCCGTTTCAAAATCTAATTCATAAACGGCTTACCTAGTAAATTTTGAATTTAATTTAGTATTTCATTTAACGTTGAATATGTTTATCATTCAGGCGGTTTCGCCCTTCTGGTATTAAAGAGTATGGAATATGCTGTTCCTAAGCACATAGTGCGTGCATTTTCTGCATATTGGCCTGAAAATTAATCAGATGAATGGTTTGATAAATAATAATAATGAATTAGAAGTTTACTTGAGTAAATTTTCGACCGGAACAGGACTGAATTATCCGAGTTTCCATGTCGATGTTTCCTCTGAGCCAGACTTATTTTTAGGTCTGTTTTTAACGTAGATATTTAATCCGTTTTTAGCATGATATGTAGTATTTGGACGGCTCCCACTTGGTAACTCTACTGCTCGTTTTCCTTTCCTCTTTTCCTGTTGGTTTAAGCCTCGCCTATCTATTGCGGAAAAAGGTCGGATTTTCTTCCTTACTCATTCTCTCAGCGGGTTTTGGCCCCGTAGTTTACGGAATTTTGTTGTATTGGTTATTGTTAGTGTTACCGGGACAAACAAGTGCTTTTTATCTTGGCGCTTTAGCTATTCCTATGCTTATAGTTTCCGTTTTTTCAGCACGCTATTGGATTAATCGAGACACTTATAAGCCGCTTTTCGAGCTCCCCACGAGGAAACCACTGGCCATTGTGATGTTGGTCGTTGTCGCGCTTAGTTGGTTGAGTTTCCAAAATCAAACCGCTTTTAATACTTATTTTAAGAGTTACATCGAGCGTCCAATTGTCGGAGGAGATTTCACGGGATATGTGGTCGAAGGAGAGATTTATTATCGCGACAAGTCTCTTGAAGCAAAATATGACAAGCTAGATGACGTGAGTGGTTATGCAAGTTTTTCTAATCACATGCCTGTTTTTGCACTGTTACACACATTGGATAGAATGATTGTGGATGTCAGTGGTGAAACGCGCGTCGCCAATAAAGAATTATTGATACGGCTTGTTTCTCCAATCTATGCTGTGTTGACTGTTTTGTTGCTGCTGTGGACACTTTCACATGTAAGTGCAACTCTTGCTATGGTCACGGTTTTCGGTTTTGTTTCTGGATGGGTTTTTGTACAATCGGTAACCCTTTATCACATAGATATGATAAGAATTTATTTCGTTCTATATAGCTTTGTAGTTATGTGTTGGTTACTTTACGATAATAAACTCAAACACCTTTCTAATAATCATTTTTTCATATTTATTTTATTGTTATCCAGTTCTTTACATACATTGAACTTCGTTATTTCCTTAGGTGCGATTTTGATCATACTAAGATACGCGAGAAAGGAATTTACTTCCCGAAAATGTGCATTGAGTTATGGAATCTCATTCTTTGTTATGGGGTGGCATTATTTGATCGATATATTTAACGGGAACTCTCAGGTGGTAGCTTGGATAATAAGGTAAACCGTTCAGCGATAGCTGTTTCTTTGGTGATTTTTTTTATAATCTATTTGTATGTTTTTGGTGATAACAAAAGCGGTATATTGGCTCAAACTAGAGGGTTGAATGACGTTTTTGAGTTGTGGCGCTTCGGGTATTTAAGGGCGTTTTTTCACTTTGACTATTTTTCCTTCAATGTCATATTAGCGCTACCATTGTTCTTCATAATTTTTATATTTTGGCAAGACCTAGAAATTTATGTGAAATTACCTATATTGCTGTTAGTTATGAGTTTAATAGTTGTAGGAAAATTAGGTTATTTCAATTACAGATACGCATTCACGATTGTACCTATTCTAGTTGCTCTCCCTTGTTTCTTGTGGGGATTTTTTCAAACAAAGATAGCGGCTAGATTAGCCGGCAAAACTAAGTATCTAAAAGGCATACTTCTACTGATTTTGACAATTTTGGCGTCGGCGACATTATCAAAAAACTATAAAAGAATAGATGCTAGAGTAAATCAAATTGTTAACCAAAAATATTCCAAAGTGATAGATGAAACTTTAACCGAGTGGGATCTTATCGAACGAGAAATGCCAACAGCAAAGGTGATGAGTGTAAGGTTCAAACATCTTTATTATTATTCAATGGAAGAGTCTAGATATATTTTTGACTATGGTTCTTTTCTTAACAAAAGAAAACAAGAAGCTGATAAAGATCAATACAGTCTTAAAAGTTTTGTTAACAGTAATGGTATTACACATATTGTTGTTCCTAATTCATTGATACGAAGGGAAGGTACTTTCTCAGATTTGTATTATTTCATTAATAAATATGGTGAGCAAAAGTATAGAAACCGATATGCATCGATTTACATAATTAATACTAAAGAGTTCCATTGATTTTTTTCGTTTGTTTAGTTTTAAAGGAAACTAATAGTGAGCAAAAAAAGGTATTTGAAGGTGATTGACTCGTTTAAATATAAAATTAGGCATCTATTGAAAAAGTCTAAGTTGATTGTCGGCTTTTACAATTTATACAAGATGATCTTTAAACATTCGATTTATGAAGATGGGATTATCACCACCAATTATTCCGATTTTAAGAGCAGCGAAAAATTTCTAAACGCTTATGATCAAGCATTAAAATTCCAGCCGGAAACTTCCATAAGATGGCGTGCTCACGTTGCCAATTGGTTTTCTCAACAAGCGCTGAGATTAGAGGGCGATTTTGTCGAATGCGGGGTTAACAATGGCTTTTTAGCGCACTGTATTGTTACTTATAATTCCTTTGAAAAGTTTCCGCAAAAGTCATTTTACTTAATTGATACCTATGAAGGACTTGTAGATAGCTTGGTATCGGAAAAGGATACGGCAGCTTATTGGAATGAGTATACAAGCAATTATGAAACGGTTGTCGATGCATTTTCCCCTTATAAAAATGTAAACGTAGTTAAAGGAGTCGTCCCATATTGTTTAGAGGCGTTACCCATCCAAAAAGTTGCCTATTTATCTATCGACATGAATTGTGAAAAACCTGAGATAGATGCAATGGCGTTTTTTTGGGATAAATTGGTTTCAGGCGGCATTATCGTGTTAGACGATTATGGGTTTATTGGGCATGAAGCCCAAAAAGAAGGCGCCGATAATTTTGCCGCCAGCCATGGTGTTGAAGTATTAACCCTGCCTACCGGGCAAGGTATTATTATGAAACCTTAATCCGAGCAGGTTAAAGCTTGTGTTTCAAGGCGAACATATCAACTTAATCAAGAAAAAAACGAAACTATTGCGCCAAGTATGGGGCGGCATTTTTCTGGCAATCGTTGTCTACTTTATTTTCCAGAACCAAAAAGATTTCACCTCCTGGAACATCGAATTATCAGTAGATGTTATTTTACTTGTACTGATACTTGAGTTCATGCGAAGGGGTCTCGGGGCACTGAAATGGGCATATTTGTATCGCCGATACGAACATAGCAACAGTGTTAAACACAACTTATTGCCACTAATGCGAATTCATTTTATTTCCAGCCTTGCCTTGTACATTCCCGGCGGCGTCTGGTTTGTTGCATCTAAACTACATTTAACAAAGAAGTTAGGGTACTCCTATTCGGAATCCGGGCACATGTTTGCTGTTGATATGTTGCTTACTTTGTGGATGGGATTGGCAATAGGTGCATGGGCACTCTCAAGTATACTGGGTGAACGACTGTGGCTATGGGTGATTATTGTCGCATTATTGTTCACGCTCAGTATTATTTTAGGTGTAATTCCTGCACGTAGGATTCTGCCGAATAAAGTCAAATCGATTTTAAATGGCTTTTCTTATGTATCTCCAAGAATAATTCTGACTTGCTTGTGTTTTGCTTTTATTAACTTTTTAACTGCTGGTGCTGCAATCTACATCTTAATGAATGAGCTTAATCTGTTACAAAGTGAGCAAAATTACTTTTACCTCACCTCGTTGTTTGCCCTTGCTTGGTCCATTGGCTTTTTGAGCGTGTTTTCCCCCAATGGTATAGGCGTAAGAGAAGGTATTTTAGTGATGGGGTTGGGAACTCAAACAGCCGTAATGGTTGTGATATTGTGCCTGCGGTTGCTGTCTATACTCCCCGATATTCTGTGGTTCTTGATTACTTACCCAATCAAACTGTCGGCAAAAGAAGATGTGATTAATAATGAATGATGTTAACTACAATGATGTAACTATTATTATCCCTGCCAAGAATGAGGCAATAAGTATTGAGGTAGTGTTATCTGATTTGCTGTCGCGATATCGTGGTGCGGAGGTTATTGTTGTCGATGACGGTTCAACAGACGGTACTGACACAATCGTTAAGAAATTTGACTCTGTAGTGCTAATTAGCCACAAATATTCTAAAGGTAACGGGGCAGCGATAAAAACAGGTGCCCAATCGGCTAAAAATAACGTTGTAGTATTTATGGACGGTGATGGGCAGCATTCACCTTGTGACGTAGAAAAATTACTTGCGGAAATTCACGCCGGTTATGATATGGCTGTGGGGGCAAGGAATAGCGTGTCTCAGGCGAGTATCGGGCGGCTGTTGGCGAATAAACTATACAACAAACTGGCTAGTTGGATGGTCGGGTTTAAAGTGAAGGACCTAACTTCCGGGTTACGCGCGGTCAAAAAAGAGTTATTCCTAAAGTACTTGTTCATGCTGCCCAATAAATTTTCATATCCAACTACCATTACAATGGCATTTTTTAAAAATGGGCACTCCATTTCTTATGTGCCCATTACAGCTAACAAGCGCGACGGAAAAAGTCATATCTCTCCGTTGAAAGACGGTATTCGATTTTTGATTATTATTTTTAAAGTGGGTACTTTGTATTCTCCCATCAAATTCTTTTTGCCGATATCACTGATTTTAGCGTCCGCGGGTTTTATAAACTATTACATATCCTATTCGGCGAGCGGTACCTTTACCAATATGTCGGCATTGCTATTATTGGCGTCTTTGATCGTGTGTCTTTTTGGGTTTATTGGTGAGCAAATAACAACTTTGTTTTACAAGTAAACTACCTCACTGCCATAGCGAGAATCCTATTCACTGCTTAAAAAATAAAGCTAGATATGAAAATACTTATTGATATTAACCATCCTGCTCATGTGCACTTTTTTAAGATGCCCGCAAAATTGTTGCAGGACAAAGGGCATCAGATCGTTTTTTCAAGTCGCGATAAGGACGTAACCCTTGCGTTGTTAAATGAATTGGGGTTGGAGAGCAGGATTTTGTCAAAAATAGGTGACAAGGGCATGTTTTCACTGGCTAAGGAATTGGTGTTTAGAAATTATTCGCTATACAAGTTAACTAAAGAGATAAAGCCAGATGTGTTGGCTGCCGTTGGAGGGACTTTTGTCGCACATGTTGGGACGTTGAGTCGAATCCCCTCTGTGGTTTTTTACGATACTGAAAATGCGAAATTACAAAACCTGATCACTTATCCATTTGCATCAAAAGTTGTGGTGCCCAGTTGCTACCAGGCATGGCTACCAAAGCATCACATTAAATATCCTGGTTATCATGAACTCTCCTATTTGCACCCAGATTACTTCTCTCCATCTCAGGAAATCGCCAGGCAAAATGGTATCGACGTAAAGCGTCGCAATATATTTATCAGATTAGTTTCCTGGCAGGCAAATCACGACGTAGGTGAGACAGGCTGGTCTACAGAATTATTAAGTCGACTTATTAGTGAGTTTTCCAAGGTTGCCAACATAATTATTTCCTCTGAAATCGCTTTGCAACAGAATTTTGAACCTTACTTGTATAAGGGAGAGATTGCACAGATTCATCACGTAATGGCCTATTGCGATGTTGTCGTTGGAGAAAGTGCGACTATGGCCTCAGAGGCTGCTGTAATGGGGGTTCCTGCAATATACGCAGCAGAAACTGGACGTGGATATACAGATGAACAAGAAGCGAAATTTGACCTAGTTTCCAATATTCGAGATTTCAAATGGCATAATTTAAAAGCTGCTATTTACAACGTGTTAGACAAAGAACGCTCTTATTATAAGGCTCGTAAGTCTGAGTTATTGGAGTCGAATGTGGATGTGGCTGCGTTCGCTGCAGAGACAATTTTAGAGCAGGCTTCCGTCTAATGTGTGGAATTGCAGGGTGGTTCTCAAATCAGTCTGAATCTAAACATGTTGCTGATTTACAGTTGCAAAACATGATTGATGCGATCGCTTATCGCGGACCAGATGGTCAAGGCAAAATGGTATTTTCCGAAGCCTATTTGGCGCATTGCCGCTTGTCCATCATTGATGTTGAAAATGGCTCACAACCAATGCTTTCTCCCTGCGGTAAAATCGCAATTACTTTTAATGGTGAGATCTATAATTATCGTTCACTGAAAGCGCAGTTGCAGCGACAAGGAGAGGTGTTTTTAACTGAATCTGACACTGAAGTGATACTGCGGTTATACGAGCAACAAGGTACTAAGGCATTTAGTCTTTTGCGCGGTATGTTTGCGTTGGTTATTTGGGATGACAGGAATAAAACTGCCCATCTGGCGAGGGATCCTAACGGGATCAAACCTTTGTTTTATCACAGTAGCCAAGGACAACTGCTGTTTGCCTCGGAGGCAAAAGCGATATTGGCAAAAACTAAGTCAGCGTCATTAAATGAAGGTTCGCTACATTTTTTGATGAACCTACGGTATTTACCAGATACTCGTAGTCTGTTTAAAGACATTGAACAAATAGCGCCAGGTCAAATTCTAACGTGGCGCCCAAATACGAACCTAGAATACAGCTATTTCGATTATTCCCATGAAAGCCACTCAGGTTCAGAGGGGGTGCTAGCTGCTCTCTCGAATAGTGTAAAGCATCACTTGGTGGCTGATGTTGAGGTAGGTTGTTATCTTTCTGGCGGGATTGACTCAGCGTTAATAAGTTCATTGGCAAAACAGGGCTTGGCGCAAAATCAACGTTTGCAAACCTTTACTTTGGATGTTGGTGATGACGTACTGGAAGCGCAAAACGCGGCAGAGACCGCAAAACTGTTGGATATAGATAACCGTCAGTTGAAATCAGAAAACTACGCTCAGCAAAATCTGAAATCCTTAATTTGGCATTTGGAAGTGCCAAAAGTTAACTCATTGCAAGTATTTAATCTCGCCAGTCATGCTTCTAAACACGTTAAAGTAACTTTATCAGGCTTGGGTGGGGATGAGTTGTTCTTGGGGTATAATGCCCATGACTGGATGGCTAAAGCGACGTCGATTCACAATACACTCCCCTTTGCTTCAAGTCTGGTCAAGCCGCTAGTGGGATTGCCAGGACTGTTTTCTAAGGTGCCTTATGGAGAACCTGAAAGATTGCTAAGGTTACTAGCGCAGTTGCCTTGTTTTTCTCAAGTCTATGGGTTGTTGCGAAATGTATGGGACTTGCCTGAATATCGGAATGTTATTTACGGTCCCAGAATGTTAGACCAATCGTTGCCTGACGTGCCCGATTGGTTAACTAAGAAATGGCAACATGCTAACGATCCAGTCATTTCCATGCGTAATTTTGAATGGCAACAAAAGCTTGTTAATGATTTGTTGTGGCAGGAAGATCGTTGCAGTATGGCGCATGGATTAGAGGTGCGAGTGCCTTTCGTAGATAGTGAGATGCGCAATAGTGTTTGGCACATGAATCGCAGTCAGTTGATGCCCAACAATATACCCAAAGGATTGATGAAACAGGCTATTTCTCCTTTATTGCCTACACAGATATTGAATCGCAAAAAAAGTGGTTTTCAGGTAAATTCCGCAACGTTTTTTAAAACGGAGCTTGCTGGTCTTGCACAAGAATACCTGCATCCGGATGTGGTCAAGAAATACGGTATCTTTAACCCTACATTTGTCGCAAATATTCGGCGTTTACCCCCAAGAGGGTCTTATAAATGGCATTTCTTTATGTTGTACCTGATGATCGGCACTCACATTTGGTTAGAGTTATTTGAAACCCCTTGATATGAAGTGAAAGAGAATGAATAAATCCGACGTAATCTCAGTCTTAGACAAGGTTTATAAGTACAGTCAAGATAAAGGGTTCAAAGGCCATAATAAACATGATGGTTTAAACAGCCCAATATTAAGAGCTGTATTGGGATGGTCTAAGTGGCCTCGCATCATCGCCGTGCAAGTTGTAACTCGGTCTCCGATTAATTTAAGGCAGTTATTAGCAGTCCCTCATACTTTTAATCCAAAGGGTATAGCGTTGTTTATTAGAGGTACTCTCAATCTATATGAAACTACTGGTGAACAGTGCTACTTGGATGAGGCTATAAAGCTAACAGAAATATTGGATAAAACTGAAAACAATGACTTTTCAGGTTCTGCGTGGGGTTATCAATACCCTTGGCAGGATCCTGGATTTTTTGCGCCCTCTGGCATGCCTAATGCGGTAGTTTCCTCTTTTGTTTGTCAGGCATATTTGCGTTTATTTGAAGTAACTGGGGATAATAAGTACCTCGAAAAAGTGGCGAGCACGTTAGCATTCTTTTTCAACGATTTAGTTCGTCTAAAAGACACTCCAGAGGAATTGTGTTTGAGCTATATGCCAGTCGATATGAGCATGCGAGTGATGGATGTGAGTATTTTAATTGGTGCAGTGGTCACTCGTTACACTAGACTCAGTGGCAATCGAATCTATCAGGATCAAGCAAACAGGCTTGTGACTTATGTGATAAATCAACAAACGTCAGAGGGAGCATGGTTCTACACTGATCCTCCTAGCGACTCTCATATTACCCATGACAATTATCACACTGGTTTTATTCTTGATGCCCTAAGTGAGTACATGTCTGACAAAGATGATTTCTCGCATCAAAAGGTTTATGACAAGGGGCTGCAGTTTTATGCGGAAAGATTATTTACCGCCAAAGGCGCTCCTAAATGGATGTATAACAAAGATTTTCCATATGATATTCACGGAGCTGCACAGGGTATCATCACATTTGCACGCCATAAGGCTGAGTTTCCACAATTAGGGGGCAAAGTACTCAAATGGGCAATGACTAATATGTATGCTCCTGAAGGGCGCTTTTACTACCAGAAAACCAGTTTATTTACCAAAAAATTCACATTACTTCGGTGGTGTAATGCGTGGATGTACTTTGCCCTATCAACTCATTTAAAACATATTGACGAAAACAAATAACAACAATTCAAACTCGAAGGTAAACAAGATGATTGGGAAGGAACTTGGTTTAACCCCCGGAATTGGCAAGTTAGAAAAATTCTATATCTGGTTACTGGGTGTACCAATTTCAGGTTTGAGAATACGCCTGCGCAGGGTTTTACCGCAATTAACAGGGAATCCTCGACGAGTACTAGACGCTGGGTGTGGTCGTGGCGTACTCAGTTATGAAGCCGCTAAACGATTTAATACTGCAGAAGTCGTAGCTGTAGATATTGATGAAGAACAGTTGCAAAAGAATAAAGCGGTCGCCAATCAAGCTGGATTGGACAATCTTAAGTTTGTGGCAGAAGATATTGCAAATTTGCAGTTCAATAATGAATTTGACCTGGCAATTTCTGTCGACAACTTGGAGCATTTGCAAGACGACCATGCTGGCATTCGCAGTCTAAACAGAGCATTGGCGATGAACGGTAAATTAGTTTTACACGTGCCTGGTTATCAAAGAAGATGGTTTTGGTTTAAGTTCACTACGAATTTTGACGTACCGGGGCATTTTAGGCCTGGTTATTTCAAAGATGAAATAACTGAAAAGTTACAGCAACATGGCTTTGATATAGATTATTCCCAATATACCTTTGGTTGGCTTGAAACCGTGTCCAACAACATTTCTTATTTCATAACTAAAGCTGAAGCGAAGAATAAACTAATCTATGCACTGGTGTTTCCAGTGCTCAATGTCCTTGCATATCTAGGTAGAAACGCTAAGCCAGACAATGGTGCAGGTGTTTTGGTGTTAGCGCGCAAAGTTAAGGAGCTAGACGCATGAAGCAGGTTTTTAGGCGAGTAAAGGACAAAAAGGGGATCGTGCTAGTCGAAGAATTACCTGCCCCTCAAGTTGCTGACAATCAGGTATTAGTGCAAACCGAATACACTGTTATCAGTGCGGGGACAGAAGGGGCTACCTTGAGTAAGACCTTTCCAGAATTGGTTAAGCAAACACTGCAAGATCCCTGGATGCGAGAAGCGGTTAAAAACCTAATATTTGGTGCCAGTCCAATTCTTACTAAGAACATTGTCTGGGATGAAACTACCTTAATGCGTGCTATTGGCTACAGCGGTGCTGGTACGGTTATTGACGTCGGCAAGAACGTTAATGGTATTTCTGTTGGCAGCAAAGTAGCCTTTGCTGCTGAAGGGCATGCAGCGGTTGTCGCGCCTTCTAAAAATTTTGTTGTTCCTATTCCGGAAAATGTATCTACTCAAGAAGCGGCATTTGTAACTTTGGGTGGCATTGCGTTGCAGGGCGTTAGAAGGGCGCAAATCCAAATTGGTGAAAATGTCGTCGTCTATGGTATGGGACTGGTGGGGTTATTAACCGCCCAGATAGTTCGAGCAGCAGGTGGGAAAGTCATTGGTGTCGATATCTCCGATGCGCCGCTAGCGCTTCTCAAAAAATTAGTGCCTGATGCGCGTACTATTAATGCCAGCGAACTGGATTTGCTGCCTGTAGTAAAGGGGATGACTGAGGGTTATGGTGCCGATGTGGTTATCATTTGCGCGTCAAGTAAGGATAAATGCATTGCAAATAACGCCATGAAAATGGCACGAAAACAAGGCAAAGTCGTATTTGTTGGCCTAGTCAAAATGGACTTAGAGCGCATGCCCTTTTTCCAAAATGAGTTAGATCTTAAGTTTTCTCGGGCTTACGGTCCGGGTGTCATGGAGCCTAATTATGAAAAAGGTCGCGTGGACTATCCATTCCATTATGTTAGGTGGACTGAGCAAAGAAACTTAGGTGCCTTTCTAGACCTAGTAGCAAGTGGCAAAGTGGACGTGAAATCTCTTACTGCGGGAATTTATGCCGTAGATGATGCGCAAAAGGCGTTTCATGATTTATACCAACCGGAATTCAGATCACGATCGGTTTTGTTACATTACACCTCTGAAAACGGAGAGTCTTCGCACAACACCGTTAATTTTAAGAAGAATCAAGCAAAAACAAAAAATAGTACCTACAGGATTGGTCTAATAGGTTGCGGCAATTTTACTAGAACCACTCATATTCCCAATTTAAATAGTCATAAAAGTTTTGATATTGGCGCGATTGCTTCAAAGACCGGTGTTAATGCGGTCTCTATCGTCGACAGATTCAAGATACCCCAATCAACTACTGACTATCGCGTGGTGATTGATAACAATGATATCGATGCGGTAGTTGTTGCGACTCGCCATGACATGCATTGTCAGATTGCATGTGAAGCTCTGGCACAAGGTAAACATGTGTTCATGGAAAAGCCTGCAGTTTTAAATTTTGAACAGTATCAACAACTTAAACAAGCGATAGATGATTCTCAAGCTGTATTTATGGTGGGTTACAATCGCAGGTATTCGTCACTCGGTATACGCCTTAAAGAAATGCTGCAACCCAATTTACCTATGATTATTCAGTATAACGTTGCTATTCCTGAAGTTCCCAGTGATCATTGGACATTAGATAGCCATGAAGGTGGTGGACGCTTGATTGGTGAGGCTGAGCACTTTTTTGATTTCATGAATTTTCTTGCTGAGGTTCCCGTATCTCACATTGGTGCACGCTGTCTAACCAGACAATCGGAAACCAGTCAAAATCAGTTTAACTTTGCGGTTGACCTCACTTATGGCAATAGCGCCTTAGCCACTTTGACCTATACCTCATTAGCGGCTGCTACTAAGTTACCCAGGGAACAGGTCATTGTGCATCAGGCAGGCCGAACTCTAATAGTCAATGACTTTAAATCATTGCAATGTCTGCAAGCTCAGAAACAGAAAAAGCAAAACAAACTCTTTGCTGAAATGGGGCATAAACGAGAAGTTGACGCCTTTGCCAACTTGCTCGAGTCTGGCGAAACGCCGTCATCTGATGTTGCTTTAGCGGCTTCATATATCGCATTAAAAGCCCAGAGTATTCTAGACGAAGGGCAGTCCTAAAGACGCTGTTATAGAAGGTTGCAACATGGCTAAACCGAACTTTTTTATTGTAGGCTGCGCTAAAAGCGGCACGACAACGCTGGCCAAGGTCATTGAACAGCATCCAGACATTTATATGTCTCCGGTTAAGGAACCGAACTTTTTTAACCGAAAAGATGGCAATCAATACAGTGTCATTCACGCCAAAACAGAAGAACAATACCTGTCTTTATTTAATGGCGAAAGTGGCCAAAAAGCGGTGGGCGAAGCGTCACCGGGGTACCTCCATTCAGACACTGCTGCTGAGGAAATCTTTGATTTCTCAACAAGGGCGAAGATTATTATAATCCTTCGTCATCCAGCTGATTTGGTGTGCTCCTGGTATCACCATGCCAAGTACATGGGAGATGACAATAGCCAAGACATTCACACTGCATTGACAACAGAATTCGAGTCACAGGGTAAAAAACACACTCACAAACACTATTCCTATCTGGACGTCATTTCTCTATCTGAGCGGATCAAACGATTCTATGCCATATTCCCGCATGACAACATTCACTTGGTAATGCTGGAAGCCATGAAACAAGAGCCGGTAGAAACATTTAGAGCATTGTTTCACTTCTTAGAAATAGATCCCGGTTTTACCCCAGTATTGGATAATCATAACTTCAGTCGAAAAGTCAGGTTTCAAGCGATGCACAAAGGACTAACGGCGCTAGGCTTGTCCCCTGCCGATATGAGAAATAATAGATTGTTTAAATCCTTAGCGAGGATTCTCGGTCCTAACTTGTATACCAAATTAATAGGATTTGGCAGAAATTTATATACACAAAAAAGCAGTTATCCTGCGTTGAGTCCCGAGTTGAGAAAGCACTTGTTAGACCTACTCGCGACAGAAACTGACACATTGGAAAAAGTGATTAAGCGAGACTTGTCTTATTGGAAGCAATAGTCAGCTGCTAAATTACTTCGCATTGGTAGTGTCTTTTCTTTTATTTTATTTTATTTTTTATTGTTAAGAATTGTAATCTGAATGTCTACAAAATTGTTAGTTTCCACTTCAAAAGCCTTGTTGGCCGTTGATCTGCAAACACAAGATACCAAGTTGATAAGCGAAGGCTATGGCCTTTATTACGGCATCGCCCGCTTAGGGGATTCTATATTCGTTGCTGCCCGTAATTTATTGCAATGGCCGAGGCGATTTTTTCCGGATAAGCGTCTAGAAAGGCCCTGTTTACTTGAGTTTGACGCAGGATTAAACCTTGTTAGACAAATCCCTATTCCTGTACCGGCGAGAGGTTTGCATCAGATTATTGAACATCGTGGTGTGATTTATTGCACTTGTTCAGCTGAAGATAGTGTGGTGATGTTTAATGGGAAAAATTGGTGTTGCTGGTATCCGTCGGACAACAGCGAGCACTACGGTATAGACAAACATCACTTTAATTCACTGAAAATAGAAGATGACGTCCTGTATTTATTAGCTCATAACAATGGTGCAAGTGAGATTTTGTCGTACGATCTCGCTACAAAGTCATTCCTAGAAAAAGTGCAGATGGGAAAGTGTGCTCACAATATCTTGAGGCTAAACGGCGAGTTAGTAACGTGCTCTTCCGCTGAAGGGACGCTGGTAAACACGAATGGTATCATTTGTAGCACAGAGGGTTTTCCACGTGGTTTCGCGGAGTTGGAAGAGCACTATGTGGTGGGAATTTCAGCCATCGCACAGAGAAAACGTCGAATGCAGGGCGAGTCTAAGTTAGAAATCTATAGTAAAGTGGATTGGCAGCTACAAAAGAAAATCAATTTGGGCGGCTATGGGCAGGTGACTGAACTTTTTATCTACTCATAAGTCGCCTTCACAAATCCCAAGCTCGTTGGATGGCAACTCAAGGTCAGGACAGCTATTTGGGGAGGCGACTGAATGCACGCTTTCAGCAATTCATTTATCCTTGTTTAGCTAACCATTCTATGGTTTGTTGACCGATTCGAGGGTCAAAGTGCGACTGTGGATTGCCCGGGTTGTATTGGCCGTTGTTTCGTGCCGCCATGTGCTCTTCGTTGGTCTTATAGCGCATAAAACCGTGCTCTGCGCCCTTGATAACAACAGCTTGGCTGTTGGGATGCTGCGTTTGTTTTGCAATGTCGAAGGCCCACTGCGGCTCAATCGCCTGAATGTCAAAGCTGCCGTGCATCATCAGTACCGGCACGTTTAGTTGTTTCCATAGATTGGCAAAGTCATACTGGTTGAGGTCTCTGAAAAAACTATAGTGCCTGTCCACCACTTGATCGCCGTCAATCGTTAATAAATCATCAGATAAAGCTCCCTGTACGGACTTATCTTTTAACACCTCTTGCCAAGGCGTTTGTGTGTTGAGCCACAAATTTAAAAACGGCTGCATTCTTTTGGTATTGCGCTTTGCTTGTCGTGGTGACGTTGAGAAGTGCTTTACCGCCTGCACCGCATAAATATCTAACATGTAGTCATACCACCCTTTAAAAACACCGCCGTAGCCAATAATGCCAGCTACCTTTTCTTGTTGTGCCACCAAGGGGGCGTGCAATACACCCAAGGAGTGACCCCAAAGGTAAGTGCGTTCTGGGTCGACGAAAGGTTTGTTTTTCAGATGTTTTAAAGCTTGTAAAAACGCCTGATTTTCTTCTGTGAAATCAATATCTCTGCAATGTTTAGTGGACTGGCTATCGCCCATGCCCGGCTTTTCTACTCGATAAACCACATTTCCCGCCGCAACAAGTTGTTCGAGCAGTTGCCTTGTGGTGACATAGGGCAACATGCCGTAATCAATGGAGCTACAGGTGTAACCTTGGATAAAGAGTATCGCTGGCGCTTTTTGATTCTCGCTAAAACCAAGCGGTTTGTACAAAATGGAGCGCAGATGATTACCCTGATACTGCACGCTTTCGTAGGTCACCTCCGCCACATCACTTACCTCAAATGGGCGCGGTTGCATGCTTCCTTCGAGCGTGATGCTCTTCCCATTTCTTAGGACATCTACTTGCACATGGTTGCCTGTGCTTAGCGTGCCTATCACTGACAGTAATTCGGAAAAGTCACCAATTTTGTTTTGATTAACAGACACCAGTTTATCACCTACTTTCATGCCAAGTGCTGCCGCCGTGCTGTTGGGAATCACTTGTCGAATAGTGACAGCAACCCCCGGTGCATTGCGTTCAGGTTGTATGCCTAAAAGTGTTCTTCTGGGAAGTGCCTCACTCATCTGTAGTGTTTTACCCTCCTGGTCTGCTGCGACGGCTTCACTTGCGCCAAAAGTGGGGTAGATAGAAAAAATTAATAGACTCAAGACGGTGGCTATTCGGCTCATGGTAAATTCTCTATATCAAGTATTTGGCTGATGTAATTCAGAGCAACGGGTGGTTGGTTAGTTAAACGGAGCACTGTGTTGCGGATTTCTCTTTGGCCTATGCTTCTTTTACTGATGTTTGGCTGGTTCGCTAATTCGCTTTCGGCTTTTGAAATGGCCTGTTCTATTAGGTGTTTGCCATACACATAGGTAATGACTTGCACCGGCCAGTTTCTAATGCGTTTGATCTCACGCTCCATCACGTCAGGCGCATGTGGTAAATATCTCATCCAGAGTGATTTGGCCTGCTGTTCTGTCCAGTCTTCATGATGCAGACCTGTGTCGATTAACACCCTTAGTGCTCGCAATACTCGCCATTCAAGGGCGTAAGCCTTGGATTCGGGATGGTTAAATAAACCAAACTCTTCAGCCAGGGTTTCGACGTAAGCGGCCCAACCTTCAGAGCTTATTTGCAAGCGAGGTAAGAATTTATTATCTGGACACAAGGTGTTCCGGCCTGCCTCGACAAATTGCATATGATGGCCTGGTATGGCTTCATGGATGTACAACCAGTCCACGTGTTTGCCCCTGATTTTTTTCTCCACCGGGTGGTACAAAAAGGTCTGTCGGAACGTGTTGTAAACACCGGGCGCAGGAAAGCTCTCGGGTAAATTTGATTTTCGTATGCGCACCTGAGGCACCGGTTCGGTGATGCCAAATACCTCATTTAAATGAGGGAGAACCTGTTTTTCTCGCTCGCGGAATGCCCGCACAATTTTTTTGTGCTCCGTCAGCTCGTAGTCATCTAGTGCTGCAGTGTACGGGACTTTTTTCGCTTTTAGGTATATAGCATAGGCGTGTTCAAGCTCTCTTTTCGCCATGTTCTGTAATGTCTCAATTGACACATCGGTCGCTAGCCAACTTTGTAGCCAATGCCGATACCAGGCTTTACCACCGGGTAAATCAGAAAAACTACCCTGATAATGACTCTTATGAGTTAAAAGGTCGTGCAATCCACGTCGTTGTGCAACCAGCTTGAGATACTGACTCAATGTTTCATTTGCAATCTTTTGGCATATACCATGTGGGCGCAGTTTGGCTTGCTTTGCCTGCCATCGAGTTATAGCTTCGGGACTTGGCTGTGATTGTGATTTTAAATCTTGAATAAACTCAGCAAAGTTTAGCCGAGGCGACATAAAGTCTGCCTCAATGACTTCATCTACTAGCTCTGCGAAATCTCGTTTGAATACTTGTTCAGTATTATCTGCCGATTGTGCGGCAGTCGATTTAGCCAATACAAGAACCAGCATGAATATTCTGCAATACACAGTTTTGAATTGGCGGGTCTTGCGTTTCATCGTCTGCAAAGTGAAGAATAACTATTCGCAGCCTAGCAAGTTTTAGTGGTTATGTTAGTTATTGGAGTCGAATCAATTGTATTGAAATATGTCACGCTCACAAATCTTATCAAGCAGCATTGTAGAGAATGTGAATAGAAAAATAGGGCTTAAAAGCCCTAGTTTTGAATCGGTTCGATATTATTAGAACTTACGCCTTTTCTGGCACACAAGTGTCTTCTATTTCCATAATTCGGTTGTCGATATCCTTATCGAACTTACCTGAGGCAATCGCATAGCGACTAGAGTACTCACCGGCCAGTAAGTTAAATACGATAGACGTCGGCAGAATGGAGGCTACGCCATTAGCGAGTTTTTCACGAGGGGTACTTTTACTTTTTTGCAGTTGCGATAAGTGATGTTGAGCATTGTGGCAGTCTATGTCACCGTTGAGATACATCATTGTGGTTTGATGTCTACCAACAGCGGAAGCGCAACCAGAAGTTAGCATTGCGATGGCAATGGCAAGAAGCATAAGTCGAAGTTTCTTGTGCCCGTTCATTTCAGTACCGCCTTAATGAATAAGATGTGCAGTCAGATTACTGCAAAATTCGATCAATAAAAGAGCACCTGATGCGATGTTATTAAATTGTTAGGGTTTTGCGATAACTTAAAAATAATCAAGCGGTAATCCATGTCTATTTTGCGATAGAAATTTTCCTCAATGGGGCGTAGTATCCCCAAATATAAGTGTTGTCTTAATCGACATCTGGGATGTATCAACAGTCAAGGAATGATCCATTATGACCTTTATTAAACGCCTTACTAAGTCGCTACCAATCATCTGTTTCACGTCTTTATCGGCACTCGCGTTTGCCCCAAAACAATTAAGCGCTCATGAAATTGTCAGTCTCAAAGAGTTCCCTGAATGGTTTCAAGAAGCTGTTGAAAGAGAAAAACGCATTCGCAAAAAGACCCGTGTCAAAATCGATGCGCTAAATGTGAACAAAAAAGTACTGGGTAAAGCGACACTCATTGAAGAGGACGAAGGTTATTGGTTTTACAATTTTGATATTGGAACAGGTTCGCCTGTGGAATGTCATGTATACACATCGTTTGATGGTACGGCTAACTCGTTACATCACCTCATTGAATTTGGTATTCAGGGAGTTGAAGCGCTCAATGAAAAAAAACGCTCTGGAACCTATCCGATTTATACCGATACCGGAGCGTTTGGAAATACCCCTTACTTGGTTCTCGAAACCATGTACAACTTAGGTGAAGGTGAGAACAGAGCTTCTGGCATTCTAAAGGCCATTTCTGCGCAAACTGGCGATAGTCTGCAGATTTGTATGCACAACGAAATGGGCTATAGAGATACCTTCGTAAGATTCTTCGAATCCTTCATCGAAGCCTTTACTGAAAATCAGTCTTCTGATGCGTTTTTTGAATCGGTGTACAAACTTTCTATTAACGAAATGCCGATTGGATTTATAAAAGAATCCTACACTAAAGACGCCGATGGTGATGTGGCAATTATTGAGAGTTCTTCTTCCATCATTCCAGTGGATGCAAGTAATGTTGCGCGCAGTGATGGCCTGACACGTTCTTGGGGAAGACCTGACGGTACGCTCATTAATGCGGTAGAACACAGCGTTGAAAACGGAGCGTTGGGTTCGCGTTACGAACTCAGCGTAAAAGACGGGAAATGGCATGTTAGTGGCGAAATGCAAGGCAAGGCTATAGATGCCAACCTAGAGCATGAAGGAACACTGACTTCTGGCTATGGCAATTACCTAGCGACCGCACAGTTAATGCAATCAGACGCTAACACCAGTGAAATCGATATGTGGGTATCTGAAGCAGATCCTTTGGGAATTATTAAGGTAAGTTTGGAAAAGATAAAGGACAACAATGAGGCCAACTTAAAGTTCATCATGGGGCCGATCATGCTCGACGTTTTATCTGATGAAAACGGCAAGGTATCTCAAGGCTCGATGAAGCATTCTTCTATGGAAATGAAAATGGATACCTTGTATTCAAAAGGTGAACCAATACTACCATGAGACGCTGGCTCGCTGTTTTAGGCTTGGTATGGTGTAGCTACACCCATTCCGAAGGGGCGCCAACGATGGCGCAAATAGATTTGGCTTTTGCTTCTCAGCATTCGGGGGCACTAGCTGATCAAATCTCGTTTGAAATGTCCGTGTCTAACGCAAATAAAGTTGTTGAGCAGTTGGCAAAATGGCACAGGCTCACCGTTGCTAAAATAGATGACAAGTCGTTGCTTGTTTCCATGCCTGAGCAGCCGGTATCTTCAGATAAAGTCGTCGCGCGGCACAGTAGTGAGACCTTTGTGATTGATTTGAGTGAAGCAAGTACTCAAGACTTCACATCTGGGTTTAAAAATGGTGAAACATCATTTGAACTTGTTGAAATAGCCGAGTACGTTCGCGGCTATATAACCGATTCCACCTATGTACACGACTTTAATATTGCCTCTCGCGTGGCCACACAACGAAGTGGAGACTGTACTGAACACGCTGTATTAAGCACCGCATTAGCGCGCTCTTTGGGCTTGCCTGCTAGAGTGATGGTGGGCGCCGTTATAATGGAAACCCAAGAAGAAACAGCTGCTTTTGGTCATGCGTGGTCAGAAGTGTGGCGCGACGATCGTTGGCATATTGTTGATTCGGCATTGTATGGCTCTGAGGCTAAAAAACACTTCTATCTACCAACAGCTGAGCTAACCAAAGAGACTACTGGTTACTCGTGGGCGCTTATTAACACAACCAGTATGTTGCCCCATAAAATCAGTAACCTTCAAAACCTTAAACTTTAAAGTTAGGGCTATTTAGCCCTAGTTTTCGTTTTTCGATTGTCTTAGTTAGTCGATAAAGCTTTCGCTTACACGACTTGCTTGTGTTAATTACGCTCACACTATCTTACCGCCAAACCCAATTGTTTTTGCGATACCAAACGCACCACGTAAGACACCTTAAACAAACCTGCCAAGATCATTTGTGACACGTGTAGTAGCGTGACTGTGTAAAGCGGTAGCTGCTGTTCAAAGGCATAAGCAATCCATGTGCAAAAACAAAAAGTTAAAAACGTCAGTAGCATCCAAACGTTCGCCGTTTTTAAAAGCTGTGCATTATGGGTGTTTGCGTTTGGCATAGTTGACTCCTCGCTAATAGACAATTTAATAAGATACATGTGAAAAGTATCTTTTATAAAATGCATAATAGATGTATCTTATGGTTAGATCAAGAAAACATTTGAGAATGTGTCGACTTCACTCGCAAGGGGAACCGAATTTGCAACTAACACGCTATACCGACTATGGCCTTAGAACGCTTATTTATCTGGCATTATTGCCTGACGGAAAAAGAGCAAACATTGATGAAATCAGTGTTACCTATGATATTTCCCGCAATAATGTGAACAAAATAGTGCATCACCTTGGCAAAGCGGGGGTGATTGAAACCAAGCGTGGCAAAGGCGGTGGTTTTGCTTTAAAAATGGAACCGGAACAAATCAATCTAGCTGAGATGGTACGGTTGTTAGAAAACAGTGTGGATGTGGTGGAATGCCATAAACCGGCTTGTAAAATTTTACCTGCATGTAAACTCAAAGGTGCACTAGCACAAGCTACACATGCATTTTTTGAAGTGCTCGCTGGTTTTACACTTGCAGATTTGCTCGCCGGAAAAGAAGACAGTTTGGTGCAAATTCTGGAGCTGAGTTAACAGCGATAATTACACCAAACTGAGCAACTGCAATTATTAGGATTAAAAATTTACTACGCGCGGTTCATTGTTGTGAAGCGATTCACGGTAGGCTTTTGGCGTTTGGTTAAAGTGTTTCTTAAACACCGCGTACATGTATTGCAGCGAAGGATAACCACAAATATTGGCAATCTCGGTTGGCGCCACGCTGGTCTCTTCCAACATTTTGCAGGCTCTAGAGAGCTTTTCATTGTGAATTTCGGTATGAATACTGTGTCCGCGCTCTGCCTGAAAACGCTGCTCTAAATTAGAACGAGATATCCCCACATAGTCGGTAACTTGATCCACCTTTATACCTTTGGTGGCGTACTGACGAATAAAGTGCATTGCTTGAATGACATGGGCATCTTTAAGCGATTTAAAATCGGTAGACTGTCTGCTTGCCACACCCACTGGTGGGATCAAAATTTTCTTGTTGCCAATACTGATATTGTTAAGTTGTTTGTGCAGTAGCTTCGCTGCGCGATAACCCATTTCGAAGCAACCCTGAGTCACTGAACTTAAGCTTATTCGGCTTAAGTGTCGGGCAATATCATCGTCATCAATGCCTATCACTGAAATACGATCCGGTACTTCAATGCCTAAGTGATCACAGGCCTGCAAAATATGACGTGCGCGTGAATCTGTCACTGCAATGATGCCAATCGGAGTTGGCAAGTTTTGGATCCAGTCTGTTAGACGATTCATTGCGTATTGCCAGGTTTCCGGATGCGTTGTATGGCCGCGGTACACCTGACACTCATAGCCTTCTTCTTTGGTGATTTTGAGCAGGGCGTTTTCCCGTTCGCGAGCCCAGCGGTGATTTTCATCTAGCGGCACGCCGTAGTAGGCAAACCGCTCGATGCCTCTGTGGCGTAAATGTTCATAAGCAGCGCGCACAATGGCTTCGTTATCTGTAGCGATGTATGGGGCATTGGGGTAATCCTCTGCGTTTTGATAAGAGCCGCCAACCCCAACGACGGGCACAGGGCTATTTTCTAACGCTTGTTGAATATCAATGTCGTCAAAGTCTGCAATAATGCCGTCGCCTGCCCATTCCTGTATGTTTTCAAGACGACACAAAAAGTCTTCCTCTAGATAGATATCCCAATCTACTTTGGATGATTGTAGGTAATGTCCAATACCTTCGATAACTTGTCTGTCATAAACTTTATTTGCGTTAAACAACAACGTAATACTGTGTCTCGCGTCAAACATAATAACCTCTATACTTTGAAAGCATGGCTGTTACTGCTGCAGATAACTGCAGCCAGAACAACACTTGCTTATATGCCCAAACTTACTATTTATGTTTTTTTGTTTTTGTTTGCAGGCCAATTATAGTGGGAGTTTAGCGTCTATCTTTACAAATAATTAACAATGCTTTTATGAAATTTCGTAATTGTTGTTATGAATTCGAAAAGTGACAATTTAGCCATTGCAGTAAACAACATTTTGGTTAAGCATTCATGTATTTAGGAATTGATTTAGGTACTTCCGGTTTAAAAGCCATTTTAATGTCAGGGACGGGAGATATTTCTCATAGTGTGACTGAGCCTCTTAGCGTGTCTCGACCCAAAACTTTGTGGTCAGAACAAAACCCAGAGGACTGGTGGTTAGCGCTCGATAGCGCGATGCGCTCGCTGGGTGAGCAAACAGACTTGACGCAAATACAAGCCATTGGTTTGTCAGGGCAAATGCACGGTGCAACATTATTAGATGCCGACGGCCAAATATTGCGTCCCGCTATTTTGTGGAATGATGGGCGCTGTGCGTCGCAGTGTGAACAAATTGAACGTGAAGTGCCTAAAGCACGCGAGATTACCGGCAATATTGTGATGCCCGGATTTACTGCGCCAAAGCTTTTGTGGGTGAAACAGAATGAACCTGAGTGCTTTGACAAAATAGCGAAAGTGCTTCTACCTAAAGACTATTTGCGTTATCGATTAAGTGGTGATTTTGCCGCTGATATGTCAGACGCGGCGGGCACCGCATGGTTAAATGTAGAAACTCGCACGTGGGATGACGCCTTGTTAAATGCTTGTGGTTTAACCGAAGCGCAAATGCCTACGTTGTTTGAGGGCTGCCAAGTAACAGGCATGTTGTCAGAAGAACTTGCAGAATCCTGGGGGATGAAGGGGGTACCTATTGTTGCTGGAGCAGGCGACAATGCCGCAGGAGCCATTGGGGTGGGGCTTGTTGAATCGGGGCAGGCAATGCTGTCACTGGGTACATCGGGAGTGTATTTTGCAGTTTCTGATGGCTTTTCCAGTAATCCTGATTCGGCGGTACATAGTTTTTGCCATGCACTGCCCAACAAGTGGCATTTGATGTCGGTTGTATTAAGTGCAGCTAATTGCTTGCAGTGGTTTGCCGATAGCATTGCGAAACAGCCCTTAACAGAGCTTTTGCAGCAGCTCGAACAGACGGATATTGATGAGGCTAGCACGCCTTATTTTCTACCTTATTTATCAGGTGAACGCACGCCTCACAACAATCCCAACGCGCAAGGTGTGTTCTTTGGTATGACTCATGAGACCACTAACTTACATTTATTGCATGCCGTTATGGAAGGTGTCAGTTTCGCCTTTAAGGACGGTGCAACGGCCTTGCATCAAGCAGCGGGTGTGCCTAACAGTATTACCTTAATTGGCGGTGGCAGCCGCAGTAGTTATTGGCGTCAATTGCTTTCAGATGTGCTGGATTTGCCGCTTGAATGTCGTGAAGGTGGGGAAGTGGGGCCAGCATTAGGTGCAGCGCGTCTGGCCATGCTGAGTCAAAAGACAGAGTTAACCTTATTAGACGTTTGCCCAGTGCCGCCACTTAAAGAAATTCATCAACCGAATATACAAAGAAACGCACTTTTCAATAAACGTTATGAGACTTTCCGTAAGCTATATGAACAACTTCAAGATTTGTTTTGATAAATACCGGAAAAAGCAGAAGTTAGATTGAAAAAATCGTAATTGTGCCATTAACCGATAACTTTCATTATTGAGTTATTAACGGTGACACACGATAAATTGAGAGGAACAGTCATGTCGCAGTATTTTGAAAACGTGGATGCTATTCAGTACGAAGGCCCACAGAGCAGCAATCCATTGGCGTTTCGCCACTACCAAGCTGACCAAGTTGTTCTTGGTAAAACGATGGCTGAACATTTACGTTTTGCGGCGTGTTACTGGCACAACTTCTGTTGGGACGGTGCTGACGTGTTTGGCCAAGGCACTTTTGGACGTCCTTGGTTGCAAGCGGGCGACGCTATGCAGCGCGCTAAAGAAAAAGCAGAAGTCGCCTTTGAATTCTTCAAAAAATTGGGCGTTGAGTACTATACGTTCCACGATATTGATGTATCACCTGAAGGTAATAGCTTCGCTGACTATCAGCGCAACTTTGGTGAAATGGTCGATACTCTTGCGCAAAAGCAAGAACAAACGGGTCTTAAATTGTTGTGGGGTACGGCGAACGTATTCAGTAACCCTCGATACGCTGCTGGTGCCGCGTCCAACCCAGATCCAGAAGTCTTCGCCTACGCGGCCGGCCAAGTGTGTCACGCGATGGAAGCAACTCACCGTTTAGGTGGTGAGAACTACGTGTTGTGGGGCGGCCGTGAGGGGTACGAAACGTTACTTAATACCGATTTGCGTCAAGAGCGTGAACAGCTTGGTCGCTTTATGCAAATGGTGGTCGAACACAAAGAAAAAATTGGCTTTAAAGGCGCTTTGCTTATTGAGCCAAAACCACAAGAACCCACTAAACACCAGTACGATTATGACACAGCAACCGTGTATGGTTTCTTAAAGCAGTTCGGCCTAGAAAAAGAGTTCAAAGTAAACATCGAAGCGAACCATGCCACGCTTGCAGGGCACTCGTTCCAACACGAAATTGCCACCGCGTTTTCACTGGGATTGTTTGGCAGCATAGACGCTAACCGAGGTGACCCACAGCTAGGCTGGGATACAGATCAATACCCTAACAGCGTGGAAGAAATGACCTTGATCATGTACGAAATTCTAAAATCGGGTGGCTTTACCACCGGCGGCATGATGTTCGATACCAAACTGCGTCGTCAAAGTACGGATCCAAATGACCTGTTCTACGGACACATTGGTGCAATGGACACCATTGCGCTTGGTCTTAAAAAAGCCGCAGCGATGATTGAAAACGACTTCTTATCTGATGCCGTTTCTAAGCGTTATGCAGGCTGGAGTCAGGACTTAGGTAAGCAAATCATGAGTGGCAATCAGTCTATCGAGTCGCTTAGCAAGCTAGTCGCAGAAAAAGAACTTGCGCCAACTCACAGCAGTGGGCAGCAAGAACTATTAGAAAACCAAGTTAACGGTATTTTGTATCCGTAACAGCTGCTCTAAGGCATGTTAAAATTGAAAAAGCCCGCTTGATTGCGGGTTTTTTTGTAAAAGGAGAAATTAAAAGAATTAAAGCAAAAAACTGCTCAAACAGTTAGTTCAAGTATCTAAATTGAGTGTTCTATCACTCTGGAATATTTGAGGTGGTGTAGCCTTTTATTTTCTTAAATGCCCTTCTGAAGGATGATTCTGACAAATACCCAAGACTCTCGATGAAGTCTAGCGTAACTCTTTCCCCGTTTTTAATTCGAAGCTCAGCAACATTCATACGCCAAGTAGCCAAATAGTTCATAGGTGTATCGCCAACTAAAGAGGTAAATTGTGTTGCAAACGCGGTGCGTGACATGCCAACTTGTTTTCCAAGTGTTTCTATAGTCCAGGCAACTTCTGGTTGTTGATGGATAAGAGATAAGGCTTTACCTATTTTGGGCTCTTTTAACGCTTTTAACCACCTACCGTGAAAATCATCGCCTTTCATTACCCACTGACGGATGGTTTGAATCATAAGAATGTCCACCAGCCGCGTGATTACCGATTCACCACCTAGGAATTTAGCTTCAGCTTCTTGAAAGATGAGATTTACGATACCCTCCATTACCGAATCGAAAAGATGTTCTTCTCGAGAAACATGAATGTAGATGGGCATATCGTCAATGAGCATATTGCCTGATGGGTGCTCTATTTTGACGACGCCACACAACACTATTGTCTTGTTCGCATCCTCAACGTTTAATTCGAGTGTCTCGTATAGCTCACTCACTTTTTGCACGGGAAGACTATATAAATCTTTAGCCGCTGAATGTTGACTTCCTATTACCTGATGCCCCTTGGTCTTAGGAAAGAATATGACATCACCAGGGTTTAAACAGAGTAGGTCATTGTCAAATTTTATCATACAGCTGCCAGACACCAGTATGTGGAACATGCTGGTGTCTTCATATGCTGGGACGTCTACAGCCCAGTCCTGACCACCAAATTGAGAGCGACTATAGTAGACGCTCTCCAATTTTAGATAGTGAAAAAGCTCTTCGAATTTTTCTGAGTTCATAATTTTACGATAATGAACGATCTGCACGTATTCAAGTTCTTTCTGACATACATCATCCGGTAACTCCGCCGCATACTGCACATCAAGATCAACTGAAATCAAAACGGAGAAACTTATGGAACCTAAAATAGCGTTGGTAACGGCGCCAAATAGCAAAACCGGACGCAGAGTGGTTGAGTTGTTGCAAAGCTCTTCTTGCTTGGTTCGTATTGCATCTCGAAACACACGTATCAAATTTGATTGGGAAGACATGACTACCTGGGAAACAGTGGTTACTGGAGTCGATTGTGCTTACATCATTATTCCTCCTAATCTTGCGTTTAAGGACATGCCCGAACGACTCAAAATTTTTATGATGCTTTGTGAAGAAAAAAAGGTGGGGCGGATTGTACTGCTTAGTGGGCGTGGTGAAGTCGAAGCGAACCGTTGTGAAGAAATTGTCCTGGCAAGCAAGATCCCATCGACGATCGTCAAAGCCAGTTGGTTCTCTCAGAACTTTAGTGAAGGGTTCTTTTTAGACAGCATTGTTGCAGGTGAGATTTTCATACCTGTAAACGGAGCCAGAGAACCGTTTATTGACGTAAATGATATTGCAGAGGTTGTGTACCTCTCTTTGTTAGACACGAGTCCGGAGAATCACATCTATGAACTTACTGGGTCTGAACTACTTACCTTTGAAGATATCGCCAGCATATTTAGCCAAACATTGAATTTTGATGTAAAGGCGACTTATGTGCCACTTGAACCTTATTTGTCGACGTTGCGTAAGCTTGCGTTTTCTGAGGACGAAGTCGATCTAACAAGGTATCTGTTTGAAGAATTATTAGATGGCCGAAATAGTTATTTGACCAAAGACGTAAACACTCTTTTGGGAAGGGAGCCTACGTCATTTCGGCGTTACGTTGAGAGTACTAAAAACTCAGGTGTCTGGAATCGTTTAACATTGAAGGAGACAAAAAATGCTACTTAATACTCGTAAAATCTATCTATTTTTAGCCGGCTCTATTTTGTCATTAGTTGGATTGTATATTGGACTGATGCCGACAGACTATCTCTCCCAGTTTTTTATTGAAACTGACATAAACGTTGCAGTGCTGAGTGAGATGCGAGGTATGGGAGGCAACTTATTGGTGTTTGGTATTTTTATACTTGGCGGTGCGTTTTTGAAGCGGTTAGAGAGAGTAACGATGATCATCTCTTGTTTAATTTTTGCTTCTTTTTCATTGTTTAGAGCACTTGGCATAATATTAGATGGTATGCCCGGACAAAGTATTCTATTAGCTTTGATAATTGAAGTTATCTTCGCGCTACTTGCAATACCATTGTTACGCAGACCAAAAACCAGTGGTCTCGATTCAATTGCTACCCAAGATTAATTAAGCCTAACATAGAGGGAGAGAGCGTTTACCAATTCTTCTCCCTTCGATTACTTCTAAAACTATAAACTTCATCACCTTATCTTTTGGGTACTTGGCACAGCGAGAACTCGTTAATACCGAATTCTCTTTCTCTACAAAATAGGTAGGGTAAAATAATCTGGTTAGGATGTGTAAGTTATTGCCATGATTAGAAAAACTTATAAATTATACGAGTTCCTAAAAACTTGATTTTGGATTGGCGAGATTTTTCTGTGGGAAAACGATCCGCCTCAAGGAAGACTATGAATTCAAAACACACACCCATTTTCAGTATCTTGATATGTCTGGCAACAATAACCGTTTCTCTGTTTGTTGCTTTCCAGATTTCTGGCTCACCGTTTGGTAAATCTAGAATTATATACTTGGCGGATTACGGCGGGGTAACCATAGAAACTTTAAAGAATTTTGAATTTTGGCGTCTAATCACGTCTCAGCTGGTTCATGTTCATCAAAAACATATGCTTTATAACGTGTTAAGTATTGCATTGTTATGCACTCATATAGAACGCAAAGTTGGCTTTTGGTATGTATTTTTAATTTGGCTAGTTGCCGGTTCAATAGGAACTTTGTTCACTACGCAGTTTGGTACGCCCTCTTGGAATACGGGGACAGGTTCTTCACAAGCAGCACTTGGCTTTGCAGGTTTTGCACTGTTGCTCTATTCAACGAGATTCAGACGCGATTACTTACTCTTATTCGGTGTTTTGTTTGCGCTGCTACCGGCAATGTACTTAGATTTTAAAACCGCTGGCTATCCAAAGCCCGGTCACACATTAAGCTTTGTGCTTGGTATCACAATGGCGATATATTTTGTCTTTGCAAAACACAGTAAAGCGCAGTGTGATGAAAGCCGTTAACAAAACGCTACGGCTAACCCCTATTGGATTCGAGCCTATTAACGCGAGATTATTTCGCCACTAACACGCGAGTAATTTTGTCACATGGTTTTTTAGGTTTTCAGGAGCAACTACATGGACGATTTAGATGAAGAAACCGGAAAAGGGTTATTTCGATTACTCAAGTGGATAGTCATTGATATCTTCATTGAAACAGCCGTTTATTGGTATGGCAGACTGTTCCTAAACATTATTTCTTTTGGTCGATACCCACAGCAAAATGACGAAGCAGAAACCCGATGCATTCTTGCGGGCGTAGTTGCAATTACCCTGACAATAGCGCTTATAATTTATCTTGAGCAAGGTGAATTATAACAAATCGACATTGTACAAAACTTGCCGACTTTCGTCCTTTCTGTGCAACTTCAGTCTTTAGCGTACTGCGATTGTTTACCCCTACACCTGTTTGAAAAAGGAGATTGTTTTGAAAGGATTTTTTTTATTTTTGTTGTCGTTCTCAGTTTCGTTATCAATTAGTGCTGATGAAACTGATTTGACAGACTTCGCGAAGTCATACTTTGCCGCTTGGAAGGACACACAAGCACCAGATGCTAAAGCACAGGACATAGAGCGCTATTTGTCGTTCTTACATGAAGATATAGGGCATCAACATCTACCATATGATCCTGATGATGCACGTTTGCCGGATGGCAAAAAAAGCATGCGCAGCGGCATGTTATTTTATCTTGGTGCACATACAAGCTATGCAGCTGAACTCAAACAGGTTATCCCCGCAAATAATGTTGTTGTAATTACTTACTCAACAAAAAGTAGTGGTATTCACCCCCAAACTAAAGAGCTAATACACCAGAGCTACGACACCATGGAAGTGCTAGAAATTGAAGACGGAAAGGTATCTGTCGTAAGGAAATACTCTGAATAGTAGATGCTATAAAGTGAGGCATAACAGAGCAGATCGCTAGTTGATTTATCATATCAAGCCTTATATATGTGGTCGTTACGTTAACGCTATGAGCTTTTTACGAGCCAATGAATACACCTGAATATTTTATGCTTAAGGCTCTGGAGGTATCGCGAAATGCCTTGCCTGAATGCCAACCTAATCCGCCTGTTGGCTGTGTTTTGGTGAAAGATAACCAAATTGTATCTGTTGGCTGCACCCAGCAAATTGGTGGCAATCACGCAGAAATCGAAGCATTAAACAGTTACCAAGGCTCGCTATTCGATGTATCCGCGTTTGTCACTTTAGAACCTTGTGCTTTTGTTGGTAGAACACCGTCATGTGCAAAGACACTCGCCAATTCTGGCATTAAAAAGGTATACGTGGCTATTGAAGACCCAGACTCTCGAAATAGTGGCAAGGGTATTGAGATATTGCGCGGTGCCGGTGTTAGCGTTACTTTAGGTCTATGCGAAGATAAAGTTCAGCAATTTTTATCTCCCTATTTAGGTCTATCTTAAATAAGGTGTGAGATAAACCGCTCGAACAAAGCCGGTTATTCGTTGGTGCTTTTGTTGTCGTTGTTAAGGTTTCCATAAATTAATCCGTTCCAAAATCGACCCTTTCAGGAGCATTTTTTGACATGAAAGGTGCTATAAAGAGTAAATAAATGGCCTTTGAAACGCCGGACATCATTGAGTTTACACGGGTATATTTAGCCGTCTTTTATTCTATGGTTGCAGCATTTTATACGGTCAGGATATTTCTAATGAAGCGAGAAACATCGAAAGAGCTCGTGTTTCCCGGAACTCGTTTCAGTTGCACCTGGTGGAATCACATGGCATTTCGTTTTTTCCGTGTCGCCATTTGGATGGTGTGTTTGATTAGAGTCTTTTTCCCAAAATTAGATGATTATCTAGGCATCATTACGCCTCTTGAGCAAGCAGGAGTCATCATAACCGGTGTTGTGTTGTTGACCTTTGGCTTTATTGCTATTGTGGCTGTGCACTTTCGATTTGGCAATCAGTGGCGTTCAGGCATTGATCCTAGAGGCCCTAAGAACATAATCGAAAATGGACTATACCAATATTCACGCAACCCCATGTTTTGCTTTGTGGCTACTGCTCAATTAGGGTTTTTTCTCGCGATTCCTTCGGTGTTCTCATTTGTTTGTTTAGTTATAGGCGTGCTGACATTAAATAGACAAGCTAAAGCTGAGGAAGTCCATTTACTGGAGCGTTTCGCCACTGAATACGCTATTTATAAAAGTAAGGTTAGGCGCTGGGTATAGTGAACGTGTCACAGCACCAGCGCATTCAATAAGGGGCAACCGTTTTACACTGCATCTAGCAAGTGTCCCCAACCGATGAGTCCCCCTTATTAAGCTTTGGTTCTAATCAAACAACTAGTGGCCAAATCGATAACGCAATCCCGCATTGATAGTAAAGCCATCGTTTCGTGACCAAATGTCGGTTGTCCAACGACCGCTAGCGGCTTGTTGTGGTAACAACAACGACTCTTCTTTGGTTTGACGCACATTCAGAAGGTTTTCTGCATTGATAAACCAACTAAAGCGTCCGATGGTG
Source organism: Alteromonadaceae bacterium (assembly GCA_014872785.1). GTDB lineage: Bacteria > Pseudomonadota > Gammaproteobacteria > Enterobacterales > Alteromonadaceae > Planctobacterium. The sequence continues at coordinate 196,383 of WKFJ01000014.1, forward strand.
ATCTGTCCAAGTAATCCAAGGTGCCAGTATGCATCGCTTTTATCCCTGAACGGGTTGTTTTCCAAATGTTGTGTACCTTTGTAATAGGCTTCAAACCCAACTAAATGACTACCGTGTTCTTCCCACATAACCACAAGTCCCGCCGAGTGTTGAGGTGTTAGGGGGAGGGGCACTCTATCTATTGCTGTGGGGCTTGCTTTGCTAGCATCGGTGTATAAATAACTTCCGGTAAATTTGATATCTCTCCAGCGATAACGCAACAATAGCTCTGCACCTGATATTTGAGTTTCACCCTCAAGATTTTGCAACTCCAGTGTTTTTCCCGTTTCCACATTACTGCCTGAAAGTTCAACCAACTGTGTTGCCTTCTCAATATCAGATGCGAAGAGCGTCATGCTAGTTTCCATACTTCCTGCGATGTAACTGATATCAATTGAGCCAGTTGTTGCACGTTCTGCTTCTAAGTTATCCAGAGGCACCAGTGGCGCTAAACCGACTTCATCTATATCTTCAACAAAAGGTGTTGGCGCATAGTAGCCTTGCCCAAATGCGGCTCTTACTACCAGATTATCCGGGTTATATAACAAAGAAATTCTGGGACTAATTTGCGTTCCGTATTGATTATGCCAATCTGCCCGGGCACTAAGTGATGTAGAAATGGCCTCATTTACTTGATAATCCAATTGAGAAAATAACCCTGGCACTTCAAAGTTATAGTCGAATTTGGAAAAAGTCATCGAATCAAAATGTTCTGCTTGATATGCGGCACCCACTAACCAAGCCCCATGTTCTGAATATCCAGAAAGACTGGTTTCGAATAGCAGACTATCGTGTTTGTCGTCATCGAAACTATCGCCAAATTGGTGTTCGTGTTGCTGATTCATGGCAGAGCCACGCATGTTTAAGCCAACGACATCGCCTAAGGGTTTATCGTATATTAATCCAATGTCGGTTCTTGATGTTTTTAGGTTTTGCTTAAAGCGATTGCCGTCAACTAGCCTTGCATCATTAATCGTTCCGCCTTCTCTATTTTCCTGCATCGCGCCTGCTGTGACATAAAGACTAGCACCGCTATCATCTTGCCAGTACAGTCGTGGCCTCATGCTGCCTCGTGAGTAACCCGCCATATCAGCCCAACCGTCATTGTCTAAGTCTTGTACTTGCTGATGATGTGCGCCTGCGGTGAGCGATACACTCATCGTGTCGTCAATAGGGGAAGCAAAATAGGAAGTCACATCCTGCCCATTCTTGCTTGTTAAATTGACTAGAACTTCTCCTTCATATTCATCAGAAGGTGTTTTAGAAATGAGATTAATTACGCCTCCAAGTGCGGAGCCTCCATACAGAGAAGACGCAGCACCCTTGATAATTTCAACATTGGCTAAATCAGTAGGTGGAATCTGCAGGAGTCCAATTGAAGGTGATTGACCACCGTATAATGGTAATCCATCACTTAAAAGTTGAGTGTAGCGCCCAAATAAGCCTTGAAGTCTAATGCTAGCACTGCCCAGTGATGGCGACGTAGTTTGCACTCTAACGCCGCCCGTTTCCGCTACCAGCATAGAAATATTGCCCGGCCGCATGAGTGCCTTCTCTTGTATTTCTTCGCCATTGATTATTTCTGTTCTGGTTGCCGATTCGGTTACAATTCGGCCTAAACGTGAGGCGCTGACCAGAACGCGCTCAATGTTTTTTTCGTGATGTTTTTCGTCGTGATGATGGTGGTCTTCGTCACCAGCAAAGGTGAACGTAGGAAGTAACAGTACTGATGCCGCTAGCATAGTTGTTTGACGTAGCATTTTTACCTCGTTAATGCCAAGAAACGCGCGTAAAGAAGCGTTTTCTTAAAGTAAATTTTGATTCATATAGCGGTGCAATTGCACCAAGGTGTTAAGAGGTAAAGATGGGTGGTCTAAAGGGATGATTCACCAATGGTCTAGTGTTGCCAAATGGTTCTTCATACATTGCATGACTAGTAAAAACATAGTGTGGCAAGTTAGGCGCAGACGCCAACACCATGTTTGCGGAGCAAAGGCTTCCCGCACAGACGCAATTTTCTGCACAACACTCAACGTCGCAACAGGCGCCTTCTGCCCCTGCATTATGTTCATCCGTGTGCTGCATTTCGGTATGTGCCGAATTTGTTGCCTGTGAAACGGCTGAATCATCGCAAGGATTAATAGATGCCGACACCTGTACCTGCCCAAAAGAAAGGGAAAATACTAAAAAGATAAAGAAAATTCTAAACGGCTTTTTATACATCAAATTCAATACCAACGGGCGTAATGTATTCACTTTGAGCGAAAAAGTAAATCTCGCGGTGTAAAAATGGTGACAATCCACTAACCGGCGGTCAGTACATCGAATGTAGTCACAAGTACCAAAACACTTACAGAGTTGTTTTAAATTTATTAGTCCGCTGTATTCAGCAAATAGCATACTTAGGGCCGTAATCTGTGTTTTTTAATATTGGCTGATACATCAATTCACCCAAGACTGGCAAGCTTCATTGTTTTGTTGGAAGTACAGTGCTCGTTGTCTATACTCATTGGCTTCATTTAACACGAGCGAAATTTAATGTTTCAACTAAGTGATTTTCAGTTTCAAGCCATTGCATTTGTTCTGGAGTTTATCGGGTTGAGTCTAGCGTTTATCGAGGTGCGGTTACCCGGAACTGCTCAGAAAATCGCTCGTTTTTTAGCAAAGCTGGCGTCACCCATTCAGGAGCTACGCAAAGCAAAAGAGAGTGGTTCAAATGCCTATGAAAGCCTCGCTGGTGGTCTTGGTAAGTTATTGAATACGGTACTTACACTAGGCACTATCCCGCTTGTTATTTTATTTGTATTTAATGCCATTGAAGCCGCTAGTGCGGGGACGTTAACTGTATGTTGGTTAGTGCCGCAGTTTATTTCATTTATCATTCAGATTGTTGTGGTTACTCTGTGCCTAATTCTGCTCAGCATAATCCTTTATTTCACCGTGGCGGGTGGTTCAGATTTTGCGACTCGATTTGTAGAGGGGAGGGCAGTTGGTACCTTGGGTATTATGCTGGCAACCATTGGCGTAATGATGGAGTTGTATCAATTAGTCACTGTTATCTAGTTTTATTCTAGAGCGTAACAGAAACACAGAGTAAACGCTGGGTAAACCAAGCGCTTAGTCAATAACTACACCATAGGCCAAGTGTTTAAGTTATCTTTCGCCAGTGGTTATTACTTTTACTGTTGAATAGATTTTCGCAAGTGCAGCCGTCTCAATTTTACTAGGGGCGTGACAACTGCAAATGCGACATAGAAGTAAGCCGCCGCTTTTGTCCAGAATACTCCGCTTGTCGATACAGCAATAATGACGGAGCCTAATGGCAGCACTGCATTCACTAGCCAAATTTGAATGCTCGACGTCAGATCGAATTTTTCTGATTCCGAAAGACCGATCTGCTCTGACAGTCTCAAGGCATGCCAGTTTAATGCGGCAATAATGGCTGAAAGTGAGCTAAATGCGAGCCCAAATACCACCAAAAGGCCGCTTAAGGCATCAACGCTATCCAGTGCAAATACTGAATAAGAGTCTATTCCAGGGATAAAGTTAAAAGCCCCCGAGTAAATTGCTTTTAAGGGGTAAACGAATATAAGCACAACAAAAATGAGTAGCAATGACAATACGGTAGAAACACCATCGTCTAAACCAAACCTGCGGCTCCATAGGTGATGTGCGTACCAAAAAAAGCCAATGCTAGCGAAACACAGCGCGAAGGAGGGCACTTGTTGCATTGCCATTAGAAACTCTTGATAGTTTGACGGGATGTTATCTCCTCCGCCTATCACAAGCAGTGTTACGGCAAAGGCAAACGCGGCATCAACAAATGACTCTAAGCGAGTCATTTCTGAGCCTCTATTCTTAAAACCGTCGGATGTTGCAACGTCTTTTAGCTTATCTATGTTCCTTCTCCATTCTAGCCAGCTTAATTACCCGAGTTCAGAGTATTAATGAATAATGTAAAGTCGGCAACGGTTTGTCTTGTTAAAACTAAAACCTTTTATGTACTGGCATCATCGAGTCAATGAGGAGTATTCACGTACACCTTTCTTCCAATAAACAATAGCCACAGCTGTTACAACTAGGGCTAATATGGCTCCGAACTCATCGATATAGTAGTGAGAGTTATCATTAGTAATCGTGATAGGAGTAAAGACTTTTTGAATGAATACATTTGAAGCTCCGTGGTACATAACTGCAGTCCAGACACTGCCTGTTTTTAGCCTTATATATGCCATGATGGTGCTAGATGAGATGATGAATAATGTGAAGAAAAAGAGCTGATAGTAAATCGAAGTACCATCGTTTCCATACAACCCTAATAAGATCAATGGCCAATGAAATAGCGCCCAAACTGACCCGCTAATCAATGCTACCCCAGTAAATGAGGTCACTTTCGATAACTCCGGAACCAGTAAGCCTCTCCACCCAATTTCTTCTCCAAGAATGGATGGAACTGACATTAAAAACACAACCGTACTAGTTAACAGGAAGTGAAATATAAATATTTTGAGGTCAGTCCATTCACTTAAGTTGTAACTCTGTTTTTTATCCGCTAAAAATTCGCTGTTATACAGCTCGCCTCCGCCGATTAGCCAAATCAGTATATAAGCCGCTAAAACTATGAAAAAAGGTATGAGATAACTTTGTTGTTGTATCTTCCAGCTGCCCCACGTCCAACCTAGCTCATTAATATGCTTTTTTCGAACAAGGCAAGTCACCAAAGTCGCGGCACCAACCGATAGCATCAGTGGCGTAGCTTGACCCATTCTAAATATCATCCAATAACCCAATAGGTAAAAAACCGTAACTAGCGCTATAAAAACAGCAATAGTTAAATAAGCATTTTTTATTTTACTCATGCTATTTTTCATCCTTTTTACCCTTAGTGATCCTTTTTTCATAGGGAATTAGGTTGTCTGGAAATCGTTCACTAAAAGTTTTTTTGGAAAGGGCAGCTATTGCCGAATTCATCACCAATTGAATATCAAATCCAATTTCATCTGATAAATCCTTAAATGCGTGGGCGGCATCAAGACAATATAATTCTAAAATTTTAGACTTATCTTTCCCCTTGGAAGTTAAGTGATAAATGGTTCTTCGTTTATCGTTGGCGTCAGGTACTCCCTGAATTAACTCAAGCTTCAGCAACATTTTAATACGTTGAGAAGTCAATTGATGTGACAGGTTTAGCCCTTTAGATATCTCCATAATGGATGCGCTTTTAACACGAGAAAGCAGCAATAGTGTTGATGAAGACCAAACCGGAAACCCTAATTCTTTTTCTAAGTAAAGCTCTTCAGATTGGCTTTGGATTAGGCAATGCAAATCAAAAATAGATTTTGCTAAAAAGGCATAGTTTGATTTTATTTCTCGGCTAAATCGTGTGGCGTCGTCCATAAAATCTGGGCTCCTTGTTGATTTTTATTATTCGCAATTAATTGCGCAAGTGCTTGCGAATATTAATTGGATTATCAATCAAGTAATAGAATTCAATTGTAACTGTATGTTGATTTAGGAAGGTAACTCGTTAATTCGTATCAGAAATTGCGCCCATAACGAAGTAATTTCAATTCGTTCTAGATGCGTCCACACTGAGGTGTAGGGCTAGGCTAAGTGCAGCCTAGCCCTTTTGTTTGGTTTGCTTTCAAGAAAATTTTCGCCGGCGGCGAATTACAGCCATACCCATCAGCATAAGCAACATCACCGATGATATTCCACCTCCGCTGCTAGAGCCATTATCGACGGGTGGTGCTGGTGTTGTGGTGGGCTGTGTAATACTTAACGTTATTGAAGCTGAGGCGGTTAGGGCTGGGCTACCAGTGTCGGTAACTGTAGCGGTGATGATGATTTCTGATGCACTAAGATCACTCGGGTCGAAGCTTAAGAGGTCACCTTCAGCATTAAAACTCGCTAAGTCAGGTGCACTCCATTCAATGCTGTGGGTATCGTTTGTATTCGTATCAGCAATTGATGCGGTAACGGTCACCGTACCTGCGTCTGTTGCCACTGATGTTATTGATGCAGAAGACTGCACTGCGGCGAGTGATACTTCTGGAGCGACATTTTGCTCTTGCGTAGCTTCTTTACTGAAATAGATATTATCCAGGTAAACCGTGCCGTTGCCGGTCATTTTTAACTGAAACACATTCTCTAAATCAGGTTGTGTGTAGACAGATAGCGGGATCTTTACTGATTGCCAAGATTGCAGGTTAACATCGACACTGTAGGCATTTTCACGTGGGCCTGGACTAATCACATATACGTCTAAACTCGTCGCGTTGTGAGTCCAATAGTCGACATGCAAAAAGTCCATATCACTGACATCTTGAATATTGTTTTCGAAGTCTGTCCCTTGATAGTTAAAGTTTGCGTATTTTAAGGTTTTATTGCCGTCAATGAAGACTTCCTCTACCTGCGTCGCCTGTCCCCAATTGGGGTTATAGTTGACGCTTGTAATATTGCTGTAGGTGTCGCTGAAAATTGAAATGACATTTTCAAATGGCGCTTCTGGGGTAGGCGCTGCCGTCAAAGGCTCGGTAACTATCTCGCAGCCCACTTGGTCAACAGTTACTCCACTTGGGGTATTTGGGCATTGGTCATTACCATTACTGACGCCATCGTTATCATCATCGGTAATGACTGGTGTGCTCTCGTTACACATCGTCCAATCGTTTGTATCGGTTTTTTCGCAATGTGCAACATAGTCAACTTCCATTACTGCACTGTCTAGAGTCGGATCGATCGTGCCACCCAAATTACCGCCCATTGCCACGTTGATGAGTACGAACATAGGCTCTTGGTATTGGCTACAGTTTGACAGGTCGTGCTCCGCAACAACTTGCTCATTCATAAAGAATTGAATGTTATCGGCGTCCCATTCAATTGCATAGGTTGCCCACTCGTTCACATCTGGTGCGCCGCCCGGGTAGTTAATGCGTTGTTCCGCACCACAGTTGCCCGTGTTAAAAAAGTTAGTGATGTAACGGTCGCCGTTATTGCCATACCACTCCCAAATATCAATTTCACCGGCACCTGGGTTTGGCCAAGGGATGTTGTCATTGTCTCCCGCGACAGGTTGCTCGTTAATTCGATTTTCGAGCATCCAAAAGGCTGGCCAGGTGCCACCGCGTAATTCTAAAAATCGAATACGCGCCTCAACTCTGCCATACAGGAATTCGCCTTTGTCTTTGCTGTTAAGTCGCCCAGAAGTCCATTCTCGTTGTTGATTGCCAAGGCCGGTACATGCGACTTGTCCTTTACGAGCGATAATTTTTAGAGTGCCGTTGGAAACTTCATAATTTCGATTTTCAGTTTCATCATCATCGGTGTAACACTGCACTTCGTTGTTATAGTTGGCTTGTGTTTGGGCTGTCCACTTGTTGAAGTCGACGCGGTCGCCTGCAAATTTATCTATCCAGGTAACTTCCCAACCGGCGGTTGCGGATAGGCTTGTCAAAATAAGTAAAAGAACAACGACGGGGGCAATAACGCGGAACGAGGGTTTCATGTATGGAATTCGATTTGCTGCAGAAATTAAGGGGCGACAGTAACAACGTCGCTGTTTGCAGCGCAATTGAGAATCGGTAGAAAGGGTCTGGCTATCGACTAAAACATTGATTTTATGAAGTTAAGTGAGGAATGCTTAGAGGTTATTCAATCCTTGCTGACCTATTTTCCTTGCAACCGTTGCTTATCCATTTTTTCTAATAGGCGTTAAACTAATCTCAGCACTCGCCATTCTGGAATTCGATGTTATTGATTGTCAGTTTGCTCGCCTTTATTGGGATCCACACCTTTGTTATGACGTTAACAGGTGGTTTATCAAATTTTTATAATCTCCCTTCTATTTTGATGGTTTTCCCCACCGCTATTTTGTTTGGGGTAGGAGCCACTTCTTTTAAAGGTGCAAAGTTAGCACTTCGTATGTGTTTTAAAGAAACAAGTGTTAACCCTTCTTCGGACGTGGAAAATGCGATTCGATTTTTTTATGTGACGGGCAGTAGTGCAGTCTATCTGGGGATTGGCGCCTTCTTTTTCGCCTTTGTTTCTGTTTGTTCTAACTTTTTAACTATTTATGAAAGAATGCCGGAGAGCATAGGCAGTGCAATCGTAATTGTAGTGTTAGCGCCCATGTACGCTGCTTATTTGAAGTTATTGTGCTTTGTTGGCGAACAGCCTATCAGAAGCAAGATTGAAGATAGTGGGGTCAGAACCGTTTTATAAATTTAAACGGCTCTGACCCTAATTTGGAACGACTACTGTTTAATCTGCAATGGTAAATACTTCAACGAGTCTTTATCTGCGGATAACGCCTTTCTAACCACATTAATATCATCCTCAGAGACATCTGGCATGAAGACTTCAACTCTGCGTGCAGGTTGTGAAGTAGATTCCAAACCAGCGCCGTCGCATGGATTATCTTGTTTTTCGCCTCTGGCTACGCTGATAAATCGAGTGCAGTTATCTAACACATTCCCAGCTCCGTCTACCGGCTCGGCCTCTTTAAATATTAAGCGGCCACCAAAGTAAGTTTGACCTGCGGTGACGGTGACGGGCATTAACTTGTCTTGTAAAACATCAAATGACTGTTGTGCCTTGCCGGTGCGGCACATCACATCGCCGAACGAGAATTCACCAGCTGGTAATGCGGCTGAGGCAAACGCGCTCTTAGTAAACTCAATGAAATGGCTTTGGCCCTTAGCGCTTAACTCAATAGTTAATACATCGCACCCTAGGTCGCTCGACACTTGCAACAGGTAGTTTGCGGTTGGTGGTTGAGACTCAGATACATCAATTTGAATCACCCTGGAGGCGTTGTCGATTATTGTCGATGCAATGAAGGGTTTTCCAATAGGGTGGTTGTTAATGCTGCTGATGTTTTTCTTATCACCGTTTAGAAGATTGATATCAATATTGTATGTCTTGGAGGCTTTGTCGGAAAGCACCAGCACTTCGAGAATGGAACCTTCAGAGTCATTCTCGTTTTTGTAGTTAAATTGGATCCCGGCTTGTTTACCATATTCTGCTAGTACTCGAGGGTTGTGCTCTAATTTTGCGCCCGCCAATAATTCCTTTAAACCAATCGCGGTATTAAGCGAATTTATTTTGTATACCTTGGCATCAATAAGCACCTCTGTGTCTTCATCGGCCCATGTAACTGGGACATATGCAACAGGTATCAATAATGTAAGCATGAGAAGTAGTTTACGCACTACGAGTTACCTCTTTTGGTATTTTATTGGACAGCTTAATCACATCACGTTCGGTTGCGTGGAATCAAGTTAAGTGTTTGATATTCATGAATATTCATATTATTCATAGAGTTGTAAGTGATATTCGTCTTTGCTTCTTGTTATTCATAATCGATAATATATTCAAAATATCTCATAGGATGGAAACCTTTGAAACTGGCTGAACAACTGGTTGCGTTGAGAAAAGAAAAAGGATGGACCCAGGCCGAAGCGGCTCGCATTATTTCGATCCAGCAATCCTATCTTTCCAAACTCGAAAACGGGCATTTTGTGCCGTCTGATGATGTGCTTGAAAAGTTGAGCAAGGCTTACGGCACTAAATTAAAAAGTGCTCGTCAGCCAGGTAACGGATTGCCTCGTTTTGTCCCTATTCTGCTTTTGCCGTTGCTGGGGATTTTCCTGCTAATCAGCGGCTCAAACGCACTGTTGTTTTCGTCTACTTATTACACCTACAAAACTGAGCCAATGTCACCCATTGACGAAACAGAACTGTATCTAAATTACCATTTGTCAGATACCTACAAAGGTGAAAAATATGTGTCAGATGAGTCGGGCACTAAGTACCACTTTGAACTGATCGCAACAAGGGAAGTAGAGCGCAGGGAGAACAAACTACAAACAATATTTGGTATTGCACTGCTGCTGATTAGCTTGGGGTTAAACTTCACTCGTTTGCAATCATTTGTGAAGCGTGCTCTTAACAAAAGTGCAGATGAAAGTTAGCTGTTTGCGCAGCAAGAGTGTTTAGAAAATAGTAAGCCCAAGGGCTGTGGGCAAAGGACTGTCTTAAGACAGTCCTTCGTAGTTAAAATAATCAAAGTCAGCGTATTGGGTTTGATTGACCAGGTCTTGGCAGCAAATACCCACAAACGCACCGGTAAAGTTGGGTTCCGCACCGCCGTCGCCCACTTCGTCGGAAAGTACGCTGTAATCGAGTTCTAACGGTAATCTAATCCATTGCTCATCAAGGGCATAGGAAAATACTAACTTATCAAATACCACTTCGGCTTTTAGTTTAACCTTGCCTGTTTCTGGAAGTTGAATAGGTGCGTCCATTGGATATTGGCTATGCCAGTTGTTACAGCACATGGATACATCTAGCACCCGGCCTTTTTCAGCATCGTGAGTTAGGTGCAAATAGAAGTATTTTTTACTGTTGTAGTAACACACAAGTCCCGCCATGTGCTGACTGCTTGAAGGACTGAAACTCACGCACGTTTCCGCGCTAAATGTGAAATCTTGCTGGCGTCTTGCAAGCAGGCTTTGTTCAAACCAAGAGCCAAGTGACTCCTTGCCATACATTCTCAAACTGCCCGGGCAATCTGTTTGATTTACCACATTGCTTGGTAGTGGGTAGCGCAGAGATTGAAAGTTAAGCGGCAAATCAGTGCCATCGAATATTATGTGTTGTTTTCGTGGGGGAACTGCGGTTACGCCGTTGTGTAACTCCACCGTAGTTTCTGGGTGCTGGCTGCCGTTACTCAGTCTTGGCCATCCTTCATCGTTCCAATACATAGGCTGTATCGCTGTTTCCCGGCCCATTACCGAGCGGCCGCGGTAGGGCAGCGGTCGACTGCACAAATGCACGAAGTAACACTCGCCGGTTGGACTTTGCACCCAATCACCATGACCCGCGCGTTTTAATTCGGTGTTTGGCGCGAAATGACTCGTGACTAGCGGTCCTTGCGGGTCAGTTTCATAAGGCCCCCATATATCTTTCGAGCGAGCAAAGGTGGATGCGTGGTGAATACCTGTGCCACCCTCGGCAACGACAATGTAATAGTACTCGCCTCGCTTGTATAAATGCGGTCCTTCGGATAGGCCAATGCTCGAGCCCGGATAAATTAACTTAGGTTCGCCAAGTAAGGTCTCGTGTTCAAAATCGTACTTTTGCATCACCATGCCGGCAAAGTATTTAGCGGGTGAAAAGTTGTTGCGCCCAGATGTGGGTAAGTGGCTCCAGACCATGTTGAGATAATATGTCTGTCCGTCTTCGTCGTGATAGAACGACGGGTCGAAACCGCTGGAATTTAGATACACTGGGTCTGACCACTCGCCGGTAATGGAATCACCGGTGACGTAATAATTATGGGTGTCTTTAAAGTCTCCGGCGAATCGCTTTACGTCGGTAAACACCAGGTAAAACGTGCCATCTTTGTAACTTAAGCAAGGAGCCCACACTCCGCAGGAGTCGGGGTTGCCGCGCATATCCAGCTGAGACAGACGATCTAGCGGCTGAGCGACGAGTTCCCAGTTAGCTAAATCTGTTGAATGATAAATGCACACGCCTGGATACCATTCGAAGGTCGAGGTGGCGATGTAATAATCATCACCGACGCGAATGATGGACGGATCCGGATGAAAACCCGGTAAAATGGGGTTGTTAACTGTATTCATTGAGTTACTCGTTGTACCGCTTCCGGTCGATTCTTTAATTTTGGCTAAGACCACAATTACCATATTAATCAATACTATGACCATTTTTTGTCATATGGTAATCAAGCGCGTTTATAAAACATGGTGAATAGCGCTGAACTCTAGCATCACGTTCCTTAATTAGGCTCGCTCAACTTTACCGATTATCTTGATTTGTTACTTCCGCAACTTCGCTAATGTGAGATAATTTTCATAAAACTATGTATTTTTTAAACCGCGTTATAACGAGTTGTCAAAAGAAACGAGCAATGAACGTGCAACGTAAATTGAGGAACGAATGTAGTCAATATTGGTCTTGATGCACACCTTTATGTCTCTGGAGAGATTGATTTTCGGAGGGGGACTCATCAGGGATTTTCTGAACACTTAATTTGGTTGTGAATGAGGTGAATTGTCACCCGTTGAACTTGGGAGTTGAAACTGCGCAACTGGGCTTATGTCATTTGCAAGGACGGTTATATTGTTATTTCCGATTTTGTTTCGCGCTGCATTGCTTCTGGGCAATTGGAATCTGATGTGGTGCTACATCAAGATTCACTGGCATTTCAAAGACACATTCAAACGATTTTGACTGGTTTCTAATCCTGTGAAGGATGAATGTTGGGAATATCCCTTGGCAAGTATTGAAAGAACCTATTTGGTTTGGCGTTGATTTATGTTTACCAGAAGCTTAACTGAACAGGCTAGTGCGATAATAACAAGACCTACAATTGAAATAGTGTTCAAATTTAGGTTTCCAAAAAATAACAAATCATTGGCTAGTAACGCTGTGCAAACTGCAAAACCTGCAATATAACTTGTGTCAGTATTTTTTATTTTCATCGCTATATCCGCATTTTTTTTCTTGTCTAACTGGCATTGTTACTATCATGTGCTTTTGCTGAAATTAACCTACCAAAGGCCATACCTTTAGCATTTAGGTAGTCGCTATTTTCCTGGTAGTGGACTCTTAAATGACCAAGCCATCACATAGAGCAATGCTAAAGGAAAGCAGAAAATAGTTAGTACAGCCGAGATAAAGGTCATGATTTTGGGGCTATCTGAGCGGCGACTAGTCAGTTTATACGTTAAGGCAGGAACAACTAGTAAAGTAATTACCATCATTGCCAGTAAAATTGTGAAAATCATTTTTTCTTAATCCTTGTGTTGTGTTTGGGTGCTCCGTGCACCTATGTTGCATTTTTGCCGAGCTGCCTTTTTGCCAATTTGTAAAACTAAAGTGCTCAATAAAATAGAAGAACATAATTTTGCTTAATCAATAAATTTTGGTCAAATAATTTGCCGTTTTTCATTTTTAAAAAATTCACTAGATGACTATTCCATTGCGCTTAACCTAATAAGCTAAGCAGGTAGCCACTGCGTCATATACATCGCCCCAGATTCCCCTGAAATTTTAGGCTACCGATTACGTGCAGCAAGATAAGGCAAGCTCTTAACCCAATTACAGGTTGAGTATAAATTCGGGCTGCAAACGTATTCATTGCCAAAGGTGATGCTAACCACTTGTTATTCCTGCACTAAATGCAAAAAATGTGTCTATGAAAAGCCCATCATGGACAAGGGAATGAAAAACTTTTTCGGTCGTAATTTCGCGGCGTTGTGCGCATCTTTGTTGAGCGCACTATTGCTTATTGGGTGTCAGCAGTATTCGCATACAGAGCTGTTAACCAAATCAACAATTCAATCTACATCAGTTCAATCATCATTTAATGCCATGGCTCCACTGCTACTCACCAATGACGCACAGTGGCAGGCATTTGAGTCAGATTTACAAACCGCGAAGAACATAGGGCTTGATGGTATTTCGGTTGATGTCTGGTGGGGGCTGGTGGAAGGCAAGGGCGACCAGCAGTTTGACTGGCGCTACTATCACAAAATGGTGAATTTGCTAGCCAAGTATCAGTTGCAGTGGATACCAATAATGTCATTTCACCAATGCGGTGGCAACGTGGGAGACACCTGCGACATTCCCATTCCGAGCTGGATTTGGACACACTTCGAAGGCGTTACAGCAGATGAGTTGAAGTTCAAATCGGAACAAGGCAATTACGCTTCAGAGACCTTATCTATCTGGCAATCGCCAGCCGTACTTGCCGAAACCCTCAAACAATATCAGCAGTTTATGGAAGCATTCGAAGCTGAGTTTGCACACAAGAAAGACATGATCCAGGAGCTGAATATTTCCATGGGCTCAGCCGGAGAATTGCGCTATCCATCTTATAACGGGCATGACCTAGGCACGGGTTACCCCACACGCGGCGGTATTCAAGGATTTTCGCAACAAGCGTTAGCCTCCTTTGAAGACTATTTACTTGCCAAGTACCAGACGTCTGAAAATGTAGTGAAAACACTTCAGTTATCAGATTTGCCACTCATGCAACAAATTACGGCGCTTGACTTCGAAAGTGTATTTAACCAAGGACGTCATTTAAAAGCGGGATTAGCGCAAGAGTATCTCACGTGGTATAACCAATCGCTTACAGCCCATGGTAAACGTATGTTAACTGCCGGACATAGCGCTTTTGACGGCGAGTTTGAAGAGATTCCATTGGGATACAAAATACCGGGTATTCACTGGACAATAGCCGCCCCCGATGGCTTAACAAGGTCGGCTGAGCTTGCAGCTGGGCTAATTGCACCCATGGACTATAAGCGCGCTAACGCCTGGGGCTATAAAGCCATGTTGTCGATAGCCAAGGGCTTTGAAATGGAAAATGGCAGACAAGTGATTGTGCATTTTACGGCACTGGAAATGTCAAACGAACCTTTAGCACCTGCATACAGTCGAGCCAAGACGTTGGTGAACTGGATGGCGCAAGGCGCTGAAGATCTTGGTGTGACCATCAAAGGCGAAAACGCTCTGGCGGCAGGAGTATACAGTGAACAAGGCTGGGACAACATAGAAACTGCCTTGGCCACACACTACAGCGGGCTGACAGTCCTTAGAGTCACAGATATCGCTAACTTTGAGCGCAATGCATTGGGGCTTGAGCGTTACCGCAAGCTCATTGCAAAAGCCAAAAAGTCGAATTGAATAAGGGACTGAGCATGGACAAGGTTTTTAAGTTAAAGCAGCGACTGCAACAAATCGCAGACAGTCTTAAAACCAATCCAAATGGATTAGGATTACTCGGCCTTGGCTCGGCAGGTAAAGAAATCGAGAGGATGGATGAATATTCTGATCTCGACTTCTTTGCCATTGTCGCAGAGGGGTACAAACAAGCCTTTATTGATGACTTATCCTGGCTGTCCGATCTTCATGATATTGCCTGGTGTTTTAAGAACACGGTCGATGGCTACAAGTTACTATTTTCTGATGGCGTATTTTGTGAGTTTGCGGTTTTCGAACCCAATGAACTGGCTCACATCGAGTATTCTGAAGGCCAGTTTGTCTGGCGTGATGCCTCAGTCAATGAAACGCTGAAGGTACCTCTAAAACAGTCCAATTCGTTTAACACTGATGAAGCTTATTTACTTGGAGAGCTACTGAGTAACCTCTATGTGGGGTTGTGTCGCATGAAACGCGGTGAACTGATTTCCGCCACGCGATTTATTCAGGTATATGCACTAGATCGCCTGATTAATTTATTGGATCTGCGATTTCCTGGTGCTCAATCCCATCTAACAGACAAGTTTTGTTTAGACCGTCGCGTCGAACAAAGGCATCCGCAACTGCAACCATTATTACTGGAGTGTAGCCAAGGGGCGGCCGGTAATATCGAATCAGCAAGGGCTATGCTAACGTATGTCTGTGAGCACTATTGTGTCAACGCTGACTTAGAAGCAGAAATCAAAGCCCTTTTGTAGCCTTTCTTTTGTCAGCTAAACTTGTCCCACGTGAAAAGACTCGGCTAGCACATTTTTAAAGGCATTGTATTTGAGACCTGTAAACCTTCTCATCGTTATTTGTTTTATCGGTTTGGTGCTGCTGCAACTGTGGTGGTTGGCGCTTAATATTCTGCCGATGTATTTTCTTATTTTGGCTGTGCTAAGTTTGTCTGTGCCGGGGGCTATTTGCTATCCCGATAGAAGGTGGCTGCGTTATCCCGCTTATTTTATATGCAGCCTATTCATGCTCTGTGGCGTGCTATTTATCACAATGATGGTGTCGACGTTCTTTAATCACGAATACGATTCTCTTTCACCCATAATATTGGCGAGCCTCGGCGTCTTAGGCGCTATTAGTTTTTTCTCCCTGCGACGACAACATCCATCCAGCTAGCAAGTGCTGGTGTGCTGCACGTAACATTAAATTTCGATTAATAGCCTTGAAAATGTGATAATGTAACATTACATTGTTCGGATACCTGAAGTTACGGCTGCGACCTAAACCCATGCAATCAGAAACGACAATATCTGCCACTATGTCCAAGGAAGAACTCTTAAATGCACCTGAGTCGAACTATATGAACGACGAGCAGCACGCATTTTTTAGAAATCTGCTTGTTGAGTTACATGACAGCACACGCGAGCGCATTCGAGAAGCTAAGGATGAAATGTTAAGTCCGCCGGATTTAAGCGACGAAAGCGATAGAGCGTCTTGGGAAGAGCAGTGTGCCCTGAGCATGCGCATTGTTGATAGGGAGCAGATATTGTTGCCGAAAATTCAGCAAGCGCTGGAGCGTATTCGCCATGGTGAATATGGCTACTGCATGGAGACCGGGGAGCCAATCGGCATACCGCGTTTGCTGCTGCGTCCCACCGCAGAATACTGCGCCGATGTGAAGGTCTTCAAAGAAATGAAAGAACACATTTATCGAAAATAAACCGCGGCAAGACCAGTCGCCGTTGTTTATTCGCAATCTACACAATTACTAATAGGTTTATACCATGTCTATGCTTACCTCTAAACTGCCCGTCACCGTGTTATCCGGTTTTTTAGGTGCAGGTAAAACCACTGTTCTCAATCATATATTGAACAATCGAGAAGGGTTAAAAGTCGCTGTTATCGTTAATGACATGAGCGAAATAAATATTGATGCATCGACAGTGCAAAACGAAGTGAGCTTCAACCGCTCGGAAGAAAAGCTGGTTGAAATGAGCAATGGCTGTATCTGTTGTACCTTGCGCGAGGACTTATTAGAAGAAGTCACACGTTTAGCGAATGACGGTAAATATGACTATTTGGTGATTGAATCCACGGGAATTTCTGAGCCGTTGCCGGTGGCAGAAACATTTACTTTTGCTGACGAAGACGGCATCAGCTTGTCAGACGTTGCCACGCTAGACACCATGGTAACCGTCGTCGATGCCCTCAATTTCTTAACTGATTATGACGAGGCAAAATCGCTGCAAGACGTGGGTGAAAGCTTAGGTGAAGAAGATGAGCGCAGCGTCGCTGATTTGCTGGTAGAGCAGGTAGAATTCGCCGATGTTATCCTAATCAACAAAATCGACCTGGTGTCTGAGAAAGAGCTGGAGAGACTTAAAAGCATATTGAAAACCCTGAACACTGACGCCGAACAGATTACCGTGCAGCAGGGGAGTGTGCCACTTAAGCAAGTTCTGGAAACCAAGAAGTTCAGTTTTGAAAAAGCCCAACAAGCACCGGGTTGGTTGAAGGAGCTTCGCGGAGAACACGTTCCTGAAACCGAAGAATTTGGAATCAGTAGTTTTGTCTTTGAAGCCAGGCGCCCATTTGATCCGCAGAAGTTTTATGAGTTTCTACACAGCAAAGATATTGCCGGTAAGTTGATTCGTTCCAAAGGTTTCTTTTGGTTAGCAACACGTCCAAATTTTGCTGGGAGCTGGAGTCAGGCCGGCGGCATGGCGCGTTATGGTGCTGCGGGATTGTTTTGGAAGGCAGTGCCGGAAGATCAATGGCCAGAAGACCCTGAGTATTTAGAGGCCATCAAAAAACATTGGGTAGAGCCTTTTGGTGACATGCGCCAAGAACTGGTATTCATTGGGCAAGGTCTAGATAAAGACGACATCATCGACCGCTTGAATGATTGTTTGCTTACTGAAGAACAGGTGCTGATGGGTAAAGACGAGTGGGCAAAACTTGCCGACCCATTCCCTCGCTGGGGTCACTAATAGTACGAGCAATATAGACCCTAAATAACAAAAGCACCTTAATTAAGGTGCTTTTTTGTATCTGCTGTAGACGTCGATTGCTAACGTTCTTGCACCACTTGATTAGTGGAAAATTGATAACGCATATTGCGATAAACACAGATATCGGTGATGTCATCTGCAGCAGTTTTTGGTGCGCAGCGGTAGTTGGTCGACACTCTGTATTCGCCCTTGATTGGGGTAATTCGGTGCCAACAGTGACCGTGTAAAAGAACCAAAGTACCGCGTTTAGGGCACAACACCACTTGGTCGTCAAAATCTTCATCAACCGGCCCCTGTGACAGTTCACCATTGAGGTGGGTTTTAGGCCGGATAATGACTTTGCCGCCGGTTTCGTCGTTAATATCCATGGTATAAACCAAACGATTCATATTGAATTGGGTTTTGTCCTCGGGCGGGCAGTCCTGATGCCATGCCTGGCCTTTGGTACCTGCTTTAGAAAACATCACCATAGAATACTGTGATTGCCACTTGCCCAATATTTCGCTACTGAGCTCGCACAAAGCTGTGTGGTTTTCTACTTGATCAAACAAGATGTGTCCTTCGCGCTGCGGAAACCAGGGGATCACTTCTGTGGCAGATTTAGAGATGAATTCTTGATTGTGGGAAAAATCCGGATCCTGACCAAAATGGGTCAAGATGGCCTTGTGCATTTCTTGCATCAGACTGTCTTCAAAGAAGTCTTCCAGCACTAAATAACCCTGCTGCCAAAACTGTTTGGCAAGTGACTTGATATCTTGTTCTTGCATATTCTTCTCTCAAAAAAAGAAGAGTCGCACGAGCGACCCTTCTACCTCGGGAAAACATCGAATTTGAAGTTTAACACTTACCCATTCAGAAGCATGTTTGCAGCGCTTTTTCAGGATGTGGGACAGCACATGTTTTATGATTTATGCTCAAAATACTGAGTTAAAGTTGACCCTTCCAGTTAACCCAATACTTCTCAAACGCGAAAACCATCCCCAAAGTAGCGATACACTCATGCCTTCGATATTCAGATTAGTTGAATGAGTTTTAGATGCATTTATGAAATTTGGTAACTCAGTGTTGATTCTTTTCTGTCCAACAAAACTGAAAATTTTTGAGTCTTTTTTAGCACAAAAAACAGAGATAGGATAAATGGTTCCAAATTGCTACCGTTTTTTCAAACTGAGGGTTTGTGTAGTACATTGTCAACTTTAAGGAATAGTCAGTCTCTGAAATCTTAAGGTAGTTATTTTTGAATTGAGATATTGCACTTTCATTTTCACTCGTGATACTTGCGAATGACGACAATTTGATTTTTCTCTAATTCAAGAACTTCCATAAATATTTTTGAGTACTCAATGTCTTGTCCACTTTGCGGATGTTTACCCTTTGCCGTTTTTTTATATCTAATGGCAATAGCAGAATCATTAAAAGTAAAAACATTCAGCAGTTTAGCTCTATATTCAGTATGTGCTCCCAAATAGAACAACATTCCTTCTCTCATTTTCCCTTTGCCATCAGGTAATCTAGTATCATCGACCACCCAAGGAAGGTGAGAATGTCCCACATCGTCAGCAAGCAAATCTAGATAGGCCTCTACGTCTTGCTTATTAGCATTTGGAGCCTGAGTTTTATTGAATTTTTCAAAGTATTCCTGCGCAAAATCTTTCAAGTTATCAGTTTCAGCCAAAGTCGCATTGGACATAAGGCCAATAGCTATAACCAAAATAAATGACAAAATTTTCATACCTAACCCTTTATTATTTGCTAATTAGAATTATGACTCAAAGAACCTGTTTAATTGAGTTAAGCCCCTAAATTTAGTCAGTCTCGTTTTTCCGTAGGAATGTTTCTACAACATCTATAAATCTTTTGTTTTCTTCTACCCATGGCCAATGCCCACTTTTTTCAAACATATGTATTTCTGCTACTCTTGGCGGTAGCATCTCTAAAAACCGATGGACTATCTTCGGTGTTGTTATTTGGTCATATCGACCAGCTATTATCAACGTTGGAATATTGAAACCCTTTAAATCTTTCTCAACTTCAAGACCCTGTAAAGTGCCGCCTAAGGACCATTCAGCATCATCTCCAATAATGTCAAAGTAGGTTTGCAAAGCGAACCCATCCAGTCTATTCCATGTTCTTAACTTTCTTAGTCGGTGGCTGTTTTCTGGGTTATACCAGTACATATCTGCTCCCAAAGAAAGTAATTCATTGTACCTTTCATCCGTTCCTGGAACGCCTTGTTTGCGAAGTTTTAAGAGTTCTTTCCAACGAAGTGGATAACGATTCTCAGTAACATGTTTAACGTGCTCTATGTTCATCGCATGGCTTTGAGCATCATAGGAAGCATTTACCATAATTAACTTCTCAACATGTTGGGGGTATTGCAAAGCATATTGAAGACCTTGAATGCCGCCATAAGAATGGGCAAGTACAATGATTTTTTCTGCGTTCAAATGCTTTCTTAGTGCTTCTAAATCGTCCACTCCCATCTGTGGAGTGATCGGTCTATCTATTTTTCTTGTGGCTCTACCTCTTCCCGTCTCATCGAAATACACCAATTGGAAATCACTTTTTAGTAAAAATTCAAACCATCCTAGAAAAACGGTATGCCCAGCACCTGGGCCTCCATTTATAATCACTACTGGGGTACCATTTCCTTGAGCCTCAAAATACAGATCACCATAGGTGCCTTTGAATACTTCTCCATCTCCATAGGTGATGCCATTTGCAATGACTTTAGGTAAGTAACAGGAAATTGAAAATAATATAATCCACAGATACTTACTTAATCTTCTTAGGTGAGCTATTAAATTTAATTTCATGTTTCTTTCTCCTTTTGAGGTTTCTATATCCATGTAACCTTTACTCAGCATGCGCAAGTTTGCGGTGTAACTCTTTTTGCATATCCATAAGTATTGGCGATTTCGGGTAATAGGAAATTGCCATACTCAACCATTTTTGGAGTTGGGAGTTTCGTTCTTGACGTCCCAGTATCTCCGCTGTTTTAACTAAATTGTTTACTGAGTAAAATGCCGACTCAATTGGGACTACTTCGAAACCATAGTCATTTGTCAATTGCTCATAGACCTCTATAAGAGCATTTGTAGGTTCGTCGCCACGCCAAAAGTCTTTGTAGTTAATGTCCCATAGCTCGGGTGGGTAGATAGTTCTCAAGCCGTTATGAACGCCTTTGATTGCCATTCCGTAATTATCTTCGTCTTGAAGGAGTTCAAACTTGTAATTAAGGTTTTCATAATTTTTGTTTTGTTGAACGACCTTTAGGTCTGAATAAAGCTTTGCTTCTTCCAGACCTTTATTGGCTACATCCTTACTTGATGTGCCAATATAAATGGCTGATTTATCTCTATTCTTTAGTTTAAAAGAATTAAGTAGTTTATCTGCTATTCTCTCACCATTTTTTAAGTATTTACCTATTTCTGCAGCCAATACGATATAGCCTCTAAACAGGTCGGGTTGGTTCCAAAACGCCTCAAGCACAGGTCCAAAAGTTGGCGACATCCCGATAATAGTTCTATGGCTATTAATGCGATATTGCTTCTCTAAACTAGGTATCAATTCTTCTTTAAAAAAAGCAAGATATTTGTCTGGTTGGCCTAAATTTTCACCAAAGAAAAAGGGCGCGCCGTCTTCATGAAAGATTTCCATAGCCATCTCCATTCTTTTTCCGGTGTTATTTGAGATTCCCACCACAATACTTTCAGGCATGTAATTTCTCGATGCCTGATGCTTAACTATTGAAGTAACAAGCGGGAATAAATACTCTCCATCTAAAACAATAATTACTGGATACTTATGTACTGAATGGCTGTAATTTGCTGGAAATGATATATAAATCTCTCGTTCTTCTTTGAGAATTTCTGAAGCAAAGGAAAACACGTTTCCAGTGTTAATTTGTCTTGAATTCTTAAAGGGGTCGGCAAACGAAACAGAACTTACTTGTAATAAAACCAAAAGTATTAAAGTACTAAGATTAATTTTTATTTTTTTCATAAAATCTGTGGTTGGCCAGCTAGTATGCATAAATCTTGGTGTATATGTGCTAATCGCTATTTAGCGTAATGTAAAGGATGAATGAGGCGTTACGCAGGTGTCTACGATGCACAAGAACAACATCGAGTAGGTTCAAGGCAGCATTGGCGAGAGAAGATCTGAGAGCACCTAGTAATTAGAGTCTTAGGTGTTCACAATTTTTCACCTGTGTATTTTCCTCTTACAGATTGTATTGTTTCATGGGTATTACACATCCATTGCTGAACAGGCGTTTGATATCTGTGACACCATTCTTTCCTCCAGTCATTTCAAGTTTATAGCCATCGTTTTCGAAGATAATAAAAGGCTTTTTTTTGATTGCCTGCATTTGAGAAAGACCACTTTTGTCGGTTCCTTAGCCAAAATTTCTGCCCTCAGGTTTTATATACTTTTCTTAATCCGTTAATACTGAACAGCCCTACCTATGAATTACCGATATTATAAATTTAATCTGGTCGAAGAAGCTGTTTAGATGCTTCCTAAGATATCAAAGGGCTTCACATTCTGTGGAATTAATCGATGAACATGCTAAATTTTCCGGTCGATGCGCAATAACAATCGACTGAAGGGATAAAAAACTAGTTTCTTTTATGGCAAAGTAGTTTCAATGTTCTAAAAGCCTTGGTCTTTGCTTTTTAAACACCCAACTGTAAATAAGTATAAAAAAGTCATAGAACTTAGCTTACACCTGAGTTGGAATATTTTCTCTGAAGCAAATAATAATGACTAGCCACCATGCAAACAGCGAACATTTCAGCGTCTTTGTAGGCTTCGTTTTTTCTCAGTGTTGATACCATGCCCGCGAGAATAGGATAGAGGTTTTGTTCAAAAGCGTCGGCTTGGCTGTATTTAACTAACAACGAAGCGTAGTGATCGGCAACGTCATTGTTGTCTTGGTAGAGGGCAGCCCACAGCCCTGTAACATAGGCATCCACTTTTGTCTGCGGTGCACTGGTTTCAATAATCGTTTTGTTGTCGACAAGTATTTGCAGCGATGTAGCAGGTTTGTATTTTAAATAGTCTTTTGCTTCCTGTACCAGCGTCTTCGCATCCTCAGCGATAACTTGCGTAGACAGGCAAATAAAAACGAGGAACACGGCGGCTCGCCGTGCCCAAGAGTGTTTGTATCCTTCGCCATGTCGTGTTTTTAATCTTAAAAACAAGCTTATGCCATTGCCTAAAACAGGGTTTGTAGTCTTGAGTATAGTCGATTTTTATACCGCGCACGGTCGGCAATTCGCTACATTTTGTATAACCGATTTATCTGTTGTCAGCTTCTTTATTAATGCCAACCGCTGCTACAGACAATGAAATTTTCAAACTGTTTAAATGATCAATTCACTAAGAAAGCCTGTAAGATTTTAGTGAGGCGTGCTGACAGTGGGAGCGAGAAACTGAGGCATAGCAACGAGCGAAAAGTCCTGCGTAAATTGGCTCTACGTCAACCACAATTGTTAGCCGAAGTATATTTTTTAAAACGTGAAATTAGGAAGCAATATTATGTTCAGATTAACCTCTAGCGTTTACCGTAAACTAGTTTTCGTCTCGCTATTCATTGCTGCTTCTTTCGCAGCCAATGCAAGCGACACATCGACGCAAACGAAGTTGAAGGAAAATTTGCTCGGAGAGTGGAACGTTGCGTTGTATTTCTCCCCGTCCAATCCTCCTTTAAGCACAACGATGAACATTTCTAAAATTAATGATGACGGCACACTTGAAGGAACATTTTATCAGACAGCATTTGAAACGGCGCGCTATACATTTATAGACGACAGCCTTATTTTTGTTATTGTGACTGCTGATAACAGTGGATCATACTCTACATCTGGACGCCTCGACCTAAATGGAAACATTGATGGTCAAACATTGTCTACCGGCCGAAATTTTTTGATGGCATGGAAGGCAACTAAATCGAAGTGATAAAGTTGTTATTGAAGTTAATTTTTCCAACAATGGGACTGACCTCACTTGTGTACCTCAATTATGTGACTCCAAATATGCTTAGGGGCTAAATGTGCAAGGAGCAAACGTTGACTAAAAC
The DNA here is from genome assembly GCA_014872785.1 of Alteromonadaceae bacterium. Taxonomy (GTDB): domain Bacteria; phylum Pseudomonadota; class Gammaproteobacteria; order Enterobacterales; family Alteromonadaceae; genus Planctobacterium. The sequence goes on from WKFJ01000014.1 coordinate 220,251, forward strand.
TTATCTTTTTGACTGGGGCGATACGCTAATGGTCGACTTCCCAGACCAAGAAGGGAAAATGTGTCACTGGGCAAAAGTAGAAGCTGTAAAGGGAGCATTTGAAGCGCTGGAATCTATTGCCACCCACCACGATATTTACATTGCGACGAATGCGGCAGAATCCACTGAATCAGAAATTGAAGCCGCATTTGCAAAAGTAGACCTTTCAAAGTTTATAACGGGGTACTTTGGTAGGTGTAACTTAGGTATTGCAAAAGGCAGTAAAGACTTCTACCTAAGAATAGCCGAGCGTTTAAACCTAATACCATCAAACATGGTTATGGTTGGAGACAGCTTGGAAAGAGATATTGCTCCTGCAATAGAAGCAGGCTTAGAGGCGATTTGGCTGAATCAATCCAACTTACCACTTCCGTCAAATTTAAAGTGCAAGCAAATCAGACGTTTAAATGAGCTTTGCACAGAGTAATAAGACGCTGAACATAATTATGGAGGGGGAGTTAAGCACGTTGGCAGGTTAAAGAGAATTGATGGTGGCCAAAGAGACACAAGACATAAATTCAGCTAAAAATCAGGGAAAAGTCATGTTTTTCTAGCACCTACTCTTAAGATTGCAGCCAGTTTTAACTTTCAATTAGGTTTTTGTTTAATGTCAGTAAAAATATTACTACTTTCATTTTTTACGCTGTGTTTAACAACAATAGGTCATGCTAACGCTAAGGATATGTCTGCTTCACTAGCCATTATTTATGGCGGTGTAGATGAAACCGGAACTAAAGCTCTGTTTTTAAGCGACGAATCCGGCAAAAGACGGGTAAAGATTATTAGTGCAACATTAAGTGATGGCTACCCGGCAGTATCGCCAAACGGAAAGCAAGTCGCTTTTTATGGTAAATACGATAAATACAAAACATGGTCTATTCATACGGTAGACGCAGATGGCAATAACTTGCGTCGTTTAACCCATGTACAGCATGTTTGGGATAGTTCTCCTACTTGGTCTCCTGATGGTAAAACCATTGCATTCGCTAGAGAATACCGAGCTGAAGACGGCGAGATGCAAGAAGAGATCTGGTTGATGAATGCCGATGGCTCTAACAAGCGAAAAATCAAGGCCTTAAAAGGACGTTCGCCTGAATTTATGCCTGATGGTCGTTTGCTTTTTCAAACAAAATCGGGTCCAAGCCAAATTAGTATTGCCAACATTGATGGTAGCAATGTTATTCAACTTACCAATGATGATAGTAATAACATGTCACCTAAAATTTCTCCTGATGGCTCAAGAATCGCTTACTTATCGAATAGAGATGGCAACCAAGAGGTTTACATCATGGATTTAGATGGAAGCAATCAGCACCGCATTACTGATAACAGTATCACTGAGTGGGATCCTGCTTGGTCTGTAGACGGTAATAAAGTCTTTTTTTCGTCGCAAAATGTGCATGGGTTTTATGACATCAATAGGGCCAATATAGACGGCTCATCAATAGAGAGAGTTGTAATTAATGGTTCCCAGTCAGGTTCATTGTCCAACGTTGATAGAAGTGCGTTAGAAAAATTAGTTAAAATTAAATGACTTCACAATAACCAAAGTAGTTCTTCGAATCTAAATATTAAGCACGATTGTTGATTCACCCTTATTTACTTAAGTACCGATATGAGGATATTTATATCCTCATATCGGGAAATTAGCCCACCCCCTATAATTAATTCCTTTATTTTTCATTGCCTTATGTGCTGGCATTGCTTTTGCTGTTACTGGCGACATTTAATTCGAAGTATTTGAACCAAAGCAATAAAAGGTATTTTTAATGAAATCAGCGTTGGCATTGGCCGTATCTTGCGGTATCGCGTTATTAACCTCCTTGCCCTCTCAGGCGGATAGTCAATCATTCGAGAAGCAACATAAAACTGATGTAATCCATCGTGTCGCGAAAGCGCTAGAAGACAGATATGTTCTGATCGACAAAGGGAAATTATTTAGCGAGGAGTTATTGTCGCTGAATGCAAAAGGCGCCTTTGATGAAACAATCACGAAAGATGATTTTATAAAACAACTTAATAGTTATTTAAGAACCATTACCAACGACAAGCATGTTAGCGTTAGACCTGAACAAAATGGTCAAAGCAATAGTCGACGCATGATAAGGAGAGTCGCATCTTCTGATTCAGGTACGACAAATGGTGGCCAAAGAAGAGTGGTGAGAGTCGCAACCCCAGCTGAAATGGATCGGAATATTTCAATGCGCAGCATGATGGGGATGCCAGAAGGTAAAAGCATTCGATCGGAGATTCTGCCCGGTAATATCGGTGTACTAACGGTTTCAGATCTCATGGGCAGCATGAGTGAAATAGACTCAGCCATGGCAAAAATTTCCGATGCCGACGGCATATTGATAGACCTGCGTCAATGTCCAGGTGGCAGTGGCACATTGTCGGGTTTGATCAACAGTTACTTCTTACCTGAAGGTGTCGAAATCAATCGATTAAAACGGCGCGGACAAGAAGATCTGATCAGCATGAGCCAAAAATTACCTGAAGGTGCCAAGCGTCAACTGAACAAGCCGCTTTACTTGGTTACCTCGTCATTCACTGGATCAGCATGTGAAGCGTTGAGTTTTGCGCAAAAATATCATCAAACGGGGATCCTAATCGGCGAAACAACGGCCGGAGCAGGGCACGCCTCTACACAAGGTTTAGCACCAGTCGGTCATGGCTTATCTGTCTTTGTGCCAGACTCTATGCCGGTTCACCCTAAAGTGAAGGGCGGTTTTGAAAAATCGGGTGTCACTCCACAAATTGAAATCAATGCATCAATGGCATTAGACGTTGCGTATCAAACTATGCTTTCTCGTCTGATATCGGAACAAGGTAAAAAACCTGTTTTGGTTAACGCTTTGACTAATGTTGGGACAAAGATAAATCGGCACATAACTCAACATGTCACTGACTCCTTAGACCATAAAGATTTTGTCGGTCAATATGACCAGCAGAATAGAATTGTCATGAGAAAAGGCCAATTGCACTGGGTAAGTGCTCAAGGGCGCTATTACCCGTTGGTTTCTGAAAGTAAAGATACCTTTCTCAGCTTGTTATCGAGCAAAGATATCAGTGTTCGAATAGAAAGAGACGAAACAGACAAGATTGTTGGATTAAGTATTAGAGTCGGCACACAATCACCAGATTGGCAATATCGAGCAAAGGTCGACGCAGCGTAAACTGTTGGACTTATAGGATACTTGAATTACAAAAGCGGTCCTAGTCTTAAAACTAAGGCCGTTCTTCTTCCAAAGGGTGCGTTTACTCCATGGTTATCCTTGCTTTTAATCGGAATATTGAAAGTCAAATTTCTTTCGCAACTGCAAGATTTTCAACACCGTATGAAAATACAGTTATAAGTTAATTTAGTGAAAATAGGCTCAAAAATTCTCACTTTCACGCACGTTAATTCTTACTTTCTCAAAAGCTGAAATCATAAGGTTATGATTTATATAGCCGTATTCTCAGAGTAATTTACATATCGAGGTCTTGTTAAAACCGAATTCTCACTTTCCAAAAACAGGATAGGGTAAAAAAATCTAGCGAGGGTGATTAAGTTATTGCTATGATTGGAGAAATTTAAAGAATTAAGCGAATTCAAGCATGCTGAGTTTTGGATATGCACGGAACTCGCGGTAATAACACTGTTAGGTTAAATCGCACATTAGGGTGTATATGGCATCGAATAAAAATCAACATTTTGTTCCTCAATGTTATCTTCGTCAGTTTGCTGCTGAAAACACAATGACTGCTATTAACCTGTTTAATATTGATAGAGAGAGATTTATTAATTGTGCGCCGCTGAAGAAACAGTGCTCAAAAAGTTATTTTTATGGTGATGATCTTGAGCTAGAAAAAGCGCTTCAACCCATTGAGGGCCGTTATGCTGGAATAGTTAGAGAAATTAAAAGCCAGAATTATCACTTAACAGATGAGCATCGCGAGTTTTTAATCCTCTTCTGGCAATTACAATATATAAGGACTGAAGCTGCCTCACGTCGCAGTATTGAAATGACAGAAGGCATGGGTGAGGTAGCGGGGCTTGAACCGAAAGACTTTAAAATGGAGATGAAAGAAGCAGTCCAGCTTTCCATGAGAAACTTTGTACGAGAAAGGCATGTAATTAGCGATCTTAAAGTCTGCCTGATTAGGAATAAAACTAAAATCGACTTTGTTTCTTCAGATGACCCTGCTGTCTTAACTAATAAATGGCACTTCCTAGACAAGAGAACCTCTGGGAGTAATTTTGGATTGGAATCTGCAGGAGTAGTTATCTTTCTTCCTATAACTCCTCGAATTTTATGTGTTGGGTTTGATCCTGATGTTTATAGTATTCCTCACAAGAAAGGCTGGGTTGATGCGAATAACGAGCGTGAGGTAAATCTATTTAATGAACACCAGTATCTAAATAGTCGAGCAAATATATTCTACCAAGACAAGAACTCGGAAGATCAGGTCTTGGCTTCATTTACTCCAGTCAAGAGGATTAGGCCTAAAGCAAGACATAAAATCAATTATGCAATTTTAGATGAAAAATCTGATGGGTACGCAAGATATAAAGTGGTTGATCGGCATGAAGCAGAACTACATAAAGAAGCTGTTATTCATACTGAAATGGTTAATCCAACTCCATCTGGGTGGCCACATACTATAAGGTGGAAGCGAAAAGGTTTTGTGTATACTAATGGCTCTGGAGTTGGATATATACGAAAAAGCAGGATAGATCCTGCAACAAATCACGATTTTGTAAAAGAAAGCGCAAGGTAAATGAGCCTAATATGGGCGCAATTTGACGTCTAACGGCGCAAATTAGCCCGGCGTTAGATACTTGTCAGCGATAATCAATATAAAAGGAATTTGTTATGAATATAAATGCAACATTTTTAGGTCAAGTGGTTTTCTTCTTGGCTATTGTTATGGTTATTTTCGGCTACATTCTCGGTAAAAGGAAAACTGAAACGCCTAAACTCACGGCATTTGTTGGCTTTCTTACCGCTTTTGTCCCGCCATTAGCGATTATTTTTCTTATGGTCTTGGTGCTGAAAAGTGATGTTCGGCGCGACAAAGACATAAGTGTTTAACGCATGTATTTCTTTTAAGATAAAAGGAGTCGATTCGTTTAAAGCCGTTGGGCTATCGAGTTTCGGACGCGGTGTAAAGCGTTCGCACGTTAACGTATTAGGCTCGATTTGTAGATGTGAGTGGCGGAGCGTAGGCAATACGCTCCGATTTTTAATCTGCGGTGAATTAGGCTTTTTGTCTTAGGCGTATGGTTCTAACTAGTTTCACTGGCTTATCGCCTTCTTTGCCGTCAATGCGCACAGTGATAATGTGGCTGCCTTCTTTTTCAACCGAAAAAGGCACAGGGGTGGTGCCGGTGGCATTGTTTAGGTCTATCGCGGTATCGCCAAGTAATTTAACGCCTTCCACCGAGCTGATGGTCATTTTGGCTTCATTCAAATCCGCTGGAATGCTGTAGCGAATATTGAAGCTGCCTTCTTCTTCCATTTGATAGTTTTTAGTGAAAGGATGAAACATCTTAATGGGTGAAGGTGTCCATTTGTCTTTTGCTTGACTGTGCATAGGCATGCCTTTGGCAAACACGCCAAAGCCCATAGCGCCATGCTGGTCGCAGGCTAGGGTGGCATTGGTACTAAATAGCAACACCAATGCTGAGGTCGCAATAGTTTTTCGCAGGTTTAGTATCATATTCTTTTACTCTTCGTAAGGCATGGCGTTGTCTAGCATTAGTGTATACGCAGACGTGCCCAGTTCATTAGAATTCATTGCTATATCAAGCGTACCTTCAAACCAGAACGGGTCATAAAGGCTGTTTAATTGAATACCTTCTTTGTGTTTTACGTAGATGATTTGATTAGGCGGCGGTGGCGGTAAATGCAAACAAGCGCCGAAATACGGAACGATAAAAAACTCTGTGACCCGTTGTTGGTCGTCACTTTCCAAAGGGACAATAAAGCCTGGGAGCTTAATGGCTTTGCCATTGAATGCGGGTACAACTTCGGCTGAGGTTAATGCCTGTTGGTAGCGGGCAATTTCTTCAGATTCGCTATTTTCGAGCGCTGCCAAATCATCTTCAGACGAGCCATCTTCAATGCCTGCAATAAATTCAGGTGGATTTAAAATAGCTTCCAAATCTTCGGCTGGCATTAACGCTTGCCATTCGATCATTTCATAATCTTTCGCGTGGGCAATGCTTGCGAAGACCAGAAAAACGGCTGGCACTAGCGCCTTAAGCCAAAAAGATTTAGTGAGCATACTTATTCGTCGCTTATCAATGAATTGTTTTGTTGCAGATTTATACCATAAAACGCTGAATACGGTAACAACCCGCCTAAGGTTCACCTCCAGTTAAATGTCACAAAGTTTAAATACTTACATTGTGTCGAATTGTGACCGCATGATTTCCCGCGTGAGTTATCACATTTGCTGTAATTGCATTGCATCATTGCGCTTGTCTACCTTGTGTTGTTCGTCTGAACGGCCGAACTTCCAATAGCTGCTTAAATAAAGCTCATTTCGCGATACCGAAAACCGTTCTGCAAACAACGCCCGCATTTCACGCATTTGCGAAAATTCCGCCGCTGCCCAGATAGAGGGCGTTGAGTCTGGAAAGCTAGCACCAGATATGCGACTGGCTAGCCCACCACTGTTTTGGTCAACCCAGATAACATCGATATCCTTGGGTTTTACCAATGCTCTAATGTCGTTTTCTGATCCTACGCTGATAAATGCATAGCCTTTAGTGTCCTTGGGAATACTCTCTAGATGGCTTTCAATGGCGGGTAATGCTGTGGTATCGCCTGCTAATAGTACCCAGTCTGCCTTGGTATCGACTTGCTTAACACTGCCTGGACCGGCGATGGCAATTTCATCTCCCAGCTTTGCCTTGGCAGCCCAGGTTGCCGCCGGACCACTAACACCATTGTGAGCATGCAACACCATGTCTATCTGCAGCTGCCCTTTGTTTTTGTCCAATTTACGAATGGTGTAGGTGCGCATCATTCTTGGTGTATCTTGATGACTTGAAGAGGTAAAGGGCACGCCCGAGGCCTCAAAAATGAGTTTGATGTAAGCTCCGGGCTGTACGGCTGGGAATTGCTTTAAACGCTCACTTTCAAGGATTACCGATTGCATATTTTCACTTAATCTTGATGTGTCTTTGACACGAGTGATGATAGGGATGGGTTTACTCATACTTGTCTCCTTTAATTACGCACCCTCTATTTAATAAAAATAATAATCATTCTCATTAAAGTGATAGAGACAATTATTTAGACTAATTAATTCGATTAAATCGAAAAACTTTATTGCGATTTGCCGCGTAACATTTTCTACTAGATAGGGTAAGACCCTACCAACGTTAACAAAAACAAAAGGAAGCATATGTTTAGTCATGTCATGCTAGGTGCGAACGATGTTGAGGCATCGAAAAAGTTTTATGATGCGGTATTAGGCGCAATCGGTTACAAACCGGGAGTAATGGACGATAAAGGTCGCGTGTTTTACTACACCAAGACGGGCGTTTTTGCGATTACAAAACCGATAAATGGCGAAGAAGCTTGCCACGGCAATGGTTCAACCATTGGCTTCGCTGTACCTAATGCCGAAGTTGCTCAAGCGTTTCACGCAGCCGGTGTGGAAAACGGTGGTGTTGCTTGTGAAGATCCACCGGGGATTCGAGAAGGTGGCGGCAAGGCCTTGTACTTAGCCTACCTAAGAGATCCTTCAGGCAATAAAATCTGTGCGTTGCAGCTTGTGAAATAGTTCCGCAAAGATCAACAAGCCCTAATTACATTGAAGGGAACGCCTCACATGGTGTTCCCTGATGAAACTTTATTTGCCAGCCAGTGCTGGTTTTTACCCACAGTGAACTTCTTCTGCTGTGTTGTGACTTATGCCCTTCAATATCTTCTACAAATAACTCGTACGTCAGCAATTTAGCGTTATCAGAAATACCTTCCTCGGCGAAGCGCTGGCCAACAATGGATGTGTTTTCGTTTTGCTCTTGCGATAACTCCGCGATGATTTGTTCGCGATTAAAGCGGCGGCCGGAAGCGCCGATTTCAATAAATTCAGGGTGTAATAATCGCTCCAATTCAGCGCGGCTCTTGCGAGTATCGTTAGCAAACAGTGCTTGTTCTTGCTCGATGATGACGTGCGTCATAAGTGTTTATTATTGTTGTTTTCGAATACCAGTATCTTGCACTTTTTGGTAGAGGAACTCAGTAAGTTCTTGTCGGCCATTGCAGTGCGCCATCTGTTCCCACGTGATAGGGTCGCCAATATCGAGCTCGATATCGTCATTAAACTTATTCAGTGCTTCATGCACTAAAAGCGCCATGCGCAAAGGCTCGGCGATGTGCGATGCAACGTGGAATTTACGACTGTTGCTGCCATAAAAATGCACAGGGATAACCGTGGGTTTAGCATCATTAATCAGTTTGGCGGCAAAGGTGCTCCAAGGGCCATCTTCGATTGCGCCAAAGCCAAAACGATCTGCGGTTGATACCATGCCCGACGGGAAAATCAGTACCGGAACTTCTTCTTTTAAGAAATGTTGGGCGCACCGTTTAGATTTGATGTTGGTTTTAATTGCTTGTTTGTTATTGGCAAAATCTACCGGCAGAAAGTAGGGTGCCAAGTCCCGGTCTTGGCACAGCAGCGAATTGAGCATAATGCGAAAGTCTCCGCGCGTTTTTACTGCCAAGTCACACAAAATTATGCCATCTACGACACCAAAAGGGTGATTCGCCAAAAACATAACCGGCCCGGTTTTGGGTATTTTTGCCAGTTGAGATGCATTGTATTTAGGTGTGATATTGGCGCGCACCAAGGCGTTGGCAAAGAAGGTTTCAATATTAAAGGTTTGTGACTTTAGCTCATTGTAGATAGCTTCTATTTTGCGTCGGCCAAACATGACTTCCAGAGAAGAAACTAACTTTTGAGTGACCCAAGGGTCGTTGGGTTCTACGTAGGAAATACGCGGCTTATCCCGTACATAAGGCGCTGCAGCAAAGCTTTCAGTCATTAAACATCTCTTATCGTGATACCTCAGGTAAGACTTTGTATAGGGCGATTTAGTTCCAGCTATTTGTCGCTGAGGTATGACGTTGGGTCTGTAACATAAATTGACGTAAGATGAACATTATTCAATGACAGATAAATGACAATCGGTAGTATTGTGTATGCTTGGTTAGTTGCCTACTCCAACTAACTGAATATTGGGATATTTAGGCGATATTTCACAGGTGGAAGGTAATTGTTAAGAACATGGACACTCGTTTTAGTATCTTAAAATCCTTAAATGCAGGGGATTTTCAGCACCTTAACGGCTCATTAGAAATCCATTTAAAAGGAACTGCAGCGCTGCTTAAACAGTGGGGCGCGTCTGAAGTTTTGCAAACCGCAGGGCTGTTTCATGCCGCTTATGGCACTGCTGGGCTCAGTCAGCACATGGTGTCTTTAGAGCAGAGGCAGTCTATTGCACAAACTATTGGCAAAGACGCAGAAGCGCTTGTGTATTTATATTGCTCTTGTGATAGAAACTTCGTGTTTCCGCAGTTTGGCAAAGGGCAAAACATTGTTTTTCGCGACAGGTTTACTGGCACTGATTTTGAACTGTCTAACGATGATGCACTTATGTTTTGCGAGCTGACGGTGGCCAATGAATTGGAGCTGGTTTATGCCAGTGACGCCTTTAAAAAACAACATGGGCACGGCTTGTATGAGCTATTTAATCGCATGGAAAAGTACTTATCTCAGTGCGCAAAAGCAGAGTATAAAACGGCGTTAAGAGATATCATCTAGCGCTTTATAAAAATCGGTAACGGATTGCCAAGCCATGTTCGACATACATACACGCCTAACTAAACTAGCTTGCTGGCTAATGGCATTTAACTGCGTTGTTGGCGCCATTACATTGGCCATTGTGTTACCGACATTTCAATCAGTCGTCGAAGATTTTTCCGCTTCTGCAATTCTGGTAGTGCTGTTTATCATGCTGCTGGTGTTCAACTTCTACCTTGTTTATCGGGTTTATCAGAAAAGTGTTCGGGCACTTAAAATCAGTGTATGGCTTTATGTCTTACAAATTATCAGTATTGAAACTGAGTTCTTTTCGTTTTATCTAAACACTGGTCTGCAGCTTACCCTGTCTTGGTCTTTCGAAAATGTGGTGTTGTCCATTAATTTCGCCGCATTGGCGATAAGTTTGTTGCTACATAAGGCCTACAAGGGAGTCGCTTACCAAAATGAAACGGTTGCCCCTGTGCCTTAATTAACAAGCGAAGTCTTGGTTTCTTCTGAAGGGGAGACGCCAAAGTGGCGTTTGTATTCTCGGCTAAATTGCCCAGCGTTGTTGTAACCCACACTGTTAAAAGCAGCGCTCACGCTTTCACCTTGCATTATTAAGCTGCGGGCACGTCCTAATTTCACTTGCTTGGCATACTGCACAGGTGAGATATGCATGACCTCTTTGAAGCGCTTCTGAAACCCAGAATTGCTCATATTGACTTGTTTAGCGAGCTCTTCCACCGAGGTTGCGCTTTGAATATTCTGATGAATAAATTCAACAGCTTTGGATATTTGATGCACCTTGCCACTGTTGTGAACAAAGTCTATCAGCGGTGCATTGGCAGGTTGCGAGAGCAATCTAAAATACAGTTCGTCTTCTAAATTCTCGCCGAGCACCGCCATTTCCAATGGGTTTTGGCACCTGCGCAATATACTTAATAAAGTTGCCAAAAGCTCGCTATCAAGCGGTGAGCTGTATATGACTGAATGGTGTTTGTGTTGTTCTCTAGGGGCGGCAAAGTTAGCGTGTTGCATGCGCATAAGCACGTTTGCCAGCTTTACCTTGTTGATGTAAATACCAATGCCAAACAAGGGCGAGTCGCTATTGCCTTCAAGTGTTTCAAAGCGCACCGGCATAGGGGTTAACAAGGTCAAATAATTGGGAGGCGATTGCACATAACTCTTGCCTTCCACCGTTACCCTTTTTTTGCCTTGTAGAATAATGCTGATACCGGCATCGCATACGTCAGTGGTTTTTTCATGAGCGTCGGTGTGTTTAAAAATTACCAGACCTGGCATCGGTAGTTCCAGCATACCTGTATCCGAGATCAGGCCGTTTATCTCGTCACATAGGCTGTTTATTAGCGATTGTTGCTGAGCCATCGTTTTCTCCTATTTATGCTGGATAGTGTAAGTAATAAAACAAAAATTACCAAAATTTAATAATTGTTTGCTGGAATGTGTAAGAGATTAATCGTTTTGTGTACGTGTTTTTTATCTATTTAAGGCTAGAATTTAAACAATTGAATAGGCATCCAGAGCAGAAGAGGTCGTTTAATATGATCAGTTTTTCCTTAAACGGAGAGCAAGTCTCCACTGACGTATCTCCCGATACCCCATTATTGTGGGTAGTTAGAGAACACTTTGCGTTAACCGGTCCTAAATTTGGTTGTGGTATGGGGCTTTGCGGTGCATGTACTATGCATTTCAATGGTACCGCTGTACGCACCTGCGTGTTACCTGTGGCGGCGGTGGCCAATAGTGAAGTGACTACTATAGAAGGAGTGGGTACGCCTGAAGACCTACATGTAGTGCAGCAGGCGTGGATTAAGAACAACGTGCCTCAATGTGGTTATTGCCAATCTGGTCAAATTATGTCGGCGATATCACTGCTAAAGACCAATCCTAATCCCAGTGACAAAGAGATTGATGATGCTATGAGTGGCAACATATGCCGCTGCGGTACTTACCCTAGAATCAAGCAAGCGATTCACGATGCTGCAGGGGCGATGCAAACAGGCGTCGTGCTGTTTGACCCGAAAAAAGAGCTCGAACTTGAGCCAACTGAACAAGGAGAGCTCGCATGACACAGGCTGTGAATATCTCATTATCCAGAAGAAGCTTTCTCAAAGCCTCTGGGGTTGCAACTGGTGGTTTAGTCGTGGCAACGTCATTGCAAGGTTGTGGTTCATCGGCCAAGCCTGTCCCTTATGCCAAGGACTTTCAGCCAAATGCGTTTTTGCAGGTAAGCGCAAAAGGCGATGTCTTGTTTCTAATTCCCAATGCCGAAATGGGGCAGGGAATCAAAATGGGCTTAAGCACACTGGTGGCGGAAGAACTCAATATGGCACCAGCGGCAGTTGAAACCAAATTTGCCGGGTCTCACAAAGCCTATAACATGCCAAGTATGGGCGCGCAGATCACAGGTGGCAGCACTACCATCAAAGAGCGCTTTTTACCGCTGCGTCAGGCCGCCGCGTCGGTTGCAGATGTAATGCTCAGTGCTGCTGCACGAGATTTAGGTGTAGCGAAATCCGAACTTACACTACGCAATAAACAGATAGTTCACGCCGGCAAGCAATACGACTGGGCTCAGTTTATTGCAACTGCGAAAACGCTACCCGTCGCTGAATCCATAGCTCTTAAGTCGCCGAAAGACTTTACCCTTATTGGTAAAGATCGCACACCTCGTACAGATGCGATTGCCAAGGTAACCGGAAGCGCCGAGTTTGGCATGGATGTAAAAGTGCCAAATGCAAAAGTAGCGGTCGTCGTGGCTTCGCCAGTTTATGGTGGCTCGGTTAAAAGCTTTGATGCTACAAATGCTAAATCAATGTCGGGCGTTCAGCACGTTGTCACTATTTTTAACGGGGTGGCGATAGTTGCCGACACTTACTGGCAAGCGCGACAGGCCGCAAAAAGCGTTAGCGTTGAGTGGAACAATCCTGAACTAGCCAAATATTCAAACAGCAATCTGGAGACAGAATTGCAACAAGCGCTTGATAGCGAAGAAGGGTTAAATGCCTTCGAGCAAGGCGACACAGAAAAAGCGTTTGCTAAGGCCAAGAAAACACATTCTGCGCAATACAAAGCGCCTTATTTGGCGCATGCGACGATGGAGCCTATGAATTGCACGGTACAAATTAAAAATGGTGCAATGGATGTGTGGATCCCGACACAAGCACCGGGACTGGCTGCTCAAGTCGCCTCAGAGCACAGCGGCATTTCCAGAGAAAATATTCGCATCCACAGTACCTTTCTAGGCGGAGGTTTCGGCAGACGGGCAGGGCATGATTACCTTGCGCAAGCGGCCGAAATTGCGCTCCAAACAGGAGAAACCATTCAGCTGGTATGGAGTCGTGAAGACGACACCCAACAGGGTTACTACCGTCCTATCTCTTGGGTTAAGTTTGACGCGGGGCTAGACGATGCCGGTAAGCTATCTGCCTGGCAGGTAAAAAGAGCCGGTCCCAACGTATTTCCTTATCTTGCCGATGAAGTCTTTGGCGCATTAGTGCCTGAGTTCTTGCCTAAAGGTATGGTTGATTGGATTAGTAAGCGTCCATACGGCGTATTTGCCGATTGGACGACGGATCATTCTAGCGTCGAGGGTCTATACGAAGACTACGATATCGAGAATAAAACAGCATTACACGAAACGGTTGACCCAGGGCTGAGGTGCGGCTTTTGGCGTTCGGTAGGACATTCCTTTTCAGGATTTTTCAAAGAGTGTTTTATGGATGAAATGGCGCATGAAGCAGGCGCCGATCCTGTTGCATTCAGACTCTCGCATCTCGATGGCAATCCAAGACTAAAACGAACGGTGGAATTAGCGGCCGAAAAAGCCGGCTGGGCAACTCCCAAAGCAGGACGCGCATTGGGTATTGCCACTCATAAGAGTTTTGAGTCTTATGTAGCGCAAGTAGCGGAAGTATCTGTAAGTGGCGGGCAAATCAAGGTGCATAAGGTGGTTTGCGTGATTGACTGCGGTATCGCGGTGAACCCAGATATTGTGAAATCGCAAATGGAAAGCGGTATTAACTTTGGTTTAAGTGCGGCATTGCATCAGAAAGTCACCTTGAAAGACGGTGCAATAGAACAGAGCAATTTTCATGACTTCCAGATTTTGCGTATGAACGAAGCGCCAGACATTGAGGTGCACATTGTGCAAAGTGAAGAAGCGCCCACTGGAGTAGGTGAACCCGGCACACCACCTATCGCGGCAGCTGTGGCCAATGCGGTGTTCGCAGCTAGCGGTAAGCGTTTACGCGAGCTGCCTTTGTCTATGGCGTGATTGATGTAATCGCGGTTAAAACAGCAATAAAAAAGTCCCTTTCGGGACTTTTTTTGACTGTACGCTGTGGCTTATATTTTTTCGAATAACAAGGTCATTCGATTGGATTCGCCGACTTTCTTCAGCTTTTCTGCGTTGGCTTCGTCACGCAGACTTGGCGGTAAAGACCAAACACCCCATTCGAGGTTATCGCGAATAACATTGTCTTTGGGGTTATTGTGGAAATACGCTTCAGCCACGAGTTTAAATCCGTGTGCTTTTGCGACAGAAATCACGTAGCTTTTCGGTAGATAACCTTTACGAGCTGTCGCAACCGGGTCAAAACCTTCAGGTGCCTGATGTTGTACGATGCCTAATTTGCCGCCTTTTTTCAGCATCTCGTTATATTGTGCAAACGCCACACCTAGTTGGTTGCTGTTTTGTAGCCCGTGTAGACCGCGGAAGGTCAGTACCACATCAGCGTCTTTTGCACCTTCAGCGACGGGTAAGTCAGTGCCAAAATCCACTACCTGTACGTTGCCGTACACAGCTGCATTATCAGCTAGTTTTTTGTCATAGTTATTTCTTGAGCGAGCTCGGTATTCAGACTTGTTGTCCTTACTGTAATGCGCTGCAACGAAGGTACCTTTGTCTTTGAGCATAGGTGCCAAAATTTCAGTGTACCAACCGCCACCAGGCATGATTTCAACCACTTTGCTATCGGGTTTTACACCGAAAAAGGCCAACGTTTGAAAAGGTTTGCGAAACTCATCACGCAGTTTGTTTTTGTCGCTGCGATGGCTGTGGTCAAACGCTTCTGCTGAATGCGCACCATGACCATCGGCAAAGGTTGGCGTGGCTAGACCTAAGCTTGCTGTTGCCAAAAGGCTGAGGGTGAGAGCCTTAAATTTCATCCTGTATCTCCGTGTTAGGTTGGTTTAATTTATTCTACTTATTAACGCATCTAACGATGCACAAATTTATTGATTGAGCACTACTACGTATCAAGCTCACTTTTAGCGCACTGCTATGTTTTGATGAACTTGATTTATTTGGCAACTAAAGGCACCAAAACTAATTCTTGCTGCGGCGGTATTAGGTATCGAGCGCCATCGTCAGTAATTACCACCATTTCTTCGACCGAAATGGTTTTTGTGGTGCCATCAGGGCGTTTCCACGCGTGAAAACCATCGAACGCGAAGGTCATACCCGCTTTTAACTTTTTATGTGCCGCAGGGCGAACCATTTTGGCACGTGAACCACCCAGGTTTGGGCCGGTGTCATGAGCAACATAGCCAACGGGGTGTCCCGTACTCCACATCACATATTCTGACCCGGTTCGTTTCATAACTTCGCTTTGGGCCGCGTCAACATCAAAGCCAGTGACGCCCGGTTTCATTGCGTTAAAGGCGGCAAAACCACCGTCTCGACCTGATTCCCAGTAATATTGAATATCTTTTGGTGGCTTAGTTTCACCTGGTTTTAGCACGTAGGCGAAGCGTTGAATGTCGGTTACCCAACGATCGAACACGCGAATGCCAAAATCTGTTTGAATGACATCGCCGGGCATGATGACCTTATTGGTGGAATGGGAATGGCCTCTGTCAGGCCCTGAATTAACATTGGGGTTTTGCTCAGGTGCCCAGGCATCGGTAACGCCATGTTCCGCCATTTTGCGTTTTAGAAACTTGGCGACATCGGCATCTGTGGTTTTGCCGGGAATAATCTGTTGGTAGGCTTCAATTTGCCATTTGGCGGTAAGCGCCGCCGCGTGGGTCATGATTTCGACCTCTGCAGGCAACTTAATTGACAACCACTCGTATACCAGTTCTTCGGCACTGACTAAGCGTTGGCTGTACTTATCGCCCAACAAGCTTTCAAGTGTCATACGTTGACTGTAGCTGAGCCCATCGGCTTGTGCGTTACTGGACGATGAATTAACGGCAATGCGTTTAAATGGTTTATTCAATATGAAATCTACAGCCATTTTTAATGCCGAGTCACCACGTGGCACGGCAATGACCTTGTCGTGTATTTTTTGTTCGGCCAAGGCGGTGGCTTCCCCGATGGGTGAGAATACCAAAGAGTGAAACTTATTCTGTTCTAAATAAAAAAGATACGCTGTGGTTGAGCCTGCATTTTCACAACCTATGTGATCGGCAAGTGGGTCGTTGTTATTTTCACGGCAAACTCCCAGCCACAAGTCGACGTTGGCTGCTTGCATGGCGTTAGGCAAGAGTTCACTAATCCGCTGTTTGCGTATATCTGGCCATGGATTGGGTTGGTCTAAAAACGAAGTGGCATGAGTGGCCAGCGGATGTAAAAAAAGTACGAATAAACAATAGCCTAGTAGTGGTTTAAACACAGTATCGCCCCGTTTTTTGATTGCGCAATACCTTAGCCGAGGTGAAATGATTTGGCAAAGAATACTGAGTAGAACAATGAATTTACGACACTCCGTAATGAGGGAGTGCCGCAAAGGTCAACGGGCTCTATATCGCGCCAAATTTGCCCATTTGATAATCCATGACTGCTTGGCGCAATTCATGTTGATGATTCATAACAAATGGTCCCATATGGGCGATAGGCTCCTGCAACGGGTTGCCTTTGAAGATCAAGGCTCCTGCACCCAGTTCACCGCCTTTGAGCTCTGTTAGTTCTGAATTATCTAGCAGAATCATATTGCCGGCGGCAATACCATTCAGTGAGCCTGTATGCACATATATCATAGCAAGTGTACGGTCGGATAAATCCAGTTTGGCACTGCCATTAGCCTCAAGGGTAATGTCAGCAATGGCAGCATCAGCCGCCAAATTATTTATCGGTGATTCCACGTTATTGCCAGCTAAATGCCAATCGCCTGCAAGGGCTTTTAACTGCGCGCCTGTATTATTGCTCGCTACTGGCAGGCCAGTTTCGGTAGAGTCTTGATATAATGCTGGGCGCAACTTATCTTTCGCTGGCATATTGACCCAGATTTGGAAACCGTGCATGCCTGCTTCGGCATCGGCTATAGGCATTTCCGAATGAACGACGCCAAAACCTGTGCTCATCCATTGGACATCGCCATCTGCAATAACTTTTTTATTGCCCATTTGATCTTGGTGTTCGAATCCGCCCTTAATAATGTAGGTAAAGGTTTCCATGCCTCTGTGAGGATGCGCAGGAAAGCCTCCCATGTAGTCCGCTTTGTCATCAGATTTTAATTCATCAACCATCAGGAAGGGATCTAACAGCTTCCCAGCAAAATCGGCTACACGCGCGATTTTTACACCGTCACCGTCTTGCGTTGCCTGACTTGGTATCGTCTGTAAAATTTTCATAATGTCATCCTGTTTGATTTCAATGACCTTAGTTTATTTTCTTTATATGCGAATTAAAATTGCAAAATAATGACAATAAAGTTCTAAATATTAGAACTAACTCTTTCTGAATCTTAGAGCCAACTCGTTCTAAATATTAGAATTAATTCGTTGTAAATATTTGCATCTGTGAGGCTGCATCCCATAACTATGAAGTTAGAGCCTGTTGAACTTTGCAGTATAAGTTTTGTTCAATCTGAGCGCTTTCTGGTCGCGGCATTGCTTTGTAGGCCTAGTGGACTAAGTCAAAAAGCAACAACAAAGAGCAGGATGCGCACAGGAAGAACCCTTCGGGCAGCGCTTGTTTGGTATTTCTACTGCGTTATCGCCTTTTTATGTAGAGCAACTACACTACAAAGACTCTGCCTTATATAAATACCAAACAAACTGCTGCAAAATAATACTGCAAAGTTCAACAGGCTCTTGTATGTAGAGCATTAAATTGAGGGAAGAAACATAAAATGATAATAAGGAAACTCTGCACTGCGCTACTGTTTTCAGCGGTTGCCACGGTTACTAATGCAGGAGAGGTGTATAGCCAACTGCCAAGCGAAATAAAAGCGTCTGATGCCTACGTATTTTATTCTCATGGCTATATTGTCGAAGGTGACAATCCAACGCCCAGAGATTCTCGTTTTGGTTGGGGAAAGTATGACTTTCCTGCAATTAAAAAAAGTTTAGCTGATTCGCCGTTTCACGTTATCGCGACCCACAGGTCAAAAAATACCAACCCATTTGACTACTCAAAATCACTTGCAAAACAAGTGAGAACCTTGCTTGAGGCCGGTGTTAAGCCTTCTAATATTACCATCATGGGTTTTTCTCGCGGCGCATTTATCACCGGGCTCACCTCAAATTTACTGAAGGACACGCCTGTAAATACCATCATTCTTGCGGGGTGTGGACGTTTGGTGACCAGACAACACGATGATATTTCGGTGTACGGTGATGTGCTATCGGTTTACGAGGCATCAGACCGCGCCAGCACCTGCGCGCGATTAAAAGACAAAAGCCCAGATGTGAAGTCTTATCAGGAAATCAGTATTAATACTGGATTATCACATGGTGCGTTTTACCGTCCCATTCCAGAATGGATAGAGCCAGTGAAGCAGTGGATTGTTGATAAGATGCAAAAATAGGGCACATTAGCCCTATTTTTTTAGGTTTCTAGAGTTTTGCGGCGTAAACGCTCTATTGCTGATTTGCCTTTGCATTGAGCTCTTTCGCCCAACGAATCAGTTGATTACTGATTCGCTCATCCCATTTGCCCGGTTTGCCAGAAAACGAATCGATGGCAGCCTCGTGTATTGTATCCCAATGGTCTAACCCCGGAAATTTATACACTTCGAAGTTTTGGTGATTATTTTTTGTTAGCACCTCTGCAATCATATCAATATCGTATTCAGACATGATCCAATCATTAGTACCCCAACGAATTTTGGCTGGCACCGTCAGTTTTGACCATTCTCCCGCAAAATTAAAGTCCTGTACTTGATGGTAGTAGCTGACGGGGCGGCCATACATATGCGCGTCGCCATGATAGTTGTGCTCAGCTAACAGAGGATTGCTATCGACAACTTGTTTATAGGTTTTCTTCTCAATCAGCATCCCGTAGTAAAGCGGAATATAAACCTTGTTAATTAGCTCGTTGACCTCTTCTTGAGTTTTGCCTTGCATGGTTTTAATTCGGCGCTCTATCTCTAACATATGTTCAAACCAGCTGCGATAGAAAGTGCCATCTGCAATGATGCCATTGAGTTTGTACTTGTTGGCAAGATAGGGCGCAAGCGCGCTACCCATACTACTGCCGTAGACAATAACTCTGTTGCTATCGACCAGGGGATGTTTAAGCAACTGTTGCAGCGCGACTTCAATACCGTTTAGCTCGACGTGAAAGTCGGTTTTTGAGCAATCTCCTTCGCTGTCACCCACGCCTGGCTTTTCAATGCGTTTTACCAGCATGCCTGATTGTTCAATGAGATTGCGAACCGAGCGAACAAAGTTGGACTTTCGTCCCGGCAGGTATTCCATGCTCGAACAACTCAAACCACCAACAATGAATATTGCCGGTAACTTGGTAGAAGTATTGGAAGGGTAGGTAATGATGCTGCGCTGTTTTATGTTGAAGTCATTTACAAAGAAGTCGTAGTCAACCTCAAGACCCGAATAACTCTCTTTGGGTGCCGGTTCGAAGGTCACATCTGTTTGGCTGACAACGCCATTTCTCTTGTAGGTTATCCTGTAGTTTTTGTTGGCTCTGAGACCATAAGATATTTCCCACCATACGTTGCCGTCGGTCACTAGTTGTCCATCAACGGCAATAATAATGTCGCCTTTTTGTAATTCTGTTTTTTGTAGTGCTGACTCAGGTTCAATTAACGTGATTTCTCTGCCTGTTGGTGATTGGGGTGCGAAGCTGGCGAGCCATCGAGCCCGTCTATCTTGGTTATTTTCGGCGGCGCTTACATTTGTACCTGATATTGGTAGAAGCCCTGTAATTATTGATATCAATAGCTTATTCATAAACAAATCCTTACCTCTTTGTCGTCGTTGAGTACTTGTGACATTTGTTTTGCCAGCTCATACTAGTGCTCCCCGGTAAGAACCATTTATGTATTATTTGAATGACTGAAAAATTGATGCGAAACGGACGAAAATGATGACGAAGCTCAGCGATTTTTCACCCACATTTCCCAGTGGCTATATAGCGGGTTCACGTTTTTTGACCCATTCATTGTTTTGGGTGGGGTATTACATCCTTTTCAGTATTATTTGGATGAAGCCTGACATTGGCTATTTTGCCTCTTTCTTTCTCGAGTTTATTTTGATGCCGGTTCGCATTCTATCTGCCTATTGCATGATTTATGTGTTGATACCCGGCTACCTGGTCAAACAACGTTACAGGCTGTTCTTCGGCCACTACTTTTTACTCATATTGTTGGCTGGTGCGTTACAAACCATATTTGGTTATTTCTTTTACGAGAAGTTGTTACTGAATTCACAGGCGAGTTCGCTGTTCTCAGTGTCGGGCTTGATTCGCAACTGCATATTGGTCAATACCACCGTTTTACTGCTTGGAACCGCGAAGGTGTTTCAGCTTTATATACAATTGCAGAATGATATTGAAAATAAATCCAATGGTGATACCCATGATTACATTGAAGTTAAGTCTGATAGGGCGGTGCACAGACTAAAAACCGACTCAATCGCCTACGTCCAAGGCATGGGTAACTATGTAACTTACTATTTGGTGGATGGCGATAAAAAGCTTGTTTATGGCTCGTTAAAAGAGGCGCAAAAACAACTGCCTGCCCATTTTATCCGAATTCACCGATCTTACATTGCTAATCGCGAACTAATTGAAGCTTACACTCAGGAACAGGTGACCATTTCAGGTCTCACTGTTCCAAGAGGTGCCAGTATCACAGATGCCGAGTTGTCCTTGACATCCGCGTCTTAGTTTGAAAAGACTCATAATTTGTAAGGGGCTCATAGTTTGTAAGGGATTGTGGGGTCTTGCGTTTCGCGTTTTCGGGCAATTTTGACATTCTCGCCAACAATGACTTTTATCTGATAGCCACTTTCTCTGGCCAGTAAACCTGCGTCACTGCGATTGGGAAACTGACGATACAGCTTTTTGATTGCCGCGATACTGTCTGGCGATCGGTTCATTAGCTTTTCCGCCATAAGTTTGGCTGCTTCAAGTGGTTCGTCGGCAACTTCGGTAATGAGGTTAGTACTAAGAGCGTCTTGAGCTGAAATTTCCTCTGCGGTCATGGCCCACAGCATAGATTTGTCGGTGGGCAGTTGTTCACGCAAAGCTAGTGAGCCGCCCATGTCCGGAATTAAGCCCCATTTGTTCTCCATAATGGCAAAAGAAGCATCTGGCGTAGCGATTCTAAAGTCCCCCCCTAGAGCAATTTGCAGTCCGCCGCCCCAACACCTGCCGTGAATTGCCATAATCACTGGAAATGGCACCTTGCGCCAGTTGGTGCTGACTCGTTGTGCCTTGTTGGAAGAGCCAGGCCACCATTTCCATAACAAACTCATGGCTTTTTTCTGACTGGCTAATACTGATTTAACATCAATTCCGGTACAAAAGTCGGCGCCTTCGCCTGAAACAATGGCAACACGCAAGTCGCTACGCGAGCGTAAGTGTTTTGACACATGGTCTATTTCGTCAAACATTTGCATGTCGATTGCGTTGAGTTTATCTGGACGATTAATGACGACATGAGCGATGTGATTTTCGACATAGAACTTGAGGCGTTGATAAGACATATAGGCACACTTTTGTTTTAGTTTTGCTCAAGCTTATTAGAGTCTTGGAGGAAATTCGAGAGATAATTAACAAGTTTTATACACTTGTTTGAATTTGCTCAGTTGTTTCTCTGAATCTTAGTGTAGATGCCGTTCCATGGCCTGGGATTAGGGCTACTTGCTGGGTTGCTTGAGTAGTTCTCTTATGAGTGCCGAGCGGCTTATTTGTTTTTCCTGTGCGAGCTTGAATAGTTGCTCGCGGGCTTGCTTGTCTAGGGTAAAACAATGTCGGCTCATTTTATTAGCAGAGGAGGTAACTTCCAGCACTTCCACGTTAGAGCCGTCGATAGATATAACATTGTTTATTACCGGCAAATTTCCAGTGTATACGTCCTTTGCTTGTTCAATAAACTCGTCAAAGTCGACTTTGCGTTTTTCAGGCACAGACGCTTTGCGCTTCAAGGTTAATAAACTCATTGGCAATCTCGTGATGTGAAGCTTGAATTAACTCATGGAAAATGGCTTGAATTTCCATACTGGCTTTGCCACTAACGTCTTTTTCCATTACCGACATACCGCTTTCTTCACTGTCATCGTAAATATTTCGAGAAAATGTGATGGCATTAAGCACGGGTAAATCGAAAGAGCGACACACTTCTTTAGCTTCCAATATGCGACTCGCCATTGAAGGCAGAGAAGGGCACTGAGTAATCACAAAGGCAACATTCATTTTGGGATTAACCATTTTACAGGTTGAGACAATGTCTTCCATATGCACAACGGTTTTCAAATCTCTGCGTTTAGGACGCAGAGGGAGCAATATATGGTCGGCTACTGCCATCGAGGAGCGCAACGCAAGATTGTCCTGACCGCCACAATCAATGATGACGTAGTCAAACGAGTTGTTTAAGCTGATGAGCTCGTTGCGAATTTTGCCATAAAGTTGCACGCAATTAATTTTGCTCAATGACTCATCATTGTTTCGCTCTTGGATCCAATCAGAGGTGGTGCGCTGTGGGTCGCAATCCACCATCATTAATGAATCGCTGATATGGTTTTTAATGTATACGGCGATATTTTGTGCCAGACAACTTTTGCCGCTGCCACCTTTTTCGCCACCAACGAGAATAATCATATGATCACTCCAAAATGTTTCTTACTGCTTTTACATAATACGCAGTAAGAAAAATTTGCAGTGATTAATAAATGTACAATGTGATGCCTTTCAATACCTTTTTGGAGCAGTGACTTGCTTATTGGAAAAAGTAACCAACACTCGTCGACCAAGAAGTAGAGTTGTCGTCAGTACCAAAATCAAACGATGCGTCTACGTCCCACACTAGGTTGTCAGTCACATCGACCGAAAGGTAAAGATTGACCTGACCATAACTTTCAGAGCCAACGGCGGCGAAAGCATTAATCTGATCTCTAATGTCTACATCGCGAATTTGGCTCACGTTAGTGCCATTGCGACTGATGGCCGCTGAACCACTGTCGGTAAGCTCATTCCAGCTGATAAAAGAACCAATTAGTACAGAGCGGTTATCCGTCAATGACCAGTAGTGACTGATGCCGCCACCTAACGATACGAACAAGGAGTCGCCCTCGTCGACAGAGGTTTCCAGAGGTCTGTCTGGATCAGGAGCATCAATAACTGAGTCTTGTTCCCAATCGGAGTAATGCACACCCGTATAAAGACTGAACTGCCAATCATCGCTGCTAAAGTAACGACTCAGACCTATAGAGTGCGTATTGGCTTTTGCTTCAATTTGTGAATTTGGCTGATTCTGGGTTAATACAACAGAAAACTCTTTATCGCTGTATTGAGAATACTGGTAGTAAGTAGACCAATTTTCTAGGTTGTAAGAAATACCCGCACCCAAGGTTTCCACTTCATAGTCAACCTGAATGAGGTTGTTTTGTGTGACGTTGTCGCTGTAGCGGGAAGAGTCAATCGACACTGAAATCTCTTCAGTAACATCAAAATCTGCCATTAAAGACACACCACTTGGCGTTAAATTGAGTGTTTGCTCACCCACAGAGGTGGTGAGTTCAGTTTCCCCATAGCCAATGTAAATTGAATTTCCCCAGCATAGAGCCGGAAGTGCAGAAAATAAGAGTGTGCTTGCTTTTAGGGAGAGTTGCTTCATCTAATTTGGGTTTGTGAGAATTTGTTAGCTAATCTAAGTGGCGAGAAGAGAAAAATCAAATGTAAGTGCGTCGATGGCGTTGTGAACAAACCCATTGGCTCAATAGTTGTTATCAATATTCCACAAAAATACATTCATAGAAGAATTTGTTCTCAACTTTAGTAAGTGTTGACTGATTAAAACAAGCGTTTGCCCCGGTAGTCATGAAAACGACCCATTGGGTCGTTTTTGCGCAACAGCCAATAATAGTGAGCATTAATCCAGACTAGAGCTAGTCTTGACCGGATAAATTTGTTATCGATTGCCTCGAGAATAAAAACGACCCAACGGCTTGCAGAAAAACGACCCGTTGGGTCGATATTAAATTGTTAGGTTTCAAGGAGAGTGTTGTGAAATTGGTTGGCTCTAAAACTGAAAAGGAAATAAGGCTGGAGCTTATAAAAAATACTTCATCCGTATTTTCAAAATCGGTTGAGACTCACGTAAAAACCTTCTTTTTAGATAATGACTTGGATACAACTAAAGCCATTGTTTTAGACTCCTTTCCGGATGACAGATTTGTTTATTATTGGTTACTTATTGATTCTCGGATGGTTGGTAGAGTAGAAGTCGAGCTAGACTGTCCTGAATGTACAGGCATGGATACTTTTACTCTTCTAGAATATCGCCATAAATTAAGTAAGATCCAACAAATAAAGTTAGCTGTCGCAATGGAGTTATTAGCAACTGAAACCTAACAAGAATTTCAAGCGGGACTGCTAACAGTTTGCTCGGTTTCGCTTCGCTACACATTTTAGCAAACTATTATCAGCCCTTTAAATGGGCGTTATGTTTCTCTCGTATAGGGAGTGAAATTTGTTTAAAAAGCTCACACTGCTACTTTTGTTACTTTGCTTGATCTTAGGAGCGACTGTTGGCTCCTACGTCTATGGTGTGACCGTTGGTCGCGAACTCCAGTTCCTCAACCAGGAAGCAGTACTCGCACATAAACTAGCATGGGATATTGATCTAGACTTTAGTGAAAACATTGAACTCACAAGGCTTCAAAAAGAACAAGAGATAAATGAGAAAATAGTCACCTTTGGGAAATATATTACCTTAAAACATCCCTCCCCCTTTTTTGAAGAGCTATTTCAAGCCTCAGCAGACTTGTTCAAGACAGTTGTGGAACATAGACTCCAGAATCCTGATTATTATGTAGACTCGGGAAAGCCTGCTCCCTACAGCGACAAAGCTTTTGTTCGATTAGAGAACTTATTTAAAACAGATGATTTTGCAGACGAACATGGAAAAGAGTTCGCTCAAAGAGAACTAGCAAAATACAAACAGGATTCTGAGTACTATCACAGAGCTTTAGAATACTTTAGGTAGACCACGAAACATAACAAAAGCAATCAATCTCGGACAAAAACTCGCTGGCACCCCCTCATTCTTCGGGTATTATAGCCAACAAGTTTGTGCCGTTTAATTTAAACGTTAGCATATTTGGAGACAAACCATCCTATTTTTTCAAAGGGAAAATTCTGCATGGGAAAATATTTTAGAAAAACCAAAGAAGAGCAAAAAAGAATTAACAGACATGGAAAGATTGAACGATATGATCTTCCTCCCGAATTTGCAGATACCGATGAAGTCCGTAATTTTTGGGCTAATAATGTAAATGCTGAAAGATTACGCGGTAAGATAGTATCCGATGCTGAACGTGGTTCGTTTAGATATTTTGCACAAATCGAAGAGCAACGTTTTCGGTCACATCGACATCTTATGCCTTGGATTATGGGAATTCCGCCGCAATCCAAAGTTTTGGAGATTGGATGTGGAATTGGATTGGATAGTTTACAGATAGCTAAAATCGGGCACACTTTGACAGCCATTGATCTCACTGATGTAGCTGTTGAAACTGCGCGCAAGCGGTTTGATGATTTAGGAATGAATGCGACCTTTAAAGTTGGAGATGCTATGGCTCTTGAGTTTGACGATAACACCTTCGATTGTGTCTACTCCTTCGGGGTTTTGCACCATGCACCTGATACAGAAAAAGGAATTAATGAAGCTTTTCGTGTACTAAAACCTGGAGGGGAAGCGCGAATTATGTTGTATAACCGACACTCGCTTAACGAGTTGGTGCATCGAATAACAGGCATACCATTCGAGGAACGTGATGAACTATGTCCAGTTGTGCGGCGTTATACGGTAAACGAGGTAATGCAACTGTTCAATAATTTTTCTTCGGTTCAAATAAACCGTGATTTTCTTTTTGGCGAAGGTTACGGAGTCCTATTCAAATTTATACCACGATGGTTATACGATACCCTATCACGATATCTTGGTTGGCATTTGATGATTATAGCAAAAAAATAAATTGAGATAATTGGGGAAAATTGACTGCTTACATGGCGCTTCACCGGAGCGCAAAAAAACGCGCCCGGTGAACTTTCCGTTATAACCAGAATTTGGAAACTGTTTATGGAAGCACCTTTTTATAATTTGATTATTTTTTTCTGGATAATTGCGTTTGCGGCCACTTCTTTTTCTCAATCGGCTGGCGCAATATCAATGATGTAGCCCCGAAAGAGATTCATGTCACCGTTGATAGATTCCAAAAGTCTAGTTGGAGTCTTGGGGTAGGAGACAAGAGAATCAATGGTTCGGATTTTGTTGTTTCTAACTGGGCAAACACCCATAACCACATTGTTGTCTTAGACGGCATTCTAGGTGTGATAATAGAAGATTCAGCATCAGAAAAAATACTTAAAAGCGAAGTAGAAAAAATATTAACAAATGATTTTAATCTTCAGCTTTTATTGAAGAGCAAGATTGAAAACGGTCAGGACTTCAATAATCTTGTTGGTGGCATCGGAAAAACTACCGTGAAGAGGAAATATTCATTAGTCCTTCAATCATATTCGCTTATTTATGCAAACGAAGATGGAGTAATATTTAATCCTCAAATATTGGCAAAATTATTTGATGAAAATAATAACCTTATATGGTCATCAGTTTACGGAGAAATGAGCGATAGAAAGAAGTGGGCTGGTGAAGGCAACTCATGGAACCTAGCTTCTGTTGATGCAATGCTAAATGAAATTTATGAGCTTTTAATTTTGGATATAAAAGCGAACATGAACGGCTTTGAGAACGAGTTTCAAAGACAAAGAGAGAAAAAAATTATCGAAAAAATTATAGAAGGTATAGAAATAACGCTACCTGAATTTTGACATAACAAGCGCATTAACACTCGCTGTGCTCGATGGGGACAAAAACACGTAGGCTCCCCTCGCTTCGCTCGGTATTAGAGCTCGTTATGTTGGTGTTAGCCACAAGTAGGAGATCGAACCTTGTTCGGGTTATTCAAGAAAAAGGAAAAGAACGTAAAGGTTAAGCCAGAATTTATTGTGGTCACAATTAACGCTCGTATTCTGCCGATGCACAGAGGTGAAATATACGGAGATCCTCTTGACGAAATTCTCTCAAAAAACTCTATCGGTGAGGTTTCTGGTGGTGGCACTCTTAAATCCCAATCTGGTGAGATCGAGTATTGTGATGTAGAAATTCAGGTCAACAATTCAAGTAACGATACTGTCGAATTAATTAGAACATCACTTGAAGAGATAGGCGTACCTAAAGGGTCAAAAATCAAAGTAGAAGCCACTGACTCCGAAATTAAGTTTGGCACTTTAGAAGGGCTAGCAATTTCCTTAAATGGTACCGATTTGGACGACGAGGTATACGCAAACAGCGACTCCAATTATGTTTACAGTGAGCTTGATCGGCTTACGCAAGGTAATGGCAAGGTCTACAGTTACTGGCAAGGTTCAACCGAAACTGCTTTTTATTTGTACGGCACTTCGTTTTCTCAAATGAAATCACAAATATCGGAGTTAGTTAATAACTATCCTCTGTGCCAAAAATGCAGAATTGAACAAATCGCATAAATATCGCTAACAAGGTAAATCAAACATGGACAAATACTCGCTGATTCCGCTCGTGCATCGCAAATAATAGCCAGCAATTAACCGCCCTTTATTGCGGCCGTTATTCGATTGACGTAGTAATATCTGATTCCATAGTTGGAGCGGGGCAATATGGCGTTGTTTTGCATCAAAAGGAATTATTGATTGAAGTTAGAAAACTATTGGCTATTTGCACTAGGTGCATTGTTCATGGGACTCGTTTTTGTTGGGCAGGTGTACTATCGTCCATGGGTAGTTGAAAACGCATTAGATGATTTTGGTTTGGCAAATTACTGGCCAAGCTTATTTGGTTGTTTTTGTGCGATATTTTTTGCCACTTCTTTTGTGAAGAAACGAGAACTAATTAGATGTAGTTTTTGGACTGGTGTTGGCTGCGCAGTATACGAAATCTTGCAACCAATGCTTGGGACTGGAGTGTTTGATTGGGCTGATTTAGTTGCAGTTTGTTTAGCAGGTACTGCGTGCTCGCTAGGATTGCTAGTTAAATCAAGAATGTCACAGTCGATCAGTGACAGGAAGAAGGTAGGTTGATACTACAATGGCAGTTTCGATGGGAATGGGCGATCTGCACATCCTGTACACATCACCCACCGAAACACAACAACTAGGTATAAGGGACCAATTAATTAGACATTAAACAATGTCTTCTTCTTCCAGTTCTTCAATACATTCGCGTACCGCCTGGCGCGTGGCTTTGCGGCTTTCACCAGCAGCTTGTACTTCTTCGAATGTAATTAAACCGTCTTCGTCCGCGTCAATGCTATCAAACGCATCCGTTTTTTTGCTCAGTGCGCTTGCTTGCGCTTCTTCTAAGTCAATAAATCCATCGCCTGAGGTGTCTACTGCGTTGAAACGATCTTCTGGCGACTGAAACTTATCTGCATCAGGTACAACAATGCTGTCATCTTCTGCGGCCAAATCCGCTACACAGGCAATAATGTCTTCTGCAATGTCAGAGTAGTCCGCGGCGGCTTCGCCATTGCGACGTGTCGTTGCTTCTTCTAGGCTTAATAAACCGTCTTCATCGCTGTCTTTACGAGTGAATCGACGTTCGGTGTTTTCAGCGACATTCGCTGTGAATTCGTCTAACGATAAAACCGCATCGCCATTGGTATCTAGGTTATTAAATCTTTGTTCTGCGCGCTGCTCGCCGTCTCTGTCACCGCGTTTGCCACCTTTGGCATGAACTGCTGCGCTTGCGATTAGTGACGTGATCAATAATGAACCGACTAATACTGCGACTTTTGACTTGTTATGTACCTTGAACATACTACTCTCCAGTTGGGTTAAATGTTGAGCGTGCTAAGATAATGTTGTGCTTAGCAATACTCTTGTTTCAGTGTCTAAAACGGACTCAGGACGGAGGCGTTGACAAAAAAATAAAAAAAATCTGATTTATTTTTTAAGTAGCTGATTTATTGCATAATAATAAAAAATGTACGGAACCTCCTTTGTCTAAAAAATTACTTAAATCTGGCGCCATTGTTTCCATTATGACCTTTGTGTCTCGTATTTTGGGGCTGGTTCGCGACGTGGTTATCGCCAATGTTATGGGCGCAGGGGTGGCTGCCGATGTATTCTTTTTTGCCAACAAAATTCCTAACTTTCTACGACGTTTATTTGCTGAAGGGGCGTTTGCCCAGGCGTTTGTACCGGTATTGGCGGAAGTTCAAAACGAAAACGACCAACAAAGCTTAAGGCTTTTTATTGCCCGGGTTGCAGGCACGCTTGGGGTCATAGTTACCTTGGTGACAATATTAGGTGTTATCGGCTCTCCAATACTGGTGGCCCTGTTCGGAACCGGTTGGTTTTGGGATTATCTCAACGATGGTGAGCAGGCCGATAAGTTTGTAATGGCATCTGCCATGCTCAAGATTACTTTTCCCTATCTATGGTTTGTCACGCTAGTCGGTCTGTCTGGCGCTATTCTCAATACCTTAAACAAGTTCGCCGTAGCGGCTTTTACACCAGTGCTTCTGAATGTTGTGATTATTGCCAGCGTCATTTACTTGTCTCCTTACCTTGAGGCGCCAGCGTTTGCGCTCGCTTGGGGGGTGTTTTTGGGCGGGCTGGTACAACTTCTATTTCAGTTGCCATTTTTGTGGCGAGCGGGCGTATTAGTAAAACCTCGCTGGGGCTGGAAAGATGAGAAGGTCACTAAAGTTCGCACCTTAATAATACCGGCATTGTTTGGCGTTTCAGTGGGGCAAATAAACTTACTACTGGATACCGTGATTGCCAGTATGCTAGTGACGGGGTCAATTTCCTGGCTGTATTATTCAGACCGATTGATGGAGTTTCCACTAGGTTTGTTTGGGGTGGCAATCGCTACGGTTATTCTGCCAACCTTGTCGAAAAACTTTGTCAAAAATGACCAAGCACAGTTTCAAAATAATATGGACTGGGCGCTTAGAATGGTAATGCTGTTGGGCGTGCCTGCGGCGGTTGGTTTAGGACTGCTAGCGGAAGAACTCCTGTTAGTCATTTTTCAGCGCGGCGAATTTACTAACGAAACTGCTTACCTGGCGTCTCTATCGCTATTGGCCTACGCGTTTGGTTTACTCAATTTTATGTTGGTAAAAGTGTTAGCGCCGGGCTTTTTCTCAAGGCAAGATACTAAAACGCCTGTGCGCTTTGCCATTTGGAGCATGATCTCAAATATGGTGTTCAATATTATTTGGGTACTCATTTTGGGGTATGACTATGGCTATATTGGATTAGCTATCGCTACCGCGATGTCGTCTTTTGTGAATGTGGCATTGCTTTATCAACGGTTGCACAAAGACGGCGTTTATCGAATAAGCCGTTACAGTGCGTTGTTTATTGTCAGGATAGCGATAGCCGTTTGTGCAATGGCATTTGTGGTTATTTATCTCAATAAAAGCCAGGCGGATTGGTATGCATGGCAGTTTGAGCAACGCTCGATACATTTGGCGTTGTTGCTCGGTGCCGCAATGCTCACCTATTTTACAGTACTTGTGACACTGGGACTGCGTCCGAGACATTTAAAATCGAGCTAATTAACCACAAAGTTGTTGCTGACTACTCCGTTCGTAGTCAGGCTAGTCAGCCGTTTTGGCTTGAATGACCATCTCTCGCACATCTTTGAGTAAGGCTTGCGCGTCATACATGATTCCGTCTTTAATGGTATATCTGACACCTGAGGTGCGCATGGGGCGATTATTGTCATCCAATTTGAAATGCCCCGTTCCATAGAGTACTTTAAAGTTCTTTAACGGATTTTCTTTAACTATGACCATGTCAGCCTTTTTACCCGGTAATAGCGAACCAATCATGTGATCTAAGCCCAATGCTTCTGCGCCGTTTATCGTCGCAGCGTCTATTACTTCCAGTGGGTTAAACCCAGCTTCTTGTAGTAATTCAAGTTCTCGAATGTAGCCAAAACCATAAATTTTGAAGATGTAACCTGAATCTGACCCGGTGGTGACACGGCCTCCATGATTTTTATAGTCGTTGAGAAATTGCATCCACAGCTTGTAGTTTTGTTTCCAGGCAATTTCATCTGCGGTTGTCCAGTCAAACCAATAAGACCCGTGTGCATAACGAGAAGGTTGGAAGAATTCCCACAGGGTAGGAAGCGTATATTGGCGATGCCAATCGGCATTCATTTCACGCATCAAGTCTCTGCTGGCTTCGTAAATGGTCATGGTGGGGTTGATGGTGAAATCTAAGGCAATTAATTCATCGCGCACATTGCGCCATTTTTCGCTGCCGGGTTTGGCCGCTTGTGCCCACAACCGGCCAGCCTCACCAAAACGGTCTTGTTCATTGTGGTAGACATATTCGGGTGAATAATTTTGAATGATTTGGTTTTCAAATAGGGCTTCCGGTAATCCGTACCAGTGTTCCATGGTTCCCAGTCCCAAACGTGCCGAATCGATAACATTCATGCTAACTACATTGAGTTGTGCATGGTGCATCATAGTTCCTAACTGCTGTTTTTGGGCTTCGTCTAACGCCGCTTCCATAATCGCCTTGGGCGCACCAAAAAATTTAATTCCAGCAGCGCCTTTTTGTTTGATTTGTTGCACCCATCTTCGCGCCGCTTCGGGCGAGCCCATAAACTCTTTTGCCCCTTGCCCAAAACCCACATAGGGAATGATTCTCGGCGCGGCAATTTCATTGTTGTTGGATTGCTCAACTTGCGGCAACACCCAATCTAAACCGTTAAACGAGCCGGGCTCTCTGACCGTAGTAATGCCATGAGCTAGCCATAGTTTAAATACGTACTCTGCCGGTATGTTGTCAGCCGAACCGCCGATATGACCGTGCATATCCACAAAACCGGGTAATACATAGTGGCCACTGATATCTATGACTTTGTCATTTGCGCCGGCAACCGGACGCTTGTTGTCTAAAATTGGAACGCCTGGATTCCCTACCACCACAATGCGTTCGATTACATCATTTTTTATTACTATGTCGGCAGGACCTTGCGCCGGTGCACCTTCACCATTGACGATATAAGCTCCGCGCAGAATTAGGCGTTCATAGGGGCCATCACCTCGCTCACGAGCCGGAGCCGTAACACCGGGTTCTCCAGCGTTTACCGTGAAACTGAGGTTAAGAACAGCGATTAGCGAGACGATACTGCGATGAAGTAATTTCATAGAGCTAGATTTTCTGTGGTTTCTGGAAACTACATCAATACTAGCAAATTTTTTCTAAATTGCTGATTTAGATATTTATTTCAGTCTTAAAGGAGCAGTAATTTAAACAACAAAATGCGTAAAATTGACCATGTCGCGTATTTTTTACCAATATGCTTCGGTTTTTGGCTGATTATAGGCAACAGGTTCGTTATAATCCGTGGGTTTTGTCACCAAATTGAATTTTTACACTGCGGATTGGGGTTAGGCTTGGAGCTGATAAGAGGTTTACACAATATTAGAGACCGTCACAAAGGCTGTGTTCTCACTATTGGTAAATTTGATGGTGTTCATCTTGGGCATCAAGCGGTATTGAAAAAGCTGATTGAAAAGGCCAAAGAACTAGATTTGCCATCTGCGGTAATGGTGTTCGAACCTCAGCCGGAGGAAGTTTTTGCACCAGACAAGGCGCCAGCGCGTTTGAGTCGTATGCGAGATAAATACGAGGCACTGAAAAAACTTAATATTGAACGCTTGATTTGCGTGCGATTTAACACCAAATTTGCGTCTCAGACAGCTGAATATTTCATCGAACATTTGTTAGTTGAAAAGCTGGGCGTTGAGTTTCTTGTTGTGGGGGATGATTTTCGATTTGGCAAAGGGCGCAAAGGCGATTTTCCTTTGTTGCAGGAGTACGGTGAGAAACACCAATTTTCAGTGAACAGTACTGATAGCTTCTGTCTTGAAGAATCGCGTATAAGCTCATCAGCGATAAGAAAAGCCTTGGCCGATGACCAACTTAGTCTGGCCAGCTCTATGTTAGGGCGACCTTTTAATATCAGCGGCAAAGTGGTACACGGACAAAAGCTAGGGCGAAGCATTGGCTTCCCAACGGCAAATGTGTTGTTAAACCGTTGTCAATCGCCGGTGAAAGGCGTTTATGCCGTTCAAGTCGCAGTTGGAGAGCAATTGTTTAATGGTGTTGCCAATGTAGGCAGTCGCCCAACGGTTAATGGCGAACGCGCCCAGTTGGAGGTCAATGTATTCGACTTCCAACAAGATTTGTACGGCAAATATATTAATGTGTTGTTGCGAGAAAAAATTCGCAATGAACAAAAATTTGATGGCGTCGATGCGTTAAAAGCGCAAATCGCCAAAGATGTAGAACAAGCAAGAAATTGGTTTATGCGCCAATGACACCCAGTTGTGATTGCAACTGGCGCATATAAAACAAGAAGTGGATTTTAGGATTAATGACCGATTATAAACACACACTAAATTTACCTGATACTGAGTTTCCGATGCGTGGTAATCTCGCTCAGCGTGAGCCAGAGATGCTGAAAAGCTGGACCGAAAAAAAGCTGTATCACAAGATCAGAGAAGCGAAAAAGGGTAAAACGCCTTTTATTTTGCACGATGGCCCTCCTTATGCGAACGGCGATATTCACATTGGTCACGCGGTAAATAAAATCCTAAAAGACATTATTATCAAGTCAAAAACCCTGTCTGACTTCGACTCTCCATATGTGCCTGGATGGGACTGTCACGGTCTGCCAATTGAGCTGCAAGTTGAGAAGAAAGTAGGCAAGCCTGGCAAGAAAGTCACTGCGGCTGAGTTTCGTGAAAAGTGTCGCGAGTATGCCAACAAGCAGGTTGATGGACAAAAGAAAGATTTCGTCAGAATGGGCGTGCTGGGTGAATGGGACAATCCATACAAGACGATGGATTTCAAATCTGAAGCCGACATCATCAGAGTACTGGGCAGTATCATTGACTCAGGTCACTTAGAAAAAGGCTTCAAGCCAGTACATTGGTGTACCGATTGTGGCTCGGCGTTAGCCGAAGCGGAAGTTGAATACCAGAACAAAACTTCTCCGGCGATCGATGTCGCGTTTCCAGCGGTGAATGCCGCGGAGCTGGTGGATAAGTTCGAACATCCTGAAAACCTTACCGGTGAAGGTGAAGTGTCAGTTGTCATCTGGACAACCACTCCTTGGACATTGCCTGCTAACCGCGCGGTATGTTTAAGCCCGAAACTTGAGTATGAACTGGTTCAAATTGAAAAAGAGGGCGTCAAAAAGCGCTTGATCATTGCTTCTGATCTTGTTACCAGCTGTATGGATCGCTTCAATGTCGATCACTATCACGCACTTGGCTACTGCAAAGGTGCAGCGCTTGAAAACGTGCGTATCAAGCATCCGTTTTACGATTTTGACGTTCCCGTTATTCTTGGCGACCACGTCACTACAGATTCTGGTACAGGTTGTGTGCACACGGCTCCTGGTCACGGTGTTGACGACTTTAATGTTGGTAAACATTACGACTTAGAAGTGGCAAACCCGGTTGGTAATAATGGTGTTTACTTAGACAGCACTGAGCTATTTGCCGGTCAGCATGTATTTAAAGCCAATAACAGCATTGTTGATGTATTGACTGAAAAGGGTACTTTGCTGCATCACCACGCTTATGAGCACAGCTATCCACATTGCTGGCGTCACAAAACTCCAATTATTTTCCGCGCCACGCCGCAGTGGTTTGTTAGCATGGACAATAAAGGGTTGCGTCAACAATCACTAAAACAAATTGAACAAACTAAATGGATCCCTGACTGGGGACAAAATCGCATCGAGAGCATGGTTGAAGGTCGTCCTGACTGGTGTATCTCGCGTCAACGTACCTGGGGTGTACCTATTACCTTGTTCATCCACAAGGAAACTGGTGAACTGCATCCAGAATCAACGGCGATCATTGAAAAAGTCGCTCAGCAAGTTGAACAATCTGGTATTCAAGCTTGGTGGGATCTAGAGCCTGAAAGCTTAATTGGGGATGACGCAAACGATTACGTGAAAGTAGCGGACACGCTAGACGTATGGTTTGACTCTGGTGTGACCCATTTCTTCGTGGTCGATCAACGTGACGATATCCCGGCAGCGGCCGACTTGTATCTTGAAGGGTCTGACCAACACCGGGGTTGGTTTATGTCGTCACTTATGACGTCAGTCGCGAGCAAAGGTCATGCACCTTACAAAGAAGTATTGACGCACGGTTTCACCGTTGATGCGCAAGGCCGCAAGATGTCTAAATCGCTAGGCAATACGGTGTCTCCACAGCAGGTTATGAATAAGCTTGGTGCCGATATTCTGCGCTTATGGGTTGCCTCAACCGATTACACTGGCGAGATTGCCGTATCGGATGAAATTCTAAAACGCGCCGCTGATACTTATCGCCGCGTGCGCAACACCGCTCGTTTCTTATTGGCGAACCTTAAAGGCTTTAACCCGGAAACTGATGCCGTTGCCACTGAAGAGATGATTGAATTAGACGCTTGGGTTATTCGCAAAGCTCAGCAGGTACAAGAAGAAATTCTAGAAGCCTACAACAACTATGATTTGATTGTGGTTACGCAAAAACTCATGCAGTTCTGTACCTCAGAACTCGGTGGTTTTTACCTCGATATTATTAAAGACCGTCAATACACGGCGAAGGCTGATAGTGCTGCCAGACGTTCATGTCAAACCGCGCTGTATCACATTGCCGAAGCTTTAGTGCGCTGGATGGCGCCCATCATGAGCTTTACGGCGCAAGAGATTTGGTCAGCAATGCCAGGTGACAGAGACGAGTTTGTGCTAACCGGCGTTTGGTATGACAACTTCCCATCACTTGCCGCTGATGCCAAATTCAGCGATGAAGATTGGGCTCAAGTACTGGCCGTTAAAACAGAAGTGAACAAATTGCTTGAACAAGCGCGTAAGGAAAAAACCTTGGGTAGCTCGCTTGAAGCAAAAGTGACCTTGTATGCGTCAGAGAAAATAAACGCCGTGCTAAGCAAGTTAGAAGATGAGTTGCGGTTTGTATTTATCACCTCACTTGCTGATGTCACTTTGGTTGATGCAGCGCCAGAAGGTGCCGTAGCCACTGAAGTTGAAGGCTTGTGGCTTGGCGTGGAAAAAGCACCAGGTGAAAAGTGTACAAGATGCTGGCACTACCGCGAGGATGTGGGCAGTAATGACGCGCACCCTGAGCTTTGCACGCGTTGCGTAGACAACGTTGAAGGTGAAGGCGAGCAAAGACATTATGCCTAATATTTTGCGTGACACAGGACTGCGCTGGTTGTGGATTACAGTACTGGCGCTAGTACTGGATCAAGTAACCAAGATTTACATCCAGAACAGCTTTGCCTTGTATGAGCGCCTTGAAGTGACCTTTTTCTTCAATATAACTCATGTTCACAACTACGGGGCGGCGTTCAGTTTTCTAAGTGATGCCGGTGGTTGGCAACGCTGGTTTTTCACGGCTATTGCCATAGCAGTGAGTGCGTTAATGCTCTGGTGGATGAAGCAAGCAAAACGCGAACAGTTATTACTGCCCATTTCGATGGCATTTATTCTAAGTGGCGCACTTGGCAATTTGTATGATCGATTAGCCTATGGCTACGTAGTAGACTTTTTAGATTTTCATTGGGCGGGGTATCATTGGCCGGCATTCAATGTGGCTGACAGTGCCATTTTTATCGGCGCAGCACTGATGATTTGGGATGCTTTTAAGAACCCTGATAATTCCCCGATGAGCGGTAAAGAATAAGAGAATGACAGACGTAAAAAAAATCGTAGCCGATAGTGAAGTGACGTTGCATTTTGACCTGAAGCTTAAAGATGGCTCAGCAGCGGACAGTACTCGTGTGCACAACAAGCCCGCTAAACTTACCATTGGCGATGGCAGCTTGACTGAGAACTTTGAGGCCTGCTTGATGGGGTTGTCTGAAGGCGAAAAGAAGTCTTTCACGTTGCCTCCAGAAGATGCCTTTGGCATGCCTAACCCAGACAACATCCATCATATGGATAGAACCAAGTTTGGTATGGACACACCCGCAGAGCCAGGC
Organism: Alteromonadaceae bacterium; assembly: GCA_014872785.1. Lineage (GTDB taxonomy): Bacteria > Pseudomonadota > Gammaproteobacteria > Enterobacterales > Alteromonadaceae > Planctobacterium. The sequence goes on from WKFJ01000014.1 coordinate 257,608, forward strand.
ATGATTATTAGCTTTTCTCAGCCAGGTGGTGTTGAAATTCCGGGTATTGTTCGCGAAGTGGCGGGCGACTCAGTGACGGTGGACTTTAATCATCCACTAGCGGGACAAACCGTTGTCTTTGACGTAGAAATATTAGCGATAGGATAAAAAAATGCAGATTCATTTGGCCAATCCAAGAGGTTTCTGTGCCGGTGTTGACCGGGCAATTACTATTGTTGAGCGCGCGCTTGAGATATTTGAGCCACCTATTTACGTGCGCCATGAAGTGGTACACAACAAATTTGTGGTCAATGGTTTAAAAGACCGCGGCGCCATTTTTGTTGACGAATTAGTCGAAGTGCCAGATGACAGTATTGTAATCTTCTCTGCCCACGGTGTATCGCAAAAAGTGCGTGCCGAAGCCGCAGAGCGTGGTTTGAAAGTTTTTGATGCCACATGTCCATTAGTGACTAAAGTACACTTGGAAGTTAGCCGCGCCAGTAAAAGAGGCACAGAATGCATTCTTATTGGTCACCACGGACATCCTGAAGTGGAAGGCACCATGGGGCAGTACGACAACCCTGAAGGTGGAATTTACCTGGTAGAATCTCCTGAGGATGTTGACTCTTTAGAAGTCAAAGACTCCAGCAAACTCTACTACTGCAGCCAAACAACCCTCTCGGTAGACGATACAGCTGACGTCATTGAAGCATTGCGTGCGAAGTTTCCAGAAATTGAAGGGCCGCGAAAAGACGACATTTGTTATGCCACACAAAATCGCCAAGATGCGGTGCGCGATTTAGCGGATAAGTGCGACCTAATGTTAGTTGTAGGTGCACGCAATAGCTCTAACTCAAATCGACTTAAAGAGCTCGCAGAAAAAATGGGTACTAAAGCCTATCTTATCGATGACGCTGATTGTGTGTTACCTGAATGGGTGACTGACAGTAAAAATATCGGTGTTACCGCCGGTGCATCTGCGCCAGAGGTATTAGTGAAGGGCGTTATTAGTAAGCTTGAGTCACTTGGCGCAAACAGTGTTATCGAAACACCGGGGCGCGAAGAAAACATTGAGTTCGCGGTACCTAAAGAACTTCGAGTTCGTCAAGTCAGCTAAACTTAATCCTTTCAAATAGCTAAACATTTTATATACCTAGCGACGATTTGTGATAACCATATCACAAATCGTTTTCGCTATTCTGGTCTACAATCAACAGTTGTGGTTTGATGAAAATTATGACTATTTGTAGGCAAAAATTATGAAAAAGAATGCGCACATCAAGCAAATGTTTGGTGTAGGCATGATCGAAATACTCGTTACGGTTTTTATTCTCAGTGTTGGCATCCTAGGGGTGGCGTCTTTACAATTTATTGGCACCTTTACCAACGCTGAAGCAATGAACCGCTCTCAATCTGTGTTAATCGCACAACAATTTAGCGAGCGTCTTAGAGCTAATAGTTCCATGTCAACTAGCGGTGACGGTCTGGTCGTTTCAAATACCTACTTTGATAGCAATATTTATAATTTTAGTAATGTCACTTGTCTTTCAGGTTCTAATAATTTTGATTGTTTTTGCTTAAGTGTCCCCGCAACTATAAAAGATTGTAATTCCAACCAATGTACTGACGCTGAATTTGCCGAATTTGACGCGTATGAAATGAGCTGTGCCATTGCCGCGAACAACCCAAATGTTGAATTGTCTCTTACATGCTCAGACAACGATAATTTGGATGGCGATAGTTGCAGTGCGGGTTCTCGTCACACCATATTACTGAAATGGCCAATACAGCAGTGGCAGAATATCTCCGGGGTACTTAATTCCGAATGTAATACCGAAGAAACATCCCCTCATGACCGTGTGATTTTGGATGTGACCTTATGAATCTATCAGCTCCTGTTCGTCAACGCGGCTTTTCACTTACCGAGATAATGATAACCCTCGCGATGGGAATTTTTATTTCGGCGGGCATCGTTCAGGTTATGAGCAGCAATCAAGTAACGGATAGATTAAATAGAGCTATTGCTTCTACTCAGGAAAGTGGTCGTTTTATTGTCAGTCGTTTGCGTTCGGATCTTTTACCTGCGGGGCGCTATGACATACTAGATCCCGCCTTAGATGCGAGTGTGGATATAGTCGATGAGGCGGCGTTTGTGCAAAATAGGCCGGTTATTCTCGCAGGCGATTTTTCTCAGAACCTTACGCTGGGGTCGGTGCAGGGTTTTTCTGGTGCCGATGACCAATTGGTTGTCGCAATGCAAGGGGAAAGAGATTGTCGCGGTTATAAATTGGGGTATGCCGATGACGCCGAGTTTTTTGTTGTAAACCACTATTTTGTAGATGCGGGCACCTTAAAGTGTCGAGGCTTTGATGGTCGCGTATTACGCGGTCAAAAAATCGCAGTGGGAAATAACAACGATGCCGCCTTCACTATATTAGACAATGTCATTAGTTTCCAAGTTTTGTATGGCGTGAGCGCTTCGAGTGAGTCGGGAAACTTTACTGGAACTCCTACTACTTATGTTACGGCTTCTGCGCTTGCCGCGCTGCGTGCGGCGGGTTCGCATGTTGTTGCTATTCGAGTTGCAATATTGTTGGAAGGCGACAGTGAGACTTACATTAATCCAACCCCGACGTTTAAATTATTAAATGAGGCGAGTATTACGCCATCAGGCAATGGACTATACAAGAAGTTCGAGACAACAATTACGCTGCGCAATATGAAAAATTATGCGAGGAGGCAGAAGGCATGACCTCTGATATTTCTAAGCAAACAGGACTAGTAATGGTGCTCGCCTTATTGGTGTTAATGACTCTCACCATTCTAGGAACGACCTCAGTAACAAGTAGTTTATTGCAAAGTAAAATGGCGATTTCATTAGAATCACAGTCGTTGGCATTTGATGCCGCAGAAGCCGCTATAGCTGGTGTAGCCTTCGAATCTGAAGATACGGTGTTGTTAGGTAGCTCTACACTTGTTGATCCACTCTCTGAAGCAAGACAAGGTGCAGCAATTGATTTAGCCGACCAAGATTTGAGTTGTTACAACGATGAAAGCTGGGTCAACCGAACTATTATTGAATCGGGACTCGCCACAGGTGTCAACCAAACATTATCTGGTGCCTATAACAGCACTCCAGAGGTTTCAAGCTGGTCTCGAACCGCGTTTATTAAAGAATTGGCCTGTAAAGGTTCAAGCAATGTAGTGGGTGGTAGCAATATTAATTGCCATGTATTCATTATTCGTGGTTGCGGTAAATTAACTACAAGTAGTTATGCCGTTGCGAACACGCTTACAGCGACAACCTTTGCACCAGCATCTCAATAGGAGAGTGAATCTATGAAGTTAAATAAATTCCTCATTTCTATTATGTCGGCGATTTTTGCGATGATGGTAAGTATCGCGAGTTTTGCCGATGATTTAGAAATCTACCTTGGTGTAGCTGATTCGCAGGTCACTTACAATCCGAACGTACTATTTATCATGGATACCTCGGGCAGTATGACTAACAAAGACGGTGGCTCAGAGACTCGAATGTTACGTGTGCAGAATGCACTGAAAGCTGCGCTTTCGACAGCGACTAATGTTAACGCTGGTCTAATGAGGTTTTCCGACTGGGGAGGTCCGGTACTTTATCCCATTCGCGACGTAGATGAGCTAGTTGAGCCCGAACTTGTTTATTCAGTTGCTGACTCCGCCGATGATGCCCATGAATCATCCGGTGCAGTAGATCTTTCAAACACAGAAATTACCCTATCAAATGGCACTACCACCGTTTATTCCGGATTTCGTTTTCAAGAGGTGCAAATACCCCAAGGCGCAACGATAACGAGTGCCAAGCTGAAGATGGTCTCCAATTTAAGCAATATTCCCGCAACGACCATTGATATATACGGCGAATTGGTGGAAGACTCTAGTGCGTTTACGGCGGCTACTAATGATATTTCCAACCGAACCCGAACCAGCGCAAGTGGTTCATGGTCAACAGGCAATGAATTTCCGTTGTCAGGTGAAAATGTTACTTCAGCGGATTTTTCTTCTGTCATTCAAGAAATCGTTGACCAGGCGGGTTGGTGTGGAGGCAACGACCTCAATCTCATATTAGAGGCATCGAGCGCAGAGGCAGGCTCTAGCCGCAAACTAGTATCATCTGATCAAGGAGATGGCAATAGCGCTCAATTGATTATCGAATATGACCACGCTACCGCAACTGGTTGTATTCGCGGCACTCATACCTACCAGGTAAATTCGCAATCCAATAATGCCGAAGAAAAAAGCGATGGTTATCAATCCACTGGCAGTGAATTGACATTTAAACCTAGTTCAAATGCTCACATTGCCATTCGTTTTGAAAACGTTGCAATTCCGCAAAATGCGACTATCAGTAATGCTTATCTTGAGTTTACGGCTTACCGTGATAGAAGTACGTCGAGTTCTGGCTTTACAATCAGTGCAGCGAATGAAGCCAATCCCGGTAACTTTAGTAGCTACACTAGATACATGCTCCGTGATAAAGCCAAAACAGCAGGCGTAACTTGGAGCAACATTCCATCTTGGACAAAAAACAACACCTATCAATCCCCTGCGATCACTTCTGTGGTGCAAGCCATTGTAAATCGAGGTGATTGGGCGTCAGGCAATGCCATGATGATGATCATGTCAAGTATTACGGGTAATCGCGGTGCTTATACTTATCGCGGAAAACCGTCGGGTGCTGCGCGCTTAGTGGTAGAGGTTCAAGGCAATGCTACACCGGGGTCAGCTGCCACAGTACGTTCTCACTTGCTCAACAAGGTGGATGAATTGACAGCCAGTGGTTACACACCGATAGTGGATACCCTTTATGAGGCCGCGCTCTATTACGGCGGCATGGACATGCAATATGGCTTAGCTAGAGGAACGTCTTCGGTTAGCAGTACGGTGCGCAAAAACACCAGAGTAAGCCATCGTTTGTCCTACACTGGGCAAGATCCCGTGCGCGCTAGCGGCTGTACTGAAGATAACCTGAGTGATTCTGATTGTGTTACTGAATATATTCCCACCGGGGCGACTTATATTTCGCCTGTGTCAGACCTCCAGTGTCAAACTAACAACCATATTGTTCTGTTGTCTGACGGGCAAGCGAATAACAATCATAGTGTGGACGAAATAGAGGCTCTGCTATCTGCCAATTGCACCGGTAGTGGCGGCGAAGAGTGTGGCTTAGATCTGGTGAAAAACATCAGTAAAGCGTCTGAGTCGGCTGTTGGCGCAAGAGTTACTACTCATACCATCGGTTTTGCCGCTAATTCAACAGCCAACAACTTTTTGAATCAGTTGGCATTGCAAAGTGGTGGCGGTTTTTACACCGCAGACAACAGTGATGATCTGGTTACCGCTTTTCAATCGATCATTAAGTCGGTCAAAGACGTAAACGCTACCTTTGTTTCTCCCGGTGTAGCAGTAAATCAGTTAAATCGACTGACTCACCGAGATGAATTGTACTTTGCCTTATTTAAACCCGCTGAAGGCACACTATGGCCAGGAAACCTGAAGAAGTACAAGCTTAATAGTGACGTGATTGAAGATAGAAACGGCCTAGCAGCAGTCGACAGTTCTACTGGCTTTTTCGATGAGAATTCTCAAAGTTTCTGGTCAACTGTGGCCGATGGCAATGATGTAAGGGAAGGGGGCGCTGCGAGTAACCTGGATACCGTGCGCAATGTTTATTATTTCGATGGAGCCGGCAGCATCATTACCTCTGGTAATCGCCTTCATGAAGACAATAGCAATATCACAACAACGGATTTGGCCGTCGACTCAGAAGCGGATCCAACAGCAACTAGAGAGGCGGTTTTACAGTGGGCGAGAGGGATAGATGTTAAAGATGACGACGGTGACGGCTCAAGTGTTGATGCTCGCACACAGATGGGCGATCCGATTCACTCGCAACCCGTTATAGTCAATTATTCGTTGACAGACAGCGCCGTTCTGGTCGCCACAAATCACGGATTTTTACATTCGATTGACCCTGAAACCGGTTCAGAGAATTTCGCCATTATTCCTAAGGAGCTTCTGGCAAATCTAAACGATATTTACAAAGACAGCTCAAGTTATACGCACATTTATGGTTTGGACGGACATATGGTGTTGCGTGAAACCGAGACGAGCAAGATTCTTTATGTGGGAATGCGAAGAGGCGGTAACAATTATTATGCGTTTGATATTACCAATAAAACAGCACCTAGCCTATTGTTTACCATTGATGGTGGTTCAGGTGACTTCGCCAATTTAGGCCAGAGTTGGTCTCGCCCCACAGTCACCAAAATTAAAATGGGTTCGGTGAGTAAAGATGTTTTGGTATTTGGTGGCGGTTATGACGAAGACCAAGACAGTAAAACAATTCGCTCCGCAGACACCGTCGGAAACTCGGTGTTTATTGTCGACGCCGACACAGGAGCGCTGCTTTGGAGCGCGAGTAACGCTGATGCAGATTTGGTGTTAAACGATATGCAGTACAGCATCCCAGGACGTGTTTCAATTGTTGATAGGGAAGGCGATGGTGAGGCGGATCACATGTATGTGGTAGACATGGGCGGTCAAATATTCAGATTGGACGTTAATAATGGACAATCTGGCAGCGATTTAATCACTGGTGGATTGCTTGCGACCCTTGGAGGCGACGCTGAAGCCGAAAATCGACGTTTCTTTTACGGGGCAGATGTCGCTGAAATAAGCTTGGCGGACGAGCACTATTATGCGGTGGCCGTGGGTAGTGGCTTTCGAGCGCATCCACTGGACGATGTTATTCAGGATAATTTTTACATGATCAAGGATACCGGGGTGTTTACATTGGACAATGACGGTAACTTTAGTTTTCCTAGCACCGCATATACCCAAACGGATCTCTACAATGCGACCGCGCATTTACTTACCACATCAGACGATGAACAACGAGAGATTGAGGCGGCCTTGTTCGCAGAAAAACATGGCTGGTATATCGCGATGGGCGCTGGCGGCGAGAAAATTCTAGCGTCTCCGCTTATTCTCAATTACCGACTCTTTTTTACTAGCTATTTGCCGGCTACTGCGAGTAATAGCGCCTGTGCACCGCCAACTGGAACGAGTCGCGCTTATTTGGTCGACTTAGTCACTGGCAATGCTGTGACCGACTTAGATAACGATGGTGTGCTTGAACATGCAGACAGGCAGGCCGATTTGAAACAAACGGGTATTGCCCCAGATACCAAAATTCTTATTGAAGATATCGTAAAGCCAGTTGTCTGCTTGGGCACTGAGTGCACAGAAATCGTAAATGATGGCGACCAGTGTGGTTCTGCCTTTGAATGTCTTGCAGAAAACCTCTATGGTAATTATGAGCGGTTACAGCGAAGTAGCTGGAAAACAGAAACAGAGCGAGAATAGACCACGAGGCAAAATCATGGGTAAGAACATTTACGGTATTAAGCGAAATGGTTTTAGTTTAACCGAGCTTATGATCACGTTGGCGATTACCGGGATACTAGCAGCGGTTGCCTATCCCGTTTATACCGGATTTATGTCGACAGGCGCTCGTGCAGCAGGACAAGCTGATTTAATGGCACTGGCCGCAGCAATGGAGCGTCATCGAGCAGCAAATTTCACCTATGCAGGAGCTGCATCTGGTGGCGGCAATACCGGCTCTCCGGCCATTTTCGCTACACACTCACCATCCTCCGAGCCAGAATCTAAAAAGCGCTATAACTTGGCGATTGATTCAGTAGCCACCAACGGAATTAGTTATGTGATTTCCGCTACTCCTGTGTCGGGTACTATTCAAGAAGGAGACGGGAAGTTATTCTACTACAGTGACGGCCGCAAAGCGTGGGATCAGAATAACAATGGCTCTATCGCGTCTACTGAATACTGTTGGCAGTGTTAGCATTTAAATGCTTATTCTTCGCCTAATGGTTGTTTTATCTTTGCTATTGATTCAATCTAGGTATTCTTAGTCATTATTTTCAGCCTACACAAACGAGTTTGTCCAGTAATATGCAAGACTTTTTGCAACACGCTTTTACTTCCCGTCAATTAAGAGTTTCTATTAAAACCGCTGTTATTGTTGGCTCGTTGCTTAACATCATCAATCAGTGGCAGGCGTTAGTTGGAGAAGTTGATATCCAATGGATAAAACTGGGACTTACCTTTTTAGTCCCTTTTTGTGTCGCGACATACGCGGGAGCCAAAGCAAGTATGAGTTGTGCTGGTGGCGAGAGATAAAAAACACTGAGCTGAACTGCCGCAGGATAACTAACTACCGCAGGATAACGCATTACCTGAGTTGTCTTCATGCACACCGTCTCTGTTGCTATCCTCACTTAATTTCACTCGACCTTGCAGGCTAATCGTTAGCGCTCGTGCGTATTTCGCTTCATTATCTTCGTGGCACAACAGCAAAGTTGCGGGACTTGCCACAGCGCCACTTGCTTGGAAGCTGATGGTGCCATTGGGACCTGTCAAATCGTTAGTGGCTATTATGTTCCCGGAACCTGCAAGCATTTCTTCGTCGCTACTGCGTTGACCGTTGCCGTCTAAATCAATAAACACCATTTTGCGGTCATTCCACTCGGTAGTGCAGGTTGAAAAATTTGTGGTTGGGCAGACGACCGCATCTATTTGTTCGTTTATGGCGGTGTGCCGTGCGAACTGAATAACAGCACTTAGCTCATTAATCTGGCCAATCATGCGATTGCGGATCAAAATCTCTCGCACAGATGGACCAACAGACATCAGTAAAATGCCAACGATGGCCAAGCCGATCATGATCTCTGTTAATGTAATTCCAAGCTCATGGTATTTATTACTATTCATACCTCGTAATTATAACGAATAATACCGATTAAAGTTGCAGTTTCCCGAGAATATGGTTATCTCTCTATATATATACGAATAGATAAGCAGTTACAGTGGGCTTTTGATTGCCAATTAACTATTGGTGTTCGAGCGGAAAACAGAGGTAAACCAAATGAAAAAGATTGAAGCAATAGTCAAACCTTTCAAATTAGATGATGTAAGAGAAGCGCTGGCTGATGCAGGTGTCGATGGTCTTACCGTTACTGAAGTCAAAGGTTATGGTAGACAAAAGGGACACAGTGAGTTGTATCGCGGTGCCGAATATCAAGTTGACTTCATGCCCAAAGTGAAAATAGATGTCGTGGTTACTGATGAGCAAGTCGAAAGGGCAATCGAAGCGATAATGAATACAGCGAGAACCGGTAAAATCGGTGATGGCAAAATATTTGTTTATGATGTTGAGCGAGCAATTCGCATCAGAACCAGTGAAGAAAACGAAGAAGCTATCTGATTTAGTGCAAGAACCGACATGTAATTATTCGGTTTCAAAGTTTTTAATGCAAAAAGAGGTGTTTTTCTAATAAAACACCTCTTTTTGCTAAAAATGTTAAATAAATTAACATATTAGCTGGCGCTAAATACTAATTAACCGCGGTAATATTCGCCTAATCAACTAAATCGTGAACAATTTGCACAGGGAATGACCGCTTAAACGGAAATATCATAAAAATTTAATAATTGCGCTTGCACGACCCGAATTGCTATGTATAATACGCACCACGTTGAAGCAAGGACTAAAACGAAACGCTCAAAGCAATCGTTTTTTTCTCACCTAACTTGCTGATTTACGGAAGATTTCAGGCGCGGGATGGAGCAGCCTGGTAGCTCGTCGGGCTCATAACCCGAAGGTCGGTGGTTCAAATCCGCCTCCCGCAACCAAATTTGAAGCTTGGCTTACGAGGCAAACTTCAATAGAATATAAGGACTTGGGTCCATAACAATAGCCCCGCTCGACCGGGGCTTTTTGTTATCTCAATCCTATTGAATTTGGTCAGGGGCTTAAGCCCTTTTTTTATTTTTTGGAGACTGGTTTGTCGCAATTTATAGACCAACTAAACGCTATGTTAGAGCCCGCCGTTGAGGCCTTGGGCTTTGAATTGCTGGGTGTTGAATTTATCAGAGCTGGCAAGCATTCCACACTGCGCGTTTTTATTGATTCTGAAAATGGTATCACTGTTGACGACTGTGCTGATGTGAGTCATCAAGTCAGCGCAGTACTTGATGTGGAAGATCCAATTAATACCGAATATAACCTGGAAGTCTCTTCTCCAGGAATGGATAGACCCTTATTTAAAGAACAGCACTACGCTGACTGCGTTGGAGAAACCGTGTCTGTTCGACTGCGTGTGCCTATGGGTAATCGCCGAAATTTCAAAGGCGAAGTACTACAAGTTGAGGCGGGCGTACTAACCGTTGCAGTAGATAACGAAAAGTTTGAACTGGCAATCGGAAACATAGAAAAAGGGAACTTAGTGCCTAATTTTAACGGCTAGGTCAAAGTAAAAGAACAACAAAATTCACAAAGGCAGCAAGGTAATGAATAAAGAAATTTTGTTAGTCGCTGAAGCAGTATCAAATGAAAAGCAAGTACCAAGAGAGAAAATCTTCGAAGCACTTGAGTTTGCCATTGCGAGCGCAACTAAGAAGAAAAACGAAGGCGAAATTGAAGTTCGCGTGAGCATCGATCGTGAAACTGGCGATTTTGACACGTTTAGACGTTGGTTAGTAATCGAAGACGATCAGCCTCAAGAGAACCCATACGCCGAAATTACCCTTGCTGCTGCACAAATCGACGAACCAGAAATCCAAGTGGGTGGTTTTGTTGAAGAGCAGATCGAGTCTATCAAATTTGACCGAATCACCACGCAAACGGCAAAACAGGTAATCGTTCAGAAAGTTCGCGAAGCAGAGCGCGAACAAATGATTGAAGAATATCGCGATCGCGTTGGTGACCTCATTACGGGTGCGATTAAGAAAGTGAATCGCGATAACGTGATTATCGACCTAGGAAACAATGCTGAAGGTGTTATGTACCGCGAAGATATGCTGCCTCGTGAAACATTCCGCCCAGGTGACCGTATCCGAGGTTTGTTGTTTGACATACGTCCTGAAGCCAAAGGTGCTCAACTGTTCATCAGTAGAACGCACCCTGATATGTTAGTTGAGTTGTTCCGCATCGAAGTTCCTGAAATTGCAGAAGAAACATTAGAAGTTCGTTCTGCAGCACGTGACGCTGGTTCTAGAGCAAAAATTGCCGTTAAAACTAACGATAAGCGACTAGACCCAGTCGGTGCTTGTGTAGGTATGCGTGGTTCACGTGTGCAAGCGGTATCGGGAGAACTCGGTGGTGAGCGTGTCGATATCGTTTTGTGGGATGAAAACCCTGCACAATACGTTATTAATGCGATGGCACCTGCGGAAGTTGCTTCAATCGTTGTTGATGAAGATGCGAATTCAATGGACGTTGCTGTAGAAAGCGACCAACTGGCACAGGCTATTGGTAAAAGCGGCCAGAACGTACGCTTGGCAAGCCAGTTAACCGGTTGGGAATTAAATGTAATGACCACTGAAGACTTAGCATCTAAGCACGAAGAAGAAAATGCTGGAGTGTTGTCTGTATTCACCGAAGGTTTGGATATTGACGAAGACTTTGCAACGGTTCTTATTGACGAAGGTTTCACTTCTTTAGAAGAGATTGCCTACGTTCCGGTAAATGAATTATTGGAAATAGAAGGCCTAGATGAAGACCTCGTTGAAGAACTGAGAAACCGCGCGAAAGCTGCCTTAACAACAAAGGCTCTCGCGACTGAAGAATCTCTAGAAAAATCAGAGCCCACTGAAGAGTTGCTTGCGCTAGAAGGCATGGACAGGCACGTGGCATATATCCTCGCGAGTCGCGGTGTAACCGACTTAGAAGAGTTGGCCGAGCAAGGTGTCGACGACATTGCGGACATAGAGGAACTAGATGAAGAGCAAGCAGGAAAACTGATTATGGCTGCTCGTAACATCGTTTGGTTCAACGAAGAATAACATCAGCAAAAGGAGCACTAATCATGGCAGAAGTCCAGATAGAAAAGCTAGCAGCTGACATCGGTATTTCAATTGATAAGCTGTTGCAACAGTTTGCTGATGCGGGAATCACCAAAAGTCGCAGTGACATGGTTACTGAGGCGGAAAAGGCGTCACTACTTGAGCATTTAAATAAGCAACACGGTGGTACAGGTAGTACCGCGCCGAAGAAAATGACTCTTCAGCGCAAAACCACCAGTACGCTAACGGCGGGTAAATCACGCCAAGTTAAAGTAGAAGTGCGTAAAAAGCGTACTTATGTGAAGCGCGATCCTGAAGAAATTAAAGCAGCGGAAGAAGCCAAGCGTAAAGAAGCGGAAGAAGCTGCTCGTCGTGAAGCTGAAGAAAGAGCGCGTCGCGAAGAAGAAAGATTAAAAGCGGAAAAAGCGGCTGAAGAAGCACGTCGCAAGAAAGAAGAAGCTGAAAAAGCAGCGAAAGCAGCTAAAGCAGCTAAAGCGGCAGCTGAAGCAGACAGTCATCATCACGAAGAAAACCTGACTGACGAAGAAAAAGCGGAACGCGCGAAAGCACGCGAAGAAGCAGAAAAAATTCGCGCGCAGCAGGAAGAAGAAACTCAACGTAAATTGGAAGAAGAAGCTAAGAAAGCTGCTGACGAAGCGAAGCGTCTAGCGGAAGAAAACCGCAAGCGTTGGGAAGAAGAAGAAGAGCGTCGTAAGAAAGAAGAAGCTGCTGAAGTTCACTTGCACAGCAACCGCTATGCGCAAGAAGCCGAAGATCAAGAAGATATGGCACTAGAGCGCAACTCTGGTCGTCGTACTCGCAAGAAGAAAAAGGCAGCAGATAAGCTTAAGCAAGGCTTTAACAAGCCAGCGCAGCCAGTAGCACGTGTTGTTCGTTTAGGTGAAACTATCACCGTTGGTGAGCTTGCTAACCGTATGGCGAAAAAAGCAACGGAAGTTATCAAGGTAATGATGAAGCTAGGTGAGATGGTAACCATCAACCAGGTTCTTGATCGCGATACTGCCGTGTTAGTACTTGAAGAAATGAAGCAGCAATACGAGCTTGTTAATGACAACGCGCTAGAAGATGAATTGTTGGCTAACACCAATGAAGGTGAAGAGGCAACAAGAGCGCCTGTTGTTACCATCATGGGTCACGTTGACCACGGTAAGACATCACTGCTTGATTACATTCGTCGTGCAAAGGTCGCAGAAGGCGAAGCGGGTGGTATTACCCAGCACATTGGTGCATATAGCGTAGAGACAGACAACGGCCAATTGACATTCCTAGATACTCCTGGACACGCTGCATTTACTGCAATGCGTGCTCGTGGTGCGACAGCAACGGATATCGTTGTTTTGGTTGTTGCTGCTGATGACGGGGTAATGCCTCAGACCAAAGAAGCAGTACAACACTCTAAAGCAGCAGGCGTGCCGTTAATCGTGGCTGTTAATAAGATGGATAAAGAAACTGCGGATCCAGATCGCGTTAAGACTGAATTGTCGCAGGTTGAAGTTATTTCTGAAGAATGGGGCGGTGAGCACCAGTTTGTGAACGTTTCTGCCAAAACCGGTATGGGTGTTGATGAATTACTAGATGCCATCTTGTTGCAAGCAGAAGTTCTCGACTTAAAAGCCGTAGCTAATGGTGCGGCCAAAGGGATTGTCATTGAGTCACGTCTTGATAAAGGTCGTGGTCCGGTTGCCTCTGTATTGGTTCAACAAGGCCAACTAAATGCAGGTGATATTCTTCTTTGTGGAAACGAATACGGTCGCGTAAGAGCGATGCGTGACGAGAATGGTAACGAAGTTAAGGCTGCAGGTCCGTCTAAGCCGGTGGAAATTCTTGGTTTGTCAGGTGTACCTAAAGCAGGTGAAGACGCCATGGTTGTGCCTGACGAGCGTAAAGCGCGTGAAGTTGCTAATAAGCGTCACACCAAACAGCGCGACCTTAAGCTGGCTAAGCAGCAAAAAGCGAAACTTGAAAACATGTTCGCGAACATGGAAGCTGGTGATATTAACGAACTTAACGTTGTGCTAAAAGCTGATGTACAAGGCTCTGTTGAGGCAATTTCTGATTCACTAACTAAGCTTTCAACCGACGAGGTACGCGTTAATATTATCGGTAGTGGCGTAGGTGGTATTACTGAAACTGATGCAACACTTGCTGCAGCTTCAAATGCTATCGTAGTTGGTTTTAACGTTCGTGCTGATTCGACAGCGAGAAAAGTGATTGAATCTGAAGATGTTGACTTGCGTTATTACAGCGTCATCTACGATTTGATTGACGAAGTTAAATCTGCCATGAGCGGTATGTTGGCACCAGAATTCAAGCAAGAAATTATTGGTCTTGCTGAAGTACGTGACGTGTTCAAGTCACCGAAATTGGGTGCGATTGCTGGTTGTATGGTTGTCGAAGGCATGGTTAAACGCAGTAACCCAATCCGTGTACTACGTGAAAACGTCGTTATCTACGAAGGTGAGTTAGAATCACTACGTCGTTTCAAAGACGATGTTGCTGAGGTTCGTAACGGCATGGAATGTGGTATCGGTGTTAAGAACTACAATGATGTAAGAGTAGGCGACCAAATCGAAGTATTTGAAACGGTTGAAGTGAAGCGCGAACTATAAGTTTGTTGCCACCAAAACTGTGATAAACGGGGGCTGATTAGCCCCTGTTTTGTATGGGGAATATTATGGCGAAAGAGTTTTCAAGAACGGATAGAGGAGGCCAGCAATTGCATAAAGAAGTTGCCAGTATCCTGCAAAATGAATTTAAAAACAGAGACCCAAGGTTGGGGTTTGTGACCGTGTCTGGTGTCGATGTATCCAGAGATTTAGCGCATGCGAAAGTATTCGTGACATTCTTTAATAGCGACGAGCAGAAAGTAAAAGAAGACCTGGGAATTTTGGACGAAAACAAAGGCTTTGTGCGTTCTTTGTTGGCCAAAAAAATGCGGATGCGCTCAGTACCTGCAATTAAGTTTATGCGAGACGTATCTATTACCGAAGGTATGCGCATTTCCAACTTAGTCACTGAAACAGTGAATCAAGATATTCAAAAAGCGAATGACGCTGACCGTGATTTCGAAGGCGATGCTAAAGAGTAATGGGGCGAAGGAAGAACGGACGTGCGCTTGATGGCGTTTTGTTGCTAAACAAGGCGTTAGGTGCATCTTCAAATAACGTACTGCAAAAAGGACGCTGGATATATAACGCAAACAAAGCTGGTCATACTGGTGCGTTAGACCCATTAGCGAGCGGTATGTTGCCAATTTGCTTTGGTAACGCAACTAAGTTTGCGCAATATTCTCTTGATGCAGACAAAACCTACGAAACAACGGCTACACTTGGTGTACGTACAACCACATCGGACGCTGACGGTGAAGTGGTGTCAGAGGACAATACACCGATTACTGAAGCTCAGTTTATTTCTGTATTAGAGGATTTTCGCGGTGATATAAAGCAAGTCCCGTCCATGTTTTCAGCACTCAAGCACGAAGGTAAACCGCTGTATTATTATGCACGCCAGGGCATAGAAATTGACCGACCGGCACGACCCATTACCATATTTGAATTAACGGTTTTGCGTTTTGCATACCCGCATGTTGATTTGCGTGTGAAATGCAGTAAGGGGACTTATATACGTTCGTTAGTTGACGATATTGGCCAAGCGCTTGGTGTTGGTGCGTTTGTATCTAAATTGCACCGTACGGGGGTTTCCGGTTACGACGATTTACCTATGTATTCGGTTGAACACTTAGAACCTCTGAAAACGGAATCGGATTTTTCTAACTTGGATGCATTGCTGTTACCAGTGGATCACCCCGTTGCGCACTTGCCAAAACTAAACTTGATTGAGTCTGATGAAGCTAAATTTGGCAATGGGCAAGCTTTAATGGGATACACAGGTCAGGACGCTGTGAGAGTATATGATAGTAGCGGCACGAGTTTCCTCGGCGTAGCTGAATTTGACGGCAATAAGTTGCAACCAAAACGCCTGATCTCCTGAGTTTTTTCTTGATCCTTTTTGTTGAAACTGTATAATTCGCGCACTTTTTGGCTCGACTGAATTAGTGATCGGCGAGTCATTCATCAAATGGGAGAAAGTTATGTCACTAAGTAAGCAAGAAACAGCACAAATCGTAAGCGACTACGGTGTTAAAGAAGGTGATACTGGTTCACCAGAAGTACAAGTAGCTTTGTTGACTCACAACATCAACAAATTACAAGGTCACTTCGAGTCTCATAAGAAAGACCACCACTCTCGTCGCGGTTTGTTACGCATGGTTAGTCAACGTCGTAAGTTGCTTGACTACCTTAAAGGTAAAAACCAAGCTCGTTATAAAGACCTAATCGGTCGTCTTGGTTTGCGTCGCTAAGCAAACTGTTTCAAAAAAACCGCCTTATCGGCGGTTTTTTTATATCTTAAATTCACTTGTTTATTGGCAACATGGCCTTTTTGCGATTATAGCGGGAACTCTACATTAATACTGGTACCGGCCTTATCGTCATTATCATAAGACACTATTGCGCCTAGAGCCTCTGTGAGCAGTTTGATGGTGTTACGAGCCGTTGCCTGTTCACTGCCCATCTTACTCGCTGCTATACGTTCAAAGAAAGAAATTCGCTCTTCTACCGTAGGGTGCCAGTCGTTATTAACTTTGATTTCGATTTTGTCGTCAAAACCAAAGATATTTACTCTGACGCTAGAATTGTTCGAGGCAGTATCAAGTGCGTGTAACACCAGGTTATTGAGCAGTGCATCAAATAGGGCTTGGTCGCCCTTGAGCAGTAAACCACCACGAAAATTAGTTAGCACTTCGATAGAGTTTGCTTGAGAGATAACTGCTGCTTTCTCAATAGCTTCGCGTGCGACTAGTCCGGCATCTAAGGTGATAGTTTCTTTGCGATAACTTTGGCTTTCCAGTTTTCGAGACAAATGCAAATTGTTGATGTAGTTATCCAACATTGCTGCATACACCGCTATGCTACTGGCGGTGTTTTCAAATTCGATAGGATTAAATTTTGCTTCCAGTAATGAGTTCACTGCGCTAGTGATGTTGTTCAGTGGTTTTTTGATATCGAACTCTAATATTTTGTCGAACTCGTTGCGCATCTGTGAGTAGTCAACGGTAAGATCTACTTGTTGTCGCAGTTGGCGATTGGCAACAGTTAGCTTGAGGTGAGTTTTCACTCGCGCTAATAAAATCTGTGGGCTAATCGGCTTGGGAATATAGTCTACCGCACCTATTTCAAGGCCTTTAACTACATCTGCATTTTGATCCATCGCCGAGATAAATATGATAGCGATATGATGCGTCTTAGGGTGGTTTTTGAGCTTACGGCACAGGCTCAACCCATCCATTTCGGGCATCATAATATCAAGCAATACCATGTCTGGAGGGGTTGCCGATAAACATATCTTAAAGGCGTTCTTGGCGCTGGTTGCGGCCTGTATTTTATAATCGGATTTTAACACCTCTGAGACCACTTTGATATTGTCTGGTACATCATCAACCACCAATATTGAGGGTCTTGATTTGGATTCACTCAGCGTTTGTACCGCTTCTTGCTGAGGATTTTCGTTATATTCTGCTTTTAATGGCGATGTGATTGCTCGGAGTAACCGTTCACGCAATATACGCAGTGAAAAGGGTTTCACGATAAATTCCGACACCCCGGCAGTCACGGCATTTAGTACAGTTTTCTGCTCCAAGTTTGACGAAATCATGATAATCGAAGACTTCAAACTGCGGCCTTCTTTGCGAATTTTGTTGATGATTCCTAGACCATCTACACGTGGAGGCAGGTGTTCAGTGATGATTATGTCAAATTTTTGCACGTTAATTTGTGCGAGCGCATCATTGCTATTGCTGGCCAGAGTGATCTTCGAAAAGCCGAGTTCCTTTAACATGGATGCTATGGTGTTTCTAATATTGTCCGCCGGGTCGACAATAAGCACACTTTTCTTGGAAAATAATTCGTATTCCAATTTAGCTTGATTTGCCATTCTTACTCTTCTCTCGCCATTTTTTACACTTTCCTAGGCCGTCCTCACAACGTTATGTTACTCCCCGTTGCAAAGGTGGAACGTGCCACTCCACATTTTTGAAATATCTACGCTTACTTGGATTTATTCAATAACATCCATTAGGCTATTCTGGTAAGTCGCTATTTTCCATCATTATTTTGAAATTTATTACAATTAATAAACAAAGTGGACGTTGCCACTGCTTAATATTACTCACCTTGTTGTTTCTCGCATGGGTTGAACAAGCTTATGCTGCCGAGATAAAAGTTGAGTCTATTTCCGAACAGGAAGGGTTAAACAGTCCACAGGTATACACCGTTGAGCGCGACGCAGATGGGTTCATTTGGTTTGGCACTGCTCAGGGCGTGCGCCGGTTTGACGGTTATTCCATGTTAGCCTTTAGTCACGATCCAGATAACAACTCAACACTTTCTAGTAACAGTGTCAGTGCAATGCACATTGACTCCCACAACTACCTTTGGGTGGGTACCTGGGGCGGAGGTTTAAATTTACTTGATCCTGACTCCGGTATGTTTAAGCGTTATCAACACAACTCGCGAGATGCGGCGACCATCAGTTCTGATCGAGTGCAGGTCATTTTTGAAAGTGTACAAGGCGAAATATGGATAGGCACTAATGGGGGGGGACTCAATTTATTTGACGAAGACACTGAACAGTTTTTTAGGTTTCCTGATATTCGGGAAAAAGGTGAGGTCGTTGGCAGCAACAGAGTGTGGGATATAGCTCAGGAGAGCACAGGCAAGTTGTGGATAGGTACCTCAGCTGGTTTGTTTCAAATGCAAACCGATAGAACCTTTGTTCGCTATGGCGATACTGAACAAGGACTTGGCCATCCGGAAGTTCGCGAGGTGTATGTTGATTCCGAAGACAGAATTTGGGTTGCAACACGAGCTAGTTTTGGCTTACTAGATAAGAAAAAAGACCAGTTCCAAGTATATCAACTGCCTAACGGCGAGCTTCCAATTATTAACGATATCACTAAAGACGGTGATTATTTGGTGCTGTCGACCTTTGCCGGGATATACAAATTTGACACAGTTAATCGCGTGTTTGTGGTCAATGCCGAGGGTGAATACGCCTACCTAAATAACCGAGATGTTCGCGGTGTCTCCGTTGACAGTCAGGGGGTTTGGTGGGCGGCGACCCGCTATTCAGGCGTTAAAAAGGTATTTACTAAACCACAGGCGTTTAGAGCCTATCGTGAAATTTTAGCGGATCAGAGTTTAGCTGGACTTTTTTCCCAGACAATTTCGCTAGCAGAGCGAGCTCAAGGTGGCATTTGGCTTGGTACCGGACGCAGTATTGTCGCCTTTGACGGCGAGCAATTCACATCAAAGTTAACGCAAGAGGAGTTAGAAAGCTTTGCGCGATTGCGTATCCTGGGTGTCACTCAAACAAACGATAAAGATTATTATTTAGCGACGGATAACGGCCTTTATTTTTTTGATACCAAAAATGAAACGGTGATTCGGCAAACATTGCCCTGGCTGGATAATCAAGGGCGCATTGTCTCTTGGGTAAGCATTGATCAAATGGAACGTCTTTGGATTGTGCGGCCTTCGGTGAAGAATATCGCCATCTGGGATACTCGTCGCAATCAGGTCAGTTATTTGTTGGACGGTATTGAACCTAGTTTTAGTTATGTGGACGCGCAAAACCGAATATGGATAGGAACAACGGACGAAGGTCTTCATCTTGTTGACGGGTTAACTCTACATACACAGGTATTTAAAAACGACCCCAATAACCCATCCTCTATTAGCCACAATACGGTTACCGCGGCATTGCAGTCAAGTTCAGGAGATTTGTGGTTTGCGACGCAATCTGGATTAGATAAGTTTAACCCCGAGACTCAACAATTTACGCGCTTTCAATTTGATGTCGGGGTTGATGGCACCATTATTCAGTCGATACTTGAAGATGAACAGGGGGTGCTCTGGCTTGGTACTACATATGGTTTAATTCGCTACGATACTAAGCAGAATAGTTTTCAGCACTTTACTCGTAAAGATGGCCTGAACAGCAATTCTTTTTTAATCCGCTCTGCCGCAAGAGGCATCGATGGGCAACTGTATTTCGGTAGTATCGACGGTGTAACGGCATTTGCGCCTGAGCAAGTATCAGTGAATTTTACACCACCGCAAATGGCGATCACTCGAATCACTGTTGATGGAAAATCACATGTCTCTGTACCGGGAGTTATTACGCTTGATGCAGATTATCGCTCCTTGGAGATTGAGTTTGCGGCAATGGACTTTTTTTCAAGTCGAAACAACCGTTATCGCACCCGTATTATTGGGTACTCTGACGATTGGAGTGATGCTAGTGAAATTAACAGAGTTAATATCGGGCGACTACCTCCAGACACGTATCGCTTTCAAGTAGTGGCAAGCAATAACCATGGTATTTGGAATAACGACGCATTAGCCCTTGAAATTATTGTAAAACCTCATTGGTATCAAACGTGGTGGTTTAGTTTGTCGGCACCGCTGATTGTTTTGCTTGTCTTATACCGAATTTTTACCGGTAGGTTAGCCAAGCATCAACAACAAGAAAAGTTCCTCTCGCAACAAGTTGAACAGCGCGCAAAAGATATTTTTGTACTTGGTGATGTAGGCAAAGACATCGCTGAAACCTTCGATATTGCTCTGGTCGCAAGCAAAATTCACGAACGAATGGCAAGTAGCCTGGAAGCAGATGTGTTCGCTATTGGCCTTAAAGATCCGGCAAGCGGTGAAGTAGATTTTGTGCTTGAATCCTACAGCGCGGTAGTCGATGCCAAAGATGCTGCAACTACCGAGCAACTCACCATGCAAAACCCAATGGTGAAACATTGTATGGAGTTCGGTGAAGAAGTGGTGATTACCCAAGAAATGGATTGGTATAAGTATATCGAACAGCCCACTGAGCTTACTCATCAATTGCAAATGCAATCAATTGTTTGTATGCCGCTGATTGCGGGGGAAGAGTGTATCGGGGTTATCACTGTGCAAAGCCAGAACCCCGATGCTTTCCACTTTTCAATGCTGAATGTTCTACGCATTGTCGCGAGCCAGTCGGCATTGGCATTTGCCAACTGTCTGTCTTACGCGGAGTTAGCCGATGCTGAGGAGCGTTTGGAACTCGCTATTCAAGGCGCAAATGCCGGTACCTGGGAAAACAACTTTGATACGAACAAGGTGGTCACCAGTGATATTTGGGCAAACATGCTTGGCTACACCAATCCAGAGCTTTTCCGTTTATTCAGCGATGGTCCCAATCGGTTTATTCATCTCATTCATCCGGAAGATATCGATACCACCACAGAGTTGCTTCGACGCCATATCAAAGGTGAAACGGATGTGTTTCGTGCCCAGTTTAGAATGCGCACCGCGCAAGGCAATTGGAAATGGATACTCAGTATCGGGAAAAAAGCGGTACCGACTGAGAGTAATCCACATCGAAGAATGTTTGGTATACACCTGGACATTACTGAGACGAAAGAGCTTGAAGCCAAAATATTAGAAGCAAAACAACAGGCTGAGAGTGCGGCTCAGGCCAAGTCCGATTTTCTTTCTAATATGTCTCATGAAATCAGAACCCCGATGAACGCGATTTTAGGGATGAGTCATTTGGCGTTAACAACAGAGCTCACACCGAAACAACGCAATTACATAGGTAAGGTTTACCGCAGTGCAGAGTCGTTGCTTGGCATCATTAACGATATCCTCGATTTCTCAAAAATTGAAGCGGGCAAGCTAGATGTAGAATCCATAGAGTTCAACATTAACGATGTGTTTAATCATCTGACACAAGTATTAGAGCTGAAGATCCAGCAAAAAGCGTTAGATCTTTATTTTGTTGTCGACAAGGATGTGCCTGAGCATATGCGCGGTGACCCGCTTCGCTTGGGACAAGTCTTGCTCAACTTGTGTAGTAATGCCGTGAAATTTAGTCACAAAAACGGTGAAATTATTGTTCGCTTACAAAAAGAAGTCGACGATGGTGACAATCTTCGCTTGTTATTTACCGTGCAAGACTTCGGTATCGGAATGTCACCTGAGCAAGTCTCCAAACTGTTTTCGTCATTTAGCCAAGCGGATACCTCAACCACGAGAGAATACGGTGGAACAGGTCTTGGGCTAACAATATCCAGAAATTTGGCCGAGTTAATGGGGGGCGATATTTGGGTAGAAAGCGAACAAGGACAAGGCAGTGAATTCCACTTTAATATTGTGGTGCAATATGCAGACATGCGTACGCCGGTTGTAGCAAGGCCTGCAGATATAACCAAGAATCTCAATGTCATCCTTATTGATGACAATGATACTGCCAGAGAAATTCTTCAGAATCAGTTGATACTGTGTCGCTATGATGTCACAGGTTGTGATTCAGGCGCGATGGCGCTGGATATATTGGAAAAACGACCTAAAGACCAGCCTGTCGACCTTATCTTTTTGGATTGGCATATGCCCAATATGAATGGTGTTGAGACTGCAAAAAGAATTAGAGCGATGGATATTCAGCAACCCAAAATCATCATGATCACAGGGTACAATGAATCTGATTTGCAATTGGAAATCCGTGGCCTCGATATTAGCTGCACTCTCACCAAACCCATAACTCCTTCTGCGCTTTACAGCAGTATAGTCAAAGCGATGGGAGAAGTTGAAAGTGAACTCGACCAGGAAGAAAGCAGCGAAAAAGTTGAACTCGCAAAGGCTAAATTGAGCGGCGCGAATATCTTGCTGGCGGAAGACAATGAGATGAATCAGGAGCTAGTTACCGATTTACTCGAGATGGCAAATATATCTGTCACAATTGCTGAAAATGGCGAAGAAGCAATAGCGCTACTCAATGAACGTGAGTTTGATGGTGTGCTTATGGATTGTCAGATGCCGGTGATGGATGGCTATTCAGCAACCCGTAAAATAAGAGTCGATGAACGCTTTTCCAAATTGCCCATTGTCGCGATGACCGCTAATGCTATGGCTGGTGATAAAGAAAAAGCCATCGCCGCGGGAATGAATGATCACATTGCGAAACCGGTCAAGGTGTCCACTATGTTCGAAGTGATGTCAAAGTGGATATCGCCAAGTCAGCCTCAAGAACTGCCTGCGAGTAAAGTTAAGAGCAGTTCGCTAAGTGTTAATGCCCAACACTTTCCTTCTATTAAAGGAGTCGACACAGATGCCGGACTGGGCACTTGTCAAAACAACCCTAAACTCTATAAAAAGCTGCTAAAACGCTTTACTGAAACAGAAGTATTGTTTGAGGCAAAAATTAATGACGCTTTCGCAGAAAACGATTATGAAAAAGCGGCAATGCTGGCACACACCTTAAAAGGTAACGCGGGGAATATTGGTGCACACACGCTGCAACATATGGCAGGGAGCCTCGAACAAGCTTGTAAAAACAAGGCAGAAGATGCCCAGGATAGCGTTGCTGATATTAATGACGAAATAGTCCAGTTAGTGGTAAATATCAAAGCTGCTTTACCTGAGCAGGAAGATACTCAAGAAATCGAAAAAATACAGGTGTCGCCAGAGCAACTATTGCAGAATATCGATGAGATAATGTCTTTACTTGCTGAGTTCGATACCAGTGCGGAGGAAAAACTCGAGTTATTGGCCACTCAACTACACAACCCTGAATTGACTCAATTGGTGCAAGAAGCTATTAAAGCTATGGATGAATTTGACTTCGACGCGGCAAAAGAGGCGATTGAAAAGGTGCAAACGGCGTTGAGTGATTAAGGAAGTAGACCGGTCATTGGTTTATATACCCGAAATACCTCAAGGCGCTTGCTTCAGAGCTATCACGGCGCTTTCAGTACAAGGCACACTTGAGAAGGAATGTGGTTACCTTTCAAGCAATTGTAACGCAGTAATGGAAGCGCTG